>JAFQRY010000007.1 GCA_017409845.1 Clostridia bacterium
CCTGTGAACCTGAAGTATAGCCGTTAGCATCGTATGTGGGTGTGCCTGCGATTGCCTTCTTGACATCCCAGACAGAGTTGTCAAAGAAAGACATGATGGTAGCTTCGCCAAGATACATGTTACTCTTGACATAAACTCTTGAAGTGAGCACATCACCGGGCATGATATAGTAGTCGGTGAGTGTACCGTCTGCTTCGTAAAATTCAGCACCGATATAAACAAAACCGTCTGTGAGACCGTCTGCACCTGTTTCGGTACCGTATGCTGCTACAAGATCATTATATGACATGATACCTGTAACATCGGTGAGAGTCTTTTCTGCACCGTTAGCATCTGTGGATTTCTTTACCGTAGTTTTCATTCCCAATGTTTCTTCTGCAGCAGAAGCCACGGGAGCTACGAGGCCGCCGACAAGTGCGAATGAGCCGACAAGAATTGCCGCACAAAGCACAAGGCTGATGACCTTTTTGAATGTGGACATAGATTTTTCCTCCTTAAAATAGATTCTTAAGTCCCGGGGATTTCCCCATTATGAGCAGACGCAGAACCGCCTTCTGCTCCAATATGCATAGCAATTATGACACAATTATTAAAATAAAGCAATAGAAAGTTGACAGAATTAAAAATTAATTTTAATATTTTGTGAATATTCGCTAAACAAACCGTATTAAATTCGTGCAATTCCACAATCACACGCTGCTTTTGCAACTGCTTTTGCAACTGCAGGCCCTACCCTTTCGTCAAAGGCCTCGGGAAGAATGTATTCCGCACAGAGTTTTTCCTCCGTAACAAGGTCCGCAATGGCATGTGCGGCGGCAAGCTTCATCTCCTCATTAATATCAGAGGCTCTCACATCAAGTGCACCTCTGAATATGCCGGGAAATGCAAGCACATTATTTATCTGATTGGGATAATCGCTTCTGCCCGTGCCGACAACTGCCGCACCTGCCGCCTTCGCCTCATCGGGCATGATTTCGGGAGTGGGGTTTGCCATTGCCATAACAACGGCATTATCTGCCATGGATTCAACCATCTCTCTGCTGACAATGCCCCCTGCGGAAACGCCGACAAAAACATCGGCACCCTTCATTGCATCTGCGAGGCTGCCTCTGATATGATTTTTATTGGTGAATTCTGCAAGCTCCGCAAAAGCGGGAGAAAGATCATCACCCTTGCGGATTATGCCCTGTCTGTCGCTCATAATAATATTCCCCGCCCCGCAGGCATTGAGGAGTCTTGCAATTGCAGAGCCTGCCGAACCTGCTCCGCTCATCGCAACCGTGCAATCCTCAAGCTTTTTGCCTACGCACCTGAGTGCGTTGAGCACCGCCGCAAGCACAACAACCGCCGTTCCGTGCTGATCATCGTGAAAAACGGGAATATCGCATTTTTCCTTGAGCTTTCTTTCAATTTCAAAGCATCTCGGAGCAGCAATATCTTCAAGATTGATACCTCCGAAGCTGCCTGCAAAAAGCGAAACGGCATTCACAATTTCATCCGTATCCTTTGAACGGATGCAGAGGGGAATTGCATCTATATCCGCAAAGGATTTGAAAAGCAGGCATTTTCCCTCCATAACGGGCATACCTGCCTCGGGACCTATATCTCCGAGACCGAGCACAGCCGTTCCGTCGGTAATGACCGCAACAGTATTCCATCTTCTTGTGAGCTCATAGCTTTTGTTTATATCCTTCTGAATTTCAAGGCACGGTGCGGCAACTCCGGGAGTATAAGCAAGCGACAAATCCTGCTTGCTTCCCGCACTTGCTCTTGCCTTTGTTTCAAGCTTGCCTTTCCATTCATAATGGAGTCTGAGCGACTCCTTCAAATAGTCCATTTTTTACATCTCCGTTATCAATACAATCCGGCGGGAGCAAGCCCCCGCCTTAAACATAAATAATATAAATTCGGATAAGGGCGAAGCCCTTCCTCAAACATTAATTATTCATTTTTCATTCTTCATTGTGAAGCAAAGCTTCACTTTGCCCAGCCCATTGAGCAGGCAACAGCCTTTTTCCAGCCCGCATAAAGCTCGTTGCGTTTTGCTTCGTCCATTTCGGGAACAAAAACTCTTTCAACCTCGCGGTTGTGCTGGATTTCATCGGTATTTTCCCACAGACCGACGGCAAGACCCGCAAGATATGCGGCACCGAGAGCGGTTGTTTCAACATTCTTCGGACGGTTGACGCTGCATCTTATCATGTCAGCCTGAATCTGAAGCATGATGTTGCTCACGCTTGCACCGCCATCAACACGAAGCTCGGTAAAATCAATGCCCGAGTCGGATTTCATCGCCTCGAGAAGATCGGTCATCTGATATGTAATCGCTTCAAGAACGCTTCTTGCGATATGTGCTCTGTTAACGCCTCTTGTTATGCCCACAAGTGTTCCTCTTGCATACATATCCCAGTAGGGTGCACCGAGACCCGTGAATGCAGGCACAAAATAAATTCCGTTTGCATCGGGAACGCTCTCTGCAAGCTCATCGCATCTTTTTGCGGTATCAATCATGTGAAGCTCGTCACGGAGCCACTTTATAACCGAGCCTGCATTGAATGCCGAGCCTTCAATTGCGTATTCAACCTTATCTTCGATACCCCACGCAACACCGGTAAGAAGATTATTCTTTGATTTGACCCTCTTTTCGCCTGTGTTCATCAGCAGGAAGCAGCCCGTGCCGTAAGTATTCTTTGCCTGACCGGGGTTGAAGCAGCCCTGACCGAAGAGTGCCGCAGGCTGGTCGCCGATTGCTCCGCAGATGGGAATTCCTTCGAGCGATTCCAGACCGAGAATGCCCTTTGAAACCCTGCCGTAAACCTTGCTTGAAGGAACGGGCTCGGGAAGAATCGACATGGGAATTCCGAGCTTTTCGCAGAGATACTTATCCCAGCAGAGATTGTCAACATCAAACAGCATGGTTCTTGAAGCGTTTGAATAGTCGGTAACATGAACACTGCCGCCCGTAAGATTCCAGATAATCCATGTTTCAACCGTGCCGAAAAGAAGTCTGCCCTCATCGGCAAGCTTTCTTGCCTGAGGGACATTATCAAGAATCCACTTGATTTTTGTGCCCGAGAAATATGCATCTATAAGAAGACCCGTTTTATCCTTGATATATTCTTCAAGCCCCTGAGCCTTGAGCTCCTCACAGATTTCCGCCGTTCTGCGGCACTGCCACACAATTGCATTATAAACGGGCTTACCGGTCTGTCTGTCCCAGAGAATTGTTGTTTCTCTCTGATTTGTTATACCAATGCCGGCAATTTCCGACGGAGCGATTCCGCTGCTGATGAGGCAGGACGAAACCGCCTGAAACTGGCTGTAGAGAATTGACAGAGGGTCATGCTCAACCCAGCCTGCCTGAGGATAAATCTGCTCAAATTCATTCTGAGCCTTGCCGACAATATTACCTTTTTTATCAAAAATAATCGCTCTTGAACTGGTAGTGCCCTGGTCTAACGCAAGAACATATTTTGCCATGATTTTTCCTCCTTTAGTTTACACCGAAATATCTGATTGCATTGTTATATGAAATATCCTCTGCTATTTTGCAGATAGCCTTTTCGTCATAGGGATAAAGTCCGTCTGCAACCATGTCGCCGAGAAGCCCGCACATGATTCTGCGGAAATACTCGTGACGGGGATATGAAAGGAACGAACGGGAATCCGTTACCATTCCCACGAATTTTCCGATTGCACCGAGGTTTGCAAGTGCCTTCATCTGCTCTCTCATGCCGTCAATGTTATCGTTGAACCACCATGCCGAGCCGAACTGAATCTTGCTTTCCGCTTCGCTGCTCTGGAAGTTGCCGAGCATTGTTCCGAGAACATAATTATCCTTGGGATTGAGGGTGAAGAGAACCGTTCTGGGAAGCTGTTCCTTAACTGCAAGGCTGTCAAGGAATTTTGAAAGCTTGCCCGCAATTTCTCTGTCATCTATCGAATCGAAGCCTGCATCGGGTCCGATTTTCCTGAACATAAGGGTGTTGTTGTTGCGGAGGGGTCCGATATGAAGCTCCATTCCCCAGTTGCGTTTTGCATATTCCGCTGCAAGGAATGACAGGAGTGCTGTTTTGAATTTATCGGTTTCAAGCGTGTCTGCATCTCCGCCGTTCTTCACCTTTGCAAATATTGCTTCAAGCTCCTCTGCGGTTGCTTCTTCATAAGGAACATATGAAAACGCATGGTCGCTTGCACGGCAGCCCATTGATGCAAAGAATTCTATTCTTTCTTCAAGAGCCTTACAAAGCTCTGCAAAACCGCCGATTTCTCTGCCGACTGCCTTTTCCATATCGGCAAGCCAGGGTCTCCATGAGGGAAGGTCGATGCTCAGAGCTTTGTCGGGTCTGAACGCAGGAAGAACCTTGCATCTGAAATCGGCTTCTGCAATAAGCTTGTGATATTCAAGGCTGTCTGCAGGGTCATCTGTTGTGCACAGATGTGAAACATTTGATTTTTCGATAAGCTCTCTCGGAGTAAAGCCGCCTGCTTTGATTGCGGCATTCGCTCTTTCCCATATACTGTCGGCATTCTCAGCATTGAGAATATCGTTTATGCCGAAATATCTTCTCAGCTCAAGGTGACACCAATGATACATGGGATTTCCGATTAGATTGGGCATGATTTCCGCAAACGCCCTGAATTTTTCATAGCCGCTTGCATCGCCCGTTATATATTTTTCGTCAACGCCGCATGAACGCATGGCACGCCATTTATAATGGTCACCCGCAAGCCAGAGCCACGCAATATCTTCTGGCTGCTTGTTTTCATATATTTCTTTGGGCGAAAGGTGGCAATGCCAGTCAAAAATCGGCATTTTATCCGCCGCCTCAAACATCTTTATTGCAGGTTCGCTGTTCAGCAAGAAATCCTTGCCCATAAATTCCTTTATCATCGGACATACCTCCCGGATATAATAATACATTTTAATTTTATCATATATCGGCGGATTTGCAAGCAAAAATTAAAAATCTCCTTTACGCAATATGGCGGAATTATATTTATGAATAATTGATAGTAATTTTTTGTTGAAATAATGTTAAATATATGTTAACCTATAGTCTAAGGAATGAGGTGTAAAAAATGAAAAAAATCAAAAAATTAACAGCAATTCTCCTCGCATTTATTCTTCTTGCCGCCTACCCTCTCGGTGCAGGTGCACTTTCCGTTGAAGGCGGACTTGACCCGATCAAAGAGCAGTTTGTTTTCGGTGAAGGACCCGAAGCAGGCGGCTACTCAATCGACTACCGTTATTTTTCACCCGCAGGCGAAAATGACACAACAAAATATCCTCTCGTTGTGTGGCTTCACGGCATGGGCGACGGTGCCTCGGACGGAGTTCAGGTTGCAAAGAGCAACATTGCCTACTGGGCAAGCAACGAATTTCAGGCTCGCTTCGAGCCTGCAGGCGGTGCTTTCATTCTTGCGGCACGTTCAAGAGAAGAAAACGGTATGTACTGGCCCAACGAGCTCGTTGAACCGCTCCGTGCGGCAATCGACGATTTCATTGCTAAAAACAAAGACAACATCGACCTGAGCAGAATCTATGTCGGCGGCTATTCAATGGGCGGCAAGATGACCTATAAAATGGCAATTGCTTACCCCGAGCTTTTTGCCGCTGCATTCCCCATCTGCCCCGCATGGGCTCCTTCCGATGAAAAACTCGAAAAAATCGCGGATATGCCCATCTGGCTCACCTCGAGCAGACGCGACCCGCTTGTTAACTATTATCTCTGCGTTTCACCCACATGGGACAGGCTTACCGCAATTTCAAACGTTGCCGAAGACTGCAGATTTTCAACAATAACAAAGGTATGCTATGAAGACGGAAGTGCAACCTCGAGCAGTCATCACGCATGGTTTGCCGTAAATCACGACATGTTCTCTGCAGAAAACGGAGCATATCCCTATATGACAACCGTCAACGGTCTCGGCGAAAATGTTGAGCTTTCTTACCCCGACGGAATGATTTCATGGCTTTGCAGCCATACCTCCGATTATGACGGTGCAAAGGGTGAAGGCTCGGGCAATGTCGGCATCAACGATTCAACAAGTCTTGTTTATGTTGACGGCTTTTTCGGAATTTTCGAGCTTCTTTATAATGCCGTGCTCAAACTTCTGAGAATTAAATAAGGTAACATAATTATGTATATAATATTTCCATTTATAAAAAGTATATGTAAGACCATCGTTCTTGCAGTTGCTATAATTCCGATGATTTTAACCATGCCGCATCCCGGCAACCCCGACACTCCCATCTACGTCAATGAAAACGCAGAAAATCCTTATATCAGGGAGTATCTTGATACAGACGTTTCCGCTCACCGCTCAGGTGCGGGAATTGCTCCGCAGAATACCCTCATGGCTTTTGAATATGTTCTCAAAGAGAACAAATCGCTCGGGGTTGATGTTTTTGAATTTGATGTTCATATTACGGCAGACGGCGAGCTTGTTCTTCTGCACAACACAACATACGATGCAACCTCAAATGCGGTTGAAGCCTTCGGCCGCAAGGATGTAAAGGTTTCGGAGCTTACTTATAAAGAAGCCTATGATACCCTTAATCTCGGAGAAAACTTCACCGTTGACGGCGAGAATTATCCCTACAGAGGCCTCAGAGGCAAGGATATCCCCGAAAATCTCCGTGTTGTCAAGTGTGAAACCGTTATTGATTTCATCGAGAAAAACAGCGGCAACAAGGATTTCTGTTACATAATTGAAATAAAAAGCACCGGCATAAACGGAATGAAGGCTGCCGACAAGCTTTATTCAATCGTAACAGAAAGAAAGCTTCAGGACAGAGTTATCTGGGCTTCATCAAAAGAGCTCGTTTCGGTTTATATGGAGCATAAATATCCCGATATGCCCCGCTCCGCAAGAACAACCGAAGTTATTCTGTTCTATATCTATTCAAGAATGAACTGGGATCTGAACGACATTGATGTTTCTTACATCGCATTGCAGATTCCCTACGGAAAAAGCGGTGCCAAAGGACTTGTCAACCTCGGCACAAGAGAATTCATAAACTATGCGCACAGAAACGACATCGCCGTTCAGTACTGGACTGTCAATGAAGCGGAGGATGCAGAGCTTCTGGTCAGAAACGGTGCCGACTGCATCATGTCGGATTATCCGCAGATGGTTTATGAAGCAGTTAAAAATTGCAGATAATCAAAAACCGTGCATAAGCGAAGATGCTTATGCACGGAATTTTTTATTTCTTGAGTCTTATAACATTCCAGCTGAAGGGCTTGAGCTCAACCTCAAGCTTTTTGCCGTCAAGCGAAGGCACGGGATTGTTATGGGGCTTTACTTTTATGTTGTCAAAGGTGTTTTCGTCTTTTCTGTGATAACCGTCCATTGAAATGAATTCGCAGGGCTTATAGCCGTCGAAATCCATGAGGTTAACATCAAGAACAACACTTTCATCCTGACTCTTGTTGACGCAGAAAATTGCCATTTCTTCATTTTCTTCATCATAGGTTGCGATAGTTTCAATATAAGGAACATCGGTGAATGCCTTGCAGTCATATTTCGGGCAGTCAATAAGAGGAAGAAGTGCACTGCCTCTGCCGTAGTTTGAAAGATGCATGAAGGGGAAATATGTTGTCTGCTCAAAAACACCTCCGCCCGTCTTCGTGAAGATGGGAGCAATAACATTGACAAGCTGTGCAAGGCAGGCAACCTTGACTCTGTCGCAATGACGCAGAAGGGTTATGAGAAGCGAGCCGACAAGAAGAGCATCTTCAAAATTATAGATATCTTCAAGAAGTGCGGGAGCCTGACTCCATCTTTCAAACGGAGCGTTGTTTGAATGATACCAAACATTCCATTCGTCAAACGAAAGATTGATTGTTTTCTTTGAACGCTTTCTTGCTTTTATGTAGTCGCAGGTGCAGATGATTGAATAAATAAAATCGTCAACCTCAAGGCTTCTTGCAAGGAAGCTCATAACATCATCGTCATGGTTGCCGTAATACTGATGAAGCGAAACATAATCAATGCTGTCATATGCAATTTCAAGGCTTTCGGCTTCCCACTTTGCAAATGTTGCCATATTTCTGCTTGATGAACCGCAAAGCACGGTTTCGATTCCGGGGCTTGTCCACTTCATGAGCTTTGATGCTTCAAGAGCCGCTCTTCCGTATTCAACAGCAGTTTTTGCACCCATCTGCCAGCCGCCGTCCATCTCATTGCCGAGACACCAGAGCTTTATATTGTGGGGTTCTTCAACACCGTGGGAGCGTCTGAGGTCTGACCAGTAAGAGCCGCCCTTGTGGTTGCAGTATTCAACAAGATTTCTTGCTTCGTCCGCACCTCTTGTGCCGAGATTGACCGCCATCATGCATTCCGTACCCGCTTTTTTGCACCATTCCATAAATTCATTGGTGCCAAAAGTATTGGGCTCGGTTGTGCCCCACGCAAGGTCAAGCCTTCCGGGTCTGTTTTCAACGGGGCCAACTCCGTCCTCCCAGTTATATCCCGAAACGAAATTGCCGCCGGGATAACGCACAACGGGAACATTGAGCTTCTTTACAAGGTCAATGACATCCTGACGGAAACCGTTTTCATCCGCCGTGGGATGACCCGGCTCATAAATGCCGCCGTAAACCGCCCTGCCGAGGTGCTCAATAAATGAGCCGTAAATACGCTTATCTATATCGCCTATTCTGAATTCTTTTGCAAGAGTTATTTTAGCTTTCATATTCTCACCTGTCCGAAAAATTTATTATTTGCCGTTTTTTCTGAGCAGTTCATGCTTTAAATCCCAGAGCGGCTGTGAAAGGTCAACATAATAGTTATGAGGGTTTTCAAACCTCGTAACCTCATCCCAGAGAGTATCAACCTGCTTTTTGCAGTAGTCACGGATTTCCTTTGTGCTCTTTCTGTTGAAAACACATTTTCCTTTATCAAAAACGGGTTCAAGAAGCTCTCTTGCAACATAATCCGTTACCGTTTTGCGTTTCCATGTGAAATCGGGGTCAAAAAGCTCATAGGGCTTTGTATCGTCAACCGTTTCGTCTGCAAGGGTAATCAGATCGGCAATAGCCTTGCCCGTTTCTTTGTCGTAAAGGCGGTAAACTCTCTTGTTGCCGGGAGTTGTGATTTTTGCAACATTTTCGCTGAGCTTGATTTTCGGGATAATCTTTCCGTCCTTCTGAACGCCGCAAAGCTTATAAACGCCGCCGAGCATGGGGCTTGACGATGAGGTTATGAGTCTTTCGCCAACGCCGAAGGAGTCAACCTTTGCACCCTGTGCAAGCATATCTCTTATAATGTATTCATCAAGAGAATTCGATGCAACAATCGAGCAGTCGGGATAGCCTGCTTCATCAAGCATCTTCCTTGCCTTGCGTGAAAGATATGCGATGTCGCCGCTGTCAATGCGTATTCCTCTGGGACGCTTTCCGAGAGGCTTAAGCACCTCATCAAAAACCTTTATTGCGTTGGGAATACCCGATTTAAGAGTGTTATAGGTATCAACAAGAAGGGTGCAGCCGTCGGGATATTCCTTTGCGTATGCGGCAAAAGCTTCGTATTCACTGTCAAAAAGCTGAACCCAGCTGTGTGCCATGGTGCCGAGAACGGGAACGCCGAACATCTCATCCGAAATCGTGCATGCGGTACCCACACAGCCGCCTATATATGCAGCTCTTGCACCGTAGATTGCACCGTCAGCACCCTGAGCTCTTCTTGAGCCGAATTCCATAACGGATTTATCGCCTGCGGCACGGCAGATGCGGTTTGCCTTGGTGGCAATAAGGCTCTGATGATTGATGCAGAGCAAAACCATTGTTTCGATAAACTGAGCCTGAATAACAGGACCCTTGACCTTGACTATCGGTTCACCCGGAAAAACGGGAGTTCCCTCGGGAACAGCCCACACATCACAGCAGAATCTGAAATTTGCAAGGTAATCAAGAAAATCCTCTCCGAAGCCTTTGCTTCTGAGAAATTCAATATCTTCGGCATCGAAGGTCAGGTTTGCAAGATAATCCACAAGCTGCTCAAGACCCGCCATAACAACAAATCCGCCGCCGTCAGGCACCTTACGGAAAAACATATCAAAATAGCCGATTGTATCTCTGAAATTATTTTTGAAATAACCGTTTGCCATGGTGATTTCATAAAAGTCGGTCAGCATGGTCAGGTTTCTCTGCGGTTTTGTGTATTCCATAAATGTCCGCCTCTTTTTTATATATTCGGCAAATACGCCGTCAACTGCTATTATGCATTAAAAATCGGAATTTTACAATATAATATTTAAAATTTTATTTCAAAATTCATTCTCACGGACCGGTGCAAAAACGCCGTTGAGTAAACCGCATTATAAAAATGTTTTTTACAGAATTGTTAAATTTTTGATAAAGCAGTCGTTTTATTTAAAAAAACTGTTGCTTTTTTATTTTTTGTGTGGTAAAATACCACCCGTAGACAAAAACAGTGTCGTTTCGGGTGCTCGACGAAAGAGGCGTTATACAGATTGTATAATTCAGACGGCAGCCCGACGCAAACATCTTAGGAGGACACACAGCCATGAGAATCAGAAAGCAGGCTCTCGGTGACAGAAACATCGTTGGTGCCAAAATTGAAGCAAGACGCAAAGAAATCAACATGAAGCAGAAGGACCTTCTCACTCAGCTCCAGATCAAGGGCGTTGACCTTAATGCATCAGGTCTCTCAAAGCTTGAAGGACAGCTTCGCTACGTTACGGATTTTGAACTTAAAGCCCTCTCCGAAGTGCTCGGCATGACAGTAAACGAGCTTCTCGGAATTGATGAATAAATTTTTCAAAAATATCTCCTTGATTTGTGTCAGATTTAATTATGACCACTTCTCACCCTCTTATATACAACTCCTCAAAGAAGCCGCAGTCTTAACCGACTGCGGCTTCGCCCTTTTTTGAAAAAGGAATCTTACTGTATGATATTATATCTTTTTGCGGTAAGATGATAAAAACCGTTCCCGCACACAATCCGTGCAGGAACGGTTCTTTCTTATTCAACCCAGTTTATGAAATTATAGCTGTCGAGAACCCTGAAAAACTGAGCAAGTCTTTCATAAAGCGGATGTGCTTCTTCGCCGAAATGAGCATCAACATCCTTTGCAAGGTCTGCAATGCTTCTTTTTCCGTCGATAAGCGGCCACACGAAGCTGCCCGTTTTATCAAGATGAATATAACTGACCTTCGGCTTTTTCAGAAGCTTCTGTGCAATTCTGTTCATCACGCCTTTGTTGTCAATTTCAAGGGTCACGATTCCGTTTTCATCCGCATTCCAGCGGATGTCGGGATGAACGGGGATTTTGTCGAGATAATTTGTATCGTTTTTCTTTTTCATGGCTTATTTGCTCTTCTGCTTTTTCCATACGGAGAATTTGAGAAGCGAAAGGATTACAAGGCCGAAAACTATAAGTCCCGCCGCTTTCGCAACTCCCTCGGGAAGATTGAGGAAGCCCGAAATATCAATGAATTTATCAAATCCGAATACCGCAAGCAATGCAAGAAGAATGCCGACAAGTCCTTCGCCTGCAATCATACCCGAGCAGAAAAGGATGCCATCGTTTGTGATTCTCTTCTTCTCTTCTTCGGGCTTCTTCATCTTGTCAACGAAAAGACGGACAAGACCGCCAACCATAATGCATGCATTGAGCTGAACGGGAAGATAAACACCGATTGCAAAGGGAAGCACGGGAATACCGATGATTTCAACAACAATCGCAATGAATACACCGATGAAAACAAGTCCCCAGGGAAGATTGCCGTCCATAACGCCTTCAATAATCATCTTCATAAGAGTTGCCTGAGGAGCTGCAAGCTGGTCGCCGCCGAAGCCCCATGCGGAGTCAAGAAGATTGAGGGTGCCGCCGATTGCGAGTGCCGCCGCAACAACGCCGAAAACTTCGCCGATCTGCTGCTTCTTTGGCGTTGCACCGAGAAGGAATCCCGTTTTGAGGTCCTGAGAGGTGTCGCCTGCGATTGCCGCAACAATACAGATGATAGAGCCGATAGCGATTGCCGCTCTCATGCCGTGAGCACCCGTATCGCCCGTGATTTTAAGAATAACGGTTGCAATAAGAAGTGTTGCGATAGCCATGCCCGAAACAGGATTGTTGCTGCTTCCTACAAGACCGACCATTCTTGAAGAAACGGTTGCAAAGAAGAAGCCGAAAATAACAACTACCGCCGCACCGATAAGTGAAACGGGAATTGCGGGAACAAGCCACACAAGAATTGTAAGAACTGCTATTGCAATAAGCACAAGCTTCATGCTGAGGCTCTGATTTGTACGCTCGGAGCCTACGTTGCTGCCGCCCTTCATGCCCTTGATTGCATCCCTGAAGGTGCGGACAATAAGAGGAAGTGACTTGATGAGGCTGATGATACCGCCTGCAGCAAGTGCACCTGCACCGATATAGCGGATATATGAGCTCCAGATTGCACTTGCTCCGCCCTCGGCAAACATTTCACCGATGGGAGCAGTTCCGGGATAAAGAGTAAGGGTTTCGCCGAAAAGAACAATCATGGGAATAAGCACGAGCCAGCTGAGAACGCCGCCCGAGAACATGTAGGATGAAATCTTGGGTCCGCAGATATAACCTACGCTCAGAACGGCAGGATAAATCTGAGTTCCGATTTCGCCGGCAAAGCCCTTGATTCTGAATGAGATTTCACCGGGCACAGCCTTCAGACCGTCAATGACAAGCTTGAAAAATGCTGCAAAGCCCATACCTGCAAAAACGGTTGAGGCATTTGAGCCGCCGTCTTCACCTGCAAGAAGAACCTCGGCACATGCCGTGCCTTCGGGATAAGGAAGGGTTGCATGCTCTTTAACGATGAGGGCGTTACGCAGAGGCACCATAAAGAAAACGCCGAGCAGACCGCCGAGAAGAGCAATGAGAGTTATCTCAAGAAGCCCGGGCTTCTCCATTTTTCCTTCAGATGCCCAGAGATAAAGAGCGGGGATGGTAAAGATTGCACCTGCGGCAAGTGATTCGCCTGCAGAGCCCATGGTCTGAACCATATTGCTTTCAAGAATTGAATTTTTACGCATAATAACACGGATTACGCCCATCGCAATAACGGCGGCAGGGATTGATGCCGAAACCGTCATGCCGACACGCAGACCGAGATATGCATTCGCCGCACCGAAAACCACCGAAAGAAGGATACCCATGATAACGGATGTTACGGTTAATTCGGGAGTTACCTTGCTTGCGGGAACATAGGGTTTGAACTGATTATTATCCTGCATATGTTTCTCCTTTGGATTTATTTTGCGTCAGTCTTTTTATATTACAAAATATTTGTCAATTTTTCAATAGTTTTTTCATATTTCCACAATTTCATAAAAAATAACGGCGTTAGGGTCAAGCGTTGTCTCAAGAATTATTTCGCCGTCTGTGACCGTTGCAGTCTGTTCCGTCGGAACAAGCTTCGAGCATTCGGTGTATTTATCATAAAGCTGTGTTTTATAGATTTCTCTTGCCGCAGGGTCTGAAAGAGTGACGGGATTATCAACAGTCGGATCATCGGGTGACCATGAGAAGCAGTCATCACCGATTCCGTATTTTTCTCTGTCCTCAACCCATTCGTCAAACCAGTTGCAGTCATCATCAATCATATACGAAATTATTTTAACCTGTTTTCCGTCAAACTGAGGTGCTTTCACGGTAAACTTCAGATCTGCATCTGATTTGTAATCAACCTTGTTTTTGAAATTATAAGCCATGATGTGCAGAGTATTTGTGTTTTCGTCAAAGGCAGAAACCGCATCAACCTCCGCTTTGAAAATAAGACCTTTTCCGGTTCTTTCGGTTTTTGCAAGCTTTGCACCGCCGAATTTTGCGGCATTTTTCGCAACATGATAGCTGACGGTAGGATTTCCTTCAAAAAGTCCGTTTGAAAGATAATCCCATGATGAGAAATAATTGATGTCATTTTCAAACATCTGCTTATATATTCTTGCATCATAGCCTGCCTGATAGGTATAGCCGCAGGTTCTTGAAAGAAGCTCGTCGCTGTCCTTTCCGCCTGTGTTTCCGCAGAGAATTCTGCCTTCATCTATGCCGTAAATAAGGTTGTTGAAGCCGACGGATTCAGCAACGTCTCTGATATAATCTATCGTTTCGGGAAGATTGTAGCCACTTGTATATTTTCCGGGCTCGGAATCATAAAACGACGCCGAAAGGTAACAGAGTCTTGAGCCTTTTTCGCCCGTTTTATAGTTTGTGCCGTTTGCACAGTGTCTGATGAATTCCGCTTCATCCCAGAGGCCTTCGGTAACGGTCATTGAATGTGCACCCACAAAAACATCGCCGATAACATCCTCAAGTGCCGCAACGGTATAGTCATAAAGCTTGCAGTATTCAACCGCCGAATCCTCCGGAGTTTCGCTGTTTGCCATGAACCATGCGGAATTCTCATATTCCGTCATAACGCCGAAACGCCATGTGAGAACCTCTTCTTTGCCGAATTCATCTACAAGAGCCTGAGCGATTGCCGCTATATAATTATAGTATACGTTATAATCATCGGGCGGATAGATATTAGTGCCGAACATAGCATCTGTATTTGCTTTTTCGGAATATTTCAGAGGAACGCTTCCGAGCTTGAGGAAGGGTTTTGCACCGAGTCTCAGAACACCTCTGCAGTTTTCGATAAGCACGGTGAAATCATAGTCGTCAAGCACTTCTCTGTTGTAGGGGTCAACAAACAAATCCCTTTCCGCACTTCCGCCCGTGCACTGCATGAACTGAACATAGTTGACGAAATCAAAAATATTGTTTTCTTCGTTGAGCTGTGCATTGACAAACGGATTTCCGTCTATCGACCAGATATTGATATTGCTTGCGGGATTTGCAAGCACCCTGCCCGTCTCGCTTGCATCAACGGTAAATTCATAGTTGTTGACTGCATCAATTATACCGCTTGATATTGTTCCGAAAAATGCAACTATCGCTGCAACAAGCGATGCAAAAAAAGCCTTCATTTTTATTCCTCCGTTTCGTTTTCTATCCACTTCATAAGAAGATTGACGATTTTATTTTGCTGATTTTCTGTGAGTGCCCTGCCCTGCGGCACCTTATACCACTTTTCGAGGCAACCCCTGCAGCAGCAGGCACACGCATGCTGAGCAATGAACACGGGATGACCTTTCATCGGAGTCTGCCGACCGTCATTCGGAATAACGGCAGGTGCAAGCCGCTTGCGGATTATATCCTCCGCATGAGCCCTGACTGTTTCCAAGCCCTTTTCTTTCACATATTCTTTATCTTTTTCGCTAAGGTGAAAACCTGAGCGGAATTTTGATTTTCCGAGCTTTTCAAGAGCTTCGCTGACAGTCTGCATAATCTCACCTTGAATAATATATCATAAAACCACCGTCACTTCAACAAAAAGTTATTTATTGACACATGTGATATAATGAATTCATTGAAAGAAAAGGTGATGTGTCAATGAAAAAAATAATGTTCGTATGCCACGGCAATATATGCCGCAGCCCCATGGCGGAATTCATATTCAGAAATATGGCGGAAAGGCTGGGGCTCGGAAATGAATTTTCGGTTTCTTCCTGTGCAACAAGCACGGAGGAAATATGGGGCGGCATCGGCAATCCCGTTTATCCGCCTGCCAAAGCGGAACTTGCAAAGCACGGTATTTCGTGTGAAAGAAAGCGTGCCGTTCAGCTCAGGAAAAGCGACTACGGCAATTATGATTTATTTATCGGCATGGACAGCATGAACATCCGCAACATGCACCGCATTCTGGGCTCCGATCCCGACGGCAAAATCAGAAAGCTCATGGAATTCACCGACAGAGGCGGCGACGTTGCAGACCCGTGGTACAGCGGCAGATTTGATGTTGCCTACCGTGATATTTATGACGGCTGCGAAGCTCTGCTTGATTTGCTTGTTTCCGAAGAAGCTTGACTTTATTATTTTCATATTATAGAATTTAACCGGGAAGGTGATCCTTATGAAATATGCGATTTATCAATGGTTGAAAAAAACAGTTGCAGCTGTAGTTGCCGCAATCATGTCATTTGCGGGAGGAATTGATACACCCAAAGCACCCGATATTGACAGACCCGACGCAAACACAGTCACCGCATACAACACAGAAAATGCGGACTACACAATGAATATTGATGCAGGCGACGAAATCCACGATATCAGTGACCTGCTTTTCGGAATTTTCTTTGAAGATATCAATTTTGCGGCTGACGGCGGACTTTATGCGGAAATGGTCGCAAACCGCTCGTTTGAATACACGGATATTGCCGCAGGCGATGCACTTCACGCATGGAGTGCCGTCGGAGGTGCGGATTTGAAGGTAAAAAAAGATACCGAAAACGCTCTCAATGAAAACAACCCGTCTTATCTCGTTCTCTCAAACACTTCAGACTCTCCCGCAGGCATTGCAAACCGAGGCTTTCTTGACGGAATGTCGGTTGAAAAGGATGCAAAATATAATTTCTCAGTCTATGCAAAGGGAATTGACGGCTATTCGGGCAAAATATATGTGCGTCTTTGCATCGGTGATAAAACAGTCGGAGAAGGTATTATTGAAAGCATAAGCTCCGAATGGACAAAATATGAGCTTTCGCTCACCTGCACCGAAACAGCTTTTCAGAATGTCACTCTTCAGGTGCTTGCTGACAAAGGCTGCGTTGCACTTGATATGATTTCTCTTTTCCCCGAAGACACCTTCAAGGGCAGAAAAAACGGAATGCGTAAGGACCTTGGTGAAATGCTTGAATCACTCGAGCCGAAATTCCTGCGTTTTCCCGGCGGCTGCATAATCGAAGGTAACGATTACGAAAGTGCATATAACTGGAAGGATTCAATTGCAACGGGCAGCGACGGTCTTCCGCTTGAATTCGGCGGCGGCTACGGCGATGTTGCAGCAAGGAAGCAGGGCATCAATCTCTGGACAAACTTTGCCGCAACAGATGACCCAACCCCCTGCTTCATGAGCTACGGTCTCGGATTTTTTGAATATTTTCAGCTTGCCGAGGATATAGGTGCCGTCGGCGTTCCCGTTATCAACTGCGGTCTTTACTGCCAGATGAGGGGCAAGGGTCCCGTTGATATGGAGAGCGACGAATTCAGGCAGTATATTCAGGATATGCATGACCTTGTTGAATTCTGCAGAGGCGATGAAACCTCAACATGGGGCAAGGTGCGTGCTTCCCTCGGTCATCCCGAGCCCTTTGAGCTTAAATATATCGGCATTGGCAACGAGCAGGAGGGCGAAGTTTATTTTGAACGCTATCAGGCATTCCTTGACTCTTTCAATGAGGCAAAAGCCGAAAACCCCAAACTTTACGAAGGAATCGAGCTGATTTATTCATCGGGTGCATCCGACGGCACTCACAGTGCTCAGTACCTCCCCTCTTACGAATATGCAAAGGAGCAGCTCGGTGATTCGGAGAATGCTGCCGATTTTGCAGGTGCAACCGACCACCACTATTATAATGAGCCTTCATGGTTTTTCAAAAATACCGATTACTATGATGAGGATAACTATAAACGCTCCGTTGACGAAATGACCGACACAATCTACGGCGGAGGAATTCAGGTTTTCCTCGGCGAGTTTGCTGCAAAATCCAACCGACTTATTTCCGCTCTTGCCGAAGCGGCATACATGACGGGACTCGAACGCAACGGAGATATAGTCCGCATGGCGGCTTATGCTCCCCTTTTCGGCAATCTCACCGCAACCCATTGGTCACCCGACCTCATATGGTTCAACAATCATCAGGTGACGGGCTCAATCAGCTATTATGTGCAGAAGCTTTTCTCGGTCAATCAGGGATCAAAGCTTCTCAGCTCCGCTCTTGACGGTGCAAAGATTGAGCAGCCTGCTCTCAGCGGCAGAGTCGGCATCGGCACATGGTATACTTCAGCCGGATTTGACAACATAAAAGTCACATCAAACGAAACGGGCAAGGTTCTCGGTGAGCAGAAATTTTCTCTTCCGACGGATTTCTGGTGGAACTGGGAAAACATCTATGACAGCAACGATTTTGAAATTAAAAAAGGAAAGCTTGTTCAGACCAACACTTGGATGCCCTACACCGAAACGGGCATGGTTGCCTATTACGGCTGCGACGAATGGACAAACTACACCTACACTCTCGAAGCAACGAAGCTTGACGGTGACGAAGGCTTTATCATTCCCTTTGCCGTCAAGGATAAGGATAACTGTTATTTCTGGAATATCGGCGGATGGGGCAACACTTATTCCGCACTTCAGCAGATTGAAAACGGAATAAAAACGGGCCGCATAAACGGCACCCACAAGCCCTTCACCGTTGAAGCAGGCAAAACCTACAGCCTGAAAATTGATGTTTCTGGCACAAAGGTAAAATGCTACATTGATGATGTTCTCTATGTCGACTATGATTTTGCAAACAGTGCTCAGGCGGAGGCATATCATGTTGTCAGCACCGACGAAAGCGGCGATATCATAGTAAAAATCGTCAACACAACAGAAACGAGCAGAGTTATTGCGGTTGACATTGAAAATGCGGATGTAAAATCAACGGCAGCCGTGCATCAGGTTGCAGGTGACAGCCTTGATAACGATAACATTCTCGGTGCAGAGGAAGACTGCATCATGGAAGAATTCACCGTTGACGGCTTCTCGGATAAATTCAACTACACCGTGCCCGCATATTCCGTAACCTGCATAAGGCTTGAAAGAAACTGATTATATTTATAAGCGAAAAAGCCTTAAAAGGAAGGTTTTATTATGAAAATCAAAAAAGAAAATAAAAAATCAAACCGCCACCGTAATATTTATCTTTTTATTTTCGGATGCACCTGCGGTATAGCAGGTCTGATCGGCGGAGCTTCCGCAGCAGCTTCAGGAAACAAAGCCAACATATTATTGACAACTCTTATTTTTCTGTTGTCATATTTTATACATATCATCATGCACGAATTCGGTCATATGGTTTTCGGTCTTGCCACGGGATATAAATTTTCTTCATTCCGGATCGGTAACATTGCTCTTGTAAAGCAAAACGGAAAGCTTCGGCTGAAATCCTATTCCCTTGCAGGAACTCTCGGGCAATGCCTTATGATACCTCCCGATACCAAAGACGAAAAAATCCCTTATGCCTTGTATAATCTCGGCGGAGTTATAATGAACATCCTGATTTCAGCAGCGGCAACCGTGCTTTACTTTGTCTGCGGTTTTTCGGAATCAGAGTCCGCAGCTGTAATAATTTTTATTTTCATGGGCTTTGCAATCGCCGCACTCAACGGCATTCCCCTCAGCCCCGGTGCAGTAAACAATGACGGATATAATACTCTTGATTTAAAACGCAGCCCGAAGGCTCTCCGCTCATTCCGTATTCAGATGAAGGTTAATTCGCTTCTCGTTGAAGGCGTGAGGGTAAAGGATATGCCCGAAGAATGGTTTTCGGTTCCCGAAAAAGAAGATATGGGTAATTCTCTGGTTGCCACAACGGGCGTTTTTGCCTGCAGCAGACTTATGGATATGCAGGATTTCGATGCAGCCGAAAAGCTCACCGAAGAAATGCTCGCCACGGATTCCGCAATTGTCGGAGTTCACCGTCAGCTTATGATTTGCGATGTTATTTACTGCAAGACAATAAGAGGTGCCGCCGCACAGGAAATTGATTCTCTTCTTAATAAAGCACAGAAAAAATTTATGAAATCAATGAAAAGCTTTCCGTCAGTTATCAGAACGGAATATGCACTTGCCCTGCTGAAAGAAAATAATATTCCGAAAGCAAAAGAAAAGCTTGCAGACTTTGAAAAATGTGCAAAAAAATATCCGTACCCTGCCGATATCGAAGGTGAGCGTGAGCTTATCGAAGCTGCAGACAAGGCATTGTCTGAGAAAACCGTATAGAAGAATTGATTGTTGATTTTATAAAAAAAGTATTGCAAACAGCAAAAAACCACATTTGTCAAAGACAAATGTGGTTTTTTGTTGGCGGAGAAGGGGAGACTCGAACTCCCGCGCCGGTTACCCGACCTACGCCCTTAGCAGGGGCGCCTCGTCACCAACTTGAGTACTTCTCCATGGTAACTTAAAGAAAAATATTAAGTTATAAAAAAAGTGGCGGAGAGAGTGGGATTCGAACCCACGGTACCCGTAAGGGTACGACGGTTTTCAAGACCGTTCCGTTATGACCACTTCGGTATCTCTCCGTAAATTGCTTATATATGTTATCACAACATTTCGCTCTTGTCAATAGCTTTTCAAAAAATAATCTGTGTAAATCGGCGGGATGCCTTATCCCGCCGATTTGCTTCATCTTCTGTTATCTGATAGATTCAACAATTTTTCTGAATTCTTCGGTTGCTCTGAATTCGTCCGAAAGAGGATATCCGCTCTCAAGTGCATCCTTGATTGCATAAGCAATATTGTCATATCCGCCTTTGAACGCAGTTGCTTTGTTGAATTCAAGTCCTTCAACAAGATATGAAGTGTGAGTTGTGATATCGGGCATCGCCTCATATTTCATCGCAAGCTCAGCCTCTTTTCTGAAGCATTCCAGTGCGCCCTCGTCATCCCCGTTGTTATGTCTGATAACGCCGAGATAGCCGTAGTTGAATATAACAAGATAGCTGCTCTGACCGTAATCACCGTCGGGCATGGCGGCATTGACAAAATCAAGATATCCTTCGATAACCTTCGGGTCGCGTTCAAGGATTTTGCTTGCCTTGCGGTTGATGATTTCGCCGATAAGCTGAATCATTTCGGAAAGTCCCTTTGCACAAGCCATGTTTCTTTTTTCGCTGCCGTGAGGATAGAGCATCATTGCCATGTAGTCCCTTGTGTTTCTCATAACGGGCATTTCTTCAAGAATGGGATCAATTTCGGAAATATCAACGCCGCTGTTTTCCGTTTCGCTAAGCTCTTGAAGGAAATTGCACATAATTCCTTTTGTCCACACCCTTAGACGGTCATTCGTGCAGTAGCTCTGAATAACCCTGTAAACCCTTTCAACCTCGGGCTTAACCAATAAATTGCGTTCATCTCTGTAAGGATAAGTGCAGACAAGCGATTGCATATAATTTCCGAGGAACTGATAATTTTCGGGGAATTCGGTAATCGCTTCCTTCATAAGGTTACCTGCTTCCTCATATTTATTTTCCGCTATGAGTGCTTTGTATTTTTCCTCATATGCTTTTATTCTGTTTTCCTTATCAACGGTATTTATACCGAGGAGCTCATCCGTTGTAACGCCGAAGAAGGAGGCGAGTGCAGGAAGGAGCGTTATGTCGGGATAGCTTTCATATCTTTCCCATTTGCTTACACTCTGATAGGATACGCCGATAAAATTCGCAAGGGCTTCCTGGGTGATGTTTTTTTCTTTGCGAAGCTTTTTGATATTTTCTCCGATATGAATCATTATTTGTTACCTCCGTTTTTTAATTAACAGCACTGTTTACAACCAAATAATAACCCGAAAGAAACAAAAAAACAATAACGCAATCATTTAGCACAGCTAAACCGCAGGGCGAACAAATCAACCTGCGGTTATTGCAAAAAAGAAGGGACTGCCAAAAGCAGTCCCTTTCAGGTTAAATTACAAATAAATCCGGAAATAATGCTTCCGCAATATCAACAACCATGTAAACAAATTCCTTGAAGGGCTTTGTAAAGCGGTTGTTGACTCCTGCATTGTTGATTACGGGCGTTACAGCCGTGCCGAGTCCGAGCGAGCTGAGCTTCCGGAGCACAAGCTGTGCGATAACAACATTACCCTGTGCATTGGGATGAACACAGTCGTTTGCGATATATTCGGGATGACCTTTGAAAGCTCCGCCAACATCAACAATATGTATGCTTCCGGGATTTTCGGACTGATAGCGTCTGTAGCCTGCATTGAGTCTGTCAACACCCTGCTGATAGAAGTCGGTGATAGCATTGTTCATGGGATTATAAAGAGTCTGAACAAGAATTACCGCATCGGGATTGAGCTCCCTGATTTCAGAAATAATCTTGCAGAAATTCTTATAGAAGGTTTCGGCAATCTTATCAAAGGTTGATAAATCGTCAAGCACCGCAGCCTCAAAGCCGAGCTGAGCCATGTTGCTTGTAAGAAAATCGTTTCCGCCGATTGAAAGACTGATTATATCCGCTTTTTTGATTGAGCTTCTGACATTGGGAAGCTGCATATGAAGAAGATATGCGGCAGTATTATAGCCGCACATGGAGTGGTTTGAATAATTATAGCCGTTGGTGTCGGCAACAATTCTGCCGTAGCATGCTTCGCCCGGATTAACAACGCCCGCACCGAAGCCGATTGAATCACCGAGCACAACATAATTGAGCTTTCCACCCGCCGAAACCGTGGCAGGCATGAGTGCCGACAAAGCAAATACGGCAATGAGAGTTACCGCAATTATTTTAATGAGTTTTTTCATATAATGATACCTTCCTTTGCATGATAGGATAATTATACACCATATTACGCAAAAAATCTACAGGAAATTTGTTTTTTGTTCGGTTTTGCAGTGAAATTTGGCACTGATGAATTTTCAGAATTCTCGTCATATAAAAAATAAAAATCCCACCTCGGATGAAGTGGGATTTTATCGTGGTGACCCGGACGGGAATCGAACCCGTGTTACCGCCGTGAAAGGGCGGTGTCTTAACCGCTTGACCACCGGGCCAAAATATTGGTAGCGGCAGTTGGATTTGAACCCACGACCTACCGGGTATGAACCGGTTGCTCTAGCCTCTGAGCTATGCCGCCATTTAACTGCCCTCACCAAAGAGCTTGTTTATTATATTATAAGTTTTTCGTTTTGTCAACACTTTTTTCAAAAAATTTTTATTTTTTTGTTTACCTGCGTTTTTGCGGCATCTTGAATTATTCGCAAAGCTGTGATAATATAATGAAAAAGGGGATGATATAATGAAAAAAAGACACGCCGTTATCGGAGCAGGCATTGCAGGTGCAATCGGCTTTCTTTCGCTCGGAGCAGGCGGCTTTAAAATGGGCTGCGTTTCCGACAGAAACAAAAAACCGCCCACAGACCCGAAAAGAATTCTCAGAACGGAAATAAGAAAAAAGAATAATGCTTATCTTTTCTCTCACAATCCCGAGGATATTGAAATAATAACACCCGACACGCTCAGACTCAGAGCATGGTATGTTCCCGCCGAAAAAGAAACGAAACGATTTGTTATTGCCATTCACGGTCATAACTGCAACGGCCCCGACGAATGCGGTCATCTTTTCGGCTTCTATCATAACGACATGGGCTTCAACTATCTGCTGCCCGACCTGAGGGGGCACGGCAGAAGCGACGGAAACTTCATCGGCTTCGGTGCTCTCGACTATAAGGATATCAACCTCTGGATTGATTATCTTGTTGAGCGTTTCGGTGAGGATATCGAAATCATGCTTCACGGAATTTCGATGGGTGCGGCAACCTCGATGCTCGTCAACAACCACAATCCCCGAAAACAGGTCAAGCTCATTGTTGAGGACTGCGGATTCACCGATGCATACGAGGAGGTGCGTGCGGTTGTTTCGGATATGTTCGGCTTCAGAAGCATAATCACACCCGCTGCAACAAATGTTTTCTGCAAGACATTTGCAAAATACGACCTAAGGAAGGATGCTACTCCGCTCGGTACGATGAAATTTGCAAAAAATCCCGTGCTTTTCATTCACGGAGAAGAAGACACCTTTGTTCCCTTTGAAATGTGCCGTAAGCTTTATGACGCCTGCCCTGCCCCGAAAGAAATTTTCACCGTTCCCGGTGCGGTGCATGCCTACAGCTATTATGATGCCAAGGAAGAATATGATGCAAAGGTAAAAGCGTTTATAGAAAAGTATATGTAAATATCAAGGAGCTGTTTTCTCAACGAAACAGCTCCTTTCGGATTGTCAAAAAACTTGTTTTTCGGCAAGGTGGTGACTGTTGAGAAAGGAAGCTGAATGTCGTTTTCTTCGCTTGAAGGTGTATACAGATACATCGAAAAGCAAAAACGGCAAATAAACGAAAATAGTTTATCAATCCTCCGTCTTTTGGCTTCGCCAAAATCCACCTCCTTTTCAAAGGAGGCAAGGATTTGTTACGTTATTTTATATTCGTTTATATTTCAGCGACTTTATCGACAGTCTCAAAGAAGCTGTTCGCAAAGAACAGCTTCTTTATTTTACAGCATTTTTCCGTTGTATTTTACAATTATTTCTGCATCGCCCCATGTGCGGAATTCTCCGTCACTGTCGGTATATTCTATTTCGTTGATGTGGGCTTCAAGCATATATTCATAGCTGAAGTCAACTGTTTTGCCTGTCTTTTCATCAACCTTGCAGGTTATTGTGCAGTCATAAAAAGTAACATAGGTTTTGTCGTCCACGCTGATCAATTTTTCTCCCGGCTCCATAACCAGAATCTCCACAAACCCATCAATATTCATATCCGCAACATCATCTTCAGCCAGAAGAGCCCTGATCACCGGACCGTTTGAAGCTTTTCCGGAATATCGGTCAATTTTCTGATTTCTGACATCTATGGTAACATATGTATATCCGTCTTCGGAAACTGCAGATGCATTTTTGACATCCTGAGCCGTCAGAAAGCTTTCGGGCAGATAATCAACCGTTTCCGAGTTCGACATATTAATCATATCATAGTACATCGAATAAAGCGAATTCACTCCGTCTCCCGAAGAATCCACAAATGTCATTGTGCACTCATGCTCAACGTCGCCCGCCCGGTTTGCTCTTTTGATTGCCTCGTTATAATATCCGACCACCTCTGAGGCATTTTCGGAAACAAGCTTATAGCCTGTGAAGGCTTTGGTCGTTGCCTCCTGAGTTGTTGCTGCCGGGATCGTTTCCTGCTCGGTTGTCGCAGCAACGGCTGCGGGATGGGTGCTTATAATTATATTGAGCAATTTAAGCTTTGAATCTTTATCAAGGTTTGAGAGTGCGGCAGCTGCCTGCTCGCCGTTTGTGATTTCCGTATCTCCGATTTTTCTGCCGTCAATCAGATAACCAAGACACTCCTTGAATTCAGCCTTTTCTTTGACCGTGAGTGCAGGCTTGACCGCAAGCTCAACGGAGCGTTTCATCTTTTCCGCAACCTCTCCGCCGTAATTTCCGCTTATGATTGCATACAGTTCCTCCTCCGTAACAGAAGGATATCCACTCAGATCGGGTATTACAATTTCAGTCTGAGCTTCGGTTTCCGCTTCGGTCGAGGAAACTTCTGAAAACGGTGATGCTGTCCCCCAGAAATCATCGGGAAGCACGGTTGTTTCCGCCTGAACATCGCCGTGAGACTCGCTGTCTTCTTTTTTTACAAGAGAGTATATCAATATTGCACCTGCCGCAATAACCGCCGCAACCGCAACAGCAACAGCAGCTATGATACCGTATCTGAGCTTTGCCTGCTCCGACACACTCCTCTGACCTGCAGGCTGCTTCTGCTTTCCGACGGTTCTCTGAGAATTCAGGACGGGTATGGGATTCACGGGCTGCTGCATTGCTTTCAGCAAAGCATTTCTGAGCTCACGGACAGTCTGAATTCTGTCTTTGACCTCAATTTCCAGACCCTTGAAGATAACGCTTTCAAGTGCATCATAGCCGGTTATTCCGAAATCGGAAAGTCTGTAGGTTCTGCCGGATTCTCTCGCGGTGCTTTCTGTCGGAACGGAGCCCGTTATCATTCTGTAAAGAGTGGCACACACGGCATAAACATCCGTCCATGTACCCTGCTTAGAATGGCTTGAATACTGCTCTATGGGGGCGTAGCCTTTTTTTATCATAATCGAAAGGCTCTTTTCGCTGTCATCAACCGCAAGCCTCGCAGAGCCGAAATCGAGCAGCTTCACCTTTCCGTTGTCACAAAGAAAAATATTATCGGGCGATATATCACGGTGAATAAGTCTTTCGTAATGCATATCTTCAAGTGCATTAATCACGGGCAATATTATCTCAATCGCTTTTTCGGGAGTGATCCGTCCGCCTCTTTCTTCAAGATAATGCTTCAGATCCTTACCGTTAAGATATTCCATAACAATATAAGCCGTTTTGTTTTCCTCAAAACAGTCGTAAATGTTAACAATATTCTCGTTATCGGAGAATCTGGAAAGTCGGGTTCCCTCATCGAGCATTTTTCTTACGCCTTCTCTGAAGAAGTCTGATGACTTGTCATCAAAACACGAAACCTCGGAATCGCCCTCGCTCCTCGTTGAAAACGCATTCGGAAAAAACTCCTTGATTGCAACCGGTCTGTTGAGCTTTTTATCCCATGCAATATATGTGATGCCGAAGCCGCCATGACCAAGCACCTTACCGACCATATATCTGCCCGAAAGAACCGTCCCGCCGAACAGATGGCTTTTTATTTTCGGCGGAGTGTTCACGATATAGCCGCAACGGGGACAGATTTCATAATTATCGCTGAATTCCCTCATACAACCGTGACAACGCTGCATATTTCCACCCCTGAAAAATGATGTTTTTTTCATAATATCATAATAATGCAAAAAAATCTATATTAAGACAAAAAAATTAAGGGACCGTTTTTACGATCCCTTGATTTCCGTTTGCTCAGAAAACTCTGCAAACGATTGCCACTGCCATTACTGCTGCCACACAGATGATTGCTGTTGTTGCTACTGTTACCATTCTTATATCCTCCTCGTTTTTTCTTTTAATCAGAATGTTCTGCAGATGATTGCCACTGCTGCTACGACTGCCACACAAATGATTGATGTTGTTACTACTGTTACCATTCTTATATCCTCCTCGTTTTTCTTTTAATCAGAATGTTCTGCAGATGATTGCCACTGCTGCTACGACTGCTACGCAAATGATTGATGTTGTTACTACTGTTACCATTTTCTCTACCTCATTTTCAAAGTTTATTTGTTTCAGGTGGTGTTCCCTGTTGACATC
>JAFQRY010000008.1 GCA_017409845.1 Clostridia bacterium
CCGCATTCGGGGCAGAACTTCGGCGGATTGTGGGGGTCTTCGGGTTTCCAACCGCATTTGTCGCACTGATAAAGAGGTGCATTTGCAGGGCGCTTAGAACCGCAGTTTGAGCAGAAATTACCTTTGTTAACATTTCCGCAGGAACAGGTCCAGCCTTCTTCGGCAGGTTTCTTTGCTCCGCATTCCGTGCAGAAGTTACCGCTTACTGTTGCACCACAAGCACATTTCCAGCCGTTTGCGGGTGCTGCGGGAGCTGACTGTGCAGGAGCTGCTGCAGCCTGTTGCTGTGCCATCTGCTGTTGTTGCTGAACACCTGCATTATACAGTGCCATCGGATCAAAGTTTCCGCCTGCGTTTGCTGCCATGTTCATACCCATAAAGCCCATCATTGCTCCGTTTTCGTTTGCTGCTGCAGCTTCCATTGCATTCGCTCTTGCATCAGCCATTCTGCCTGCCATCATAAACGGATTTGAGCCCATTGTTGCGGCATCTTCCATCTGATTAATCTTCTTCATATCTTCGGGAGTAAGAGTAATCGGATTAAGTGCGATGGATTCAACAGAAATGCCTCTGCGCTGTGTCCATTCAACGGCAAGTGCCTTGTTGAGCGCATCTTTAAGCTCTGTTGTGTGTGCAGGAATCTGTGCGGGGCGGAGTTCAAGCTCTGTGAGCATTGCAAATGCAGGCTGAAGAGCTGAAATAAACTCTGTTTTGAGCTGATTGTCGATTTCTTCTCTTCTGTATTCATCGCCTACGTTGCCTGCAATCTTTGTGTAGAAAAGAAGAGGGTCTGTGATTCTGTAGGAATAGATACCGTTGCATCTTACCTGAACGGAACGGTACATATTGAGTCTTTTGTTGGCAACCTCAAACATAAAGGGATTGGGTGTGCCGAACTTGTTATCAAGAATTTCCTTTGTATTGAAATAATAAACTCTCTGGTCTTTGCCTGTGTCGCCGCCGTAGGTAAATCTCTTGCCGACGGTTTTGAAGGTTTCCTTGATTGTATCGCCGAGCTTGCCTGAGAAGATTGAAGGCTCTGTTGATGAATCATAGGTGAATTCACCGGGCTCTGCGCAAACCTCAACAATCTTGCCCTGCTCAACGATAATCATGCACTGACCGTCTGCAACTGCAATGCCCGAGCCGTTTGAGATTACGTTGTCACTGCCTTTTGTGTTGGATGAACGTCCGCCAATACGCTTCTGTCCCTTCACCATGAGCACGTCATTTTCGAGTGAATCGCAGTAGAAAAATTCTTTCCACTGGTCTGCAAGTACTCCGCCGAGTGCTCCTATTCCTGCTTTAATAAGTCCCATATTAAATTTCTCCTTTCAGAAATTCATTTATAAATTTATTTTTATCCTCTGGGCAATTCGCAATCAACAACATCTGTGATTACGTAGCCGAAAGGACTGTTTGCATCGGGTTTAACGATTACTGCAAGACCGAATTCTTCATAACCTTCAAATCTGTAATCGTCAATTCTGATTTTAACGGAATACGTTCCGTCACCGTTATCCTCAACGCCGTAGAATTCATTGGTGCTGAATCTTTCGAACAGATAAGGTGTGACATCATAATCCGAATACTGTTTCATACTGCCTTCAACATTACATTCTTCAGGTATTTCAGGATAATTTCCTTTATACTCGGGATACATTGAATCCATATACGATTCAAGTTCCCATGTTGTCAAAGAGATAACATCATAATATGTTTCGCCAACCATTTTTGCGTGGTTGAGCGTTACGGCATAAGCAAGAGTATCCCATACGACGGCAGGGTCATCGTTTTCAGCATAGCCGTCATAATAAACCTTCGATGCCGCACGGGCAACGCAAAGCTGATAAAACGCTGAATCTTCGGTTATTTCTTCGGGTGTGTTGCCCTCATCAACCATAAGAAGCTTTGTGACAACCTCATAGCCGTCCATAGCCAGATAATAGTCGGCATTCATTTCGCCGTACCCGGCAACAATTCTGTAATCGGGGATTGTTTCGGTTACATAGCAGTCAAATTCATAAATTTTGTCTTTTTCTGTTGAGATTTCGAATACGGTATCGGTTACCTCAAAATCATCAACAATCGGCGACCACATTATCGCTTCAAGTCTGACATCCACACCGTTTTTGGGTGAAACAAATCTGAATCCCGTCATACCGTATTCGCTGTCAATGCCTGTATCAAAGGTTTCGATTTTGCCTTTCAGAGCGTGATATTCGTCTGAATCGGCATTATAAAGAGTTATGAGCAGGTTTCCGCTGTCATCCTCTTTGTTGCCGTCACCCTTATTGTTTGCGGTTTGGGGTGACTTTGTCTGTGCTTCTTCGGTCTGCTGAACCGACGGAGCTTCGGTTGTTGTTTCGCCGTTACCCTTGCCGCCGCAGGCTGCAAATGAGAGCAGCATAATCAGGGCAAGCAAAACGGCTGTTATTTTTTTCATTGGCATTACCTCCTTATTTATTCGGTTTATATCCTTTTGATGAATAGGGATTTTTGTTTTCTTTGGGCGGATCGGGAATGTTACCGACGTGAACAAGCCACGAAAACACGGCTGTTTTTATTGCAACACCTATAACCCATACAGCGAGTGCACCGACAAACCACCATATTGATATTTTAAAAATGAAATAAGCCGCAAGCAAAAGCCACGCAGGAATTGTCCATTCAAGGTCGAATACGAGGTTTATCAGCAACGCCGAAATGAATCCGTTGCCCTTTGGTCTGTTCTTCTTCATAATCATTCAACTATAAGTCTGCCGCTGATTTCACGGTCAAGAGCATTGTGAACGGAAAGATATTCATCAAGAATTTCTCTGCAGGAGGTTGAAACCATTCGGGGCTTGCCGTTCTTTGCAACCTCGTCATAGGGAACGGAGAAAAAGTTTTCAAGATTCTTGAAATGGAAATGCTGAAGACCGATTTTATAAATCTTTTCATCATCAAGCGGCTCACCGTTGAGCACAAACTTTTTGAATTCGTGAGTGTTGCGGTCATAGACAACTCTTGTTCCCTTTGAGAACTGATAAAATTCGCAATGGGAACCTTCCCACACATCGTCACGAAGCATAAACTTTATCATCCGTTTAAGCTGTTCGCCCGTCACACGGAGCATATATGCAGGGTCATCGTAAGGGAAGCATTCCGCAAGGTCCTGATAAAGAACAATCGGACCGAGTTCTGTTGTGCGGACACTTCCCGAGCCGAGAAGCATAAGGTCAAGACCGAGACTGTCACGCATAATATCTGCAAACAGACCGCCGAGTTCGGTTTCACGGTAGCGTGACGGATGAGTGAGCTGCCTTTTGAATCTCGTTACCATGCGACCGTATTTCATATCCGTTTTCTTTTTGTAGTACTTGATTATATCTTCAAGCTTTTCATCTCTCGGGCAGTTGTCGGCATTGATGGGAAGACTCTTCCACGTGTAGCTGTCAATGCAGTTGTTATCGGTATCAACCATAATATCGAATCTGCCTATCTGGTCTGTACCCGTTCCTGCCTGAACGATAACAATATCGTTGACAACCGCAGGCTCCTTTATATATGTATGCGAATGACCGCCTACGATAATATCAACACCCCACGAAGGGTCAAGCTTTGCGGCGAGCTTTTTATCCTCTTCAAATCCGATATGAGTGAGAAGAACGGTAAAATCAATATCAATTCTGTTATACGTGTTACAGATTCTGCCGACTGCCTGTGCAGCTTCCTCGATATCAACAAAAGTTCCGACAAGACCGTCATTCTTTGTCTGCGAAAGAACGTCTTCGGTCAGAATACCGATAAACAGAACTTTCATTCCGTCAATTTCGATTATATGGTGAGGCTTGAAAAGTCTTGCACCGTTGGTTTTGATATGTAAATTTGCATTGATAATCGGGAACTTTGCACATTTTTCGATAAACAGAAGATGCGCAACGCCGTAATCTGTTTCGTGGTTACCGACGGTAACAACGTCGGGCGAGAGCATATTCATAATTTCGATTGTTGAAACGCCCTGATATTCGGAGTCAATAACCGAGCCTCTGAACATATCACCAGCAATGCAGTAGATCGCGTTTTTTTCTTCGTTTCTTACCTTGTTGACATATCCCGAAAGCATTGAAACACCGCCGACAAGCTTTGAATCAATTTCTTCGGCAAGGAAGTCGCCGTGTAAATCGTTTGAATGAAGAATCGTAAGTTTTTTTAAGTTTTTCATCTTGTTATTTCTCGCTTTCATTACATTTTTTGCAGCATACTCCGCCGTTCAGATTCTTGCCGTAAACAGTGCAATCTTCACAAACCATAGCTCCGCAAATTTCACAGCGGTTCAATTCATACATTGCCTCGATATTTGCTCTTTCAAAAGCGCTGTCGTGGTCTGCCGCATAAATAATATCTCTGGCTTTTTTCATATCACCGTTCAGAAATCTTTTTCTTTTGAAGCCCGAAACAAATTCAATCACAGGCGTTTTTACAGCCTTTTTACAGCAATCACAGTAAAACTCAAATTCAAACTTTTCAAGAGTTGAATAATCCGAAAAATCCATGGTAACAGGTTTAAGCATCTTAATCTCCTTATAAAGCACAAAGTGCCGCATTCAGATAGCTTTGAGTAACCGATGAAAAGAAGAAAGCATCTATTCTGCCGTCTTTCTTGGCAAGCATAACCTCACGGGCAATATCGGGTGCGGAATTTTCATCGCAGAGCATTACGGTTTTGCATTTGGGAAGATTCTCACGCAGCTCTCTTGCCGTGTTAAGGCGGATTTCAAGAGATGTTGAAGGAGCGTAGGAAACTTCCATCAAAAGAATATCGGCAGAAAGAGTTTCGCAGTCAAAGGGAATGCTTTCGCTGTGACCGTTTATGCGAAACGACTTGAACTCGCCCGATTCACGCAGGGAGCGTGTTATTGCTTCAGCAAGCAAACCGTTCTGAATGTTAACAACTATTGTTTTCAAACTCTTTTCCTCCTTTTAACACTCATTACAGTTAGATTTTAACAAATAAAAATAAATCGCACATTGTACTTTAGTGCAGAAATGAAAGAAATTTTTATTATTTTTTAAAAATTTATAAACTTCGTAGGGGCGTCCTGCGGTCGCCCGTTTCGGCAATGATTTTGATTTTCGGTCGACGAAACGTCGCCCCTACGTTGTTGCCGTTGGATTATCCATAAAAAAAGACGGCAGATTGCTCTGCCGCCTTAGGTTACTCCCTCAGTCACTTCGTGACAGCTCCCTCACGAGGGAGCCTTTTAAGGTTTATTCGTGAATCTTTGTAAGACCGAACAGACCCTTGAAGAAGCCGATAATCTTCTGGAAGAAGCCTGCGTTTGATTTAACGGTTGTTGTACTGACAACCTCGTTGCCGTACATATCGGTCATATATGTGCCGTCTTTGAGTTTAACTTTAGCCGAGAAGGTTGTGTCACCGCTTGAATTTGAAATTGCTTTAACGTTACCCTCTGCATCAACGCTCCAGTTGAAGCAGCTGTTATCTGCTGTCCATTCAACGGTTGCACCTTCGGGAATATTTGCAAAATTCGGACGGATAAGAACGCCGTCTTTGCAGTTGATACTCTTTGTTTTCGGCTCGTTGATAACGGTAAGCTTTTCAAGTCTTTCCGTCTTAATATCACCGCATTCGGTGCACTTATAGGTGATTTTACCTTCAGCTTCGGTTGTGGGTGCTACATAGGAATCCTCGATGTGGTTATGACCCTTTGCGGGTGAAACTACCTTATAGCTTGCACTGCAGGTATTGCACTTATATGTTGCCTCGCCGCTCGAAGTACAGGTTGCGGTATCGGAAACAAGACCGTAGATATGACCTGTCTTTTGTGAATCAACGGTTTTTGTTTCGCCGCAGCCACATTTATAGGTTGCCTTGCCGTCTGCCTGGCAGGTTGCAGTATCGCTGACAAGTGTCCAATTGTGCTCTGTCTTAGGAATTCTGACAGCCTTCATGCCGCAACTTACCTTATTGCCTTTAGGGTCAATTTTGCCGTTGTTGGTACATTTGTAATAACGAATACCGGTTGCTTTGCAACTTGCAGGTATTGCTGATGAAAGCACCCATTCGTGGTTGCCTGTTTCGCCGAAGTAATCACCGCAGCCGTCGCAGACATAGCCTTCGCCACAGTTGTAGAGTGTGTTTGTAACGCCGTCCAATGTACTTCCCTCAAGATCTTCATAAGAACACGCTTCGTGTGCACCATATTCCAACTTGTGGTCATTGGGGCAGGCATCTTCGGGAGCATGAGTTTCACAAGCCCACCAATGGTGAGTTTCATTGCGTTCAAGATCCATTGCGTTGCCGTAGTCGCAGTTGTTATCAAGACCGCAGACTGTGCAAATTCTGTTTGAATTGAAGGTGTGCTTGCCTTTGTTAAAGGTTTTGTCGCATCTCCAGCAATACTTCCAGTGGTTGGTGCTGTCATATGACCACTGATACTCTCCCTCGTATTCTTCGTAAGTGTGTCCGAGAGCACCTACATTTGTTGTTTTTGTTTCACCGCACTTGGTGCAGGTTTCTGTGATTGTGCCGCCCGCAGTGCAGGTTGCGGTTGTTTTGCTTACATAGTAATCGTGTGTTTCGCAGGGCTCGATTGCTTTGACAAGCAGCGTGTATTTTTTGAAGCCGCAGTAATTACCGTCCGGATTCTTTAAAGAAACAATGATATAATAGGTATATGTTCCCGGTGTTTTGCAATCGTCTTTAAAACCGAAAGTGCCATCATCGTAATCGGATCCGTTGTTATGATATTCATAGACCTTTTTTCCCGAAGTGTCATACAGCACTTCGGCGAGATCCCACGAGTATCCCGTATCGACAAGATATTCAGGAAGCTTGTTGAGTTTAAAAGACACAATATCATTATCATCAGCACCTATAACATAGGTACAAGAAGCTGCGAGGCCGTTAAACACAATGGGCTTACCTTTTCTCTGCCACGCATTAAGAGAAGTAGTGATAATATCATAACGGTTAGCTTTACCGGATGATAAGTAAGAAAGCGAGTTTGTGTAAAGCTTTCCGTCAGCAATCACTATAGCTGACTCATTGTCAAAACAGTCTGTATAGATGCCGAAGTCTGACGAGGTACCCCAGTCATAGTAATCGTTTTCACCTTTATTATAAGAGGGAAGACGGATAACAGAAGGTGAATCAATTATGAAGCTGCCGTTGACGATTTTCAGGTTTTTTGATTTTTCTCTATTAATCAAAGTTTTTTCACCGCCATCGGTGAATTCGCCGCCGTTAATCGTAATATTACCGCTGAGAACAAAATATTCTTTCTTTGAATTTTCAAGGAGAAAGTCCGGCTCAAAAGAATGACCAGTAAAATAACCGCCGTTAAAGATTGCCTGACCTGTGCCTTCGGCTTTACAGATATAGCCGGGCATAATCTGATAGGCGTTGCGGTACTTGTCAGCAAGATACTGCTCCTTTGCGCCGCCTGCAATATACGTGCCGCTATTTACGGTAAGCTTACCGAGAACGTTGAACATATTTCTTTCGGAAACGTGTTCGTATAGTGCAAAATCCAAAGGATATGAGGGAGCAATATAATGAGCATCATATTTTACTTCGCCCGCTCCGTCTGTGTCTTCAACCGTGAAATCAGCGCCCGAAGAAACGGTGAAAAGAGTTCTGATTGAGTCGAGAGTATAGTCCTTATTGCTTGATACGTCGGAATGGTCAACAACCTTGAGCTTTTTGCCGTTGAGGTTAAGAATCTTGGTACCGTTGACGGTAAACTGGGCTGCTTCACTCTCTTCTGTTTTGCCCAGACCGATTTCCCTTGTTATATCATTGCCGAGCTTGATTGCATTGGTGCCGTATTGCGAAAGTGCGCTCTGAAGCTGGGCATAGGTTGTAACCGTCTGAGCCATATCGGCAATGGGAATATAATAATAATAGCAAACATTCCAAACTTCCGTTTTATGTCCGTCTATCATCACACGATCTAAACGAAATTCAAAATCATAGTAAGAGTATGTTTCATCGCCGGCTATCAGAACCAAATCTCTTTCGGTATACATCGGGCATGTAAAACAGACTTTTAATTGATATCCGGTATTTTTCAAAAAAGTACCCGAATTTTGTTCGGTAAACTCGCCACCGTTGTTAAGGCGAACGCCATCGCGCATATAATCCAAGCCGGTGGTGTAAGCGGAAAGAATGATTTCAACTCCCTCCGAAGCTATGTAGCTTGTCTTGACGGTGTACTGACTTCTTTTTGTAGGAACAGGTTGACCTGCTTCAAAACGAAAATCCGTTTTAACGTAGCTCGCCGGCTCCGTATCCGCACTTGCAGAGAGAGGAACAATACCGACCGCCATAATCAGGCATAGAAGAATTGCCAATGTTTTTTTGAAAATCTTCATAGAAAATTTTCTCCTTTCGTATTGTTTTATAATGGGTATACTTTTGTCAGTATACATTCTTACATCGTAATTCTATCACCTTTTTTCGGTTTGCACATTGTACTTTAGTGCAGAAATGGGAATTTTTTTAAATTTTTTATAAAAAAAGACGGCAGATTGCTCCGCCGCCAAAAATCCTATTATTTCAATTTGTTGCTACAAGATATCTGAATTTATTTTTTCTCGCAAGGATAACGTTTTTTACACGGTTGCGGATTGCTTCATCATAGTATTCCTTGCACTGTTCAACAGAATTTATAATATCGTTTTCCGTAAACCCGATTGTAAGCTGAATGCCGTAGAGTTCCTCTGCAGAATCCATCTGCAAATCGAAATCTGCATCAAACGGTTTTGCTTTTACTTTTGAAATACAAGCATAAATATCCGCATCAATCGGATAGTCGTTTGTATCGGATAAAAGTGAAAGTCCGAAATCAAAATAGGGGCAGAAGCTGAATTCTTCCGTGTCATCGTTTCTGATGAATGCGATGTTATTTGTGTGTCTGTCCTCATTGAGGAAAAACGCATCGAGTTCAAGCATTGCCGTCAGATACGCACCAACGTTTTCAAGATTGGTGTGTTCTTCGATGAAATCAACGGTGAACTTTATCCTGTCTTTCACTTCGGGATAATCAAGAAGAGCCTTTGCCAGAGACTGACCTGTATATGCTCTGAAAAGTTTTTCAAGTGTGTAAATTGTTTCGTTATCTTTCTTGAAATTTTCGGAGTAACAGCCGACAAGTTTTTTGCCTTCGTATTCGATATAGGTTGGAAGATAAGTTACAAAATTACGGATATTTGTTTTTGCAAGAAGCTTTGAGATAACAATCTCACTCAGACCCTCATATCCCATATGGTCAGCTTTGAACCATAAGCCGTCACCATACCATTTAGGCTGATTCCCTTTTGAAGATGAATCCGTAGTCATTTTTACAGGTTGGGTTGTTATTGTTTTATTGTTCATAAATCAACACCTGCTTTCATAGACAAAGTTTATATATTGGTTATCCTCTGCCATTCTGCCCTTGGTAGCCTCAACAATCTGAAGCGGGTCAAAATGGTCAATGCCGAGATATTTCAGAATTTCTTTTTTGTTGCCTCGCTCTTCGGGGAAACATCTTTCACGCAGGAAATACTGAAAATCTTCCCATGTCGGATTTTCGATAACTCCGAATGCACGGCGGAGAATATCGTTTGTGCGGTTGATGATTGAAATTTTCTCGTTGAGGAAATCAACGTAGATTTCCGTGCAGACTTTCTGACGGAACATATAATTCATACGCATCGTGTAGTTACCCTTGGGAAATGCATTGAGATATTTTGAGATTGTCTGACGGCTGACACCGAAGCTTTCTGCAATCTCTTTTGTTGTTATTCCCTGCTGCTGCATTTCGATTATTTTTTGAATATCAGCATCATTCAAAGATTTTTTTCGACCTGTTTTTTGCTTGCCTGCAATTTTGCGAAGCTCTGCAACATTGTCTGTTCCAAAAAGTTCAATGCAAAGCTTGCGGTAATCCGTTGCCATAATCTCACCTCACAATATAGTGTAAACAATCATTTCTTTACACTTATTATATTATGAAGCAAACAAATTGTCAATATACAGATTTGTCAGCTCTTTTGCGAGTAAGATAATAAGCAAGATAATAAGTAAGAACTTCTGAATAAATCAAGAGCTATACAGCTAATCAAATCAGCTGATATAGCTCTTTATGTTATTATCTCATATCCGATAACGGTGTGTAATCTGTACTGTTTCTCAGATATTCTTCCATCTTACCGCTGAGCAGTAATCTTACATAGCTCATAGGCTCATTGTAGATGAGATAATCAAGTTCGGATGATTCGTACATATTGTTTGCATATTCGTTTTCAATCGCAATGCAGTCGATTGATACCATAGAACCGTCAATAAGTTTGACTTCTACGCAGGCGGTGTCAATATTGAACTCACAAGATTTGATTCGATTTGTCATTGCTAATTCCTCCCTTATTAAACTGTCAAATCCGTTGATATATAAGGCTTATACCGCAAGAGCTACTTCGTATGTAATCTCTTTGCTGTGACCGTCAAGCCATCGGTAATTACGGGTAAATTTCATAGTTCGTACGGGACATTTATTCTTGACCATCTGACCGCCTACGCTGCCTGCTTCCTTGGAAGTGAGGTCGCCGTTGTAACCCTGCTTAAGGTTAACGCCAACTTCTCTTGCAGCTTCCATCTTGAACTGATCAAGAGCAGCTCTTGCCTGAGGAACAACTGAATTATTCTTTGACATTTCGTTTACACCCCTTCATATTCAATTTGCGTTTGCTCTATTATTTTTGCAATCCATTCGGGGTTTATTAATGTTAATTTTTTGATTAATTTAAAAGTTTTGAACAATGAAAATCCCGCACAGAAAACCGTACGGGATTGAAAATTAATAGATAACTTTGACTGCTTCGGGGATTGTTTTGGTAAGACCAAATATTTTTTTGAAGAAAGCAATTATCTTATCAAAGAAACCTGCTTTTGAGGTCATTGTTTGTTCGTCAGTTGAAACGATGTTGCCTTCTGCATCATAAACAATGACGGTAAAGGTTGTGTCGCCTTTCTTATCGGGAGTGATTGTGCAGGTTTTTTTATCCTCTGACACTGAACAATTAAAGTTACCGTTTGATGCCGACCACTCAACATAAGCTCCATCAGGCAGAGTTCCCGTTATTTCATAATGCAGAACAATTGAATCGCCGTAATTTATTGTTGTGGCAGAAGGTGTACGAATTGAAAGCGTAAAGTCATAACATTCAACAATGGCATAATAGCTAAAATGATTCGTTTCAAAAATAAGATACCCGTCTAAGTAAGTGGTTGGAATTTCTTCAACTGTCCTTGTTTGTGCATTAACGTAAACTACCCTCGTCAACAAAGGTGAATAGCCATCAGGGAGAGGGATCTTTACTGTAACCGGAATTTTTGACTGATATTCCCCACCGTCAACCAACAGCTTGATATCAAAAACTTTTTGCTTGCTTGCATATATGTTTGAGTGAATAACGCCAAAAACATCTTCATCAGAGTGTTCCTCTGTAACAACTTCATATTCACTTTCATCAGATGCGTGATAATAAACGGAAATATCCGTTTCTTCATCTCTGACAACAGATGATCTGTACGGGAAGCGCCATACAACATCCGTCGGATCCTTTGATTTGTCCGAAGGGTCATAGCCGTTATAATAATATGAGGCGGATTCTGTTGCCGTATAAACATAATCGTTAAGAATAAAAGCACCTTCAAGCATAGGAAGACCTTCGGTTTTTATTATATCTGAACCATTTATTTCGTTGTCAGAAATATCTACAAAAAATATCTCTGAATTATTTTTTCTTCCATAAGAGGTAATCAGGGTCATTTTTTTGTTTTTCAACGAAACCGCAACACCCTGAATTTTTTCTAATTTTGAAATAGCGTTATAATAATTCGGTATTCCAAAATTATATGCAGGCGAAGACTTCGATACAGCTTTCCATTCATCTGCAGAATCTCTTCCGCTCGCTTTATATCCCAATACCACACTGTTGAATTCTTCACTTGCAGGCTTCTTGTATTTTTCTTCAAGATGATAGTAGAAATTTCCCGTCCACAAGCAGCCATCCGAATAGCTGAGATAAGACGTACCTGCTTCCGTGGACGCATACGCCACCTTAAAAGAATCTACAATCTGAATATCTTTTGAGGAGACTCTTTCGGGAAGCTCAATAGCAGAAAGGGGGATATAGCTTATTGTGCCGTCTTCGGTTGTGATATAAAGATTATTTGCAGATGCAGCAATTCCTCCGACATGGCCTGTGTGAGGAGTGCCATCCGAATTAAAAATTTTATATTCAGCAACATATTTTCCCGTTGCAAAATCGAGAGCATAAATCATACTCGGGCGATCTTTAACTGCACTTTTGCTAGAAGAATATGCAGAAATAAGGAGCCAGTTTTTCTGAGGATAATATGTGATACCCTGCGGAATCATATCATCCTCACTGTTCAAACCGGGAATGCACATATCAACTGTACCGTTTGAACCATCAAGAGGCTGCCCATTACCTTCAAAATATTTTTGGGTATAATCATCATTTCTGGATATGTAATCGCTGATAACGTGTGTCTGAGCGAATCTCATGGTTGTGTAATGAATGGTTGCGTTGGTAAGACAATCATTATTACTGCCTATTGTAATTAAATTCCATTCTTCTTCCGAGCCATTGTAATAAACATCAGTGAGGCTATAACAACCGTAGAATGCATCATGGATGATACTTGTTACACTGTTACCGATTGTTACGCTTGTAAGATTGCCACATCCAGAAAAAATTGCATTGTTAATGATTGTTACACTGTCAGGGATTGTTATGCTTGTAAGACTGCTACAACGCGCAAACGCCTTATTATCAATGCTTGTTACGCTATTCGGAATTGTTATGCTTGTAAGACTGCTACAATACTCAAACGCACCAGCACCTATACTTGTTACGCTGTCAGGGATTGTTATGCTTGTGAGGCTGGTACAATAACTGAACGCATAATAGCCTATGCTTGTTACACTGTCAGGTATTGTTATGCTTGTGAGGCTGGCACAATATCTGAACGCACAATAGCCTATGCTTGTTACACTGTCAGGAATTTCATAGCTTGTTCTTGCGTTTCCTATGGGATACTGAATTAATTCAGTTTTGTTTTTGTTAAAAAACGCTCCATATTCATCACTTGAATATGCTGTGTTTGCCGAACCTACCGTTATGCATGTGAGGCTGGTACAATCACTGAACGCACATTCGCCTATGCTTGTTACACTGTCAGGTATTGTTATGTTTGTGAGGCTGGTACAATAACTGAACGCATAATAGCCTATGCTTGTTACACTGTCAGGTATTGTTATGCTTGTGAGGCCTCCACAATATTTGAACGCAGAATCGCCTATGCTTGTTACGCTGTCAGGAATTATAACGCTGGTAAGACCTCTGCAATTACTGAATGCGGCATGTGGAATTGTTGTCACCCCGTCAGGAATAACAACATCACCCGCAAGCAAAACTCCATTAATATAAAGTTTTTCTGCATTAATCATTGGGTTGGAAGAAGAAGAAAAATTAAAATTAATGCTGCACCATCCCGCAAGGTCACCTGTATAATAAACACTTACAACGTTAAAACAACCATCGAAAGCCATTTTACCAATGCTTGTTATGCTGTCCGGGATGGTTACACTTGTAAGTTTGTTATAATTACTGTTATTAGTGTTATAAACAAACGAATACCTGCCTATACTTGTCACGCCATTATCAATTATTATAGACCTAATATAAGAACGGTAGCTGTACCATGGAGCACTTGTGCTGGATGACCATTCTTCCATTGAACCAGTTCCGCTGATGACAAGTGCGCCTGTTTCAGTATCAAGAGTCCAGGTAAGATTTTCGCCGCAGGTGCCTTCGTAAGTTGCCGCCTCAGCTTTTGCAGCAAAGATTGTTCCCAAATCGGGCAGGTCAAGGCCCACAAATCCCGCAAGAGGTGCGACACCGAATACCATAACCGCAACAAGTACAATTGATATTGCCTTTTTAATTGTCTTTTTCATAGCATAACCTCCAAGATTTCTCTGCTTGATATTGTATCATATTTTTTCCGTATCCGCAATTATAAATACTGTAAAATTTTCTTTTAAAAAGATATGAGAAATAAACAAAAGCCGCCTTTGAAATTAAAGGCAGCTTTCAGAATGCATTATATTGATTTGTATATTACGGATTATACTGTATGTTGCACACTTTCTTTAACAAGGGATTGAACACCTACTTCTCTTGCAGCTTCCATCTTGAACTGATCAAGAGCAGCTCTTGCCTGAGGAACAACTGAATTATTCTTTGACATTTCGTTTACACCCCTTCAAATTCAATTTGCGTTTGCCTTATTATTGTTGCAATTGATTCGGGGTTTATTAATGTTAATTTTTTTCATTATTTGAAAGTTTTGAACAAGAAAACCGCTTCACAAAAGTGAAACGGTTTATAATAACGGGAATCAGATTATGTACTGAGTTTATTATGCGGATTTTCTCATCCGCTTTTTTCGCCCTTTGAAAGCCTTAAATTGTTCCTTCAGCTGCCGTTGCTTCTTTGAGTGTTCCCTCTATGTTTGCGATAAGGGAATTACGTCTTTCAATCATGGCGGCGGAATCAACCGGAATTCCTGCATGAAGCTCGCCGGGTTCAATAAAATTAAGTCCGCCCTCATATTCTGACGGATAATAACCTTCTTGAGCAAGTTTTTCCCTTTGTTTCAGAACCTCCATGACATATTCGTGCTGCGGATTGTTGAAATCCCAGAACAGATATGGAATAATCATCATAACAAAGCCGACAAGGTCAAATATCAGCGGAACTGCAAGAATGTTGAATCTTGCAGAATCTATATAGAGAACGTCCCAGTTTGAATTGAATCCGTTTCTGAGAATGATTACGGGTATTATCAGGCTGACAAATGTTGTAACGGGAGAAATAATCCAGTTAAAAACTCCGCTGAAATTCTCAAG
>JAFQRY010000009.1 GCA_017409845.1 Clostridia bacterium
GAGGTTTGCAAATACTTCTCCGCAAGCCTCCGGTGATTGAAAGTCAACAATTTTTGGAGGTTTAACAATGAAAAATGACTGCATCATTCGTTTGGAAAGAACAGAAGAACACCGTGAAACCGAAACTCTCGTCAGAGAAGCGTTCTGGAACGTTTACCGTCCCGGCTGTCTTGAACATTACTTGCTCAATCAGCTGAGGAACGATGAAGCGTTTGTGCCCGAACTGAATTTCGTTATGGAAAAAGACGGCAGGCTGATTGGTCAGAATATATTTATGAGGGCGGTTATCAAAGCCGATGACGGCTCAAATTTGCCCATTATGACTATGGGACCGATTTGCATTACTCCCGAATTGCAGGGTACAGGTTACGGCAAGATTCTGCTTGATTATTCTTTGGAAAAGGCGGCAGAGCTTGGCTGCGGTGCGCTTTGCTTTGAGGGAAACATCAATTTTTACGGTAAAAGCGGATTCACTTATGCGAGCGAGTTCGGTATACGTTACCACGGTTTGCCCGAAGGTGCGGACGCATCGTTCTTTCTGTGCAAGGAGCTGAAAAAAGGTTATCTTGACGGCATCAGCGGTGAATATACTCCGCCGAAGGGATATTTTGTTGATGAGGCAGATGCCGAAGAATTCGACAAACAATTCCCGCCGAAAGAAAAGCTGAAACTTCCCACACAACTGTTTTAATCTGACCGAACAAAAAGAGCCGTCCGAGAAATCGGACGGCTTGATGTTTGTCTGTTATTTGCAATAGATTCTGATTGCTTCAGATATGAACTCTGCGGTGCCTGCTCCGTTTTTGTCGATGTTGGATTTGAAGCGGTCATCGGCAACATACATCTGTCCGAGACCTGCGAGGATTTCGTCAGTGCAGGTGTAGAAGTTATCGGTTATATATTGCTGAAGCTTTTTGACGAGCGACTTTGCGCTTTCGCTTTCGGGTGTAGTTCCGTCTTTGAGTGCAACCGCAAATTCGGCAAGAACTGCATCCAGCCCTGCGTTGACATCGTTCCACTTATCGGCGGAATAGTCTGCGGTTTTCTGCTTGCTTTCTTTGTAGGCATCCGTGTTGCCCCAACGCTGTTTTACTTCGTTATCAAATGTATTCATAGGTTTTTCTCCTTTTCGGCTTGTAATAAAATTATATAGTTTGATGCTCAACCTTGTCAAGCAATGCAACCTCTGAATTTTATTGTAAAAATTTTTTCTGTATGGTATAATGAATTCAGTTGAAAAGGGAAGGAGAAAACGTAAAAATGAGTATAATTACAAAAATCGTTTCCGTTTCAGTTGCGTTACTGATTCAGCTTTGTGCGCTGACGGGACTTCCTTTTCTTGGCAAAGAAACTGAGATGCCCGTTGATTTCAACGAAGGCGGAGACCCGTTTATGGTTGAGGACGGCGGATACACATATTATATGTATACGCTCAATGACCGCATTGATATTATCAAAATTGCATCGCCCGAAGATACTGCCGAAATTGAACGCAAAACCGTTTACAGAACGGGGCAAGACGGCGTAAAAGACAATATATGGGCACCCGAAATATTCAGAATCGGAGAAAAATGGTATATTATTTCCTGCGGTGTTTTTGTCAGCGAAACCGTGCCGAGAGGTGCAATGCCATACGGTAACACCGACGAAGATCACGGTGATTATTACCGCTATGGTTTTGTGCTTGAGAGCAAAACCGATGATATTATGGGTGAATATGAATTCAAGGGGATTCTTGCTCCCGACGGTCTTAATAACATTGACGGCACCTATTTCAAACACGGCGAAAAACTCTATTATGTCTGCTCGGCTTATCTGAACATCGGACACCAATGCATTTATATTGCCGAAATGGAAAATCCCTACACACTCAAGTCAGGTCAGAAAGGCGCAATGATTTCGGAACCCGAATATAACTGGGAAAAAAGAGGCTGGTGGGTTAACGAAGGACCTGCGGCACTTTACAAGGGCGACAGTTCTTATTTAGTCTATTCCGCAAGCGGCTACAGCTCAGGCGGATACTGTATGGGAATTCTGACCCTTTCAGGCAATGACCCGATGAATCCTCGTTGCTGGATAAAGAGTGCAATACCGTTCTTCAGCAAAAACACAACAGCAGGTCTCTATCACACGGGGCATTGCAGTTTTCTTTACCGTGACGACGGTATTTATATGGTGTTTCACGCAACAGACAGCGAAGATTTCGACAAAAAACGCCGTTGTACTTATATCAGAAAACTGAATTTCATCGGCGACTGCCCTGTTTCCGTATAAACACATTGATACACAGAAAAAGACCGCTCGAGCAAAAACTCGGGCGGCTTGATTTTTATATGTTCATATTACTCTGGTCGCAGAGTCTGAAGCTGAAATTGTTTACGATTTCGGCTTTGTTTTTATCTTTGCTAAGACCTTTGGCAGTTTGAAGATAATCAACAATAACATCAAAAAGTGCTTTGAAATCAACGGAGTTACATTCATTGCAGGTCTGCTCATAAATGCTGTGGATTTCTTCTTTACCCTCATTGATTTCGATAAACTTGGGGTTGAAAAGCAGATATATAAAGTCAATCTTTTTATCAAACTCGCCTTTTAGATAAGCGGTTGCAACACCCAGCAGGTGGCTTATCATCTGTTTCATATCGAATGAGTGGATTTCGATTTCACCCGACATAAACTTAACTTCCATTTTGCGCTCATCAATTACATATATATCGCAAGAAACGGCAGTTTTATCGGATGCGGTGATTGCTTTATATAAATCCTCGTATTTTCTTTCGATGATGCCGTCTTTGGAGGTATAAGGCTCTCGGCATTTTGCTTCAACAAAAACGCATTTATCTGCAGTTTCCGTAAAGCCGTCAAGATTTGCGATACCGCCGACAGTTGTGGGAAGTTTCTTTTCAAACAGAAAACCGTCAACATCTTTCATCAGGTTATAAATCATTCTGCTTGACGAACCGAAAGAAGCCATTTTCGGGGGATAAACATTCGCTCCGCTTTTACGCTCTTCAAGCTCTTTTCCTCCGCCTTTGCCGTACATTTCATAAGCAACGGGATGATTAGTTTTCATATCTTCAACAAACTCCGCGAACGAATCGTTGGAAAGATAGTTGTCATAGGTCTTTCCGTTGGTAACATATCCCGATTTTATTGGCTTTTTTGCGGTTTCGTCTGCCATAATGGCATAGTCTAAAATTTTATTGAGTTCCATTTTACTCCTTCATATATTTTTCAATCAGATAATTAAACTCATCAATTTTGTCCTGTTTTAAGGAATAACAGAAATATCTGCCACGGAAGTTACCGTATTTACCTGAACGGACATCATCGTCAACGAGTTCTTCTTTAACATACATATCAATGTTCAGGTTGGTTTTACGAATATATGCATCAAAAACGAGATGTCCCTGATATTTGAGCGATACGTGAGAATTATTGCCTTTTTTTGCTGTGATTTTGTAATCAGGGCTTTCAGCAGTTTTTGTTTTATAATAGTCAACAACCTTTTTCAGCAAGGGTTTTGACGGCCAATCAAGTTCTTCAACAAAGGTGTCAACGTCGCATTCAACAGCACCTCTTCTGACAGGTGCGGCACTTGTTGAGGTTATTGTTGAAGATTCAAGCACCGACTTCAGCTTCTCAATGTCTGAAGTATCAAGCACATCATCGTTGTTGCAGATTGTTGCATAAACTGCACCCATAAGATTCGCAACTGACTCGTGCTTTTCTTCGGGAATATTTATACCTGCATAAATTTCGGGATATTCATCCTCTTTTTTCAGGGTTTCCATAAATACTTCATCAAGTTCGTTTTTGTTATAAACGATATGATTATAAAGTTCTTCACAGGTCTGCTGCAAACAAAGAATAGCGAAAAGGATAGCTTTTTTGTGTTCGTCGTTTGCTATTTCATCACCCGAAATTTTCTGAAGAAGTGAGAATGCGTTGAAAAGTCGCTTCATTCCTCTGGGATTATATCCCACAGAAAGACCGATGAGATCTCTGTATGTTTCAAGTTTATCGGAAGATACGCTGATTCCGCTGCTTACAAGACAGTTCTCGATGTAAGTTTTAATTTCATAGTTGGCAACGGGCATTTTGAACGGCACCTGAATTATCTTATCAAAAAAGCTCTTGCCTTTTTCTTCGCCGATAAGATCGCCGTATTTTTCCGAAACACCTCTGCTGACAACACCGTAGTCAATCGCAAGAACAAACACGCATTTGTCACAGTCAAGGAAGAGTTTCAGCACTTCAAGAAGTTCAACAGCTTTACCCGGATTAAGACGGTCAAGGTCATCAACAAACACAACAATTCGGTCTAAATTTTTGTTTTTACAAATCTCATCGATTGCATTCTGAAAACTGTCTTTCAGTTTTCCTATGGCATCGGGAAGACTTGCTTCTTCGCCATCGCTAAACAAACAGTTTTCAACACCTTCGGTTGCGCCGTTTGTGACGTTGCTGACTACCGTCATACCCATTTTGAAGATGGTTTTAAGGGCTTTTTTGGCATTTTCCTTTGCATTGCTGTGACTCGATTCTTCTGTGATTTTTTCAAGAAGCGATGAAAGGAGAATCAACGGCAACTGGTCGCCCATATTGAACTGGGAATACTGCCAGGTATTGAACCACACGCATTTAACTCCTGTGAGTTCTTTCCTTACCATTTCCATAATGCTTGTTTTACCCGTGCCCCAGTCGCCCTGAACGGCAATAGTCATAGGCACTTCGCAATCTTTGATAAATGCTGCAAGACCTTTTATGTATTTCTCAATTTTAAATTTATCTTCCAATGCGGGTTTATCTGCCATTCCCTTTGCATTTTTGGACATAGTTTATATCTCCTTTTATTTTCCATATTTAAATTAATTATATATTCGGGATATTGCAAAATCCATTGACACATAATCCAAAAATGACTGTTTCGTTTTATGCAAGATGATATCTTTAGGATCAGAAAAGCGCCACCCTAAACGGATGGTTTTTGTTTAATCGAGGTTGTTTTTTCATCAAGCATAGTTGATTCCTCAATCGTAATAATCTTTAGAAATTTCTTTCCAGAATACACCGACAGATAAAGTAATCAGAAAAACTACCCACATATTATGCACCTCTCTAACTTGTTGTGGTTTTACATGCCCTTTGTTATCGCTTTATAAAAAGCCGCTAATCCTGCTAAAAATGATAATAACCATATCATATTTGTTACCTCTCAAAATCCGATTTTTGCTTTTGTTTTTTGTTTGGTGCTGCCCGATTCTTTTTCTTTGACGGGCGTAGTATCCTTGTCGACTTCAACCTCATCGGGTGAAAGAACAAGTGCGATAACGCTCGAATGAGTGATAAACATTGTCTGTGCATATGCATAATCATCGATTTTGTCGTAGAGTCTGCCAGCGCTGACAGTACCCGCATAAACAGTGTTTGTGCTGTTGGCAACATAACCGATTGTGTCAATGGCAGAAAGCTCTGCACGGATTGCTTCCTCATCATAATCATTGTCTTCTTCCTTGACAATTCTGAAAATCTTACCAACCTTGAAAGGTTTCATACCGAAATAATTCTTGACTCCTGTGATTGTTATAAAAACATTTTCCATAACCGTATTCCTTTCTTTGATGTCAATTTTAATATCCTATGTCTATATAATAAAATTTTTGATGTCCCATAAAACTCCCTTCAAAAAGCAAATTGCCCGGCACATTAAAGTACCGGGCAGTTCAGTTTTTAGATAATGTATAATTAAAAGCAAATAAGATAGCCTTATATGGCTTTTTGTGCGCAACAGAGGCCGTGTTTCCGTATTCGCGTTAAAGTTTGTGCGCTATAGAACGTGACGTGATTATCCGATTTTTGTTAAAATTGATGTGTAGAAAATTTTAACAAAAGGAGGATTATATGAGGTTCATTTCGGAATTTTTCTATGGGAATATCGAAACGCAATCTTACAGTCCGGAATTTGCAAACGAACTTAAGAAAAAGCTGAACACTTTGACAGAACTCGAAAAACAACTTGCCGATAAACTGGCAGAAGGCGAGAACGGAGAGTTGTTTCAAAAATATGTAGATGCTTATAATGAGTTTGCATCAACATCTCTCGCAGATGCTTTTACAAATGGGTTTCGCATTGGTGCCAAGTTCACACAAGACACATTTAAATAACTGTTAAGGGGGTAAAGTACTATGATTTATTGTACAGGTGATACACACGGTGACTGGACCAGATTCTCCGCTGATATTTTTCCTGAACAAAAGGAAATGTCCCGAGATGATTTTGTAATCATTTGCGGTGATTTTGGATTGTGGCATGATACCGATGAAGAAAGACACTGGCTGAATTGGTTAAACGATAAGCCTTTTACAACACTTTTTGTTGACGGCAATCATGAAAACTATACTCGTCTGAATAATGAATTTGAGGTTGTTGATTTTTACAGCGGTAAGGCTCACAAAATCCGTGATAATATTTATCATCTGATGCGCGGATATCTTTTTGATATTTGTGGTAAAAAAATATTTGCTTTTGGCGGAGCAAGGAGTCATGACATAGACGATGGTATTCTTGACCCTGCAGATTTTGAAACATCAAAAGAATTCAAAGATGAACTCAAACGCTGGACCAAAGCAAATAAGTTCTTTCGGGTGAATAATGTTTCTTGGTGGAAAGAAGAAATGCCGAGCACAGAAGAAATGGAATTCGGATTAAAATCTCTTGCCGAACACAATTTTGATGTGGATTTTATAATCACTCATTGCTGTCCGCAACAAGTGGTTGCTATGTTTTCAGGCGGTTGTTACAAAGCTGATGAACTGACGGAATATTTTGATGTTGTAACGGAAAAGACAAAATTCAAAAAATGGTTCTTCGGACACTATCATGACAACAGACATATAATGAGTGAATATGTGATGCTCTACGAACAGATTATCAGGATTGTTTAACTTATCACTCCGTATAAAAAGACCTCCTTGTATTTGGCGATACCATACAAGGAGGTCTTGATTTTTCTCTTTTCGTTCACCTTCTGTGTATACAAAAGGGTTTTAATGTAGTTAATGATTAAATATAAATATAAAAAGAGTGGCAGTCGCTCTGAACCGCCCCAAATTGTGCGGACAGTAAATCAATCGGACTGACGTTTATTCTTTGATTTTGTTTTTAACCTCTTTGGCTCTTTTCTCTGCTATATCAGCCTCGACATCGTAACCTCTGCTGCGGTAGATATCTGCCATTTTCATGCATTCATTATAAGCCTTTTCATATTCTTCCATTTCTTCATACAGACCGACTTTGCAATCCATTTCATCGCAGAAGTATGTTCCGATTTCGCCTGCTCTGTTGTAGTATTCCAGTGCCTCATCATATTTTTTGAGTTTCTTTGCGATGTCACCGCCGTGAATATACATCCGCCAATCATCGGGAAATTTTTTTATTGCCTGTGTGAAAAGATCATAGGCATTGTCATATTTTTCATCCCAGATAAGAGCAATCAGGAGATTGTCTGTTTCTCTCGGATTGTTGGGGTCAGCCTTTATTTTTTCTTCAAGCTCTGAAATGATTTCATCATTTTTATGAAGAAGGAAATACATCCATATTCTCTGCATACAGGCGATTTGATAATTTTCAGGGTCATCATTCGGGTCATCGCTGACTGCTTTATCATACCACTCAACCGCAATATCCCTGCAATAATTCATCATATACATATGAATCCAGGCGTAGAGCCACTTATCTTCAGTTGACAGCTCACCGTTTTTCATAAGCTTTTCGTATTCGATACGGCAACGCATAAAGTCCTCAGGGTCACGGGATTTCTCATAAACAGAAGCAAGACGCTGTGCATAGTTATCGTAAGCAACGGTGCTCTTTTTATAAAAATCATCAACAGTCACTTCATAAAGCCTTGCGAGTTCGGGCAGGGTGAGAACATCGGGGAGAGTTGTTCCGCATTCCCAACGAGAAACAGTCTGAGAATTAACATTCAGTTTTTCTGCAACCTGCTCTTGGGTCAAGCCTTTTGCAAGACGGAATTTCTTGAGATTATCGCTGAAAATATTGTTCATCGTTTTCACCTTTTCATTTTTTCTCGAAGCTTCTGATATAATTATATCACGCATAATCACGATTGATAAGGTCTTATTTTGTGAACAGACTCTTGAATTATGTGTAGTTGACAAGCTGTTCCACGAAGCGTAGGTTGAGATTTTATTTCAAATAAATTATACTGTAACCGTAAAGGAGAAACGGCTATGGATAATTATATAACAGGTGCAACAATCAAACGCTTGCGAGAAGCAAAAGGTATTACGCAGGCTCAGCTTGCAGAGCAGATAGGCGTCAGCGATAAGGCTGTGTCAAAATGGGAAACGGCAAAGGGTCTGCCCGATATTACGCTGATTGAACCGCTTGCAAAGGCGCTCGGTGTGTCGGTTATGGAGCTGATGTCAGGCGATACGGTTATCAACAAAAACATTTCGTCAAATATACTGCGTTCAAAGTTTTACGTATGCCCCGTATGCGGTAACGTAATTCGCACAACGGGCGACACGGTTATAAGTTGCTGCGGCATTACTCTGCCTCCGCTTGAAGCGGAAGACATTGACGAAGCGCACGGAATAACCGTTGAAAAGGTTGAATATGAGCATTTCATCACCGTCAACCACGAAATGACAAAGACTCATTTTATTTCGTTTATCGCATATCTTACGTCCGACAGAGTGCAGTTTGTCAAATTCTATCCCGAAGGCAACGCAGAAACACGCTTGCAACTCCGTGGCAGAGGATATCTGTATATTTACTGCAACAAACACGGACTCATGAAAAAGAAAATATAGTGCAATTATGGGTTCATTGATAATGGCAAATTCACTGATAACAATTTACACATCAAGAGATATCTTCTCAATACATATAGATGCTTTTTTGTAATCATAGTAAATGTCCGGAATTAAAGAAAAATTGCTGACTATCATATCTATATACTCAATTCCAGCGTATATTATTCCGATTGTAATACTTTTAGTGTTTGTAAAAAGCAGTAAACTTACTACTAATATGACTAACACAATAATGTCAACCCATAGATTCCCTTTTGCATCAATTTTAGAAATGTTTGCAGTTAAACTGTATTTATTTTTTAAAAACTTTTTATAAGTATTTGGGTTCCTGCTACCCACTTCAACTCTTTCGGTTTCGTTTAGTTGATGCAGTTCTCTTAAATATGGCAGTTGTTTTTTGTTAAATAAAACCGCTATCCCAGTAAAGATTAAACATAGTATTAGCACTGAAATGCCTATACTAATTCCAAGATTTGCACACATATATACTACAGATACGAACAATCCAACAATAGCATTAATAGTGTTTAAGAAAAAGCATCTGATCAATTCTACGGGCTCATCTACCAACTCAAGATTGGCATCAATTATCGCAGTGTGCACATCTTTTTTTATCGCTGATTCATAGTAATCGGTTCTGAATTTTAATTTTATATCGTTATAAATAACATCATCTTCAATATTGTTTATGTGATTTATGACAATGCTAATCAGAAACACAACAGCAAAAACTATAATCCCTTTATAATTTTTGTTTAATAACCCGTCTATTGCGTAACCAATTAAACAAGGTCTTAAACAATCAAAGATTATATCAAAAAAATCAAACATCCATAACATTAATATGTTTTTTGGGGAGTAGCAAAACATTTTTTTGAAATATTTTATGGTTTTATTTTCGATTTTAATTTTCAAATATTACTCTCCTTTAATGTATCTGAAATTTTATTACATTATAATACATTTACAACACAAACACAACAAATAAAACTCCCTCTGCCGTTTCCGACAGAGGGAGTCATTTTTTAGATATAAAGGTTTATTTTGACATCATGCCAGTGGTTAACACGTTGTTTTTCCGGGTAATGCATCATAACAAACCGCAATGCATGCTCATATCCGATTGTTAACTCGGCAATCTTCAAAGAACCTTTCTCCATCAACCTTTTATTGCTGCCTGTGCTGCTGCGAGGCGAGCGATGGGAACACGGAAGGGTGAGCATGATACATAGTTGAGGCCGATCTTGTGGCAGAATTCAACTGATGAGGGATCGCCGCCGTGTTCGCCGCAGATACCGTAGTGGAGGTTCTTGCCGCTTGCCTTACCCTTTGTAACAGCCATATCCATAAGAGCGCCAACGCCGTTCTGGTCAAGCTTTGCGAAGGGATCGAACTCGAAGATCTTTGTATCATAGTAAGCATTGAGGAACTTACCTGCGTCATCACGGCTGAAGCCGAATGTCATCTGAGTAAGGTCGTTTGTGCCGAAGCAGAAGAAGTCAGCTTCCTTAGCGATTTCGTCTGCAGTGATGCAAGCTCTGGGGATTTCGATCATTGTACCAACTTCATACTTGAGGTCAGCACCTGCAGCTGCGATTTCAGCATCAGCAGTCTTAACAACGATATCCTTAACGAACTTGAGCTCCTTAACTTCACCAACAAGGGGAATCATGATTTCGGGAACGAGGTTCCAGTCTGCATGAGCCTTCTTAACGTTGATAGCTGCACGGATAACAGCCTTTGTCTGCATTGCAGCGATTTCGGGATAGGTAACTGTGAGACGGCAGCCTCTGTGACCCATCATGGGGTTGAACTCGTGAAGGCTTGCGATAACAGCCTTGATTTCGTCAACGCTCTTGCCCTGAGCTGCTGCGAGAGCTGCGATGTCAGCTTCTTCTGTGGGAACGAACTCATGGAGAGGAGGATCGAGGAATCTGATGGTTACGGGGTTGCCTTCAAGAGCTTCATAGAGAGCTTCGAAGTCGCCCTGCTGATAGGGAAGGATCTTATCAAGAGCAGCTTCTCTTTCAGCAACTGTATCTGCACAGATCATTTCACGGAAAGCAGCGATTCTGTCTGCTTCGAAGAACATGTGCTCTGTACGGCAAAGGCCGATACCTTCTGCACCGAGTTCTCTTGCCTTCTTAGCGTCAGCAGGAGTATCAGCGTTTGTGCGAACCTTGAGGGTTCTGAATTCGTCAGCCCAAGCCATGATTCTGCCGAATTCACCTGCGATTTCAGCGTCAACTGTGGGGATGATGCCGTCGTAGATGTTACCGGTTGAGCCGTCGATTGAAATATAGTCACCTTCATTGTAGGTCTTGCCTGCAAGAGTGAACTTCTTGTTTTCTTCGTCCATGTTGATATCGCCGCAGCCTGATACGCAGCAAGTACCCATACCACGAGCAACAACAGCAGCATGTGAAGTCATACCGCCACGAACTGTGAGGATACCCTGAGCAGCCTTCATGCCGGTGATATCTTCGGGTGATGTTTCAAGACGAACAAGAACAACCTTTTCGCCTCTTTCGTTCCATTCAACAGCATCTTCAGCTGTGAATACAACCTTACCGCATGCAGCACCGGGTGATGCGCCGAGACCCTTACCAGCGGGAACAGCAGCCTTGAGAATCTTTGCATCAAACTGAGGATGAAGGAGAGTGTCAAGGTTTCTGGGGTCGATCATAGCAACAGCCTGCTTCTTGTCGATCATGCCTTCGTCAACGAGGTCACAAGCGATCTTGAGAGCAGCCTTAGCGGTTCTCTTACCGTTTCTTGTCTGGAGCATATAGAGCTTACCGTCTTCAACGGTGAATTCCATATCCTGCATATCTCTGTAGTGGTCTTCAAGAATAGCACAAACTTCGTTGAACTGCTTGAAAGCTTCGGGGAACTTTTCAGCCATTTCAGCGATGGGCATGGGAGTACGAACGCCTGCAACAACGTCTTCACCCTGTGCGTTGGTGAGGAACTCACCCATAAGACCCTTTTCACCTGTAGCGGGGTCACGAGTGAAAGCAACACCGGTACCGCAGTTGTCACCCATGTTGCCGAATGCCATCATCTGAACGTTAACAGCTGTACCCCATGAATAGGGAATATCGTTGTCACGACGGTAAACGTTTGCACGGGGGTTGTCCCATGAACGGAAAACAGCTTCAACAGCACCCATGAGCTGCTCTTTGGGGTCTGTGGGGAAGTCTGAACCGATCTTGTTCTTATATTCAGCCTTGAACTGGCCTGCAAGAGTCTTGAGGTCTTCAGCGGTAAGGTCAACGTCCTGAGTAACGCCCTTTGCTTCCTTCATCTCGTCGATGAGCTCTTCAAAGTACTTCTTACCAACTTCCATAACAACGTCGGAATACATCTGAATGAATCTTCTGTAGCAGTCCCAAGCCCAACGGGGGTTGCCGCTCTTTGCTGAGATAGCTTCAACAACTTCTTCATTAAGACCGAGGTTGAGGATTGTGTCCATCATGCCGGGCATTGATGCACGGGCACCTGAACGAACTGAAACGAGAAGGGGATTTTCCTTATCGCCGAACTTCTTGCCTGTGATTTCTTCCATCTTAACGATGTATTCCATGATCTGAGCCTGGATTTCATCGTTGATCTTCTTGCCGTCCTCATAATACTTTGTGCAGGCTTCGGTTGAAATTGTGAAGCCCTGGGGAACGGGGAGACCGATCTTTGTCATTTCTGCAAGGTTTGCGCCTTTGCCGCCGAGGGTGTTACGCATTGTTGCGTCGCCTTCGGAGAACAAATAAACATACTTGTACATTGGAATCTACCTCCATATAAAATAATAAACGTTTTTGTGGGCTCTTTCTGCAAGACAGACTGAGCCACTAATGATTATAACAGATAAAAATATAAATTTCCATATGTTTTTAAGAAAATATACAAGAAATTTACAATTCGTTTTTAGTAACTATTTACATATTGTTATTCTGCGGTCTTTATTCCATAGAAATGGATAACATTCATGTCCTCTTCCATATCAAGACCGTGGGAGCCGCAGCCGCCGTCGATTTCATGGCAGCCGTGGTCGGGGCAGAAGCCGTAGAATACGCTGTGATTTTTCCACTCACGGTTGATTTTTGCAATAAGCTCAGAATAAAAAGCAATGTTCATTTCAAGAGCGGCAAGGGATTCGGAGGCTTCGGGTCCATGCTTGTGCATTGTGCCGTCATAGTTGCCGTTATAGATAACTATGAGGTCAAAGCGGTCCTCATCAATGAGGGAAAGAGCCTTTTCGTTGACCTCCTCAGGTGTATCATATATAAAGTATTCCATATCACGGTCAAGAAAAATCATGGAAATGCTGTCATTTGCCGTCGAAACAATGGCGGCTTTTTTGCCTGCGTTTGCAAAGCTGTCAAAAATTGTGTTGACGGTCAGCACGGGCTTGGTATACTTCTTTATGCCGTGGATATCGGGCATAACTCCGCTGTACATTGATGCAAAGCATACGGGAGTAACACTCGGCATAACCGAGAGCATGGGCAGGGCAACATCGGAGCAGAGTGCAGCGTCGGCAAACATGGCGGTATACTTCTGATAAATCCAGAGTGCAACGGCATCGGGATTATAGATAACAACCTTGTCAACGGGCTTTCCGCTGAGCTTTTTTTCTGCAAGTGCGGTCAGTACGGGATTGGGTTTTCCGATGCTTTCGGGAATATCAATGCCTGCAATTCCGAGTGCGGATGCCTTGACAGACGAGATGCAGATTGAGCTGTATAAATCGGACATGACTATCACCTTTCTTTTTTCTTTGTCAGATAAAGAATACTCCGATATTGCCGACATGTCAACAGCAGAGTGAAATTGAAAATATTTAATAATTGTTACATATTTATTTTAATATACTGTTGAAATCACATAAAATTTGTGATAATATAAGGTGTATATTTGACATTAAGTCAAAAAAAGGAGAGTGTTTAAAAAATGAAAAACAGAATCAAAAGAGTAGTTTCTCTTATTCTGTGTGCTGCAATGCTTGTTTCGGCAGGTGCAACAGGTGCACTCGCAGCAACAGAGGACGAATGCGACGGAAACTGCGGCAGATCGCCCGTTGTTATTCTTCCCGGCATCAACCATTCACCCACATATCTTTACAATGAAGACAACACCCCTTATCTCGATGCTGACGGCAACGAGGTTGGCGGAACTCTTCTTATCCTTGAGCTCAGCAAGCTCTGGGGTACTCTTCCCAAGCTTATCGTAAGCCTTCTCACAACCCTCACTCTTCAGATTCCCATCGGTCTTGAAGATGCTGCCTATGAAGCTGCAAGTGCTGCTTTCTGGGTTCAGAAGTGTGATAACGACGGTAACCACATCAACAACCTTCAGACAAAGAGATGGAATCATCCCATTTCCGAAATGAATGAAGATGATAAGGATTGGCTCTACACAATGATTCCCCTTCAGGCAGTTGAAAAGGAAATCGGCGGCGATCATATCTATATGTTCACCTTCAATCTTGTCGGTGATCCCATGCAGTCGGCAAAAGAGCTTGATGCATATATTGATATGGTCAGAGAGCAGACAGGTCACGATAAGGTTACTCTTCTTCCCGTTTCTCTCGGCGGCACAATCCTTACCGCATATCTTGACGAATACGGTCACGGCAAGGTTGACGAAATCGTTAATGCCGTTGCATGTCTTGACGGTACCGATATCGTTGCAGATATGATGGAAAGAAAATGGAACCTTACCGATGAATTCCTTTATCACGAATTTATCCCTCCCATTCTCGGCGATGATGCTGCACTCGGCTATCTTATCAACACTGTTCTCCACATCATTCCCAGAGCAGGTGTTGAGGCTATTCTCAGAGGTGCAATCAGCGGCGTTCTTGACACAATGATGCTCAATTGTCCCCAGATCTGGGCAATGATTCCTTCCTACAGATACGATGCAATTGCTGAAAAATATCTCAGCAATGCACCCGAAAAGGCAAAGCTCAAGGAAAAGACAGACCGCTTCCAGCAGGCAAGACTCAATCTCAAGCAGAATGTTCTTGATGCTGTTGCAGACGGCGTTAAGGTTAATTCAATTGCAGGTGCAAACCTTGCATTCGGTGAGCAGGACTACACCTTCTTCGGCATCGTTGCTTCCGCTCACGATTATAACACCGACGGTATCATCAATCTTTCATCAACAACCCTCGGTGCAACAGGTGCTCCCGCAGGCAAGACACTTGATGATATCGCATACAAGCAGGAATCATACGGCAAGAAGTATTGCCTTGACAGTGCCCACAACCATATTTCTCCCGACAGAAAGGTTGACGTTTCAACTGCAATTCTTCCCGAAAATACATGGATTTTCCTTGATCAGCATCACGAAGTAGGTAACAATGACGTTGTTCTCAACCTTGTCAAGGCTATCCTTGCAGGTGATGTTTCGGATGTTAACGATGATCCCGAAAACTATCCTCAGTTCAACTACAGCTGCAACACCAAGTACATCCGCCGCTGGAGACTTCCCGATGCAAGAGAGCTTCTTGAAAAGGATGCAAAGGGAGAAATTGTTCTTCCCGAAGAAGATAAGAAGGAGCTTGAAGAAGCAATCAAGGACGGCGAAGCTGTTATCAACGCAACTGTTGTTGATGAAGAAAAGTTCAAGGCTGCAGAAGACAGACTCAATGCAATTCTTGCAAAATATGACCTTTATACCTACCCCGAAGAGCCCTCAAAGTTTGACATTTTCCTCAATGATTCAATGATGAATCTTAGCAAATTCCTTGTCGGCTGGCTCGGCGGCGGAAACCTTATCGACTGGATATTCTCACCCATCACAAATCTTTTCAAAAAATAATCAGGGGTTGATTACATAATGAAAAAAATAGTTTCCGTTATACTTGCAATAATAATGGTATTTTCCGTTATGACTGTCGGTGCTTCGGCTGCCGCAGTCAAGACGGAATGCGGCGGCAACTGTGACACATGTCCTTCAATCGTTGTTCCCGGCATCGGTCAGTCGAATGTTTGGGCACTCGATGAAAACGGCGATTATCTTCTTGATGACAACGGCGAAAGAATGAGCTGCTTCCCTGCGATATTCGATATCGGATACATAATCAAGAGAGCTATCTTCCCCGTTCTTCTTACCCTTCTCACTCAGAGCGATGCCGGTCTTTCGGCTGCTCTTTCGGATGTTATCCTTGACAGCTTTGCAGTCAACATGTGTGACGATAACGGCAAAAATACGGGTAACATTGAGGTTGAGAAATATCCTTATTCGGTTGCCGAATGCAGCGAATACGAAAAAGAACAGATTTATGACAATGTTCCCCTTATCAACTATGCAAATCAGGCAGGTGAAGATCATCTTTATTACTTTGCATACAACTCATTTGCCAATCATCTCGATATCGTAAACGAGCTTTACGATTTCGTTCAGATGGTCAAGAAGGATACGGGTCACGATAAGGTTAACCTTGTTCCCATCAGCATGGGCGGATCGGTTATGAACGGTCTTCTTGAGTATCATCCCGATGTTATGGATGATATCAACAAGGTTGTTTACATTGTTCCCGCACTCGACGGTTCAACAATCGTCGGCGACCTTCTTATGAAGGATCTTACCTTCCTTGATAAGGATTTCCTTTTCAACGGCTTCCTTGAAACACTCATGGATGAAGACGAGGCAAGAATGATTGAGGTTATTGCAAGAATCATTCCCGACGATGTTCTTCTCAAGGGTCTCAAGGCTGCGGTCAACACTCTTGTTGACGAGGTTGCGGTAAATATCACAACCCTCTGGGCACTCAGCCCCTCATCATATTATCCCCAGCTTGCACTCATGCATCTCACAGACCCCTCAAAGGCTGAAATCAAACGTCAGACAGAGATGTATTATTATGCTCAGGTTAATTCCGACAAGAATATCAGGACCCTTATAGACAAGGGTGCTCAGGTGTTCAACATTGTTGACTATGATGTGCCTCTTTACTGCATCGGCAATACATGGAATGAAGACAATGCAGACGGTGTTATCCACCTTGATTCAACATCAATGGGCGTTAAGAGTGCGAAGGTCGGAGAAACTCTTCCCGAGGGTTATGTTCAGGCAAACACAAACTGTTCAAATCCTGCACATAACCATATTTCTCCCGACAGAGTTGTTGATGCTTCAACAGGTCTTCTTCCTGACACAACCTTCTATTTCGATGCTCAGAATCATGAGAAGACAGCGAGAAACGATATCATAATTTCTCTTGCAACAAGGCTTCTTGCAACTGACGATATCACAGATGTTTATTCATCTCCCGATTATCCTCAGTTCAACGGTGCAAGAGACCCGAGAGGACTTAAAAACAGCCACATTCCCGCAGCGAAGGCTGTTGACACATCGGCACTTTCGCCCGAGGTTGCCGCTGAGCTTGAAGCCGCACTTGCGGAAGCAGAGGCTTTCGTTAACGGAACGGTTTGCTATGCAGGTCAGCAGGACGAGATTGAAGAAAAGCTTATCGGTGCTCTTGTCAAGGCAGGCGTATATACCGCAGAAGAAGAGGAAGAGCCCTCGGATTTCTTTGGCAAGCTCAGCCTCTGGCTCTATGACAATTACGGCACAGAGGGCTATATTGAAATGCCGCCCATCACGGTTAACCTCATTGCAAAAGGATTTATCACTCTTCTTAATGAATATATCCTTGAACCGATAAATAAAATGCTTTAAACAACAAAAAGCAAGTCTGCTTTGCGGCAGACTTGCTTTTTTATATCAGTCAATATTAATAGTGAATCTGAAGGTTACTCTGCGTGATTGGTCAAGGTTGATGCTGCCGTCTTCATTGAGAACGGGGCGGGAGTTTGAGCAGCCTTCTGCAAAGAGAAACGCTGCAAGCTTTGCAACGGTTTCGTTTTCAAGTCCTGCGGATGCCGAAAGGCAATAATTCTTAACGGTATTTGCTCTTTCTGTTGAAAGAGGAAGTCCGCTTTCGTAGGTGCTGTTTTCAAGGCGGGCGGTATGTCCCTCGATAAATACCTTTGAAATGAAGCCGTCATATTTTTCCTTGAGAAGAACCGATGCATAAGCTCCGATGAATTTGTTGAGAAATTCTTTTCCGCTTTCGGAAAGCACGGCGGAATCTCCGCTGAAAAGCACTGTTTCATCAAGCGTGACAATGCCGCTTGTTTCGTCGATATCAATGTCGAGCTGTGCTTTTGCGAATGCAAAGAAAAGGTCTGAAATCAGCTGGCTTTTTCTGACTGCGAGTGCACGGATTTTATATGCATCCATTTTCTTGAAGCGTTCAAGGTCTTCGGGGTCGATGTTATATCTGAAATCATCACCGAAATCATCAGATCCATCGGGAATTGAAGGTATGAACGGAGCAGTTTTTTCGTCTTTTCCGTTATCGCCGGAGGGCAGGGTGAAGGACGGAGACGGAGTGTCGGGGGTTGCGGGAGCATCGGACCCGGTTGCAGGCAGAAAATCGGGAAGGCTTCCCTCTGCATGCTCCGTTATGCCGAATGACGGATAGCTTGCAGGGGATTTTTTGTCTTTGCAAGCGGTAAGTGAAAATAAAAGGACAAAGACGGCAGCAATTGCCGTTATTTTTTTCATTATATATATGCCTCCTTTAAATCCGGAAGAATAAGCATTGTCTTTTTGAAACAGTTTATCAGTTATTGCGGATGTTGTCAAATGAAATATGCTTTTATTAACAAATGAAGAGTAAATAGTTTTGAAAGGGAATTGCTCTTGCCCGATTTTTAATAAAAAATGAATAATGAAAAATTATGGAATGGCTACGCCCTTACCTGATTATATTTTAAATTCATCCGTCTTTTGGCTTCTCCAAAATCCACCCTCCTTAAAAGGCAGGTTATAAAAACAGTCGGCTGTTTACATAGCGGAAACCAGCTTCTTCGGCTCCCTCTTGAGGGAGCTGTCACGGAGTGACTGAGGGAGTTTAATCATTTTTTACGGAGCAATTATATTTTTCGGAGCGAAGCGACCCTTAATTTTTCGCTCTTCATTTTTCACTCTTCATTTGTTAATAAAAGCATAATAATTGAAACCGTAAAAGTCTTGTGATAAAATATAAAAAAAAAAACTTCAAAAATTTTTGTTACATTCCGGATTTTTGTTGACTACTTAATGAAGGACAAAATATCAAGGGAGGTTTCAACATGAAAAAAATCATAAAAAGGATATTGATATCAGCCGTCATTGCGGCGATGACCGTTACCGCCATGCCGCTTGCGGGTGTGGATTTCAGGGATATATTTACCGTTGCAGGTGCATACGATATCAAAACCTATGTGTGCGATGACTTTGAATATGCGATATATCATAACGATAACAATGAAAGCACAGCGTGGATTTTTGATTATCACGGCAGCGAAAAAAATCTTGTTATTCCCGAAACGCTTGACGGTAACATAGTTGAGCTTATAAATCAAAGCTGCTTTGAGGATAATCAGACCCTTGAAAGTGTTTATCTGCCCGACACTCTGGAGGCAATATGGGAGGCTGCTTTCAGAAATTGCAAAAATCTTAAAACCGTCAGATTTCCCGAAACCGATGTTGCTCTTGACCATTCCTGCTTTTACGGCTGTGAAAGTCTGGAGGAGGTGACAATAAACCTTGACTACACGGATGAATGGGTCTGGGGTGTCGGAGAAGCGGTTTTTGCAAACAGCGGTGTTAAAAAAATCAATCTTGTCGGAGAAATCACCACCTTCCCTGAAGGGTTGCTTGACGGAACCTTGGTTGAAGAAATCGAAATGCCCGAAAACATCACAGCCATTCATAAGGACGCATTTAAATACAGCATATGTGAAACCGTAAAAATAAAAGGTGTTATCAATCCGAAAGAGCCCAGTAGCTGGGCAGATAACAATACCGAAAACGGACAGATTGATAAAATAATTTATTATCAGCCGCCTGCAAGATCGGGTGACAGCAATTACTATTTCAGCAGATATGACAGTGAAAACAACTATTGGATTTGCGAATATTTTGTCGGCTACGAGGATGATGAAATCAGATATATTGATGACGGATATTTCCGCTACGGTATAAAAGAAAACGGAGAAGCACTCCTCTGGGAATACACGGGTGAAGAAACGGAATTATTTATTCCTTCGGAAACCTGCGAAGGGAATCCCGTTGTTGCAATTTTTGACGAAACCTTCAGAGGCAATAAAACGCTGAAAAAGGTTGTTATTCCGCCGTCGGTAAGAACAATCGGCACAGATGCATTCAGAGCCTGCACGGCACTTGAAGAAATTATCATTCCCGATTCGGTTGAAATCATCGGAGATGAAGCGTTTATCGGATGCACAAGCCTTAAAAGTGTTGATTATCCGCCTCTGGATTATATTCCGATAGGTGCGTTCTCGAGATGCTCGTCGCTTACTGAATTTGTTGTTCCCGAAACGGTTAAGGCAATCGGTGCCTATGCCTTCGGCAGCTGCACTTCGCTTTCATGCGTGACACTTAACGAAGGCTTGAAACAAATCGGCTACAGCGCTTTCAGCAAAGCACGCGTCGGTGCAAATAATTCCGAACCCTGTATAACGGAGCTTGTTTTACCCGAAAGCCTTGAATACATAGGCGACTATGTGTTCAGAAGTCTGCCTCTTAATGAAATATCAATTCCCTCGGGAGTCAAAAAAATCGGCGATTATGCTTTCTCGGATACCGATATATCAAAGGTTACTCTGAATGAAGGTCTTGAAAAAATCGGCAGTAACGCATTCAGCTACTGCGGAAATCTTGAAGCAATAGATTTGCCCGATACGGTTAATTATATCGGCAGCTATGCTTTTTGTGATTGTGCAAAAATAAAAAGCGTTGAAATTCCTCCGCTTGTTACGGAAATATGTCGGGGTGCTTTTCTGGGTCTTGACGGAATGAAAAGCGTAACAGTTCCTTCAACAGTTAAAATAATCGGCATGGATGCGTTTGCCGACTGCGAAAATCTTACAGATATAGTAATTGAAAACGGTGTTGAAGAAATAGGCGACCTGGCGTTTGACTACTGTATGGCAAAGGAACTGACAATTCCCGAAAGCGTAAAAATAATCGGCAAGGAAATAATCGGCAATTCTCTGACTGAAACCGTTTGTTTTAATGCTTCCGATATTTCGGACAGCAGTCAGTATCGTGGCAGCCCGGGAACAAATGCAAAGTCGGTAATGGGTTCAAATCTGAAGCTGAAGAAAATCGTATTCGGCGAAAATGTCAAAAATGTTCCTTCGTATTTTTGCTTCAAAGCAGAAACGCTTGAAGAAATTGTGTTTTCCGACAGCATTGAGAGAATCGGACCCTATGCATTCAGAGAGTGCACCGCCATCACCTCGATTGATTTACCGCGAAGCCTGAAATCATTGAACGGCGAAACGTTTTACGGCTGCCGTTCTTTGACAGAGATAACAATTCCCGAAAGCCTTGAAAGCATGTATTCGCATGATTTTACGGGCTGCAGTAAAATAACAACAATCAATTTCAATGCTGCAAGCTGCGAATTCAGAAATCTCGAAGCAACCGTAACAGACGGAATATATTATTCTCCGTTTTTTGCTCTCGGCAAGCTTGAAAGCATCAACCTTGGCGAAAACATAAAAGAGCTTCCCGCATATCTTTTCTGCGGCATAGAAACGATTGATGAAATCATTCTTCCGTCAACGATTACGGATGTGGGTGTGGGCTCATTTGCATTCAGCAGTATCACAAGCTTCAAAGCTTCCGATAACCTTGAAAGCATTGAAGAATATGCGTTCTATGGCTGTAAAAATCTTGAATCCGCAGATTTGGGAAATAACATTATGCTTCTCGGTGCCGATGCATTCGCAGGTTGTGAAAAGCTGACGGAAATTTATATTCCCGACACCGTAACCATCATTGAAATGGATGCGTTCAAGAATTGCTCCGCACTCCACACCGTTCGCATGTCGCCGAATGTTGATTATATTCCCCGTGAAGCGTTCTACAACTGTAAAGAGCTTTCAACTTTCACTTGGAATGCAGAAAGCAAGCTTGTAGGCAGACTTGCATTCGGCAACTGCATCAAGCTCACAGACTTTGATTTCCTCAATGTTGAAAAACTCTATGTCAACAGCTTCCTCGGCAGCGGCGTGAATGTAGTTCAGCTTGGTGAAACTGAAAACGAAGCAAGCCGTACTCCGCTGACAACAGTTGAAGTTCAGAGTTTTATGGATTGCGAAAATCTTGCAACTCTCGGTATCGGCGGTAATGTTACAACAATCAAAACTCAGGCATTTGCAAACTGCGAAAACCTTGAAACCGCAGTTATTGCAGACAGTGTTACCGAAATTGCGGATGATGCCTTTGACGGCTGCGACAGCCTGACAATCTATTGCTCAGAGGGCTCATATGCTTATTCTTATGCCAGGGCTCAGGGAATAAGGGTCAGCACCTTTGTTATTGCTCCCATTCCCAATCAGACCTACACGGGCTTTGAAATCAGACCGGATGTGGCGGTATCTCTTTCGGGTGAAGCACTCGATAAAAATATTGATTTCGGCGTGAGCTATGCAAATAACATCAATGTCGGCAATGCAGATGTTACGGTTAAGGGCAAGGGCGATTTCAGGATGTTCGCAAGCAAAGCGATGTTCACAATCGTCACAAAGAATATTTCCGCTGCGACCGTTGCACCAATTGCAGAACAGGTTTATACGGGTTCTTCCGTTACTCCCGCTGTTACGGTGACAGACGGAATAAAAATTCTCCGTGAGGGGACGGATTATACCGTGGCATATTCAAATAATACAAACGAAGGCACGGCAACCGCAAAAATCATGGGTATCGGCAATTATTCGGGCAGCATATCCGCAGAATTCGTGATATCAAAAGAAGCGGAGCCCCCGCAGACAAATCTTTTTACAAGAATACTTGAATTTTTCTCGGGCTTTTTCAGGGATATCGTTTCGTTTATTTACGGTATTTTTAATTGACAGATAAGTTTTTACAGATTCACAATTTAAACCGCAGGGTTTCTCCGCAGCACGGAAAATCCCTGCGGTTTTATTTTGTTTTACAATTGAAAAAGCAATACACATTTGATATAATAAATTAATACAATCTCACGGGAGTGTTTAACTTTGAAAAATGATGCAACAATAATTGCCCTTTCAGGCAAGGGCGGAGTGGGCAAAACCTCAATTTCCGCCGCAATAGTCAAGCTGCTTGTGCAGGCTTATCCCGATAAAAAAATTCTTGCAATTGATGCTGACCCTGCGGTCGGTCTTTCAACCGCACTCGGCATTGACGTTAAAATGACAATCGACGATATCCGCAAGGAAATCGTTGAAACCGTTGAGGACGGTCAGACGAGGGCTGCAATCGAGCTTCTGGGCGATGCAAGATACAAGATTTTTGATGCACTTGTTGAAACAGACGGCTTTGCGTTCATCGCTGTCGGCAGACCCGAAAGTGCGGGCTGCTACTGCAAAATCAACTCCTATCTCAAAGAGGTTATCAGCATTCTTTCAAACGAATTTGATTTTGTTGTTATCGACGGTGAGGCGGGAATTGAGCAGATTAACCGCCGCGTTATGGAAAAGGTTACCCATCTTCTGCTTATCACGGATGCAAGCAAAAAGGGCACTCAGGTTATTTCAACCATCAAGAGTGTTGCCGATGAGCTTGTGATGTATAAAAAAATCGGTGCGATAGTCAACAGAATTCCCGATGAAAGTGTTATTGAGCATATAGACACAAACGGAATTCCCGTTTTGTCATATATTCCCACGGATTCAAACCTTGCGATTTATGACATTGAAGGAAAAAACATAACAAAGCTTCCCGATGATTCAAATGTTGTTGAGGGAGTTAAAAAGGCTCTTGTTGAATTGGAGATTTTGAAATGAGAGATTTGAAGCATCTTTATGAGTTTGAAAAGCTTCTTCAGGAAGCGAATAATGAGCTTGTTCAGAAGGCGAAGGCGGACGGCGGAATAGCTCTCGGCTACACCTGCTATCATATTCCCGAGGTTCTTCTCAACTGCGGCAACTGCTTTTCTGTAAGACTCCGTGCACCGAGAACGGGCTCAATGGATATTGCTACTTATTACATGAGCAATTTCCTCTGCGGCTTTTCAAAAGCGATTCTGGAGCGTGCCATTGAGGGCGGATATAATTTCCTTGATGCACTTCTTGCGAGCGAAACCTGCTCCGAAATGAACAGAACAGCCGAGCATTTTGAATTGCTTAATCTTGTTGAGAACGACAAATTCTTCCTGACATTTCTTGACATGCCGTTCAAGATTGCAGACCACACGGTGAAGCATTATGTTACTCAGACAAGGAACAAAATTCTCAACAAAATGACAGAGGTTTACGGCATTGACACTTCGGATGCCGCACTTCTCAAAGCGGTTGAGGAGCATAACGAGGTCTGCCGTCTTATGACGGAAATCGGCAATTACCGCAAGGAGGATAATCCGAGAATAACGGGCTATGAATACCATATTCTCAGCCTTATTACATATTGTTGCCCGAAATCGCTTATTCTTCCCATGCTCCGTGAAACGGCGGAGGAGCTTAAAACCCGTGAGCTCGATGAAAAGAAGAATTTCAGGGCAAAAATCGTTGTTGTCGGCTCGGAGATGGATGACCCCGACTTCACCGCACTTATCGAAGACAGCGGTGCTCTTGTTGTTGCCGACAGATATTGCTTCGGCACGATGCCGGGCAGAGAAGAAATAAAAATCAATCCCGATGAGGATGTTCTCACTCAGATTTGTCTGCACTATCTCAAAACAAGTCAGTGCCCCCGATACATGAGCCATGAAAAGGTTCAGGAGAGAAGGGATTATGTCAGGCATCTTGTTGACGAATATCATGCAGACGGTGTTATGTATGAGCAGCTCAAATTCTGCGAATACTGGGGCTACGAAAGAGCTCTTGCGTCATATGTTATGAGCAATGATTACGGAGTGCCCACCGCTGCGGTTGACCGACAGTATACTGCCTCGGCATCCGGTCAGCTCCGCACAAGGGTTCAGGCTTTTGTTGAAAGCCTTGAAATAAAGAAAATCCAGAAGGAAAGGAAGGCGAAGGAAAATGGCTGATCTCGGCAAGCTCTATTCAGAAGACCGCAAGGCTGTTCTTAAACACAGAGAATGGCGCGGCTTCAGGGATACGATGTATGATTATTACCGCTGGCTTGTAACGTGGAAAGACATGATAGTCATGGTGCTTAAAGCACCGGTATCAACCGTTAAGGGTCTGTGGCGTTACCGCTGGATGGCATCATATCTTTCAACTCCTTCGTTTATTGACAGACACACCGCAGGCTTAAGGGGAACACACCTGCGTATCGTTCACCTTCACTTCAACATGATAGTAAAGCATGCAACGGGGCTTATTCACACCTCGTTTGTTGCAGACGAAAAGATAAATCCGAAAAACAAGCTTTCAAAGAAAATTGTTCTTACCGATGAAATCATACCCAACGAGATTTTTTCGGGCTTCCCCAACCTGACGGTCATTCCGCTGCAGACCATCCCCATTTTCCTCACCTCAATGGTTGACCAGCAGATAACTCCGCCCTATCTTGAGGTTACGGAAAGCTTCGGTGTGCCTGCCGATGTGTGCCCTCTTCCGAGTGCGGAGGCAGGTGTTGCAATTGAGGATGATTACCCGAAAATGGGCTGCTGCATGGTTGCAACGAATATGCCCTGCGACGGCTCGGTTATGAATTCAACCTTCCTCGACCGCCGCCTTAACCTTCCCGTTCATCTTTTCAACATTCCGCTCCGCTACAATGATGAGGATGTTCAGGAATATGCGGTTGAAGAGGTTAAGGAGCTTATTAAATTCATCGAAGAGCAGACGGGCGAAAAGTTTGACTGGGATGTTTTCTTTGAAGCTCTTAAAAATTCAAACAAGCAGCTCGGATATGAGATGGAAAAATGGGATATCAACAAAACCGACTGCCCGCAGATGACGGGTGCTGCCTTCTGGCTTTACAGAATCTATTATTTCAATCTTTCGGGCGGCGTTGACAAGCGTTTCCTCAAGGTTGATAAAAAGGTCAACAAGCTGATGCTCAAGGGCTACGAGAAAAAAGAGCCCGTTTCAAAGGAAATGCGTCACCGTGCTGTTGTTTGGAGCTGCCCCGCAAACTATTACACAAGCTTTGCAAACTGGCTTGAAAACTGCTGGGGCATGAATGTTGTTATGGATATGGAAACCATGATTTCCTATATCAGATATAATACTGAAGATAAGGAGCAGGCTCTTAAGGACGTTGCAAAAACCTATCAGCGTTCGATTATGCGTAAGCACACAAAGGGCGGCTACAGAAACGTTGTTGACGAGCTCTGGAGAATAGTTGAGGAATATGATGCCGATACGGTCATCATGTATGACCAGATTTCGTGCAAGGGCATGGACGGACTTGCAGGCATTTTTGATGATCAGGCAAGAGAACGCAATATCAACTTCATCTGGGTCAAGCAGGACCTTATGGACCCGAGAACGATTTCAAGAAGAGACATGCGTGAGCAGGTCAACAAATATATGCAGACAGTTCTTCAGGAGGAGCCTCTTGACCCCTCACTTGTTGATTTTGAAGATGATCTGGCATGGTAAAGGAGATTGAATAACTATGAAATATTTCGGCGGATGTGACGTAGGCTCAACCTATACAAAATGCGTTATTCTTGACGAAAACGGAAAGATGGTAGCCAATGTCACAAACAGAAGCAAGATAAATCCCGTTGCAAGTGCTGAAATCGCTCTGGGTGATGCGGTTGCACAGGTCAGCGGACTCAATTCGGCTGAGGAGCTCAGCTATCTTATCGGCACGGGCTATGGCAGAAACAAGGTTCCCTTTGCGGATGAAAACATTTCGGAAATCAGCTGCCATGCAATGGGCGTTCATGTTACGAATCCCGAGGTCAAGGCAATTATTGATATCGGCGGTCAGGATGTAAAGGGTATTTCAATCGACACCGACGGTACGGTCAAAAACTTTGCAATGAACGATAAATGTGCTGCGGGCACGGGCAGATTTTACGAGGCTATGGCAAATGCGTTTGAAATGACTCTCCCCGAGTTTTCAAAGCTTTCGCTCAATGCAAAGAATACAATTCCCATCACCGCTCAGTGCACCGTTTTTGCCGAGAGCGAGGTTATTTCTCTTGTCGGCGAAGGAAAGCCCATGGATGAAATCGCCGCAGGAATCCAGCTTGCCGTTGCAAAGCGCTGCTTTGTTATGGCGAAAAAAGCAGGTGCAACCGACAGCATAACCCTCACGGGCGGCTGTGCAAAGAATGACGGACTCAAAAAGGCAATCGAGAAGGTTCTCAAAATCAAGGTTTTTGAGCTTTCAACCGACCCTCAGCTCATGGGTGCTCTCGGTGCGGCGGAATATGCCCGTCAGAAAGGTCTGGCGAAGTAAATGGAAGTATTATTTATAATTCTCGGCGTTATTCTTGCTCTTTTCGTGATAACCTTCACAATCTATTTTTTCAATATGGATATGAAGCTTATCCGCAAGGTATATGACCTTCTCGGCAAGCATTACGACACCATGAAAAGGGATAAAAAGCTCTGATGAAATTTTTTGATTCTCTTGTTGCGGAGCTTGACGGAATTACGGCTCCGCTTGAAAAAAAGTCATGTTCCGTTGGTAACGCATGGAAAGATGCGGGCTCAAATCAGGTTATAATGAAGCGGGATACCGCATTTGAGCTTGACGGAGTCGGCTTCAATCTTATAACCGCTGAAAAAACAGCCGATGAAATCGTTGTTATCGGCGATGACCTCGGAAAAATAAATACAGACGGCGGTTTCGCACGAATTGCGGTTATCGAAATTGAAGATAACGGGGATGAGCAGGCGGCATACAAGCTTATTAAAAAAATTGAGTATGTCAAATACCATTGCTTCCCCGACGGCTATATGTCGAGAAGCACCTCCCGTTCACACAAAGAGGCTGTCAGAGTTTCAAAAAAGGCGGTTGCAGACGGAATAAGTTTTCAATCTGTCGGCTCGCTTCTGATTAAAAAATACAAAGAAATACCCGAGGTCAGGGGAGTAAGGCTTATATTTATAACCGATCCCCGTGCAAATTTCGGAAAAATCGAAAAGCTTGCAATAAAAAACCGTGAAATCACCGAAACCCTCAACCATGTAATGAACAGCATCAATTTCGATTGCGATACCTGCAATCTGAAAGCGATATGCGATGAGGTTGAGGGGATGAAAGAGCTTCATTTCAAAAATTCGGAAAACGGCTGAAAGCAAAAAATAAAACCGGCTTGAGAAAGATTGGTAATCTGCTCAGGTCGGTTTTTGTAATTATATTGTTATTGTAATATCCAATGCCGTGATAATCGAAATATACAGCATGCCGAGAATCAAAAAGATTACATACGCGGCAAGAACATACAAAATAACTTTTTTCGCAATTTTGCCGTCATCAATCTTTTTTACCGGATTTCCGCAGCCCGTGCAGAAGTTTTCGGCGTTGCGTATTTTTGCTCCGCACGATCCGCACTTCAGACGGGCAATTTTTATGCGGATGACTATGTAAACGGGAAGAGCATAAAAATTGAACAGCAGCACCATGACCGCCCAGATCCACGCCTTCATTTTGTGACGGTATGCGTCAATGAAAACTATGGCAGCGAGAATCACGGTCATAGCAATAAAGCAAATCCATGCTATGCCGCCCGTTATCATTCCGACAAGCATTGCTCCCATTTATATTCCTCCCTGATAACTGTAATAAACGGCGGCAATCAGCATGCCGACACGCGCAAGAATATATACGGCAACAAGTGCGATGCAGATGTCGATTATTGTTTTTGCAACCATGCCGAGCCTTGGTCTTACGCTGTCAAGCTCAACTCCGCAGGAGGTGCAGAATTTTGCTTTTGCAGGAGTATCTGCCAGACATGCGGGGCATTTTTTGTTGAAATAAATTTTCCGTGCAATAAGGTAGGCGATAAGTCCGGGTATATTCAGCACAGCACCGATGACAGTCCACAAAAGAGGATTCATCCTGCGTTTTTTCGAGTCTTTATAAACATAAAAACCGATAATAACCGAAAGCACCGCAAGCACGAACAGTGAGGCAAGGTATATGAAAATTGATACCAGCATTGTAAACATGGAAAATTACCCTATTTCATCAAGATTCGCACCCTTTGTTTCTTTGACTCTGAGTGCAAAAATTATTGCGGCAACGGTGACCGTGGGGATTGAAATTGCGAGGCATGCTGTCCAGATAGGCATAATTATCATGCCGACCGTTGCACTCAGATATCCCACAACAAGACCGATGATAACAAGAAGACCTTCAGCACCCACAACCGATGCACGGATATCCGTGGGAACCTTTTCCGTCATCATAACATTCATGTAGTCTCTGCCGATCCAGTAGGAGCCCTGATAAAGACCTGCGAACGAGCCGATAAGGTAAGGATTCCAGCCGTTGAGAATACCTGCAACAAAAAGGATATATCCCGTCACGCAGGTCACGGAAAAGAGTATTACCGTTGTTTTTCTGCCTGCCTTGTCGGCAAGGAAGCCTGAAAGGAAGGTTATTGATGCATAAATCACGGGCACCATGAAAAGAGCCTTTGTGATATCGCTTGTGCTCATGCCTGCACGGTGCATTGAGGATTCAAAATAAAGGGCGATTGCAGGCATTGCCGCATCAAAAATGATGTGGGAAATAATAAGCATTTTTGTATCCTTGTTTGCAAAAATGTATTTTACGCCGTTGAAAACGCCCGACTGATTTCTCTGAGCTTCCTTCTGATGTTTTTTGAGCTCTTTTTCTTTCTGCCTTTCCTCATAGGGGCGTGAAAGATATTCAATCCTTTCGCCGATGAAAACCTTTGTGTCCTTTGCAAGAATAACAACAAGCACAACAGCCGCAAAGCCGATGAGTGCGGGCACAAGGAAGATTTCACGCCATTTTGTTGCATCGTTGCCCATGAGAAGGTCACGCAGGGTCGGAATAAGGATAACGCCGAGAATGCCGAAGCTTTTAAGAAAGCTGTAAATCTTTGCACGGTGCTTGTCGGGTGCTTCCTCGAGAATATAGATAATCTGAATATCGTGGCCCATAAAGAAGCTGATGATTGCAAAGCCGACAAGGAACATTATGTAGCTTGAAGAAAGGTGAATGACAAGCAGACCTGCCGCCATTCCGAGAGTTGAAATTGCAAAGAGCGGCTTTCTGCCCCATTTATCGGCAAGTGCTTTGTAAAACGGAGTGAAAAGTCCGAGCACATAGGTGAAAACGCCTATTCCCGAATGAAAGGCAAGTCCGTCCTCGTAGGTATAATATTTACCCATAAAGGGATTGTTGACAAAGAATTCCGTTACGAATGACGATTGCACCGTAACGGTCAGGTTACTTGTCACCTCGTCAAGGATATTTACAATCGCAATGAGCATGAGCAGAATCAGAAAATAACCGCTTCCTGAATTGCGGCTCTGCATTTTTCTGAGCCTTGAAATCTCTTTTTGTTCGCTTTTCAGAATTTTTTCGGTAGTTTGCATATCCACACCTCACAGGAGTTTATTTATGTGATTAAAACAAGAAACAGGAATTATCTTTGTGGGAATTATTGTTAAGGCTGAGCTTGCCTGAAAACGCAAGCTCAAAAACAAATACGCAGGCTCCGACAGGTGTTCCGAAAGCGGCTGAAAACAATGCCGCCATACCGCAGAGCGTGAGCAACGAACGCGTTTTTACATCTGCTTTGATAACTTTTGAAACAAGAGATGCTATTCCGCCTTCGATTTGAAGTGCCGCACCTTCTTTGCCTGCCGAGCCGCCGAAAAGATGGGTTATTACCGATGCCGTGAATACGGCAGGTATAAGCAGAACGGGAGTTTCCGACTCTCCTTTTGCCGCTTCAATTACCGTGTTAGTGCCGATGCCTTCTGTTTTTGCAAGCTTATATATCCCTGCCGAAACGAGGCCGCCTATGGGAAGAAGATAAATAATCCACGGGTATTCCGACCTCAGAGCGGTCACAAAAGCTATGCTTCGGGCAAAGCCTCCGCCTATTGCACCGCAAAGCAGACCGACTGCCGCAGCAGAAAGAACAAGACCTGCCCATTTCAGAATCCGCTTTGACTCACACGGGAATTTTTTTGATAGAGAACTCACTGTATCACCTGAAATTTTGCTTGTAGAATAATCTTTTTATATATTATCAAAAACCGTTTAAAAATGCAATAAGGAGACTGTCTTTACAGGCAGTCTCCGTTGACTGTCGATAAAGTCGCTGAAACATAAACGAAAAGACAGAGTTTTGATTCTCGTCAGCTTCCTTTCTCAACAGTTTCCTGCTTTTTTTATTTGCAGAGCTCCGCAGCAAGGGCTTCAATCTGTGCAACATTTTCGTTGTTTACCGCTGATTTGATGTGAACGCCCGCTTCGGTATAGGCTAAATTTTTGCAGCCTTCAAGTGCTCTTCGCATAAACTTTTCAGCCATAAGACCCCATGTGCCGTTTTCAATGAATCCGACGGTTTTATTCTGGAAATTGCGTTCGGCAAGCTCTTCAAGGAAGGTTCTCATAAACGGGAACATTTCGCCGTTGTAGGTGGTTGTTGCAAAAACGATTTTACCGTAGCGGAAAGCATCCTCAACAGCTTCAGCCATATCACAGCGTGCAAGGTCGTTGACAACAACCTTTTCACAGCCGTTTTCCTTAAGCTTTTCGGCAAGCATTTCAACAGCTTTCTTTGTGTTACCGTAAACGGAGGTGTAAGCAATAACAATTCCTTCGCTCTCAACGCCGTATGATGACCAGGTGTTATAAAGGTCAAGATAATAGCCGAGGTTTTCCGTGAGAACAGGGCCGTGAAGGGGACAGATAATCTGAATATCGAGAGCGGCCGCTTTTTTGAGAAGTGCCTGCACCTGAACGCCGTATTTGCCGACGATGCCGAAATAATATCTTCTTGCTTCGCATGCCCAGTCCTCATCCGCATCAAGTGCACCGAATTTTCCGAAGCCGTCGGCGGAGAAAAGAACCTTATCCTTGCTGTCATAGGTTACGATAACCTCAGGCCAGTGCACCATGGGTGCGGTAACAAATGTGAGCCCGTGTTCGCCGAGCGAAAGTGTGTCGCCGTCACCGACAACAACCTGTCTGTCGGCATAGCTGTTGCCGTAAAACTGAAGCATCATAACAAAGGCTTTCTTTGATGCAACGATTTTTGCTTCGGGATAAGCCGATGCAAAAAGATTGATATTTGCCGAGTGGTCGGGCTCCATGTGCTGAATGATGAGGTAATCGGGGCTTCTGTCACCGAGAGCAGCCTTGATATTTGCAAGCCATTCCTCGCCGAAGCGTGCATCAACGGTATCGAAAACCGCAATTTTCTCATCGCTTATGATGTAGGAATTGTATGCCATTCCGTTTTCAACAACATACTGACCCTCAAACAAATCAATCTCCCGGTCGTTAACGCCGATGTATTTTATGTCTTTTGTAATCTGCATAATCTGACTCTCCTTTTTTGTTGCTTTACTGATTATAACATTATTTTCAAATAATATAAAGATGTAAATTATACTTTTTTTCAAAGGATTATCATAATCATTTACTGAGGTGAAACAGATGCTTTTTGAAATCAATTCGGCACTCAGCTTATTTCTGTGGGGTCCGCCGATGCTTGCCGTATTTCTCGGAACGGGAATTTTTCTTTCGTTCAGATCCGGATTTTTTCAGATTTCGGGAATCAGGCGTTGGGTCGGAGAAACGGTTATTTCCGCATTCAGAAACAGAAATAAAAAATGCACCGACGGCTCAATAACGCAGTTTTCCGCACTCACTTCCGCACTTGCAGCCTGCCTCGGCACGGGCAACATCATCGGAGTGGCAACTGCAATCTGCTCGGGTGGTCCGGGTGCTCTTTTCTGGATGTGCGTTTCGGCAATTTTCGGAATGATGACCTGCTGCTGCGAAAATATACTCGGAATAAAATACAGAATCCGTGATTTTTCAGGTAAATTCAGGGGCGGACCGATGTACTACATAGAAAACGGACTCGGGATGAAGCGGCTTGCTTGCACCTATGCGTTTTTTCTTACTGCCGCCTCACTCGGAATGGGCAACATGACTCAGGCAAATTCCGTTGCTCAGGGCATGAGCGGTTTCGGAATTCCGCCTGCCGTTACTGCCGTTGTGCTTTGTGTTTTGCTCGGATTTGCGGTTTCGGGCGGCCTCGGCAGAATTTCAAAAATTTCCGAAAAGCTGATTCCCGTGCTGACGGCGGTTTTTGTTGCCGCGTGTTTTATCATAATAATCAAGAATGCAGAAAACATAATCCCTTGCTTTAAAACAGTTATTAAAGAAGCGTTTACCGTTAAAGCGGTCGGCGGCTTCGGACTTGCCAAGGCGGCAAGATACGGTATTTCAAGAGGCGTTTTTTCAAATGAAGCAGGTCTCGGAAGCAGTGCAATTATCCATGCCTCCGCAGATTGCAAAAATGCGGGCGAGCAGGGGATGTGGGGGATTCTCGAGGTCTTTATTGACACGGTTTTTATGTGCACGGTCACGGGGGCGGCGATACTCACAAGCGGAGTGTGGTCACCCGAAGCGGATATCAACGGTGCAGGGCTTTGCGCTGCGGCTTTTGAAAGCGTTTTCGGCAGGGCAGGGGGATATTTTCTCAATGCCTGCATCTGTCTTTTTGCGTTTGCTACCCTGACCGCATGGTCTTATTACGGCAGATGCGGCGCGGAATATCTTTTCGGAGAAAAAGCAAACAGATTTTATAGCATTCTGTATGTAATATGTGCTTTTGCGGGAAGCCTTATCAAACTTGAAAGTGTGTGGAGTCTGTCGGATACCTTCAACGGACTTATGGCAATTCCGAATATCTTTGCCCTTCTTCTTCTGAATAAAGAGGCAATCGGCGAACTGAAAGCTCCCTCGAAATTGTGATTTTGCATAAAAAAATCAAAAACATATAAATTTTTTCTTGCAATTTTTATATGTGTGTTATACAATATTCATAATCCCATATGTCAAGGAGGGTTTTTATGCCTACATCAAGCATTACAAAAATAAAAACCAAGAGAAGTGACCTTTATCTCAGAGTTGCAAAGGGTCATTTCGCAACCAACCATGCTCACAGCAACTATTATATTGATGTTGCAGCCCAGAAATCGCGTCTTTCCGAAGCAAAAGCTGTGGCACAGGAGCTTTGCAGCAACAGCAGCTACAAGGTGAAAATCGTTGACACCATTCTCTGTCTTGACGGAACGGAGGTTATCGGTGCATGCCTTGCAGATGAGCTTACAAAAAATCATTGGATGAATATAAATGCACACCAGACGATTTATGTTGTTACTCCCGAAACAACGAGCAGTGCTCAGCTCATGTTCAGAGATAATATCGTTCCCATGATTAAGGGCAAACATGTGCTTGTGCTTGCCGTTTCGGTTGCTACGGGCGGTACTGTCAGGGCAGCTATGGATGCAATAAAGTATTACGGCGGCGAGGTTGTAGGTATTGCTTCAATTTTCGCAACTGCCGATGAATGCGACGGATACACAGTCAATTCTGTTTTCAATCCCAAGGATCTGCCCGGCTATTATTCGCTGCCTTCACACGAATGCCCCCTTTGCAAAGAAGGAAAGAAGCTGGATGCACTTATCAACAGTCACGGCTTCTCAAAGCTCTGATGCTTAAAAACAATAAAGAATAAGCGGCATGCATCGGTTTAACCCATGCATGCCGCTTTTTTCAAGAGGAAAATTATGTTGTTCTGATTAAAATACTCTGCAGACGATTGCCACTGCCATTACTGCTGCTACGCAGACGATTGCTGTTGTTGCTACTGTTACCATCTTACTGTCCTCCCCGTTTTCTTTCAATTAAAATGTTCTGCAGATGATTGCTACTGCTGCTACGACTGCCACACAAATGATTGATGTTGTTACTACTGTTACCATTTTTCTTACCTCATTTTCAAAGTTTATTTTTTTCAGGTGGTGTTCCCTGTTGACATCTGTATAATAACGTAAATTTTCATTCATTTGTGTGAAATGTAATTTTTGACGTGTTTTTTGTAATTTTTGATTGAAACGGGCAAAAAACAAAAGCGGCCTGCAAAATGCAAGCCGCTTGTTTCAGGGCTGTTAAACAGCACCTTCTTTAAGCATGTTATAAAGTCAGAGCTTATGCCTGCTCCTGCTTCTTTGCGAAGCACTCGCTGCAGTAAACAGGTCTGTCCTCACGGGGCTTAAAGGGAACCTTTGCAACTCCACCGCAGGAATCACATGTTGCCTCAAACCATTCACGCTCGCCACGGGCAGCATTCTTGCGTGCGTCACGGCATGTCTTGCAGCGCTGGGGCTCGTTTACAAAGCCTTTTTCAGCATAGAATTCCTGTTCACCTGCTGTGAAGATGAATTCTTCGCCGCATTCCTTACAGATGAGAGTTTTGTCTTCGTACATTGTTTTTAACCTCGCTTGAAAAAATTTTTTACGCCCTTGGACGGAATCGCACCGCCACCTTTGATTATCAACGCTCTGCTTTAAGCTACGTGGGCATATTTCAACTCCCGAAGGAGTTATTTGTTGAGTTTTCTTTGCATTTTGTTTTTGATACGCTGAAGTGCATTGTCAACGGCTTTTTCGCTTCTGCCGAGCTCGGAGGCAATCTGAGCATAGCTTTTATTGTGCAGCCGCAGGTCAATGACCTTTTTTTCAAAATCAGAAAGACCGCTGCTGAGAAGGCTTGAAAGGTATTCCGTTTCAAACATATCTGAAACAATATCGGCAGGGTCGCGGTCGCCGCTTATTTCGGCATTTTCCGCCTCAAATGATACTGCGTTTGAAAGGGCAGCATTTTTGCTGTTGTAATTCATACGCACGGCGGAAATAATGCGGTTGTTGATGCAGGCTTCGGCAAACGCCCTGAAGGGCACTCCCTTTGACGGGTCAAATTTTTTAACGGCATCAAGAAAACCGAGCATGCCTTCCTGCACTAAATCTTCATTTGAAATTCTTGCTTTTGCAAAGGCGGATGCTTTTGCTTTTGCAACGGGCATAACGGCGGAAATAAGATGAGCCATTGCTTCGTCGTTGCCTGCCGCGGCAAGCATTACCAATTCTTCGTCAGACAAATTTTTTTGTCCGTTAAGCACATTAAAATACCTCATAAAATTCTATTAATAAATATAATAAGCTATATCTTGAAATTTGTCAACAACTTTTTTGCTCTTTGTTGTATTTTTATTGGTGAATAGTAACTAAAGTGGACATTTTGTCAAGATATTGTGTAAATGTTTGATTTTTCCGATGGCGAAAATTAATTTTTTTATATCCGTAACGGTTATATTAATATCGGGGGATGATAAATAATTGAATGAAAAAACAAGATATCTGTGGAAGCTTGTCGCAATTCTGGCGGTGAATTTTGCGTTGCTTATCGTTATTTCGCTTACCGAAGCACAGGCGGTGAGGCTCGGTGACAGCGGAGAAAGAGCTGCACAAATCCGTCGGGAATTGCGTGAAAGAAAAATAATCGACGGGGAGATAAACGGAGTTTTTGATATGGAAACAAGAAAAGGGATTTCTGACTTTCAGCTGTCGGCGGGGCTTGAAAGGAGCGGAGAAGCGGATTTTGAAACTCTTTGTGCACTCGGTCTTGACAGCCGCTGCTCCGAATGCTTCTCCGTGCAAACCGAGCTTCTTGCACGCTGTATAATGCTCAGCGGATGCCGTACCTATCCCGAAATGCTCGGAAGTGCTGCCGAAATTCTCAGAAAGACCCGCGGTGCAAAAACACTCGGAAGGTATATTTCAGAAAATTATCCTTATTTTTTCAAAAAAACCGAAACACCTTCCGACGATGCTTATAACGCTGCCGTTCAGTCGGTTAAATATATGCAATACGGAGTTACGGGGCTGCCTCAATGATGAGACAGCCCCCGCGATAAAGCCTTTTCCGTGGTGTTATGCACAGAAGATTTCAATTGCTTCGGAAATAAATTCGGCGGTGCCGATGCCGTTTTTGTCAATATTGGCTCTGAAACGTTCGTCGGCAACATACATCTGCCCAAGACCTCTGAGGATTTCGGGAGTGCAGGTATAGAAATTGTCGGTTATGTATGTCTGAAGCTTTCTGACGAGCGACTGAGCGGTTTCGCTTCCGGGAGTTACGCTGTCTTTGATTGCCGCAAACTCCGCAAGAACCGCATTCAGACCTGTATTCACCTCGCCCCATTTTTCGGCGGAATAGTTCGCGGTTTTTTGCTCGCTTTCTCTGAAAGCTTCCGTTCCGCCCCATTTTTGCTTTGCTTCGTCGGCATACTGCCTGCGTGCGGCTTCGTATTCGTTGTTATTGAATGCGTTCATCGGTGTTTCTCCTTTTTCTGCTTTGTCAAGGGCGGTAATCAGCCTTTCAAGCCGCTCTTTTTTGAGCATCAGCAGCTCTTTCTGTTTGCGGATTGCCGCCGCTTTATCGTATTCGGGTGACGAGAGAATTCCGAGGATGCTTTTCAAAGGAAAATCAAGCTCACGGTAAAAAAGAATTTCTATCATCCTCTCAAGGGATTTTTCGTCATAATCCCTGTAACCGTTACGCTCATCAACAAATGCAGGCTTCAGCAGCCCGATTTCATCATAATAGTGCAGCGTTCTGACGCTGACACCGGTCAGCTCTGCAAATTCCCTGATATGCATTCTCATCACCTCTGATACGATTATAAACCATAACGCAGCGTGAGAGTCAAGCGGATTCAGGAAAATATTTTATAAAACCGTGAAAATGCCGAAAAATTTCGCGAAGAAATCCGTGATGAAGCTGATAAAACGGTTTATGAAAAGCTCGCTGCCGTCAAGCTCCTTGATAACAAAGCTTTTCTGAACCGAGCCGGAATAGTTACCCGTGCCCGCAACCGAAACATACGCAGTTCCGTAGTTTATATTATTATAATAATATACATTATAATCCTTGCCTTCCTTAAGATACCGCCCGTTATCCGTAACGGTGAGAGAAGGCTTTACCTGCGAGCCTGTGTATTTCTGGGGGTTGATATCCGCAATGCTTGCTTTTGAAATGCTTCTTGTCACAATCGTGAAGGTGGCTTTGCCGGAGAATTTATCATAGCTGCCCATACCCTGAATAACAACCGTTGCATGACCTACATTTATGTTGTTTGAATAGCTGACGGAATAGTCAACGCCTTTTGTGAGCACTTTGCCTGAAAGGGTTACGGTGAATGAAGGTTTGATTGCCGAGCCGGTATAGACCTGATTGGGTATTGATGAAATAACAAAGGTGCTCACGGAAATACCGTTTGCGGTTGCGTAGCTGTAGGCGTATGAGGTTTCTGAGCAATAGATTGTGAGGCTGCTGCAGCCGACAAACGCATTATCGGCGATTTTTTCAACGCTGTCGGGAATAATTGCAGTTTTGAGATTCGAGCAGTTTTTGAACGCAGCGGTACCGATTACCTCAACGGAATCGGGGATTGTTACGGCTTCAAGCGTTTCGCAATTTTCAAATGTGCCGCAGGTTTCTGAATCGTTGCTGATTGCTGTTATGTTTTCACCAAAATAAATGTTTGTGATTTTTGTTGCATAGAAAGGTGACGCTGTTGCCCAGTCTTCGGGTACAAATTCTTCTTCACCGGGTTTCTGACAGACTTTACAGTCTGTTGCATTAAAATAAACTGTTGTAAGATTTGCATTTCTTGAAAAAACATGATAGCCGAGAATTTTCAGGTTTTTCGGAAGTGTTATTTCTGTGATACTGTTGCATTGGCTGAATGCCGAGCTCCAGATATATTCAATGCTTTCGGGCAAAACAACATCGGCAAGGTTACTGCAGGCAAAAAACGCACCGCTTTCGATTGTTCTCAGACCTTCATTGAAGGTTACATTTTTCAGACCTGAATTATAGAAGCATTTTGAACCCACAGAAACAAGCTTTGAAGGAAGCCTGATACTTTCAAGTGCATGACAAGCCTGAAAAACTCCTTTTTCAAGATATTCAAGATTATCGTTGAGAATAACCTCTTTAAGTTTTCTGCATTCGCCGAATGCAAACCTTCCGATTCGGGTGACCTTTGACAGGTCAAGGCGTTCGATTGACTTGCAGCGGTAAAACGCTTCAACACCGATTTCTGTCAGATTTTCGGGCAATTCATTGATTACCAGCGAATGACAGTAGCAGAAAGCTTCATCTCCGATTTTTTCTACACCGGGCATGCCGACAGTTACAAGGTCATAACAACCTCTGAATGCGTTTTCTCCGATTTCTTTTACTCCCTCGGGAAGTGAGATGCTCTTGAGATTTTCACAGTAATAAAAAGCCCTGCCTTCAATTTCAACAACACCTTCGGGCATGTCAACATATTCAAGAGATGTGCAGTCCTTGAAGCATTCATAAGGAACGGTTGTTAAATTTTCGGGTAAATTTATTTCCGTGAGACCGGCATTTCCGGCAAATGCACACATTCCGATTTTCTTTATTGTGTCAGGTAAAGATATTGATTTTATAAAAGAATCTGTTTCAGATGTTGTGCCGTCATAATTGAAATTAGCAAAGCTGAAATCATCAAGCACAGTTACGGGATAATTTCCGCCGAGTGTTTCGGGAATAATGACATTTTCTTCATTGCCGAAGTACTGAGTGATTACCGCTTCATTGTTTCCGTTGATATAGTATCCGAATCCGTCCGAAACCGATATTTCCGATTTAATGCTTTCATCTGAAGAAAAAACAATGCTTCCGTCTGGATTGAAGCAGTGATAAAAGCCTGCTTCTCTCATGTAAACGACTGTGTCGTAATCCGCACCGTTTTTACATGTTATTGTTTTTATATTGCCAAATGATGTTAAAAGGCTTTCGGAGTCAACCGTAAAGCTGCCGTTGAAAACTATTTCGCTGAGGGCTGTGTCGCGAACGGTCAGGTTGATTTTTTCAATATAAACATTTTCGGCATTGCATATGATTTTTTTCAGAACGGATTCTTCAAAATCATATAAGCTCAGATTTGTTACGTTTGAGCCTAAAACAAGCTCTGTGATACCCGTATTTTCAAAAGAAGTAAAGCTGAAGCTTTTAAAGCTTTCGGGAAGCCTGATTTCCGTGAGAAGCGGACAGTCTGCAAATGCAAATTCTCCGATAATTTCAAGTCCTTCGCTAAGAATAACCTCAGAAAGGCTTTCGATAAAGGTGAATGCCTCGTGACCGATTGATTTTACGGAAGAGGGGATGACAACCCTGCGTATATTATTGTTGTTGGCTGAGTTGGGATGATAATATGATCTGTCATTGCCGTGAAAGCTGTTTTCACCTATCGAGGTCACGGGCATTCCGTTGATTTCCGAAGGAATAACAATCTCCGTGTCATCTCCGTAATATGTTTTTATTTCAACCTCGTTTGTGTTGATGATTATGCATTCATAATCGCCCCACATAAAGGGTTCGCTTTTTTCGGCGGCGGATGCTTTGAATGTGAAAATATCCGCAGCATCAATCCCCGTCAGCGGCATTGCGGTTATAGCAGTTACCGCAGCGAGGGTAATTATCAATAATTTTTTTATGATTTTCTTCATGCTTATGCCTCCTTGCAGATTTAAAATAGCATTGAATCATTACTGCTTCAAGCGATTTGTCGAACTGCCGGTTTTTTATGTCGTTTTACTGAAAAATCGTTTTCTGCTCCACGGAAATCGCAAACGAACATGAGCATCTTTCATAGCTGACTGTCACAAAAGCCTCTTCTTTGAATAAATGCTTTTCAATTTCAATATCGAGGGCGTATTCATCAGCTGTAAGCTCCCTTTCATCGCCGTTGCTGTAAACGGCGTAAACCTGCATTGCGGAAAGGTCGATGTTATTCAGATCTTTTGCCGTGAAAGTAAAATCATCGGGAAATACGGCGTAAATTGAATTCAGCTTTTTAGTTTCAATGCTTTCGATTACCCTCACTTCAAGGGTCTGAGTGAAGCTGCCGACCGAAATTTTAACCGTTTCATATTTCGGCTCCGTGCCGAAGCTGTCGGAAACCTCAACCGTGTAATCATCAATACGCACAAGCCTTTTTTCACCGTTGTCATATTCGCCGAAAACCTTCAGTCCGTTGCTGCTGAATCTTTCGCCCACATAATATTCCGTTTTGAAATCGGGCGTTGCTTCAACGCTGATGCTTATCAGGCTTGCTTCTTTTTCTGTTGCGGTTAATGTTGTTGCAGGCTGAGTGGTTGTCTCTTCAGCCTGTTTTTCGTCTGTGAAGAAATCCGAAACGATGCCCGAAAGTGCCTGAACGATTGAAATGTTTTCTTCAACTTCAATCTGTGTTCCTGCGGTGAAAAGAATTGCGATTGCTGCAGCCGCCGCAACAAGAATTTTAAATTTGCGTTCGGCTTTAATGCCGATTTTATCAAGAAAAGCCTTGCGTGAAATAAGGGGAAGTATCTGCGAATCATCGCCTGAGCGGATAGCGTTTATCGCATCGGCACATTCGTCGATAAAATCAAAATCCGTGTCATCGCCCTTGTCAAATTCAGCATCAATAATCTCTTCGAGCATTCCGCAAAGCTCGTTCGCAAGATCAGTCATAAAATCGGGATGCATGAGTATTTCTTTGCTCAGAGTCATCATTCCGTCAGCCTCCTTTCGTATAATAATAAACCATATCTTTAATTTTGTTTCTCAGCCGCATCAGCCGCATTGATGCGGCGGGCCGTGAAATTCCGAGTTTTTCCGCTATATCCTCAACACCGTTTTTCTGTATGTACCGCAAATCATAGATTTGTTTTTCTTCATCGGTGAGAAGACCGAGAAGATGCTTTGCACATTCCTCATAATCAATCAGATCGAGCTGTGCGGTGTAGTTATCGTTGGTGGTGCCGATATCCTCCGCTGCTTCAAGCGGCACCTGCCGCCGCAGCTCTGAGGCATCTTTTTGTTTTTGCCGTCTGACAAAATTATCGGCTGTCCGATAAAGGAAAGCTCTCGGATTTTCAAATTCCTCTCCGTCAAGTAGTTTGTTATAGAAAACGATGAAGGTCTCCTGCACACAGTCGTCTGCAGCCTCCCGTGAGCCGTCAAGGCGTGACAGACAATAGCTGAAAAGTCTGATGCGGTATTCGTTATAGCATTTCTGCAGCAATGCATCTGCACGCTTCTTTTCGCTCATTATCCTCACTCCTTTCATCAGCCTTCATTAAGTAGTCAACGAAAATTCAAAATGTAACAGAAATTTTTTAAAATTTTTTTGCTTTTATTATAATCCATGGAAACGGATATGGCAATATGAGTGCCTTACGGATAAAGCAAAGCCTCCCCGCATACGGCATTACCGGCTGCAGGGAGGCTGCTTTTATCTGATGTTATGATATTTCCGTTTTGAATATCGCCTTGTTTTTTGAAACGTGAAGCTCTCCGAAAAACAGACTGCTGAAATCCCTGACCGTTATTTCCTCGGGAGGAACAACGGGATATTCCGCATTGTATGAATCGGAGGTGTGCTTTGAATTGACCTTAGTAAAAAGATAATTGATTCCTGCTCTGTGAATAAAAAAGCCGTCGATTGTTATTCTCTGAGGCAGATAGCAGGTATAGCCAAAATCATGGTCCTCGGAATTTTCTGCCTTTATGATATGGCTTGCTATTGCCGTGGGATAAAATCTGCAGTTGCGGATAATCATTTCACCGTTCCAGGTTGAACCGTAATCCGAACGAAGGTCAACAAAATCCTCGGCAAGAACGGTTGTGTTCTCAATCAGAGCCGTTCCGCTTCCGATAAGCTTTATTCCGTGATGACCGAGAACGGAGTTTCTAACCGTTGCGTTGAGAACTCCCTGATGTGCATCAAAGCGTGAGAGTGCACAGCCGTCATATACAAGATTCTTGCAATAGTTTGTGCCTGCAATTCCCCAGAAATCGCTGTCGGTTATATCGTTTGTCTGGCTGCAGTTGATGAAGCTTGCATTAACCGCCGTTGCGGCACCGATATCGTAGGTACCCATGGTTACGCTTGTTCCCGCAGAGCCGGTTGTTGAATATTTTTTATGCCCCGTGAAGGTGCAGTTTTTTACCGTCACATCAGCACAGCATGAAAGGCTGACGAAAGCCGAATACGGTGCACCCGTTTTGCCTTCGTTGGTAATATCGTGATATAAGCCGTCTATAACGGTGTTTGAGCGACGGACCTGAATTCCTCTTGTATAGTAGCTGTATTCGGAAGCGGCATTATTTGCAACGGTTGTGAAAAATCCGCCCTTTACGGTTAATACTTCGGTATCAAGCGGATATGCCACAGCGGATGTAACCGCATCAAAATCCCATATAAGCGGAGTGTCGGGAGAAATGTTTCCGTTTTTATCAACGAGAATAACATCTGTCTGATTGCTGCCCGAATTCTGATTTGCACCCTTGCGGATATACCTTTTCACATTGGAATCCGTGAGCACAACGAGGCTTTCACCTTCAAGCACCGTGCCGATGTTTACGGCATTAATTTTAAGCGGAGAAACTTTATCTGTTATGTTTATCACGCCCTGCGACGGAGCAACATTGAATATCCATGCACTTCTGTTTTCAACCTGAGTGTCGTCAATTATAAAGCGTGCGGTTGACCAGTCGGTATCGGTCATAATGCAGGCTGTTTTGTCTGCACCGCCGATATAATATGTTGCGGTTTCGTTTGCAAAAACGCTCAGGGAGTTTGCGTTTGCATATTCGTGAGCTTTTACGATTGCATCCGAATCATCCGTTTTGCCGTCGCCCACGGCACCGAAATCCTCATAGGTCACATAATCGGAAAAGGTTTTGCTGAATTCATAGCCGTCTCTGAAATCAAAGCTGCCTTCCGAAACGAGCAGAACTTCATCCGCAAAATCACTTATTCCTCTTGAAATTCCCGCTTCAGAGCTGCCCGTGATATAAATATTGCCGTTTTCAACCTTCAGGCTGAAGCTGTCGGTATCGTTAAGCGTTTCGTTGATTATGAATGCGTTTTGAGCGGCATTTCCGACTGATATATTTTTGCCGCAAGCCTTACGGATTTCATCGGAAAGCGTCTGTGCGGCATATGAATACAGCGTGCCCTCGGGGGCTGAAATGCGGTATTCGTCAACGGAAACGCCGTTTACGGTTATCTCGCTGAGAGGTCTTACTATATACGGGCTTTCGTAGCCGCCTTTTGCAAGCACGGCTTTAAGCTCCGCTTCGGAGAAGAGCTGCGAAAACTGAGCGGTGAAAACCGATATAACGCTCATAATCACCGCTATTATTCGTGAAAGCATTTTTATCACCCTTACAGCTTTTTTACTTTATCTGCTGAGACTGCGGATTTCTTTGATGGGACCTGCAAATTCCTTGGAAACAGAGGGGAGTGCTTTGCCGTTCTTTACGAATGAAGTATAAATCATACCCTTCTTATCGGTTGACATCTGGAATTTTGAAATGAGCTTTATGAGCTCCTGCTTTTCTTCTTTGTTTTTAAGATATACACAATTGCTCAGAATGATTTTTATATCTGAAACAGCCTTTGCCTTAACGGTGATTTCAAGGGTGCCGCCGATTTTTTCAATCTTTGCATCATAAGAATTGCCGTCAACGGTTACTGCCGCATCCGCAGAAACGATATCTTTGAATTTAAAGATAAAGGTTCTGTTTTCGGGAGCGACGGATGCAACGCCGTCTGCCTTTGCGGCGGAAAATTCAACCTTGTCGCCGCTTTCGGAAACGGTGAATACAGTTTTGAGATATTCGCCGTTCTGATAAGAAAGGGTTTCACCGTCATCCTCATAGAGAGTGAAGGTGTTGTTGCCTCTGTAAATCAGGAGCTCGAGCTCTTCGGGATTTGAGCAGTCATTGGTTCTGTCGTTGACGCTCATGGGAATAATCGAGCCTTCTTTTGCAAGAACGGGGATTGTTTCAACATCGCGGAACATCTTCACGAATTTGTTGCCCTCGTAAATTCTGCCCGTAAAAATATCGGTGTATCTTCCGTCGGGAAGCCACACATTAACGCCTGCAAGATTGGTTTTTGCCGAGGTGTGCTCCGTTATCGGTGCAACGATGAGCTCCGTACCGAAGAAGAATTCGTTTTTGCAATTATATGCATTTTTATCTTCGGGATAAGCGTAATACATCGGCTCGCAGATGGCTCTGCATTCGGTGTGGGTGCGGTAATTCATTGTGTAAATATAAGGGAGGAGCTTGTGACGCAGACGGAGAGCATCGCTTGCGATTCTCTGAACGGGGCCGCTGAATTTCCACGGCTCCTTGCCTGCAAATTCATTGTTGGTTGAATGCAGACGGTTAACGGGGCTGAAAACACCGAGCTGAACCCAGCGGAGATAAAGCTCGTCATCTCTTTTGCCCATGCAATGGCCGCCGATATCGTGGCTCCACCACGGATAGGCAACGTTGGATGCGGTGGCTGTGAAGCCCGGCTGGAAGTCAAGGCTTTTCCAGGTCTGGGTTGTGTCGCCGCTGAAGCCGAGAGGATATCTCTGACTGCCTGCACCGCAGAAGCGTGAAAGAATGAGCGGTCTGTGGTTATCTTTTGCATTATCGAGGAAATGATAGTGGTTGAGTGCCCAGAGGGGGTCAAGACCGGGAGTGGCGGTATTCTTGCCCTGCTGCCAGTCAATCCACCAGAAGTCAACGCCTGCTTTTTCAAGCGGATGATGAAGAATGTCAAAATAATTTCCGGTGAATTTTTTATCCGTTATGTCAAATGCAACGGGCTTTTTTTCGGCAGGATTCTGACCCATTGCCTTGCACATGTCATTGTATTGGTCTTCAAACCAACGAACACCCATTGACGGATGAATGTTGAATGTGACATGGTAATTATCATCCTTGAGCTTTTTTATGAACCCGTAGGGGTCGGGGAAAAGCTCGGTGTTGAAGCTGTAGCCCGTCCAGCCGACAGACCACACGTCATAAACATATTCCATGAAGTTGAGATGCTTTGTAACCTTGTGTGCATCCTTGCCGAATTTTTCCTTGATTTTAACCCAGTGCCAGTCCATGTCAACCGTTGCAACGGTAATGGGGATTTCTTCCTCCTTGAATTTATCCATGAGGTCAAGATATTCATCCTGAGAATAATCCTTATATCTGCTCCACCAGTTTGAAAGAGCATATCTCGGAATGAGGGGCACCTTGCCCGTAAGCTTATATAAATCGGTTGTTGCACCTATATAATCATATCCGTAGGCGAAATAGTATTTGTCGCTTCCCTTGTTATCCTTGGGAAGAATTGAGCCGTCGGGCTTTATGGCAAGAGTTTTGCTGTCATCAAGAATTGCAACACCGTTTTTTGAGCATACACCGTCTGTGAGAGTGATGATGCCTGCGGTGATATCAAGGGTGCGGCATGTGCCCTTAAGGTTGCCTGACTTGTAGTTTTTAACCGTTCTGCCGTCGGCAAGCTCAATGCGGAGCATCTTATTTGATTTTAATGAATAGACGAATTTCGCACCCGAGGTTTTTATTTCGATAATGCCGTTTGAGTCTTTTACTTCAAAATCCGTTTTGCAGAAGTCACGGAACCACACGCTCTGGGTGGGCTCATCACAGAATTTTCCGTCCTTCTGTGTTTCAACACGCAAAAGGCAGGGGGCGATAACGGTGAGTCTTGTTTTACCCTTTGTTATTGTCTGTTTTTCGGGTGCAACAGGTGAGCAGTCGATTCTGAATCTTTTTGAAAAATTATCCATGATAATCTCCCTTCATTTTCTTGAAATAATGCATTGCGAATATGATAACCCCGATGCCGAGAAGGGGATAAATTGCAGTAACAAGCATTCCCGCCTTGAGACCGATTTGCTCGGTCATAAGACCCGTTGATGCTGCAAGCTCTGCAGCAAAGCTGCTTTCGGCAACCTTATCAACAACAATTCCGAGAAGCTGTGGAGCAACCGAGGCTCCGAGGTCGCCGCTTGATGCCATGAGGGCATATGCCGCAACGCCGATTCCGGGGATATTTTCTTCCATCATAATAAGTGTTCCGGGCCAGAGCATCGAGGTGAAAAGACCCGTCAATATGCATGCGGCAAAAGCAAAAGCAACATTTGACGAAAGTCCGGTAACGAGGTAGCAGACAGCCGCACCTGCCATGCCGCAAAGGAGAACTCTCATAATGTTCTTGCCGAATTTCGCATAGGAAATTCTTGCAATGCCGAGGAGAATTGCAAACATTGCCATGCCGAGGATATCGCCGACGGCTTTGTCAATCTGAAGAGCGTTTTCCATATAGGCTGAAACCCAGTTTGACATTGAGTTTTCCGCACAGCTGCCGAAGAAAATCGAGGCAACGCATATTGCAAGAGCAAGAGTCCTTCTGCGGGTGCCCTTTGTGCCTTCTCCGTCAGAGGAGCTTTCCTCCATGTCGGGCATGGGTGAAAGCATAAACATAATTGCAGCGGAAACGGGAAGAACAGCCCAGAAAATTGTGAGCCACATCCAGTTTTCCGAACCGAAAAATCTGAGGAAAAGGGTGCTGATAACAACAACCGTAAAAACGCCGAAGGCATAAAGCGAATGAAGAAGGCTCATATCCTTTTGCGGATTATCCGAAGGAATTGCGGCAATAACGGGGCTGAGAAGCACTTCTGAAAGTCCTGCCGAAACAGAGAAAATCACCGTTCCGATAACGAGACCTATGTATGCATACTGCGGAAAAAGCTTTGGAAAAACTGCATAGATGAGCAGACCTGCCGAGGTTATAAGCGGCATGATTCTGACAACTTTTTTAACATTGAAGTGCTTTGAAAAGACGGTAAAGATGAGGTCAACCGTCATCTGGGTGCAGAAGTTTGTGAGCACAAGAGTGCCTAGAAGGGTGTATGAAATGCCGTAAATATCCTGAAGTGAAGCAAAAAGGAGGGGCGGCAGACTGAAAACCGATGACATGGTGAAATATGCCAGATAGCAGGCAAGCTTTGTGCGTTTGAATTTGTTTGCGATCATGTGAATCTCCCTAAAGTTTTATTTAAAAATAATTATAACATATATTAACATAAAGTAAAATACCTCTGCGAAAAAAGAATTGTCTTTTTTCGCAGAGGTATCAATGTTATTTATTAAGTTCCTTTTCAAGAAGCTCACGGATAACAGCGGGGTCGCCGTTGCCTCTGAGCTCTTTCATAACCGAGCCGAAGAGTGACTGCATTGCTTTGACCTTGCCGCTCTTGTAGTCGGCAACCGCTTTATCGTTTTCGGCGATAACACGGCGGACTGTGTCAAGAATAAAGCCGTCATCAATCTTTGCGTTGAGGCTGTTTTCTTCACAGTATTTGTCAACATCAACATCATCTTCAAATACTGCCGAAAGAACCTTTTTGCCTGCCGCACGGGTGATTTCTCCGCTCTCAACGAGCTCAATGATTCTGCTGAGCTTGTCGGGGCTGATTTCAAGAGAGGCGAGCTCAAGTCGCTTCATCTGACCCATGCATTCGGTGAGAATCCAGCTTGCAACGGTCTTGGGGCTTCTGCCCGATGCAACAACCGCATCAAACATATCCGAAAGCTTTCTGTCGGAAGCGAGAACGGATGCTTCTTTTGCGGCAATGCCCATTTCCTCATAGTAGCCGCTCTTCTCTTCGGAGGTTGCGGGCATGCTTGCCTTGATTTCTGCAAGCCATTCATCGTCAATAACGATGGGCATGAGGTTGGGGTCGGGGAAATATCTGTAGTCCGCTGCGGTTTCCTTGTTTCTCATGGGGAAGGTGCGGCGCTTGACATCATCCCAGCGGCGGGTTTCCTGAACAAGCATTTCCGTGTGACGCTCGATTGCATCAACGTGGCGGACCTTTTCAAACTCGATTGCATCCTTGATTTCGGAGAGCGAGCTCATGTTTTTGATTTCTGAACGGACGCCGAGCTCATCCGAGCCCTCAGGGCGAACGGAAATATTGACGTCGCATCTCATTGCACCTTCTTCGCATTCGGAAATGCCTGCAAACTGAAGGCTTGATTTAAGCTTCTTGAGATATGCGATAACCTCATCCGACGAACGGAAATCGGGTCTGCTGACGATTTCGATAAGAGGAACGCTGGTGCGGTTATAGTCAACGAATGAAGTGTTTGTTGCTTCGTCGTGAACAAGCTTGCCTGCGTCTTCCTCAACATGAATCTGCTTGATGCCGATTGTTCTGTCGCCAATCTGAACGCTGCCGTCAACGCAGATGGGGTGGAACCACTGAGTTATCTGATAAGCACAGGGAAGGTCGGGATAATAATAGCTCTTCTTATCGAAGGTTGTGTACTGGTTGATTTTGCAGTTGAGCATGAAGCCTGCCTTGACTGCAAGCTCGATTGCGTGTTTGTTGGTTACGGGAAGCATACCGGGCATACCGCTGCAGGCAGGGCATACGCAGTCGTTGGGCTCCTTGGGGCTTGAATGACCGCCGCAGGAGCAGAAAAGCTTTGAATCGGTGGAAAGTTCAACGTGAGTTTCCAAACCTATAACAAGTTCGTATTTCATTATTTACACCTCCACGCTTTTTGCAATGCTGAGAAGCACGCTTTCTTTATATGAATCGGAAATGAGCTGAACACCCTTTGTTACCATTGCGGGAACGCCCGTGATTGAAGGGATTGCGGTGAAAAGGCTTTCTTCATAAACCTTTTCAAAAGCATCCGAAGCATCATAGGGAGCGTAGGCTGTCTGTGAGCATGCGGGAGCAAGGATTGCATCATATTCTGCAAGGATTTCTCTTACCTTATCGCAAACAATGCGGCGGATACGGAGCGATTTATCATAGCATTTTTCGTATTTTGCCTTTGCGAGAACATCCGAACCGTAGATGATTGTTGCCTTTGCAAGGAAGCCCATTGATTCGGAGCGGCTCTTTACATAAAGCTCGTCAATGTTTTTGTATTCGGGAGTTCTGTAGCCGTATTTAACGCCGTCAAATCTTGAAAGATTGTTGGTGGTTTCGGCTGCCATGAGAATCTGCCATGCGGTCTGTGCCTGAGAAGCAACATCAATTGAAACGGTTTCAACCGTTGCACCGATTTTCTTAAGGCTTTCCGCATAAGCATCAATGCTTGCTTTGACTTCTGCACCTGCAGCTTCATAAAGCTCTTTTGCAATGCAGATTTTCATTGCGGAAACATCTTCGCTTGTTGAATATTCGTATTTTTCGGCAGGAAGGCTTGTGCCGTCCTTGCTGTCGTGACCTGCAATAACGGTGAGGATTTCCTTTGCATCCTCTGCGTTTGCTGCGGTAACGCCGATCTGCTCACCCGAGCATGCACAGGCGATAATGCCGTAGCGTGAAACTGTGCCGTAGGTAGGCTTTATGAAATCAACGCCCGAAACAGCTGCCGCACGGCGGGGTGCACCGTTGAGGTCAACATTGAGAGCAGCCTTTACTTTGCCCGAGGCAACAAGTGCTGCGGCTGCACCGACAAGCTTGCCGTTTTCGGTTTCGGGAGCAAAATATGAGGTTTCACCGAGAAGGTCCAGACCGAATTCGCCGACATTTGTTTTGCCTGCGATTTCATAGTCTGCTTTTTCAAGTCTTTCAACAGCCTCCGCACTGAAAAGGGGCTTGAAATTCTCAAGCATTTTTGAGCCTGCGGTTGCGGGAACGCCTTTAACAAGAATTGTATCGTCTGCGGCAATTCTGCCTGCCGCATTAATTTCATTAATATAAATCATTTATCTGCACCTCACTTAACAAGTCTGGGAACCTGCCAGCTGTCTTCCGTGCTCTGGGGAGCACCTTCAAGCAGGTCTTTGCGGGCAAAGGGCTGATTTCTGCCGTCGTTTCTGAGAACATTTGTCATGGGCATAACATAAACCATGGCTTCAACATCCGCAGTATCGGTCTTTTCAAGCTTTGCTTCGTTTTTACCCATCATATCAAGGATTTTCTGCATCTTTTTCTTTTCGTCTGCATCAAAGCAGAGCTCGTTTACGCTTTCAAGCTCCCTGAGCCAGCCCTCCTTGGTCATTGCACCGCCCTTAGCGGATTTGACGGTTGCGGCAAATGCGGAATTATCGCTTTCACTGCCGCCGACCTCAACGCTGCCGCCCTTGCCTCTGATGCTGACATTAGCCTCAAAGAGCTGAAGCTCGGTAACTTCGCCGGGTGCACCGAGCATCTGATCCTGTGCGGTGCCGTCAAGCGGGAATGCGATAACATCACGGATTGTTTCGGTGTCTGCAAGAAGCATGATGATTCTGTCAACGCCGGGTGCCATACCTGCATGGGGAGGAGCACCGAACTGGAATGCATTATAGAGTGCACTGAAGCGTCTTTCAACCTCATCCTCGCTGTAGCCTGCAATTTCAAATGCCTTGCGCATGATTTCGGGGCTGTGGTTTCTTACCGCACCCGAAGCAAGCTCGATGCCGTTACAAACAAGGTCATACTGATATGCAAGAATTTCGCAGGGATCCATATTCTCAAGTGCATCAAGACCGCCCTGAGGCATTGAGAACGGATTGTGTGTGAATATAATCTTATCTGTTGTTTCGTCACGCTCATACATGGGGAAATCAACAACAAAGCAGAATTCAAATGAATCATTCTTTATAAGCTCAAGCTCATTGCCGAGCCATGTGCGGATAACGCCTGCATTCTTATCGGCAACATCTGCAATGTTATCGCAGATGAAGAAGATTGTTTCGCCTTCCTTAACGCCTGTGAGCTCAACGATTTCTTTCTTTTCTTCTTCTGTCATAACCTTGCTGATGGGGTCATCCTTGAAGCCGTAGTTTGCGGCATCAAGAAGGGTAATATGTGCAAGACCTGCCATCTTTGCCTGCTTTGTTGCGAATGCAAGGGATTTATCAAAGAACCATCTTTCGTTTTTGCAGGGAGCAACGATTGCTCTGACGAATTTATTCATAAAGGGCTTGAACTGAACCCTCTTGAACATATCGGTAAGGTCGCAGATGATAAGGGGATTGCGAAGGTCGGGCTTATCCGAGCCGTATTTTGCCATTGCTTCCGCATAAGGAATGCGGCGGAAGGGCGAAGCGGTAACCTTCTTATCGGAGAAGGTTCTGAAAATATCGCTTACAACGCTTTCGCAGACCTCAAGGACCTCGTCCTGAGTTGAAAATGCCATTTCAAAGTCGAGCTGATAGAATTCGCCGGGTGAACGGTCGGCACGGGCATCCTCGTCTCTGAAGCAGGGAGCAATCTGATAATATTTATCGAAGCCCGAAACCATGAGCAGCTGCTTGAACTGCTGAGGTGCCTGCGGCAGAGCATAAAACTTGCCGGGATGCTTTCTGCTGGGAACAAGGAAGTCTCTTGCACCCTCGGGAGATGAAGCGGTGAGGATGGGAGTCTGGATATCAAGGAAGCCTCTTTCTTCCATGAGCTTTCTCATGTGACCGATAACCTTTGAACGAAGAAGAATATTCTTGTGAAGGTCAGGATTTCTCAGGTCAAGGAATCTGTGCTTGAGGCGGATATTTTCGTTTGTGTCGTTTGAGCCGATTTCAAAGGGAAGGTCACGGCTGCATACACCGAGAACATCGAGCTTATCGCAAACGAGCTCAACAAGACCTGTTTCGATTTTGGGGTTAACCGTGCTTTCGTCACGCTTGGTTACAACGCCCGAAACAGAAATAACCGTTTCCTTGCTGATGCCCTTAACGAGATTTTCGTCGTGAACAACAACCTGGGTTACGCCCGTTTCGTCACGCAGGTCAACGAAAAGAACGCCGCCGTGGTCACGGATAACGTCAACCCAGCCTGCAAGCTCAACTCTCTGACCGATGTGACTCTCTCTTATTTCGTTACATCTGTGAGTTCTGTACATTTTATCATACCTCCGTTTGGTGGTTTATCTTCTTTACAATTAATAATGAAAAATGAATAATGAATAATGAAAAATTAATGATAGGCTGCGCCTATGACCGATTTGATATTTTGTAAAAACAAAAAATCCCGGGAACTTCAGAAATGAAATTCCCGGGACGAGTAATTTAACCCGCGGTGCCACCCGTATTGATACATATAAATATGTATCCGCTTTTAGTATTATAATGTGGGGAACCGTTGAAGTGTTGCCGTGCTTACTACTTATCCGAAGTGCACTTTCAGCCCATGATGCACTCTCTCTTTCGGACTTTCCAAAAAAGCCGAGTCTTCAAATCGCATTATAACAAATTGAAAAAGCCTTGTCAATCGTCATTATTAAATAAATCTGGTTTTTTTGCAGCACTTGATATGTTATATTTTTACATTAAAATTATAATGCCGCACACAGCCGGATTATTTTATTTCCTGTTCAAGAGAATTGAATTCATCGGTATCAAAGAACTCTGCAAGAGTGATGCCGAGACCGTCGCATATTATTTTAATCGTCAGCAGCTTGGGGTTCATGCTTCTGCCGTAAAGGATTGCTTTGAGTGATGAAGGCGGAAGACCGCACATGTTTGCAAGCCTGTTTATTGTTATATTTCTTTCTCCGCAAAGCTGCAATATGCGGTTTTTAACAGCGGTTACAGTATCCATAATTCCACATCCGTAATAAGTGTTTTATTATAGAATATGAAATTCTGATTGAAATTATAGGCGATGCGTGATACCATATAGGCGACACATTGCCCATAAAATGAAAGGACGATAAAAAATGAATAATTTGAAAAAACTCAGAGCCGAAAAAAATATTTCCCAGGCAGCTTTATGCGAGGAGCTGAAAAAATTCAACTGTTTTATTGAACGCTCGGCATATTCCAAATTTGAAACAGGGAGCAGAGAAATGGGTGCAGGAATTCTCACGGTATTTGCTGATTATTTCGGCGTAACGGTTGATTATATTCTTGGCAGATAAACTTCTTCAATTCCTGTTTACAAATTGCCATTATTATATTATAATACCATTAATAAAAATATATGCATGGAGGGAATAATAATGACAACCGAAAGAACCTATGTGCCTTTCAATAAATGGAAGGAAAAATCAAAGCAGATTGAGTATACCGAACCCACTCCTCTGCTTTCACCCGACGGAACTCTTCTTGCAAAGGGCTGGGCAAGACGCAATGTTTTTGAATATAACCGTGACTATGTAAAATCGGGCATTATGAGCCGCAAGGAATGGGATTTTTATCAGATCTGCAACGGCAAGCTCATGGTGCAGATAAACTTTGCCAACATCCATGTCGGCGGCTTTGTGGGTGCAAAGATTGTTGATATTGAAAAAGGTGTTACAATTGTTGACACCATTCAGTATTTCCTCGGCACAAACAAGCATGTTCCTCCCGCAAAGGGCGATGTTCCCAACAGATATAAAGACAAGGTCGGCAAGGCTGAATTCGACTTTGACACCAAAGAAACCTCAAGAAGACTCTGGTATAAAATGGATTTCAAGGGCACTCCCGTTGAATGTGATTTCACCATGGATATCATGCCGGGTCTTGAAAATATTACAACCGTTCTTCCTTTTGACGAGAGCGACAAGAAATATTTCATGACAACAAAGCAGATGTGCATGCCCTGCGAAGGAACCTTCAAAGTCGGCGGCGATACATATGTTTTCTCAAAGGCGGATTCCTTCTGTACTCTCGACTGGGGCAGAACAAACACCGTTCATAAGATGGTATGGTACTGGGGTGCGGGCTCATCATATGTAAAGGGTCCCGACGGAAAGGATCATCTTTTCGGATTTGAAATCACCTGGGCAATCGGTAACGAATCCAATGCAACCGAAACCTGCCTTTTCTATGACGGAAAAGCTCATAAATTCGGTGCGGTTGATGTTGAAACCTTCCCGAAGCCCGATAAATATATGGAGCCGTGGAAATTCATTTCAGAGGACGGCAGATTCAACATGACCATGAAGCCCTTCTATGATTATCACACCGACCTCGACCTCAAGGTTGGCAGAATGCACACTCATCAGGTTCACGGTCTGTGGAGCGGTGATGTCACACTCGATGACGGCACAAAGCTCGAAATCAAAGATATGTACGCCTTCTGCGAATATGTTGAAAACAGATGGTAAGTGATTAATTAATAACCCCCGTGATTTTCATTCTCGAAAATCACGGGGGACTTTTCATCAGCAGCAATAGCTTCTCTTTATTTTGTTTGAACCCGTTTTTGCAAAGGGGGTTTCACGGATAACAACCGATGAAACCTGCTTGTATGAGGGAAGAGCCTTGCATTCCTCGCGGATTGCATTGAGGAGAGTGTCCGCATCTACGGGCTCGTTGAGGAAAACCTCTGCTTTAAGAGCTGTTTCATTGCCCTTTTCGTCAACAACGCCGCTGACGATAACCTCTGCAACAGCATCAATATTCTGGATATAGCTTTCGATTTCTTCGGGATAAATGTTTTTGCCGTTGCTGAGAACGATGATATTCTTCTTTCTGCCCGAAATAACAAGCTGGTCATCATCGGTAATTCTGCCGAAGTCGCCCGTGTGGAACCAGCCGTCAACGATAACCTCTGCGGTGAGCTCGGGCTGATTGTAATAGCCGAGCATAACCGTGGAGCTCTTTACGCAGATTTCGCCGATGCCTTCTTCATTGGGATTTTCGATTCTCCATTCAAGGCAGGGAAGTCTGATGCCTGCGGTGCGGATATCATTATAATCATCATGGTTGCAGCAAACGAGGGGCGAGCATTCGGTGATTCCGTAGCCGTTGACGAGGGTGATGCCGATGTTATCGAAGAATTCGCCGACCTCGGGGCGGATGGGCGCACCGCCGCAGACTATCTTGATAAGATTTCCGCCGAACATATCGTGAAGGAACGAGAAAATTTCCCTTCTCTTGTCAACTCCCTGCTGACGGAGTGCACCGCTCTTTGCAACAAGACCTTCAAACATCTCGCTCATGCCCTTTGCGGCAAGATCACGGATGATTCTTGTGTAAAACATCTCCGCAATTGCAGGAACGATATAAATATAATCGGGCTTATAAATCTGCAGATTTTTGAGAATTGCAGGCAGAGCCTCATTTATGCAGAGTGTTGAATGATGATGGAACGATACAAGGATATCAACAATGCTTTCGTATGTGTGGTTATAGGGAAGAACGGAAAGACCGCAGGAATAGATGGTTGAAACCTGAAGTCCGTAATAGATGCAGGAAACGATATTTTTCTCCGAGAGCATAACGCCCTTTGCCATTCCCGTTGTGCCTGAGGTATAAACAAGCATTTTCATATCGTCGGGCTCGTTTTTGCAGGCAAGGTATTCAGTTTTGTCAAGCTTTTCGCCTTCGGCAAGAACAGAACGGAACGAAACAAATTCGCCGTCATTTTCCGTGCGGTCAAAGCCGATGAAAAGCTTTGCATGCTTCAGCTCGCTGCGGCGTGATCTGAGAAGAGCCTCAAATCTTTCTTCGTAAAATACAACCTCGCTTTCGCTGTCGTTGAGAAGATAAATGATATCGTTTTCGGGCAGCTCCTTATCGAGGGGAACGAATGCACCGCTGCTGCGAAGAGAGGTAAAATAAGAAATAATCCATTCAATGCAGTTTCTGCCGATGCAGGCAGTGCGTGTGTTTTTATATCCGTTTGCGGCAAGGTATGCTCCGAGTGAGCAGACAACATCAAAGAATTCTTTGAATGTATATGATCTGATTTCTTCTCCCTCTTTATATCTGTATGCGATTCCCGCGGGAACTTCGCTGATTGCCTGATTAATCATATCAGCAATGCTGCTGATGGGGGATACTTCGTAAAGTCTGATGTCGGGTTTTGCCATAATGTCACCTTCCGTGTAGTATTTAATTCCGCGTCACAAAAAGCCGGTTTTGTAACGTCGGTTCAACAATACCCAAGATATCATTTTTACCAGTAAAAGTCACCCTACTGGCTCAAAAATCGGCTCTATCAACCGTAAAATGCCACTCTACCCTGAGTAGAAACCTAAGAATATCAACGGTTTCGCTTGATTTTTCGCATATGATGTGTTATAATCCGTGTATTGTATTCCGGGAGGAGGTTTTACCCGTGACGGAAGAAAAGCTCAGAGAAAATATTGCAAAAAACATTGCTTCTCTGCGAAAGGAAAAAGGAATGACTCAGGCGGAACTTGCCGAGGCTCTCAACTATTCGGATAAGTCTGTTTCAAAGTGGGAGCGGGGAGACGGAATACCCGACATACTTGTTATCCATAAAATTGCAGAGCTTTTCGGAGTTACTCTCAACGATATAATCAGCGAAGAAATTGTTGTTAAAAAGAAGGGCGAAAAGCCGCACCTGACAAACCGCATCATCATTCCTCTGCTCAGCGTCGGTCTTGTTTTTCTTGTTTTCTCTCTTGTCTTTGCGGTTATGACGATTTTTGAATTCGGTCCGACAAGACCCTGGCTTGTTTTTATTATGGCAATTCCCGTTGCATGCATACCGCTGATTGTTTTTGCCTCAATCTGGTGGGAAATTCCTCAGAGATTTGTGTGCGTAACGGCACTTGTGTGGTCAATCGTGCTTTTCCTCGGGCTTGCATTCGGCAGCGAAAAAATAGTGTCGCTCGTAATTACGGCAGCCATTTTTCAGGTGCTTGTAATCCTGTGGTTTATCATGCGTTACCGCTCAAAAAAGAGAAAAGAAAAGCAGCAGAAAATAAGTGAAGATAATAAAGGTGAAGATAAATGAAGCATGATTTTATAAGTATTCCCGACCGCAGCCGTTTCGGCTCGGCAAAATGGGAAATTGCAAAAAACGCATCAACTGAATTTGTGCCTCTTTCGGTTGCGGATATGGAATTCCCAACCGCAAAGCCGATAGTTGATGACATAAAAAAGCTTGCAGATGAAGCGATTCTCGGCTACACAAATCCTACGGAAGAATATTATGATGCCGTTGCTTCATGGATGAAACGCCGCCATGATTTTGAAATCAAAAAAGAATGGCTTCTCCAGACTCCGGGCATCATAAATGCTCTTTCAATGCTTATCGAAGCCGTAACCGCACCCGGCGACGGCGTTATCGTTATGCCGCCCGTTTATTATCCGTTTGATATGACGATAATCGCAACGGGAAGAAAGAGTGTTTTCTGTCCGCTCATCAATAATGACGGCAGATATGAAATTGATTATGCTCTGCTTGAAGAAAAGGCGAAGGAGCAAAAAAATACCGCCATTCTTTTCTGCAATCCTCATAACCCCGTCGGAAGGGTGTGGAGCCGTGAGGAGCTTGAAAAGACGGCGGAAATCTGCTGCAAAAATAATGTTTTTATCATTGATGATGAAATCCATAACGACCTTATCATGCCCGGATATGAGCATACCGTTATGGCAAATGTAAATGAAGAAACCAAAAATAATATTGCGGTCTGCACCGCACCGAGCAAAACCTTCAATCTTGCGGGCGTTCAGTGCTCAAATATCATCATTCCCAACGATGAAATCAGAGCAAAGGCAATGATACGCAACAAGATGAATATGCAGATGCATCTCAACGTTTTTGCCTATACAATCTGCACCTCGGCATATAACAAATGTGAGGACTGGCTTGATGAGCTTATCGGAGTTATTGCCGGAAATGCAAAATGCGTTGAGGATTTCATGGCAAAAAACCTTCCCGAAATCAGGGTTTATCCGCTTGAGGGAACTTATCTTCAGTGGCTCGATGTGAGTGCACTCGGCATGACCCACCTTGAAGTGCGTGAAATGCTTGAGGATGCAAATATTTATCTTGATAACGGCGAAATGTTCGGCGAACTCGGCAGAGGATATCAGAGAATCAATCTTGCCTGTGCGAGGTCAACGGTTGAAAGGATGCTTGAACGCTTTAAGAATGCCGTTGAAAAAGCAAGAGCGAAGGATAATGGATACCGTAAGGCTCTTGAAATCGGTGACAGCTTTGAAGAAATAAACGCTGAGAAGAAAACTCTCGTTGTTTTCGGCAGAAAAGCGGAATGCAGTCTGACCGTAAGCATGCTTGAAGAGCTGAAAGAAAAATATGCGGACCTTGCAGCTGCAGGGTTTGATGTTAAATTCATCGTTCCTTCGGCGAAGCCCGAGGGTGAATATCCTTTTGAGATTATCGCAGACTCCGAAGCAAGGCTTTATAAGAAATATAATGTTTTCGAGGCGGACAGTGCGGTTTATGCCGTTGCGGGCGACAGACTTTTTGAAGAAAAAGTCGGATCGGATCAGACAAAAATCATGGAATCGGGGGTTTTTGCTCCTGCCGATGAAAACGAATTCAGACCGCTTCAGCTCTTTGCGTTTGTCGGTGTTGACGAAAATAAAAAGGTTATTTATTCTTATTATTCAAAAACAATCGGAGATTTTCCCGATATTGACGGAATTGTTCAAAGCTTATAATAAATATCCGCAACGGTGAATGCTGAGCCGTGATAGCAGATATCAAGAGAAATATAAAAATATTTTCCGCTGAGCGTTTTTTCGGGATATTCACGCAGAATCCCGTCGGCAAAAATCAGTTTTTTCTTGCTTGCCTGATACTCGTTGAGATAAAGATCCTGATTTTCGTAGTCCTGAACGGCGTAAATCCAGATATGATATTTTTCGGGTGTCGGGAATTCGGATAAATCAAGCTGATTGATAAGGCTTATAAGGTCGCTCATCGGAATTCCTTCAACGGGGTCAATGTTTTTTCTCATTTCATTGACAGAGCAATAACGGCTTGAATTATCAAGAAGAGTGTCTACATAAAAATTTCTGCCGTTTCTGCAGGTGCCGTCCAGATGAAAATCGCTTGTGTTTTTGTTTTCGTCAAGAAAAACCCATCCATCGGAAATAATCAGCTCACCGTCTGCCTTCGGACGCTGCTTTATGTAGCCGTCAATGTTGTGAAGCACCGTCAGCAAATCATTGCTGTAGCATTCGATTTCATTATAGATAACGCCGTTAAAAACGCCGTTTGCAAGCAGTGCAAAATATCCTGACGATATTACGGAAATAATCAGGGCAATCGCAATGATTGCTCTGTATTTTTTTTTGCTTCTGCGGTTGGTTTTTATCTGCTCAACAATCTGTTTTTCGCTCGCCTCGGCTATATCCTCGGGCGGAATGCGTCTGCATTCCAAAAGCTCGTTTATGCTGATGCCGAGAGCCCGTGCAAGCTTTTCAAGAGTTTCTATATCGGGATAATTTTTTGCGGTTTCCCATCGGCTGACCGCCTTATCCGTAACATCAAGCATCTGAGCAAGCTCTTTCTGAGTAAGTCCCTTTTCCTTGCGGAGAGTGCAGATGAAATTTCCGAAATCGTTGATGTTCATTTTACCGCTCCTTTCGGGATGATTATAGCTTATTGACGAAAAAAAGTCACTCTATAAAATATAGAATCGCTGTTGAAAAAGTGATATGTGTTATCTCGGTGGATTCACGGGTGACGGACTCATGCAGGTTTTCGGAATATGGTGCGAAGAAACGGATTCTCTTCCCGAAGGCATGAAAAAATCAGCTTCCTTCTGCGGCAAGGGTAAGGCATACTATGCCGCATTCAGAAATGGCGGTGATTTTGCTGATGATTTCTGTGATATTCTGATTAAAGAAAACGTAATAAAAACAAAAGGGATTTTTGGTTTGTGCCAAAAATCCCTTTTGTTTATTTTAAAATATTACTTTGATTGAGAATGAGCGTGTTATAAATGAAAAGAACGTCGCAATCCGTGAAGTCAACATATTCGCCGAGAATCTGCGGTGAGATGTAGCGGATGTCAACAACGGTTATTTTGCTGTAGCCATCGAGCATGAGCGGAACGAGCGACGAGCCGAATGAATCCCTGAAAACGACAAGCTCTCTTTTTTCTTCTGCAAGCGGATTTTCAATTGTCAGGAAAGCTGCCGCACCTGAAAGATAGATTTCGTATTTGTCATAGCCCGAAAGCTTTGACATATCGTAAACACCCTGCATTGTTTTGTTTGTTTCAAGGTTAAAAACCTTTGCACCGTCTGTGACGGGGGATTTGAGAGCAATTATTTCGTCGCTCATTTTTCCGAGTGCAAGCCTCGGAGCATAAACGCCTTCAAAATCAGAAATCTTCTGTGCAGTGTAATCGCTGAAGGGTTTTGATTTAAAGCCCATTTTTTTGCTCAGCCGGTCAATGACCTTGCCGAGATTTTCCTGCTTCCAATGGGAATCCGTTGTGTAATAATCATCGGCACCAAGGCAGTCAAAAATATCAATATATTCCATATTTTTGATTTCCGAATGATAAATCTCAAGCATTCTGCCGTAATCAATAGAGGGAAAACCGTTCTTTTCGGCAAGATAATAATTCTTGTCGGGCACAACGGAATAATAAACCCTTGCGTTTTTGCCTTTGATATATTTTTCAAAGATTGAATTGAATTTAGCGGCGGCATTCTTAACCGAATTTTCACTCAGCACCGACTGAAACTCAGAAATGTGTCCGTCGGCAAGATAAACCTTGCTGTTGTCGGTCTGACGGAGAAGCTTCATTCGGATTGCGGCGTTGATTGTGCGGAAGCCGTCACGCATGGGGAACTGGTCTGTCAGATATTTTTCAAAGCCGTCAAAAAAGCTTTTATCCATAACGGATTCAACCGATGCTTCGGGCAGCTGCTGTGCCTTGCGTCTTTCGGAAACAAGAATTTCAACGGGTTCTCTTAAAATGCAGGCAGCACCGAGGGTGAGAATGAATGCCGAAAAAATTATTATGCATGCAATGTTGCGTATTTTTTTACCCATTCCGACACCTCCTAAAATCTGAAATACAGGAACGGATTATATGAGCCGTCAATGAGATATGCGGTAACTGCAACAAGAAGTGCAAGGATTACTGCGGGCTGAGCGAGGTTGCATATTTTTTCGCCCGCTTTTGTTGAATCCAGCTTCTCCGCTGCAATTTTAACTGCGGGAGTTGCACCGATTATGCCGATTATAAACAGAACGGCATAGCTTCTCAGATAATAAAGCGTTGCTTCGGTGCAGAGGGGATAAGCCGATGTGAACATACCCTTGAAATCATTTGCGATTCCTTCAACGCCGTTTGCGTTGAATATAACAAAGCCGATAAGAACGGCAAATATAAGATAAATATGACTGATTGCAGACGGAGCTTTTTCCTTGATTTTCTTCGGAATACTTTTTTCAATCAGCAGAAGTGCGGCAAAATAAAGACCCCAGATGATGAAGGTCCAGTCTGCACCGTGCCAGAATCCCGTGAGAAACCATACAGTCAGAATATTAAAGAAAAATCTCGGGGTTTTAACACGGTTGCCGCCCATGGGAATATAAACATAATCCCTGAACCAGCTTCCGAGCGAGATATGCCATCTTCTCCAGAATTCCGTAACGGATTTTGAAATATAAGGATGGCGGAAATTTTCGGGGAACTTAAAGCCGAACATGCTGCCGAGGCCTATTGCCATATCGCTGTAGCCCGAGAAATCAAAATAAACCTGCAGGGAATACGCAACGGCATAAATCCAGAAAAAGAGGGTTGATTTTTCGTCGGTTTCTCTGAAAATTTCACAGAAGCTGCCGAAGGAGTTTGCGAGAAGAACCTTTTTACCGAGACCGACGGCAAAACGCCTTATGCCGTATGCAAAGCCGTCAATGGTGTGAGTTCTTGAGCGGAGGTCACGCTCAATATCCGTATAGCGGACTATCGGACCTGCAACAAGCTGCGGAAAGAGTGACACATAAAGTGCAAGATTAATCGGATTCTTCTGTGCAGGTACGTCTTTTCTGTAAACGTCAATATTATAGCTGATTGACTGGAAGGTGAAAAAGCTGATGCCGATTGGCAGAGCGATTCCGAGAAGACCGATTTCTGTGTTGAAAACGGAATTTGTTACAGAGATAAAAAAGTCCGTATATTTAAAATAAATAAGTGCCGAAAGATTCAGAAGAACCGATGCCCAGAGCAGAATCAGCCGTTTTTTACCCTCGGCTTTTTCGGTTAGAAGTCCGAAAATGTAGCTGACGGTTATAACCGCAAGCATGAGCACGAGATATTTCGGCTCTCCGTAGAAATAGAAGAAAAGGCTTGCCGCCAGAAGCCACAGGTTTTTGCCTTTCGAGGGCAGCAAATAATAGACTGCCATCACAATCGGCAGAAACGCAAATAAAAATGTCAGACTTGAGAAAAGCACCGGCAGTCTCCTTTCTGTTTATACTTTTATTAAAAGTTAACAGTGAATAGTTTCGGAAGGGCTTTGACCTTACCCGAAGGTATATAAATAATTCTGTGTGGGTAGGGGCGGATATTATCCGCCCGAATGAATCGTCAAGACTGTAGGGGCGATTCACGAATCGCCCGAATGCTTACGCATTCATCAATCCTCAGTCTCACTACGCTCGACAGCTCCTTTTCAAAGGAGCCAAGGGGCAAGCAATATTATATAAAAACCGGAGCGAAGTGACCCTTAATTACGCATTAACTTTGCTTGTTTGCTGATAAAAGTTCGGTTTAAAAAGCACCGAAGCCGAAACTCCGGTGCTTTTGATGCTTAATTAACCGAGAATGATTTCTTCGCCTTCGCCGGGCATTGCTGCGGGTGTGTCCATGCCGTCTTCAGCGGGGAATTCTTCACCGTAGGGAATTTCTTCCTGAACCTCGCCTGCCTTGGTGAGAGGAGCACTTGCAGCACCGTTTGCAACAATGTTGAATGCATTATAAACATCGTCAACAATATTTTCTGCAGCCATGACCATCATAATTGTGTTGCCGCAGTTTGTAACAAGAACCTTTTCAGCTGCAACGCAGATCCACTTTCTGTAGTTGACGCCTTCAAGGATTTCGTTTTTGAGTGCCTCAACATCTGCACCCTCTTTAGCTTTTACAAGGCACATTGAGTATGCGATCGAACCGATCATGGGCTCTGAGTAAACAGCTCTTTCGATTGAGTCTGTTGAGGAAACGCCGATGAATGAGCCTGCAACTTCAATGTCTGCAAGGTCGATTTCCATGGGATCCATGAGCATCATTTCGAGGGTTGTTGCGTTTGAATAAATCTGAGCTGTGATTTCTTCGAGAGTGCCTGTGAGCTCAACTGCGGGAGCCTGAGTTATTGTTTCTCCCGAATCGGGAGTTTCACCGTTGCCGCCGCATGCTGCGAAAGCAAACACCATTGAAAGTGCAAGCAAAATACAAATAATCTTCTTCATTTGATTAATCTCCTTTATATTTTATTTTTGCCATACTATGCGATTATATCAGCAAAAAGATTTTTTGGCAAGTGATTTATATTAATTATCGGTTAAATATATGTGAATGACTGAATCAAAGCTCAATTTTAACAAAGGCAACATTGAGTCTTTCGTATGTATAAGCAATGTAAAGGGATCCGTTGCGGTATTCTATTGCGGGATAGGAAAATTCGCTGTCAATTTTTTCTTCTTCAAGAACGAGTGCGGTTTCCCATGTGATACCGTTGTCGGTTGATTTCTGAAGCGTGAGCGGAGAGCGCTCGCCCCAGTTTTCGCCGACGGGATTTGAAAGAAGCCAGAGTGCACCGTCGGGAGTTCTGACAACATCAAGACCGCTGTTGTTGTTGAGAAGGCTCGTTTCATATGCCTGACACCAGGTTTCGCCGTAATCCTCGGAGTCGCTTCTGTATGCCTTGCCCACGGCTGTTCTTGTGAGCATGTGAACCTTGCCGGGTGCGGACTCCCAGAGAGTGGGCTGAATCATGGGAATGAGGTTTGATGTGTAATGATTAAGACTGTTGAGGATGGGTGCGGTCTGCTCGGTTTTGATTTTTGCACCCTTTTTCCAGGTCAGACCGTCATCAAAGGAGGTGTCAACAAAGCAGTTCCAGCCTCTGTTTTCGCTCGATGCGGGAGCAAGAATTCTGCCGTCGGAGAGACGGATACACTTATTTTTAACGGGACCTCTGCCGCCGCTTCTGTCGCCTGCAACAAGCTCACGGGGAGAGTCAAAGCTTCTTCCGTTATCCTTTGAAACACAGAAGAAGGTACGCCATAAAGAAATTCCCTTTCCTACCTTGAAATAGAGAACAACCTCTCCGTTTTCACGAAGAAAAAGAACGGGATTCCAGTGGGGGATGCGGCTGTTATAGGTTATTGCTTCGGGCTTGCTCCAGCCGTTTTCATCTCTGCGTGCATACCAGATGTCAACATCCTTTTTTCCCTCCTTTGTGCCTCCGAACCAGGCAGAAATAACGCTGCCGTCGGGCAGAGGAAGAACAGTTGATGCGTGGCAGTTTGCGGTGGGAAGAGGATTGCATACAAATTCTTTTATAATTTTCATATCGTTCACCTTATAATTCAAATTCTGAGGGATCGGCTTTTTCTATCATAAGCGGTTTTTTAGGTCTGCGCTTGAGCGGGTCATAGGAATATTTCATGCATTTTCCGTCGGTGGCAACAATTCCTTTTTTTATGCAGAGAACAGACTGCTCATCGGGAGAAAGCCTGCCGTGAACGCAATGCTCACACATCGGCGGATATTTTTTCTTTTCAAAAAGCTTTTTTCTCATCTTTCAACAACCTTTCCTTAGAGTGGCGAGAGTGATCCGAACTATGTTTTTTATCGGATGATTTCTGCCTTCTCGTCGTTAAAATACTCGCAAATCCGTCAAGGATTTGCTCCGTTTTGTGCCTTGATAAGCCAAAAATCCTCTCGATAAAAAATCTTCGACCTGAAAGCGAAGGATTTTAAAATGGTTTTTGGCGGTTGAGGGTGCAGGAAGGCTGACGCCTTTCAATCCCGAAACGCCAAAAAGCGTTGAAAAGACTCGCTTTAAGGCATAGTTCGGATTGCTCCCGTCACTCTAAAATATTAGCATAGTTTTTTGCTATTATCAAGGTCTAATATCAGAAGAACGCAAAGAAACATCAGCGAAATTGCTGCGGGAGCGGAGAAGGACCACAGCTGAATGTTTTCCGAAACCGAAATCATAACCTGCTTTTCAACGGGATGAATGCAAAGAATCAGTCGGCAAACAACAAAAGCCAGAGCAGAATGCAGAAGTCTGAAAAGAAAAAAAGAGGAAATGCGGATTCCGATATCCTTTGCCAGAGAAAAAATCTGCAGGTGAACGCATAATCCGCCGAAGGCACACACGGCGGCTATAGCGGGCAGTGAAACCTTACCCGTTGCCGAGGCACAGCCGCTTGTGACTTCGAGAATGCATGCGGCGGCAAGCGAAGCATGATTATTTCCGATAATTCTGCTCATAACCGAGCTTATTCCCGAAAAAAAGCACACAAAGCCGCAGCAGCTCAGCATTGCGGAGGCTGAAGATTGAACGCTGCCGACCAGAGCGGAGGAAAAGCTTATACTTACGGTCTTTGATTTTATCCGTTTTTCTTCGCTGTCATGCAAAAAACGGGTGAAGCAGCCTGTGAGTACCGAAGAAACACAAACGGAAAGAAGCAGAATTTTTCCTGCTTCCCTTGATCCCAGAAGAGCATTGCCTACGGCGTTAACGGAAAATCCGACTCCCGGACTGATGCAGAAAAGAATTAGCCTGCGTGCCTGAGAGCGGCTGATTGTTCCCGATTCATAAAGCGATTTTGCGGCAGAGACTCCAGAAAGATATCCGCCGAGCTGGCTGAGAATTATTGCGGGAAGACAGCTGCCGTCAAGGCCGAAAAGCCGTTTTGTCAGCGGCAGGGAGAGCTTTTGAATTTTGTGTGGAAGCCTTCCCGACCCAGCAAGAGAGGATGCCGCAAGAAACGGAAAAAGTGACGGAATAACAACTTCCGCACAGTTTGAAAGTCCTGCGGAAAAGCCTGAGGAAAATTCCTCCGAAAACAGAAAAATCAGAACGAAAAATGCAATTCCCGATAAAAAAATAAAAACTCTGTTTCTCATAGTCTGCACCTCGGTTAATTCTATGTATTTTTGAACGGGTCAATTCATAGAATTCTAAAAAGGGGAGTGCGTTATGAAAAACAGAAAGAGAAACGGCACAAGAGCCGAAAGCATAATTGATTCGATAACCGGCATCCTTGATTTGCCTCAGGATGCAGTGTCAGGCTATGCACATATCGAAATAAGCGGCAACCGCGAAGCGATAATCGAAGGCTGTCAGGGTGTGCTTGAATATAACGATAATCTGATCGCCCTCAATACGGGCAGACTTACCGTGAGAATCTGCGGCTGCGGGCTGACAATAATATCAATGCAGAACGGTCAGGCGATAATAAGGGGCACGATAACGGGCGTGGATTATTGCAATTAGGAGATTATTATGCTTGTTCTGAAATTTCTGAGATTTCTTTCGGGATATGTCAGCCTGATTGCTGAAGGCGGTTTTCCCGAAAGGTTTATCAACCTCTGCAGGCTCAGGGGAATTCTTCTGTGGGAGTTGCGATGCAAAGACGGAGTTATCACCGCCTGCATGGGAAGAAAGGATTATCTTAAAATCAGACCCGTCGCCAAAAAATCGGGAATGAGGGTCAGAATAAAGAAAAAGAGCGGTCTGCCTTTCTTTCTTGACCGTCACAGCAGAAGAATAGGGGTTGTTATCGGCATATGCTTTTGCGTTGCGTCGCTCAGCATTCTTTCAACAAGAATCTGGAGCATTGATGTGAGCGGCAACATCTGCGTACCGAGCGAAGAAATACTTGAAGTCTTTGAAGAGCTCGGAGTCAGAAAAGGTGCGGCAGCAGATAAAATCAACATTTCTGCCGTTGAAAATTCCGCTCTGATAAAATTGAGCGACATTGCGTGGCTCAATGTCAATATCAGCGGAAGTGCGGCAATGATTGAGGTGCGTGAGAGAGGTGCTGCCGATGAAAAAGACGAAGACGATACTCCCTCGGATATCGTGGCTGCCCGTGACGGCCAGATTGTTATTCTCCGCCCGTTCAACGGCACTCAGGAGCAGAAAATCGGAAATCCCGTGCTTAAAGGTGACCTGCTTATAAGCGGAATTGAAGAAAACAAGGATCTGACGGTCAGCTTCTGCAGGGCGAAGGGTTATGTTGCGGCAAGAACAAACCGAAAAATCGGCGTGTCGAGGAGCAGGGAAATCAAGGCGGAAATGCCTGTCGGCACAAAGAAAAGCTATATTGTTGATTTCCTTGATTTTTCAATACCGCTCGGAAAAATATCCGATGCCGCATACAGAGAAAAAAGGCAGCTGCGGATTAACGGAGTTACCCTGCCGTTCGGCTTTACGGAATGCACCGAAACCCGATATGCGGAAAAAACGCTCAGACTCACACAAGAGCAGGCAAAAATGCTTGCCATGCTCGAATTTTATGAGAAATGCACGGAGGAATTCCGCGGACTCAAGGTAGAAAAGCACGAAATATCGTTTGCACAGGATGAAAAGGGCTGTTCGGTCGGCGGAAATTTTGTTTGCATCGAAAATATCGGTGAAGAAAGAAAAATGCAGATAGAGGAAACCCTTTTTAAATGAAAAATTAATAATGAATAATGAATAATTAAGGAAGGGCTACGCCCTTGCCCGATTACATAATAAAATTCGTAATGAGTAATTAAGGGTCGCTTTGCTCTGATTTTTTATAATAATGCTTGATTACTGCGACCCGTCGCACCGTCAGATTCGGAAAGAAAAAATATTGAACAAATGATAAATATTTTGTGCGTAGGGCGGGGGCTTGCTCCCGCCGTTTTTTATTGTTGACAATATCGAATATCGATAATATAATATATATGTCGATATTCGATATAAGGGCGGTGTTGTTTTGCCAAGATTAAAATTTCAAACATTGACCGAGCAGATGTTTTATATTTTGTTGTGTCTTAAAGAGGAGTGTTGCGGAATTGATATTATGGATAAAGTTTCGCAGATGACAGACGGCAGAGTAAAAGTTGGCTCGGGTACACTTTATAATCTGCTTGAACAGTTTTTGGGTTCAGGGATTATTATTCAGACAAAAGCAGAGGGTAGACGACGCAATTATGTTTTGTCGGAAAAAGGAAAAGTTGTGCTCAGATGCGAATATGAGCGTCTATGCACTCAGGCAGAGGATTACCGAAAAATGTTTTTGTGAAAGGGGTTAAAGTTATGTCTAAAGAAAAAAGCTTTAAGACTTTTCGTGAAGATTTTGCTTATTATGACCGTACGGGCATGCAGGAATTTTTAGAGCAAAAAGCTTCTGAAGGATGGAAACTTGTCAAAAAGCAATTTCCGGCTGAATGGGAATTTATACGAGTTGAACCACAAAACCTTCACTATGCGATAACTTATTTGCCGCAGATTTCAAACGAGGACAGTTTTTTGCTTTCAGAAAATAAAAAAGAATATCTTGAACTTTGTGCGGCATCGGGTTGGCAATTTGTTTGTGCATATAAGAATATGGTTATCTTTCTGAATGAGAAAGAAAACCCGTTGCCTCTTGAAACCGATCCTGAGGTTGAACTGGCATCAATCCATAAATCCGTTTTAAAACACAGCCTGCCCAAAACGATTTTAGCTTTCGCTTTATTTACCACAATGTTTTTTTATCTGTCGTTTTCTGATACGGTTTCAAAAGGCAATGAAATTTTGTTGGCTGTTTTTGCTGTTCTTTCAATTTATACTGTTATGGATTTTTGCGGTTACCTTCGCTGGCACAAAAAAGCAATCGCAGCAGCGGCAACAGGTGAATTCAGCAGAACAAACACTACTGATAAGCTTCTTTCTTCTTTGTTTGCAGCTGTTGTTATTCTGATCACGGCAGTTGTTATTGTTAAATCAATCGTGACAAACAATTGGGTAACACTTATAGTGATGGCTCTTATTGTTGTTGCGATGGTTTTAGATGGATTTTTAAACAAGCTGAAAAATAAAATCGAGTGTGGTTGGGAAAAGAATTTGTTTAAGTTTGTTTCGGTTCTGATTTATCTTGCGGCGATAGCGTGCGGAAATTATATTTTTGATTTGTTCTGATATTAAAACTGAAGATAAAAAATATAAACCTCCTTGTAAAACGGTGTTACCAGATACAAGGAGGTCATCTATATACTTTAAGAAACTATGCAAAAAAACGGCGGCTTGAATTAAGCCGCCGTCAGTTATCTTTTAATCCTAAAATATAATCTGTTGATGTGTTGTAAAGCTTTGCAAGAGCAATAAGAATATCCGAAGGTATATCGCGCAAGCCGCGTTCATATCGGTTGTATTGAGGCTGCTTCATGGAAAGATATTCAGCAACCTGAGCCTGTGTAAGGTCATGGTCTTCACGCAAGTCACGGATTCTTTTGTAGTATGCCAATAACCTCACCGCCTTTTATTACTGTTTGGTTATTGATATTTTACCATTTGTACTATAAAATTATTCTTATTAATAACCATACGGTTATAAATGTCCGCTATGACATGCAGCATAAAAAACGGGCGACCAACGGTCGCCCCTACGATTGTTTTTATTGATTTTACTTGAATATCTTCGTTTTTTTCAATGCGTGATAAATCGGAATGCCGCCTGCAAGGCAAACAACGAGCTCGCCTGCTCCGACTTCAAGGGCTGCAACGGCAAAAGCCGCGAGGTTCGCTTCGTTTGTCGGCATAAGAAGCGTGATTTCAGCTCCGACGATGAGTGCGTTGAAAATTACGGGCATGACTATCGAGAGCAGCGGAAGCTCTTTGATTTTTATGTTTCTCAGCTTACGGGCAAAAAGTGCCGCAAGAAGGGTTGCAAGTGATCCGAAAACGATATCCCATGCTCCGAAAGGGCTCGAAAGGTTGCCGATAATGCATCCGATTGTGAGACCCGGGATTGCTGCGGGTGTGAAGAGTGAAAGAACGGTCAAGGCTTCCGAAAAGCGGAACTGAATCGGTCCGTAAGCGATGCCGAGTCCTGCACTCAGATAGGTTGCCGCGGCATAAACTGCCGCAATCAACGCTCCGTGAACGAGGTTGATAATTTTTTTGTTATTCATTTTATGCTCCTTTTTGCTGCCGTGCAGCGCCATAGGGTGATAGGAACAATCTAAACTATGCCCAAAAGCTAATCTTTTCATTGCTTTTCGGTGTCTCGGGTATGAAAGGCGTCAGCCTTCCTGCACCCTCACCATCCAAAAATCATTCGAAAATCTTCAGCTTTCGGGTCAAAGATTTTTTATCGAGAAGATTTTTGGCAATTCAAGGCACAAAACGGAGCAAATCCTTGACGGATTTGCGAGTATTTTAACGAAGAAGTGACGAAAATAATCCGATAAAAAACACAGTTTGGATTGTTCCTGTCACCCCGGTTTTGTTTGACACCGAGCAGGTGTCCGTCAGGAAGGTTTCGAACTGACGATTTTATGCTCTGTCTGTATCAAAGATATTCCGCAAGTGCTTTGAGGTTTTCAACTGCAACGCTTGCTCTGATATCTGAATTTGCATATTCTTCGGGAGATGTAACGCCGCTGTAAACAAGGGCACAGGGGATGCCGTGATTCATGCCGATGGCAATATCGGTTGCAAGTCTGTCGCCGACAAAGGCAAGCTCCTCACGCTCACAGCCGAGCATTTCGGTAATATAATCAACGGTTGCAGTCATGGGCTTGCCGAGCACAACGGGTCTTTTGCCCGTCGATGCGGCGAAAAGCTCAATCATAGAGCCGGTATCGGGCATGTAGCCGTCGGCAGTCGGGCAGTTGAGGTCGGGATGAGTTGCAAGATAAATTGCTCCCTTGTCAATATATTTAACAGCATCCCACATTTTCTGATATGTGAGAGTGGTGTCGAATCCGAGCACAACGATATCGGGGTCAGCATCAACAAGATTGATGCCCGCAGCCTTGAAATCGCCCGTGAGTCTTTCGTTACCGAGAAGAAAAACCTTCTTGCCTGCATAATTGCGGTTAAGATAATCAGCGGCAACATGTGAGGAAATGATAACTCTCTTTTCGTCAACGGGGAAGCCCATTTTTTCGAGCTTTGCTCTGCAGACCTCAACATTATTTGAAGAATTGTTGGTGAAAAAATAAAAATCTCTGCCGCTTTCCTTAACTTTTTCAATAAAATCCTTGGAACCGTCAATAATATTTCCGTCAAGATAGAAGGTTCCGTCCATATCAATGATAAAATATTTTGTTTTTGCAAATATCGGACTGCTCATATGATTAACTCCTTAGCTGATATTCAAAAGTGTGACTTTTTGGAACATTTTTTAATTGTCGGTTGAAACGGCGGTATAATTGTTTCAGTTTATTACGGAAGGTGATTTTGTGGGCGATTTTTTATCTCCCGAGCGCAGCTTGCTTGGTGAAATACTTCACGATTTCAGAAAAGAAAACGGATATACACAAAAAGAAATATCCGATTATCTCGGCGTTGACCGTTCGACTTATGCAAAATACGAGTCAAACCGAAAGCCCGAGCTTGATATTATTATTCAGCTTGCCGCATTTTACGGAGTTTCGGTTGACGGATTTCTCGGCGATTACCGTGACAAAACGGTCAGCGGAAAAAATGTTGAGCCGTTTTCAAAGGTTTCCTCTCCCGAAAGCGGTGAAAACGGAAGCTGCCTTTCACTTGAGGAGCTCAGACTTCTCAATCTTTTCAGAAAAAGCATCCGTAAAAATGAAATCATCAGCTTCGCACGCAGGATTGCATCTGAAGACAGCGATTCCAAATAATAAAAACCGACAAATACCCTCTGTCATTGACAGAGGGCTTTTTTGTTATTATTCTTCAATTACGGGGATATCTGCAGTCTGCACGGGAGGCTCGATTTTGCCTGTTACGTTTCTGATGTTGCTGCGTGCACCCTGAATTTCAGCAAGGCTTGTTGAAATTGCTTCGTCTGCTGTTTTCATTATATCCTCGATGAAGTCACCTGCAGCAATTCTGATTTCGGCAGACCACTTGTTTGCCTTGTCGATTGCTTCATCCGAACGGCGTCTTGCATCCTCGATGGTTCTTTCAGCCTGCTCTGTTGCGGCGGTGACAATGTTTTCTGCCTGAGCCTTTGCACCTGCAAGAGTGGATGCTGCTTCTTCCTGAGCAGCAACGGTGATTGCTTCGGCAGTAGCCTTTGACTGAATAACGATTTCGCTGCTGTCAACCATGGCTGCAGCCTCAAGCTGTGCGTTGGCACGGATGATTTTTGCATCCTCGTTTGCAGTATTGATAATCTGCTTTGCCTGAGCTTCAGCCTCAGCAACCTTATTCTTTGAATAATCTTCAGTTTTGAGAACAAGGGCACGGACCTTGTCTTCTGCGGTTGAAATAAGAGCTCTTGACTTTTCCTGAGCACCCGTTACGGCGTTGACAGCCTCATCCTTGGCTTTGATGAGGATGTTGTTTCTGTCGGCAACGATAGCTCTTGCCTGGGTGATTTCGTTGGGAAGGTTGAGTCTGATATCCTCAATCGCAGTTCTGATAGCGGCGGCATCAACACCGATTTTGCTTGAAAGGGGAACCTTGGTGCCTGCCTCAAGTATATCTTCAATCTGGTCAAGTAAATTTTCAATATTCATTTTGAAAACCTGTTCCTTTCTTTTATTCGTCTGATTATATCTTCACATATTCCGGCAGGGACAAATTCGCTTATATCTCCGCCGAACTCACAAACCTGTTTTACTACGCTTGAAGAGAGATACATATTCTCTGCGTTTGCCGTGAGGAATACCGTTTCAAGCTCGGGGTTGAGCTTTTTATTGGTCAGTGCCTGCTGGAATTCATATTCAAAATCCGAAACCGCACGAAGACCCTTGACAACGGCACATGCACCCTTTTCCTTTGCGTATTCCGCAAGAAGTCCGCAATGCATTTCAATTTCAACATTGTCAATATCGCTCAGACTGCGTTTGAGAAGCTCAACTCTTTCTTCAACAGTGAATAAGCCTTCACTTTTGCTGCGGTTGATCATAACGCAGACGATGACCTTGTCAAAAAGCTTTGCCGCACGGTGAATAATGTCGATATGACCGATGGTAACGGGGTCAAAGCTGCCCGGACAAATAGCCGTTTTCATTGAATCAGTCCTTCCGATAAACGGTTACGGCCGTTTTGCTGTATTTATATTCTCTGTATTTTTTCAGACCGCCGATTTCATCCTCAAGCTCTTCCCTGAAGGGATGCTCGCAGATAACAACACCGCCTTCGGCAATGCTTGCATCAATTTTTGAGAGAGCCTTCTGAAGAAGCCCTGTTTCATAGGGCGGGTCGAGAAAAGCGATGTCAAAAATCTGGTTGGTCATGGTGAGAAATGCGATTGAATCCGTCTGTGCTACGGTTGCAAGGGAATCGAGCTTTGTTTTCGCAAGATTCTCTTTTATGATTTTGACAGCATTTTTATCGGCATCAACAAAAACCGCATTTTTTGCACCTCTGCTGAGAGCCTCTATTCCGAGCTGACCCGAGCCTGCAAACAAATCAAGAATTCTGCGTCCTTCAATTTCAAACTGAATCGCACTGAAAACAGCTTCCTTAACTTTGTCGGATGTGGGTCTTGTGTTATCGCCTTCAAGAGTTCTGAGTGTCATTCCTCTTGCACTGCCTGTAATTACTCTCATTTGCTGTCCTCCGCAGATATACTTTCAGATAAAGTATCACTTTATTATCGCACTAAATATGATTAAATGTCAAGATAAAATGTTAATATAAGGTAAAAAAGTTGTAAAATCAATTGTTACCCGTCTGTATTTTTGCCGTGAAAAGCCTCAAAAACCGCCTTTGCGGCATTTTTATTCATGCCCCTGACTGCCGCAAGCTCTTCTTCGGATGCTTCCGAAACGGCTTTCACCGTTTTGAAATGCTTTAAAAGAGCCTTGCATCGGCTTTCTCCTATGCCTTCGATTGAAGTGAGAGTTGACGAAAGAGCTGATTTCTTTCTGCGGCTTCTGTGATATTCGATTGCATAGCGGTGGACCTCCTCCTGAATGGTTGAAACAAGGGTGAATGCCGCACGCTTTGATGTGAGTGAAAGCTCATCTCCCGAGAGTGCGATTGCTCTTGTTTTGTGGTGAGAATCCTTTACCATGCCGAAAAGGGGAATATCAAGACCGTATTTTTCGAGCACGGGCTTTACCGCATTGACCTGACCGCTTCCGCCGTCAAGCAGGATAAGGTCGGGCAGTCTGCCGAAGCCCTCGCCGCTGTCTTTTTCCTCAAAGTAGCGAAGGATTCTGCGTTCGATAACCTCTGCCATTGAAGCATAGTCATCCTGACCCGAAAAGCCCTTGATTGCAAAGCGTCTGTAAGATTTTTTATAAGGCATACCGCCCTTGAAAACCACCATGCCTGCAACATTTTCGCTGCCTGCGGTGTGCGAAATATCATAGGATTCGATGAATTCGGGAGGAGCCTTCAGACCGAGCAGAGTGCCGAGTTCATCAAGTGCGGCGGTGGATTTTCCTGTTTTGCCGAGATAGATTCCGAGCTTCTGTGCTGCATTTGAACGGCACATTTCCATGAGGGAGTGCTGCTCTCCTCTTTGAGGAATAACGATGCTGACCTTTCTTTTTGCAAGCGACGAAAGCCATTCACAGAGCACTCCGCTGTCGGCAACCTCGCCGTCAATTGCGATTCTTCTCGGTACAAAATCCCTTATTGAATAATAGCTTCTTATCAGCTCATGCCGTGCCCCGGGCATATCCTCGGGCAGGTCGATGATGAAATGCTCGGTGTCATAAAGCCGTGCATCCCTGAAGCGGATGACGGAAAGACATGCCTTTGTTTCCGAGCATACCACGGCAAAAACATCCTGCTCCTCAACCGAAGCGGCAACAACCTTCTGCTTTTCCGTTACTTTTTTTATGGCGTTGATTTTATCCCTGATTTTTGCAGCTTTCTCAAATTCAAGATTTTCAGAGGCTTCAAGCATTTTTGCGGTCAGGTCATCAACCGCTTTTCCCGAGCCGTTGATAATGAAATCCAATGCACGGTCAACCGCCTCTGAATGCTCTGCCTCGCTCATTTTACCTGCACACGGAGCGGCACACTGACCGATAAAAAAATTAAGGCAGGGTCGGCTTTTGTTGAAATCCCTCGGAAAAACCTTTGTGCATTGAGGAAGAAGAAAAATCTTTTTCGCAGTGTCGATTGCATTTGTTATACCGTAGGAATTTGTATAAGGTCCGATATATTCCGCACCGTCGTCGAGCCTTTGCTTGACTGCGGTGAAATTTTTCCAGCCGTTTTTTGTTACTTTTATATAGTGATAACCCTTGTCATCTTTAAGAAGGATGTTGTATTTCGGGCTGTGCTGCTTTATTAACGAGCATTCAAGAATGAGAGCCTCGAATTCGCTGTCGCAGAGAATATAGTCGAAATCCTCAACGTTTTCAACCATTCTGCGTACCTTGATCCACATGACGTTCTGTGAACCGAAATAGGAGCTGACACGGTTTTTGAGTGCCTTTGCCTTGCCGACATAGATTATTTCACCCTTTTTGTTTTTCATAAGATAAACACCGGGAGTCAGCGGAAGCGACATTGATTTTTTTCGCAGATATGGAATTCTTTCGTTCATTCTTTTCACCTCGTTTGCAGCTGAATTGATATTTATATTATATACTTTAAAATTGTTTTTCGCAATAGTGAAAATTTCTCTTGACAATCGGTGAATATTCTGTTAAAATAAAAAACCGCTGTGAAAAGACAGCAGGATTAATCGAATTTTTATCCTTGCCACGGATGCACCGTGGCCAAAGACCAGAAGGAGGTGCTTTAAGAATGTCAGCAAACATCAGCTATGAGACAATGATGGTTTTTTCAGTTGCCAACGGCGAAGAAGCTGTTCAGCCTCTCATGGAGAAATTCAAGGCTATGATCGAAGCTAACGGCACTCTTGAGAGCGTTGACGAATGGGGCAAGCGCAAGCTCGCATACCTCATCAACGACGAAGCAGAGGGTTACTACGTTCTCTTCAATTATCAGGCAACACCTGAATTTCCCGCAGAGCTTGACCGTGTTGTAAAGATTACAGACGGTGTGCTTCGTTCACTCATTGTCAAGAAGAACTAAGGAGGTCGCAAAATGTTAAACAATGCCGTTGTAATGGGCAGACTTGTTGCAGACCCCGAGCTTCGCACTACAGGAAGCGGAATTTCCGTATTATCCTTCACGGTTGCCGTTGACAGAGGCTTTGTCCGTCAGGGCGAAGAGCGTCAGGCAGACTTCATTGATATCATTGCATGGAGACAGACTGCTGAGTTTATCAGCAAATATTTCCGCAAGGGCTCAATGATTGCTGTTCAGGGTCGCATCCAGACCAGAACCTATGAAGACAGAAACGGAAACAAGAGAAAGGCTGTTGAAATAGTTGCAGATAATGTAAGCTTCTGCGGCTCCAAGTCAGAAAGCGGAACAAATGCTTTCTCGAGAGATGACAGCTATGCAAATGCTCAGCCCGCACCCTCATATTCGACTGCGGACGAGGGCGATTTCAAGGAAATTCCCGAAGACGATCTCCCGTTCTGAGATCGCATAAACTGAAACTGAAAAGGAGGTTAATACCATGGCTTACGACAAAAGCGAAAGAAGACCCAACAAGAAGGGTCGCAGAAAGGTTTGTGCTTTCTGTGTAGATAAGGTTGAATGCATCGACTACAAGGATGTAAACAGACTCAACAAGTTCACTTCAGACAGAGCAAAGATTCTTCCCCGCCGTGTTACCGGAACTTGCGCTAAGCATCAGCGTGAGCTGACAACCGCTATCAAGCGTGCACGTCAGATTGCTCTTCTTCCCTACACAAGTGACTGATTATAAAAAAACGCTCCGTACCTTCGGGTACGGAGTTTTTTCTTTGTAAGCGGTGATATTGAATTTTAAAATCAGAATACTCTGCAGATGATTGCCACTGCCATTACCGCTGCCACGCAAATGATTGCTGTTGTTGCTACTGTTACCATTCTTATATCCTCCTCGTTTTTCTTTTAATCAGAATGTTCTGCAGATGATTGCCACTGCCATTACTGCTGCCACACAAATGATTGCTGTTGTTGCTACTGTTACCATTCTTATATCCTCCTCGTTTTTCTTTTTAATCAGAATGTTCTGCAGATGATTGCCACTGCTGCTACGACTGCTACGCAAATGATTGATGTTGTTACTACTGTTACCATTTTCTCTACCTCATTTTCAAAGTTTATTTGTTTCAGGTGGTGTTCCCTGTTGACATC
>JAFQRY010000010.1 GCA_017409845.1 Clostridia bacterium
GAAAAAATGCCAAATAAACGAAAGGATATACGGCGGGATGAAGGCATCCCGCCCTACTGCACTTTTCTTTGAAAACGGGACGGCACACAGGTCGTCCCCTACGATATAAAAATCGGGTAAGGGCGGAGCTCTTCCTTAATTATTCATTATTCATTTTTCATTAAAAATCTTTCCGCACCTGACGGTGCGACGGGTCGACGGGTCGCCGACCCCTACATTTATTTCGTTTATGTTTCAGCGACTTTATCGACAGTCAAAGGAGCGGTTCTCAGTGGGACTGCTCCTTATTTTTATTTTAATAATATGTAAATTCTTTCCGAAATTTCATGTAATTCTATTGTTTTTTTAATTAAAATCTGTCATAATGCAAGGGTAAATAAATTTGTGGAGGATAACACCATGAAAAAAGCCATAATAGCAATAGTTGCAGTCGTCATTGTTGCGGCACTCGCAATCGGCGGATATTTTATTTTCTCTGACAAGGGCGAGCCCGGTCAGACTGAGGTTGAGCTTACCGTTATCAAGGATGATTTCACTCTTAACGATACCCTTCTTACCGCTCTTATCAAAAATCCCGACAGATATCAGGCAAGGCTTGCAAATGAATACGGCATGGGTGAGGCTCTTGCGGCTCAGTTTTATGAAGCTCCCGAAGAGTGGCTTGCTTATGAGCAGATTATTGAGGTTACCAACAACTCCGAGGAAGGCATTACGATTTACGGTTTCGAGGTTAAGGATAACGGCGAAAACGGCGTTTTCGTAAACACAAATCTCGGTGCGGATTTAGGCATTTCTCCCGGAGGAACGGGCCCCGCTTCATTCAGCGTACTTTTCTCTGACGGCGAGCTTTCGACAGAAAAGGCAAAGGCTCTTCTTGATGAAATGGAAATAAAGGTTGTTTATTCCAGAACTCCCGCAGAATATGATGACGGCAGCGAAAGCGTTGAAGCAACAAAGACTGCAGTTATCGAATCTTTTCAGGCCAATTAAAAGGATTATCACAGTATGAGCTTTTTCAGAAGAAATTCAACCCCGTCGGGACCGCCCGAATATCTTATAGTCGGTCTCGGAAATCCCGGCAGACAGTATGAGCTGACACGCCACAATGCGGGCTTTCTGTTTGCGGATTTGCTGGCGGATAAGAATAATATAAAAATCAATAAAATACAGTTCAAGTCAGTGACCGCCTCAATCGAGCTGGGCGGTCACAAATGTCTGCTTATGAAGCCTCAGACCTTTATGAATAACAGCGGTGAGGCTGTGAAGCAGGCGGCGGCTTTTTATAAAATACCGCCCGAAAAAATCATTGTTGTTTTTGACGATATTTCTTTGCCCTGCGGCAAGCTCCGCATCAGACGCAAGGGAAGTGCCGGCGGACACAACGGAATAAAAAGCATCATTTATCTTATGAATTCCGATAATTTCCCGAGAGTCAAGCTGGGTGTCGGCGAAAAGCCGCATCCCGATTATGACCTTGCGGACTGGGTTCTTTCAAATTTCAAAAAGGATGAAATTTCCGCTCTGCGTGAGGCTGCTGAGAAAGCGTGCGATGCCGTTGAGCTTCTGGTGCAGGGCGAAACAGACAAGGCAATGAGCAATTTCAACAGCTGATTATTTCATCATGCCGTTAAGAGCGTTTTCAACGCTTTTCATGCATTTTATGGCATTCTTTCTGCAGGCCTTTTTGCTGCTCTTTGTCATCATTGAAGAACCGATGACGGCGGCAGCCGTGCCTACGGCAAGACCGATGCCCATACCCTTCATAACAGACATGCTTTTTGATGATGAAAGCATCATTAATTTCCCCTCCAATCAGATATTTTCAGAATTATTTTGTCCGTTCGGGGGAATAAAAACAATGTAAAAAATTTCAGGTGAATAAAAATGTCAGTTCTTAATATCGTTCTGGTTGAGCCTCAGATTCCGCAGAATACGGGCAATATTGCCAGAACCTGTGCCGCAACGGGAGCAAGGCTTCATCTTGTTGAACCGATGGGCTTTAAGGTTGATAACGCAAAGCTTAAAAGAGCGGGGCTCGATTATTGGCACCTGCTTGATATAACATATTATGCCGATCTCGATGATTTTTTTGAGAAAAACAAGGATGGAAAATTCTTCTATTTTTCAACCAAGGCAACAAAAATTTATTCTCAGGTTGAATATCCCGATAACTGCTATCTTGTTTTCGGAAAAGAAACCGCAGGTCTGCCCGAGGAGCTTCTTTATGAAAATCAGGAGAGTTGTGTTCGTCTGCCGATGATAAACAACAGCTCCGCAAGAAGCCTCAATCTTTCAAATTCCGTTGCAATCGGTGCTTATGAAGTTCTCAGACAGTGGAATTTTCCCGAGCTTTTAACCAAAGGCAAGCTCACTAAATTCGACTGGTCGGAATAAACGACAGGAGGAAATAAAAATGAAACCTCTCAACGCACTTTATAAATCCCTCGATGCAATTCTCACGGCACAGTCAAGGCATGTTACAAAAAAGAAGGCGGCACCTCCGCTTAAGGATGCGGAATTTATCTGCACTCGGGGAGCGAGGGGAACAACCTTTTCGCTCGGCTATTCAAAGGAAAAAATCCTTCCCGACGACATTGACAAAAAGAAATACTATATTGCGGGCTACGGCGAAAACAAGCCTGCAAAGGGTGTTCTTGATGCACCGCAGACCCATGCGGTATGGCTTGACGATTTGTCGGGCAAGGGCGGAATTGTTCTTGTTTCGATTGATGATGTGGGAATGCTCAGCAGCGATGTCAATAAGCTTCGTGCAAGGCTTAAGGATTTTGCAATGCTCAGCGGCTGCAGAAGCATCAATATCGTCAGCACACATTCACATGCAGGCATTGATACCATGGGTATCTGGGGTCCCCTTCCTCTGAGCGGAAAAGACCCGAAATACATGGAGCTTGTCTTTTCGCAAACGGTAAAGGCGGTAAAGGCTGCCTATTCCAACCGCAAAAACGGAAAGCTTTATCTCGGCAGGGTTGAAGTGCCCGATATGCAGGAGGATATACGCACTCCGATTGTTTATTCAAAAACGCTTACCCGTCTCAGATTTGTTCCCGATGACGGTTCAAGGCAGACTTATATTATCAATTTTGCTTCTCATTCCGAATCGCTTCAGGGCTGCAATGAGCTTGTCAGTGCTGATTTTCCATGCTACCTCAGAGAAAAAATTCTTGAGGAAACGGGTGCGGAAACGCTCTATTGCGTCGGTGCAATCGGCGGCATGATAAGCATGGATATTCCCGATGAGCAGGAAATCCGCGAAAACGGAAACGATTTTTCCGGATCAACCAAAAGAATCGGCAGACAGCTTGCGGACTATGCACTTTCGATTAAAGAAGAGGATGAAACCCTTCTCAGTGCAAAAATCGGCAGTATCACTCAGGAGGTTTATTTCAAGGCGGAAAACACAATTCTGCTTATCGCCGCAAAGGCAGGCATACTTTCCGCAAAGGAATACAGAATGCCGGATAAATCGGGCTTTGCGATGAAATCCGAAATCAGCTATTTTGAGATTGATACTCTTAAAATCCTCATGCTTCCGTGTGAAATATTCCCCGAGCTTGTTTACGGCGGATATCTTTCTGCGGAGGAATCGGCAACGGGCAAGGGCGGAGAAATCAATCCCGTGCCCCTGCAGGAAATCGTCGGCGATGATGTTATGATAATCGGCCTTGCAAATGACGAGCTCGGCTATGTTCTTCCGCCGAATGATTTTCTTCTCAATCCCGAGGCACCGTATTTTGAAAACGGGCGTGACTGCCATGACCGCCGTCATTACGAGGAAACAAACTCTCTCGGACCCGGCACGGCAGCAAAAATTGCAGAAACGGTTACAAAAATTATATCTGCAGTTGAAAAATCAAAAAAGATGTGATATCATATATAAAATATGTTGAAAGGATTTGAACCCTATGAAATCAGCACTTTGCTTATTCCTTGTTCTTGTAACAGTTACTCTTTGCTTCTTCGGATGCTCAAACATCCCCGATGAGCCCGCAACAACCGATACCGTGACCGTAAAATACGAAAGCCCCTACGGTGCAACCGCAGCTCCTCCCGTCAATGTTGACCCCACAGCAGGCGGCACAACCGCTCCCGTTCAGTATGTCAAAACAACAAATAATGTTGAGTTTGTTCTCAGCAGCTATTATGTTTATAAGAATTCGGTTGCAAAAATCAATTCCGTAGAGCTTGAGGATGACGGATATTCACTCGCTGCAGACGGCAGAGCGGATGTTGAAATCATCGCAATCGGCTCAAGAAAAGAAAACATGAAAATCGGCTACACCGCATATGACGCAGAGGGTAATGTTGTAAGAAGCAGCTATGTTCTTGCAAAGCTCGATGATGTTAAGGAAGGCGATGTTTGCGAAGGCCGCCGCTTTGATATTCCCAGAGAAGCAGTTAAGGTTGTTTTCAGCAACTATATTGACAAATAAGATAAAAAATTATGAGGGACTGCAATGCAGCCCCTCAATTTTTTGTTATCTGATTTTTATTCATCAACAAGTGTCTGCACTGCGGATTTGGTGTTGCCGTTATGCAGGGTATCCTGAATTACCTGAGCAGCCTCAAGGTATTCGCTCGTGATGACAAGATAAATGTAGTTATCAATAATTGTAACCGCACTTGACTGAGTTTTGGCGTAGTTCACGGGGGAATATGACTGAGTGTTATCCTTTACGCTTTCAAGATAAAGGCTCAGGGTATCGCAGGTTTCGTTGAGGTCTGCGGTGTCTTTGAGCTTTATAAGGATGATTGTGTCGGCATTGACCGAGGGGTCGGAGGCTTCGGCAAAAACATATTCCTCAAATTTTGCGGTGTCAAAGCCGAAAAGGGTGCTGATGAGATCATCGGGCATGACCGACATGGGCGGCATATTTGTTACTTTTTCAAGTGACGAATAAACCTCTGTCAGCGGCGGTGTCTGAGCTTTTGTGCATGATGCGAAGCAGCAAAGACAGATTACCGCACAGATAACAAGCGAAACAAATTTTTTCATGGTATACAACTCCTTTTATTGTTTTGCGCCGAGCATTTCAGCCCAGACGGCATAGGCACTGTCGGTCTGATGAATATATTCATCGCTGCAATATTCTGCCCTGAGAGCATATTTTTCATCCTGAAGATGTGACATTATGTCGATATATTCAAGCTTATCATAATCAAGGCAGAGAAGCTTCATGTTGTGGTTGAGATTTGAGAGATTGAGATTGTTGAGGTTCTTTTTCTGAGCCGCATCAACAAGGAAGGTTGTGCTGACGATATAAATATTTGCATCGGGCACGGATTCTCTGACACGGTTTATTATTTTGCAATAGTTTTTGACGGTTCCTTCAACTCCGTGGTCAACAATATCGTTGATTCCGAGGCAGAAGTAAACATTTTCGGGCTTGATTTCGGCAATCGCATTCAGCACGGGCATCTCCTTGCCTTTATACATGGGATGCTTGAAGCCTTTGCTTTCATCGGTGCTTGTGCTGAGTGCATGGGCAACGGAATACGAGCCGACGGTGAGGAAGGTTGTATCCTTCATAAGTCCTTTTTTTGCACAGTAGCGTGAAAAGCCGAGAGAAACGGAGTCTCCGATAAAAACAGAGCTTGCAAGGTCAGGCTTTTCAACGGTTGAGCCGACGGGAGAGCCGGTTGAATCAGCGGCAGAATAAATTACAAATCTTTCGGGAACTTCAACCTTCAGCGGCTTCGGTGCATCCGTGGGGGTAGGCACAGGTGCGGCAGGCTTGGTCTGGTATTCGGTTGATGGCACTGCGGTAACCTTGTTGGCTGAAACAGTGACTGCGGCATAGCCGCTTTTGTTGGTGAAGCGGTAATATCCGATTTTTACGCCTACCATGCATATAACAATTGCCGCAAAAACGAGAGTTATTCTCAACAGTATCTTCATATCAACACTCCGAAAAAAACACAGAATTTGTTGAAATTACGCATATACAACAAAATTATATCACAATAAATCCGATTTGTCCATAGCGGTGACGGCCGGGCTTTACAATTCCGTTTATAAATGGTATACTTTTATTATATTAATTTTATTATATTAAATTTGGAGATTTAAATGGACGGATTCAGAAAGGAATATATCGGCGGCGGGATAACCGTTTTTGTTTCGGAGTCTCACACTTTCGGAACAGATGCGGTTTTGCTCTCCGATTTTGCTTCGCCTTCAAAAAGGGCGGTTTGCTGTGACCTCGGCTCAGGCTGCGGAATAATTCCGCTTCTCTGGTGCAAAAAAGAGACGGGCAGAATTACTGCGGTCGAAATTCAGCCGCTCGGCGTTGAACAGATTAATGCTGCAATCGAATATAATTCTCTTTCGGAACGGCTTACGGCGATCAATGCCGACCTTAAGGAACTGAAGGGTGTTGTGCCCTTCGGCTGCTTTGATGTTGTGACGATGAATCCGCCTTATAAAGCGAGCGGTGCGGGAATCGAAAGCAGGAGCAGTGCCGATAAAATCGCAAGGCACGAAACCATGTGTTCATTTTCCGATATCTGTGAGGCGGCAAAGAAGCTTCTCAATTTCGGCGGCAGGCTTTGCATGTGCATCCGACCCGAAAGGCTCTGCGAGCTTTTCTTTGAAATGAAATCGGCAGGCATTGAGCCGAAAAGACTCAGACTTGTTTCAAAATGTCCGGGGAAAGCACCGTGGCTTGCTCTTGTCGAGGGCAGGAGAGGCGGAAAAAGCGGCATGACCGTTGAACCCGAGCTTTTTGTTCACGGGGATGACGGCGGTTATTCCGATGAAATGAAAAAAATCTACGGCGATTATCTTTTGGAAAACAGAGGTGAAAATTCTTGAGCGGAACTCTTTTTGTTGTCGGCACTCCGATAGGTAATCTCGGGGATATTTCTCCGAGAGCACTCGAAACTCTCGGAAACTGCGATTTTATTGCGGCAGAGGATACGAGGGTAACGCTCAAGCTTCTCAACCGTTTTGAAATCAAAAAGCCCATGGTAAGCTATTTTGAGCATAACCGCTTCGAACGCGGCCCCGTTATAGCGGAAAGAATTCTTTCGGGTGAAAGCTGTGCTCTTGTTACGGATGCAGGCATGCCTGCGATATCCGATCCGGGCGAAGACCTTGTGAGGCTCTGCATTGAAAAGGGAATCAGGGTTGAATCCGTTCCCGGTCCGTGTGCATTTGCAACGGCTCTTGCCGTTTCGGGTATGCCGTCAAGGCGTTTTACCTTTGAGGGCTTTCTTCCGATGGAAAAGGGTGAGAGGAAGGAGCACCTTGCTTCGCTTATCGGCGAGCAGAGAACGATGATATTCTATGAGGCTCCCCACAAGCTTATGCAGACTCTCAAAGACCTTCTGAATATTCTCGGCGACAGAGAAATTGCAATAGTCCGCGAGTTGACGAAAATTCACGAGCAGGTGATAAAAACCACCCTTGCCGCTGCTTTGGAAAAATATTCCGAAGAGGCAATAAAGGGCGAAATCGTGCTTATTGTCAGGGGTGCGGAAAAGCCCGAAAAGGTTCAGATGACGCTTGAACAGGCGGCGGAATATGCAAGAGAGCTTGTTGCAAAGGGCGAGGGCAAATCCGATGCGGCGAAAATCGCGGCAAAGGAAAGCGGACTCAAAAAAGGCGATATCTATAAATTATTGGTATAGGAGATAAATTATGATTGCATATTTTCTTGAAAGACCTTATCTTATAGCAATTCTGATTGCTCTTGTAATTCTTACTCTCTTTGTGTGCGTTAAGGCAGGGCAGGCGAGTGCGAGAAGAGGAAGGGCAAACGAGGCAATAATAAAAAAGCTTAAAGAAGAAAACGAGCTTCGCAACGAATTTTCGATACTCACGGAATCAAAAATCAAAAATGCGGATTCAGCCCGTCTTTTTAAAGGTGTTGCACTCAATCTGCAAAAGAAAATTTCCGATGCTTCGGATATGGATGCCGAATTCAATGCTCTCAATGAAGAAAGAAAAATGATTTATGCTCTTTCTTTTGTTGTTGAAGACGGAAGCGAAAAGCTCAGCGAATTTTTCAGAATAAACGGAAAACCCGTTACTGTTTATGCACTTTCTGCGGTAAAAAAGCTTTTTGACGGCAGAGTGTGTGAGATTTTTGAGAGCGAATACAATTCGTTTGACCCCGATAACGAGGAAGCATCGGTTATTCCCGAAGAAATTGCGAAGCTTGACGGAGAATATTCTTCTCTTATCAATGCTGATGAAATCTGCACCGCAGGCGGAAAATTCATTTCAGAAAACGGCGAAAAATTTATGTGAAAAATAATAAGCGGATTGCATCGGAATCAACCGTGCAATCCGCTTGTTTGTCTTTTTATATTTCCGAGGGAACAAAATTATAGGATGAACCGGGAGCATCGCCCTTAACAAGTGCATCGTCATGGTCGATGAAGGTTATGCCGTTTGCGTTTTCTTCCCAGCCGAGCTGCATGGTGAAACGGTCGGTCGGAGCTTCTATTTCTTCGGGGTCACCCATTTCGGCTTCTCCGCCGATAAGGTTGAAATAAACCGTTCCGTTTTCTTCATACCATGTGCCGTCATACCAGCTTATGTATTCTCCTGCATACACGCCGTATGCATATGATGCCGTGCCGTCTTCGTTGATATAGATTCTCTGGATTAAAGTATATCCGCTGTCTTCATAAACATACTGCCAGCCGCCGATAAGAGCCTCGGCATCTGAGCCCGACTGTGTAGCGGGTTCGGGAATTTCCGTTTCGGGTGCATCTGTTTTTTCTTCCGTTGTTTCTTCGGCAGCTTTTTCGGTTTCCAAAAGCTCTTCAGCGGTTGTTTTTTCTTCGAAAACAACGTCGGCTCTTGTGATGATTATATCGCCCATTGCGGTAACGGCTTCTGTTTCAGGGGAAGCGGTTATGATTTCTGTTTCGGGTTGAGTGGTGATTTCAGCATCATTTTTGCTGTTACAGCCTGCAAAAGCAAGCATCATTGTTGCTGCAAGGCAGAATACAAATAACTTTTTCATATCAAATCTCCTTATACAACCTATTTCTTTTTTATCCTTGCCCAGTATTCCCTTGCAGCCTGCTCGTTTTTATTGTCGCCGAATTCATAATATTTCTTGTGCTTCAATGCGTCGGGCAGGTATTGCTGGTCAACCCAATGACCGGGATAATCGTGGGCATATTTATAAAACTGACCCTTGTTGGGGTTATCCTCACCGTCGTAGTGCATATTCTGAAGCTGACGGGGAACGGGACCCGTTCTGCCTGCGGCAACATCTGCCATTGCGGAATTAATCGCACCGTAGGCAGTGTTGGATTTGGGGCTTGTTGCAACAAGCACAACCGCATCGGCAAGCGGAATTCTCGCTTCGGGCAGACCGAGCATCTGTGCGGCATCAATGGCGGCTTTGACAATCGGAATTATCTGCGGATAAGCAAGACCCACATCCTCGCAGGCACAGACCATGAGCCTTCTGCAGGCGGAAGGCAGGTCTCCTGCCTCGAGAAGTCTTGCAAGATAGTGCACCGCCGCATCGGGGTCGGAGCCTCTCATGGATTTCTGAAATGCGGAAATGATGTCATAATGCTCGTCGCCGTCTTTATCATATCTCATTGCACTTTTCTGCGTGAGCGATTTTGCGTTTTCAAGCGTTATGAGCTTTTTGCCGTCTGCCGTGTTTGCCGAAAGAACACAGAGCTCAACGCTGTTTATCGCCTTTCTCACATCGCCCGCACTTGCGGTTGCGATATGGGAATAAACACCGTCATCAACAAGATATTCTTCGTTTCTGTCCTCTGCCATGAAATCAAAGGCACGCCTTACTGCTTTTTCGGCTTCAGAAGGAGTTACGCTTTTGAATTCAAATACGGTTGAGCGGCTGAGGATTGCACTATAAACATAAAAATACGGGTTTTCCGTTGTTGAAGCGATGAGAGTAATCGCTCCGTTTTCGATATATTCAAGAAGGGTCTGCTGCTGCTTTTTGTTGAAATACTGAATTTCGTCAAGGTAGAGCAGAATTCCGTTTGGTGCAAGAAAGGTATCGAGCTTTGCCACAACCTCTTTGATATCTGCCGTTCCCGCGGTAGTTCCGTTGAGCTTGACAAGGTGGCGGTCGGTTGTTTTTGCGATGATGCTCGCAAGCGTTGTTTTACCGACACCGGGAGGTCCGTAAAACACCATGTTGGGCAGTTCGCCTGATTCAATTATATTACGCAGCGGCTTGCCTTCACCCAGAAGATGCGGCTGACCGATGATATCTTCAATTTTTTTCGGACGGAGTCTGTCCGCAAGCGGTGCCGACATAAAATCACCTTTTTGATTACATATTTAATTCATTATAACAGAGAAGATGAGATTTAGCAATAATTATTTGGATTGTCTGCGGCGGGATGCAGACAAAAAAACAGGTGGCTGCGGTTTGCAGTCACCTGTAATTGTTTTATCCTACCTTGCCCTTGCCGGGTTTTGTAACCTTCGGGGGAGGGGCAAGCTTTGCTCTTTTGCTGTTGGGGTTGCGTTCAACAAGAGGCTCTGCACCTTCGTTGACGCTTGCTGCGGTTATGCAGACTCTTTCAACCGTTACATCAGACGGCACGTCATACATAACGGGCATGAGCACTCCTTCGATAATGGAGCGAAGACCGCGTGCACCTGTTTTCTTTTCGAGTGCTTTATCGGCAACCGCTTCAAGAGCGGTTTCGTCAAATTCAAGCTCAACACCGTCAAGCCTGAAAAGCTCCTTATACTGCTTCACAATTGCGTTTTTGGGAGTAGTGAGAATCTTTACGAGTGCATCCTTGTCGAGCTCTCTGAGAGTTGTTATGACGGGCAATCTGCCGACAAGCTCGGGAATGATGCCGAATTTGACAAGATCCTGCTGGATAACCTTTTCAACAAGGTTTTCCTTTGCCGCCTCGGATTTGCTCTTGACCTGTGCACCGAAGCCGAGTGCCGAGCCTTCGGAACGCTTTTCGATTATCTTTTCGATGCCGTCAAAAGCACCGCCGCAGATAAAGAGAATGTTTGAGGTATCAATCTGAATGAATTCCTGCTGGGGATGCTTTCTGCCGCCCTGAGGAGGAACATTCGCAACGGTACCTTCAATTATCTTGAGAAGTGCCTGCTGAACGCCTTCACCGCTGACATCTCTTGTTATTGACGGATTTTCGCTCTTGCGGGCGATTTTGTCAATCTCGTCAACATAGATGATTCCTCTTTCGGCTCTTTCAATGTCGAAGTCTGCCGCCTGAATAATTCTCAGAAGGATGTTTTCAACATCCTCGCCGACGTAGCCTGCCTCGGTGAGAGTTGTTGCATCGGCAATGGCGAAAGGAACATCAAGAATTCTTGCAAGAGTCTGGGCGAGCATTGTTTTGCCGACGCCCGTGGGTCCGAGAAGAAGGATGTTGCTCTTCTGGATCTCAACATCGGTTGCACCCTTGCTTGCTATTCGCTTATAGTGATTATAAACGGCAACGCTGAGAGCGATTTTGGCACTGTCCTGCCCGATGACATATTCATCAAGCATAGCCTTGATTTCCTGAGGCTTGGGAAGCGAAGCGGAATCAAAATCGTTGCGGTGATTATGAGGCTCGGATTCGATTATCGAGCAGCAAAGGTCAATGCACTCGTTACATATATATACGTTGGGTCCTGCTATAAGCTTGTCAACCTGGTCCTGCGTTTTGTAGCAGAACGAGCAGGAAACCTTTTTTTCGTCATCTCTGGGCATGTTAATCTCCCTTTTATAATATTGACTGTTCCGATGCGTTTATCGGCAGTCACACCTTATCTTTTGGAAATAACCTTATCAACAAGACCGTATTCCATAGCTTCCTGAGCTGTGAGATAATTGTCTCTTTCGGTGTCTCTTGCGATTTCCTCGATTGAGCGGCCGGTGTTCTCGGCAAGGATTCTGTTGAGTCTTTCTCTTGTTTTGAGGATGTGGTCTGCAACAATCTTGATTTCGGTTGCCTGACCTCTTGCACCGCCGAGAGGCTGATGAATCATAATCTCGCTGTTGGGAAGAGCAAATCTCTTGCCCTTTGCACCCGATGAAAGCAGGAATGCACCCATCGAAGCTGCCATGCCCATGCAGATTGTTGAAACATCGCATTTGATATACTGCATTGTGTCATAAATAGCCATGCCTGCGGTTACGGAGCCGCCGGGGCTGTTGATGTAAAGGCTGATATCCTTGTCGGGATCCTGACCTTCAAGATAGAGGAGCTGAGCAACAACAATGCTTGCGGTTGCGTCGTTAACCTCATCGGAGAGAACGATAATTCTGTCGTTCAGAAGGCGTGAAAAAATATCGTATGAACGCTCGCCTCTGTTAGTCTGTTCAACAACATAAGGTACTAATGCCATTAAAAATCAATCCTTTCTCCGCAATAGAAATTAAAAAGTAATGAATAAACCGGTTTTGACACCGGTTTATTCTTTATGCTCATATTTAAGTATAGTTAAATTCCGGGCTGATTATTCAGCAGATTCTTCCTTCTTTTCAGCAGCCTTTTTGGTTGTTTTCTTTGCAGCAGGCTTCTTTGCGGGCTTTTCTTCAGCCTCGCCTTCTTCCTTCTTTTCAGCAGCCTTCTTGGTTGCCTTCTTTGCTGCGGGCTTCTTTGCCTTTGCCGAATCAATTACAAGCTTGATAGCCTGCTGTCTTGCGATTTCAGCAGCAACGGTTGCTTCGGGAACGAGCTCCTTGATCTTTTCAACATCGAGATTATACATCTCAGCCATCTTTGAATATTCTTCAGCGATTGCTTCATCTGATGCCTTGATTTCTTCAAGCTCTGTGATCTTTTCGATTGCAAGCTCAATCTTGACATCTGCAACTGCACGCTCTCTCATCTGGCTTTCAAAGATTGCCTTATCCATACCCATATACATAAGGTATGTGTCAAGGTCGATGCCCTGCTGACCGATTCTCTGTGCGAATGAATCAACATTTTCCTTTGCCTTGTTGTCATACATGCATTCGGGGATTTCGCCCTCAACATTTTCAACAAGAGCTTCGATAACAGCATCTTCGAATGCGTTCTGTGCACTCTCCTGCTTTCTCTTGAGCATGTCATCCTCGATGCCCTTCTTGAGCTCTGCAACTGTTTCGTATTCGCCCATATCCTTTGCGAATTCATCATCAAGCTCGGGAAGCTCCTTAACCTTGATTTCGTGAAGCTTGATTTTGAAAACTGCATCCTTTGAAGCAAGCTCGGGAGCATACTCTGCGGGGAAGGTTACGTTAACATCAAACTCTTCGCCGATTGCGTGACCGATGATCTGATCTTCAAAGCCGGGGATGAATGAACCTGAGCCGATTGTGAGCTCATATTTTTCTGCCTTGCCGCCGTCGAATGCAACGCCGTCAACAAAGCCTTCGAAGTCGATAACTGTGATATCGCCGCTCTGAGCTGCTCTGTCGTCAACATTAACGATTCTTGCACCTCTGTCAAGCATATGCTCGATTTCGTGGTCGATTTCTTCCTTGGTAACCTTAGCTTCTGCCTTTTCAGCAGTAAGACCCTTGTAAGCCTTGAGAGTGATTTCGGGCTTAACGGTTACGTTGAAGGTCATAACAACGCCTTCTTCTTTGCTCATGGTCTTAACATCGAAATCCTTGGGTGAATCAACGGGAACGATGCCTGCTTCCTCGTATGCAGCCTGAACTGCGTCGGGGAAAACGATATCAAGAGCGTCTTCAAAGAAAACTTCCTGACCGTAGAGCTTCTCAATCATCATAAGGGGAGCCTTGCCCTTACGGAAGCCGGGAATCTGGATTGACTTTCTCTGCTTGAGATAAGCCTGCTGGATTGCAGCTCTGAAATCCTCTGCTGCAATAGCGATTTCAACCGAATAAGTGTTGGTTTCTGTTTTGTTTGCTGATACTAAACTCATTAGAATTCCTCCAATTGTTCTTTTAACGGGTAAATTATAACAAATTAATTTTAAAATTTCTATATATATTTATATTTTCTTATGTTTAGTTAAATTTTCCGTATTTTTACGCTTTCTTTTGTTCATATTGACAACAATCAATAGACCAAAGCGGGGCAAAACTGCAAAAAGTCGCTTGAAATGAGCGAAAAACGGATTCCGTCGCACTCACCGATAAAGGCTCCCGTATGGGAATATGAATGCAGATGACCGTAATAACAGCGTGTGATTTTCTCCTCGACAAGCACATTATAAATCTCATCGCACTTCTGCGTTATGTTAAGCGGCGGATAGTGAAGGAACACAACTGGTTCAAGCCCGGTCTCCTTTGCCGCAGCGATTGAAGCACGCAGCCTGCCCGCTTCACGCAGAACAACCTTTTTATCCGCATCGCTTTCCGCATCAAAAAACCAGCCTCTCGTTCCGCAGATTGCGAAATCGCCTGCCGTGTATGCGTTGTTATGCAGAATGTTGAGAGTATCGAATGAATGCTTTGCAAAAAATTCGTCAGCCTTCTTTTTCGTTGCCCACCAGTAATCGTGGTTGCCTTTGAGAATTATTTTTCTGCCCGGCAGGGAATTGAGAAATTCAAAATCACGCAGTCCCTGCTCAAGATTCATGCACCAGGATATGTCGCCTGCGATAACAACGGTATCGTCATCGGTTATGAGCCTTCGCCAGTTTGTTTCGAGCCGCTGTTCATAATCGCTCCAGCCGCCGAAAATATTCATCGACTTGCCCGTTGCGAGCGAAAGATGCGTATCTCCGATTGCAAAAAGAGACATAAAGCATATCCTTTCCAAAAATAATTCTGCACCGTCTGACCATAATATGAATACGGATTGTTTCCGATTAAACCGAAAGGAGAAATAACCATGGATAAAGAAATCGGTGCCATCACCTGCTTTGCGAAAAACTGCGTTTACCATAAGGGCAACACAGCCTGCACTGCGGGCACAATCGAGGTCGGCAATTCAACCGCCTGCAAATGCGGTGAAACACAGTGCTCAACCTTTAAGCTTAACGAAAATGCCGTTGGCGGAGCACGCGGATGCTGTGATTAATATGCTCAGATACCGAGCATATTGAATACCACACCGTCCATGCTGTCCTTTGAGCAGCAGCCGTCAAATCTTACTGCCTTGTTGCGGAGATTTGCAAGCTGCTCGGGGCAGCATTTGCCTGTTACTTCGGCAAGACGCTCAACCATTTCAAATTCATCAAGACCGTCGTTTTTGCCGTCAACAGCCTCAAGAACGGCTGCACTGAATTTGAAGGGGCTTGCGGTTGATGCGATAACTGCGGGAGTTGCATCACCTGTCTGCTCTTTGTAATCATAGTATACCTTGACTGCAACGGCGGTATGAGTATCGCAGAGATAATTCTTTTCCTTGAAAATCTTTGCAATGGTTGCCTTTGTTTCGTCGTCGTCACAGCAGCCTGCTGCGAAAAGCGACTTGATTGCAGAAAGTGTTTCCGCATCAACCTCATATTTGCCGTCAGCCGAAAGACTGTTCATCCAGGAGGTAACGTTTTCGCTGCCTGCGATTGAATAAAGAAGTCTTTCAAGGTTTGAAGAAATAAGAATATCCATTGAAGGAGAAATTGTTGTGAAGAATTCGCGGTTTCTGTTGTAAACACCGGTTGTGAGGAACTCGGTGAGAACGGAGTTGCTGTTTGAAGCACAGATGAGCTTCTTAATGGGAAGACCCATTTCTCTTGCATAGTATGCCGCAAGAATGTTGCCGAAGTTACCTGTGGGAACAACAACGTTGATTTCGTCGCCCGCATTGATTTCGCCGCTTGCAACAAGGTCGCAGTAAGCCGAGAAATAATAAACAATCTGAGGACAGAGTCTGCCCCAGTTGATTGAGTTTGCGGATGAAAATGCCATTGAGCTTGCAGCAAGCTTTTCGCCGATTGCCTTATCGGTGAAAATTCTCTTTACACCGCTCTGTGCATCGTCGAAATTGCCTTCAATAGCACAAACGGCAACATTTGCACCCTCCTGAGTGCACATCTGAAGCTTCTGCATGGGGCTTACGCCGTCGCTGGGATAGAAAACAAGAATCTGAGTGTTTTCAACATCCTTGAAGCCTTCGAGAGCAGCCTTGCCCGTGTCACCCGAGGTTGCAACGAGAATAACGATTTTTGTGCCGGGAGCCGCCTTGCCGCTTGAAACGGTGAGAAGGCGGGGAAGAATCTGAAGAGCCATATCCTTGAATGCACATGTGGGGCCCTTAAAGAGCTCAAGAATATGAACGCCGTCTTCGATTTTTGCAAGAGGAGCAACCTTTGCATCTGAAAAGCCTGTTTCGTATGCACCTCTTACGCATGAATCAACCTCAGCCTCGCTGAAGTCGGTGAGGAACAGAGAAAGGATTGACTTTGCTCTGCCGATATAGTCAAGACCTGCAAGCTTTTTGATTTCGTCAATCGAAACAGCAGGAAGCTTTTCGGGAACGAAAAGTCCGCCCTCCGATGAAATACCTTTGGTTATCGCCTGAGAAGCCGAAACCTTTACTGCAGTATCTCTTGTGCTTACATAATTCATTTTCATCATCCTTTTCGGAAAAATTCATAATATTATATCACATTATTTTACTTTTGTAAAATGTTTTTGAAGAATATATATGCATTTTCATAAAAAATCTTTTCAATCAGTCTGTTATCGAAGCCTTTAGCTCCGAGAAAAGCGGCAAGAGCAGGAATTTTGTCAACACCTGCAAGCTCCGGATTGATTTCACAGCCGTCAAAATCCGAACCTATTGAAAGAATGCTTTCGCCGCCCATATCAAGGATATGTGACATATGACGGTATACTGCTTCAAAGCCGTCGTCGTTTTCGTCGCCTAGAAAGCTTTTGCAGAAATTGATGCCGATAAGACCGCCGCATTCAATGAGAAGCTTAATCTGTTCATCATCAAGATTCCTGCGGCAGGAGAAAAACTTATCTTCGCTGTCCTTGCGGAATTTTTCAAGCACGGTTTTGCTTGTTGAATGAGATGCAATCAACCTTGCACCGCTCGAAACGGCATCAAAAAAGCCTGCTCTGTTGAGATGGGAAACATCAGCGGCAATATTCAGCTTTTCCATATCTCTGAGAAGGCGTTTTCCCACCTCTTTCAGACCCGAATCACTGCCCGACTGACAGCCGAAACCGATTTCGTTTTCATCATTCCATGTCAAGGTGATAAGCTTTACACCATAGCTTCCGGCAAGATAAATTCTGTCATTATCCGCAAACGGAGAAGCCCCCTCGCAGGTCAGAATTGCGGCACATTTATGAGAGTCAACCGCACATTCCAAATCCTCAGATTCCTTGCACAGCTTGATTTCTGAGCAGTTTTCCGCAATTTCGTTTTTGAAATTCAAAAAGACCTTGTCAAAATATTCCTCAGCAGCTTTTCCTCTCAGCTCATCGGGAATCCAGATTGCGAAAAGCTGACACCATTTGTCAAGCTCTTTACCTTTACACAGGTTGATATGCAGATTACCGTCGGAGAGGGGCTGTTTTTTGTTGAAGCATTCTCCCGCGGTATCGCAATGCAGGTCAAAAAGGTTCATTCTGTCACCTCAGAAAGCGTTTTCGATATAGTTTATTCTCACAAGAGCATTATTATCATCAACAAAGACCTCGCAAACATCAAACCTTGCGGTCGCAATCATTTTTGCAAACGAAAGATAGCTTTTTGCTGCCATTTCAAGACGTTGCTTTTTGCCTTCGTCAACCGCTTCCATGGGGCTTATCTGCGTATTGCGGTTTCTTGTTTTTACCTCAACAAAGCAGACGGTGCCGTTCTTTTCCGCAATAAGGTCAAGTTCACCGAAGCGGCAGACATAGTTGGAATAAAATATTTTATATCCGTTATCACGCAGATATCTTGCGGCATAGGTTTCGCCCCATGCACCTGTTTTGTTCTTTATCATTTTTTCTCTCCGAAGAAGCTTTTGAGAAAGCTCATGCGGTGGCAGTCGGAAACTCCGTGCTCCGTGAGCATTTCATAGTGAAGCTTAGTGCCGTAGCCCTTGTGCTGAGAGAATTTATACTGCGGATATTTTTCGTCAAGCTCAAGCATGAATCTGTCTCGGCTGACCTTTGCGAGGATTGATGCTGCTGCGATTGACGGGCTTTTTGCGTCGCCTTTTACAACGGTTTCTCCGTCAACGGAGAGGGGAGGCATGCGGTTGCCGTCGATGAGAGCATAGTCTGCAGGCACATCAAGACCTTCAACCGCTTTTCCCATTGCAAGATAGGTTGCCTGAAGGATGTTGATTTCGTCAATCGTCTTTTCGTCAACGCTTGCTATGCTGAAGCTGATTGCTTTTTCTTTTATGACATCAAAGAGTGCTTCCCTTTTCTTTTCTGTCAGCTTTTTGGAATCGTTGAGACCTTCGATAATGCAGTTTTCGGGAAGAATGACCGCTGCCGCAAAAACGGGACCCGCAAGAGGTCCTCTGCCGGCTTCATCGACGCCGCAGACTGACTGATAGCCTTTGTTTTTTGCGTTTATTTCAAATTCAAAATTCATGTTTCCTCCTATTAAAAACGGGGCGACACGGAGCCGCCCCTTGATTTTATTTCAGAAATTGCTTGTCAATTACTTCGTTAACGATATCGTGAAGATACTGCAGGCTGAAATCTGAGGTCTTGCTGATTACGCCGTGCTTTGAGGCAAGCTCCTCCGTGTAATCGGCGAGAGGATATACTCTGATATTTGAGCAACCGTGGCCGTAGTGAGTAACAACGCCCGAAAACTTAACATTTTCAATTTCGATTCTGCCGGTTGTGTTATTCTTCACAATTTCAAAATTCAGCATTCCGCCGAGCATTCTCGGACCTCTGTTCTGAGCCGAAATGAAGTTGCCGAGAGAATAAGCAACAAGGGTTTTTCTGCCGTCTTCATTCTGAATATATTCAACGGGCTGAATAACATGGGGATGATGTCCGATAATGATATCCGCACCCCATGAAGCCATTTTTTCGGCAAGCTGACGCTGATTTCCCGTCGGCTCATGGGTATATTCATTGCCCCAGTGAGCGTTGACGATAACAACATCCGCAGCCTGCTTTGCCTGAGCTATTCTCTGCTGAATGCGGGTTTCTTCACTTGCAAGAACAAGGATGACCTCCGTATCATCAGGGAGAGAAAGACCGTTTGTTGATTCGGTAAGTCCGATATATGCAATCTTAACGCCGTTGACCTCGTGCAAGGGAATGTCGGCATAATCATCACTGTTGAGGTATGCACCGGTTGTTATTGCTTTCCTTTCCTTCCAATAATTGATTGCGGAGATAAGACCCTTTTCACCGCAGTCGAGAGAATGGTTGGTTGCAATGTTGAAAACATCAAAGCCGATTTCAAGCATTTCGTCGCCGAGCTCAACGGGGGAGTTGAACATGGGATAGCTCGAAACATTATGCTCGGTTGAAATAATCGTTTCCTGATTGAGGATTGCAACATCCGGTTCTTCTATAAGGTGGGCGATGCGTTCGTAGGCATCGCTGAAATCATAGCCCGTGCTGCTTCTTGCGGCAGCCTGCTCATAAATGGTATCGTGAATAAGATTATCACCGACCGCAACAAAGCTCACCCGGGAAAAAAGCTCGGGCTGAGTGGTTCCGGGTACGGTTTCGGAAGATGTTGTGCCGACGGCGGGAGCATCCGCATTAACGGGTGCACGCTCATTGTCACGGGTAAAAAACATAACGCTCAGTGCTGCAATATCAAGAACAATAATAACGGCAAGGAATGCCAGCATTTTCTTTTTCACAAGCGTTGCTCCTTTCTCAGTCAAGCGTCAGCTTTCCGAGCTTACCGCTTCTGTATTCATCAAGCAGCATAACCGCCGCACGCTCGGTATCGGTTTCGCCGCCTTTGATAAGCATGCCTCTTTTTGCACCGATAAGCTCAAGAAGCTCATAGGGCTCAAGGTCCTCAAAATCTTTGATTTTATATCTTTCTTCAAGACGATCGGGGTAGTTTTTCTGCATAACAAGCAGCAGCCTTACGGCAATTTCCTGAGCATCAAGTATTTCATCCTTGACCGAGCCGATGAATGCAAGCTTGAATCCGACCTCGGGGTCTTCGAATTTTGGCCAGAGCACGCCGGGGGTATCAAGAAGCTCAATTCCCGAGCCGATTGCAAACCATTGATTGCCTCTTGTTACGCCGGGCTTGTCTGCAACCTTTGCACGGTATTTGCCTGCCATGCGGTTGATGAACGAGGATTTTCCCGTGTTGGGAATTCCGACAACCATAACACGCAGAGCCTTGCCTGCCATGCCCTTTTCGGTGTTTGCCTTTATTTTTTCTTTGAGAACCTCCCTGACGGCAGGCTGAAATTTTTCAAGTCCTTTGCCGCTTCTGCAGTCAACGGGGAGAGCTGTTATGCCCTTTTCGGAAAGCTCCCTGATTTTTTTTGCTGTTGCCCTGTCATCCGCAAGGTCACATTTGTTGAGCAGGACTATTCTCGGCTTTGAGCCGACGATTTCATCAATTTCGGGATTGCGGCTGCTTTCGGGAATTCTTGCGTCAACAAGCTCACACACGGCATCAACAAGATGCAGACTTTCCTTCATCAGTCTGCGTGTTTTCGCCATATGCCCCGGGAACCACTGAACTGTCATGTTTTCGTTCATAATCTTAACCTATCTTAAACTGACCGAAAGGCATCATTCTGAAAAGTGCCTTTCCGAGTATGTATTCTTCTCTTATCATGCCGATTCTGCTGTCACGGCTGTCTGTGGAATGATTTCTGTTGTCGCCCATAACAAAAACATAGCCTTCGGGAACGGTTACGGGCTGAGTGAAATCCTCTCTGTCACGGGTGGGCTCGTTTATATAAGGCTCATCGAGTGCCACGCCGTCAACATAAACAATGCATTTATCAAAATCAATATCGACCGTCTGTCCTTCGGTTGCGATGATTCTTTTAACAAGAACATCTTCAACCTCGGGAGAGTCTTCGGGCTGGCAGGTAACAACAATATCTCCGTATGCGGGATTGAAATTATATGCCGAAAGAATTATTCTGTCACCGTTTCTGAGGGTGGGAAACATGGAATCTCCCACAACGCCTACCGTTCTGAAAATGAAGGTGAAGGCAACGGCAACGGCAACAACCGCAGTTGCGATGATTGAAACAGCTTCATAAATGCTGTTTACTGCACCCTTGTTTGATGTTTTCTGATTATCCATGCTTTTTCACCTTATTCTTCATAAATTTTCCACTCATCGGGCGGATAGATTCTTATGAGTGCCTTGCCGAGAACATACCTTTCGTCAATAAGACCTATCTGGCTTGAACGGCTGTCGATTGAATCGTTTCTGTTGTCACCCATAACGAAAAGCTTGCCTTCATCAACGGTAAGCGGGAATTCGATATCGTAGGAAAGCCATGTGGGCTCTGAAATATAGGGCTCGTCAAGCTTTATTCCGTTAACATAGACTTCTCTTCTTTCAAAGTCAATGTTGATTGTGTCACCGCCGACGGCAATGACACGCTTGATGATGGGAACGTTACGCCGCCACGGCTGATTTATAATGACTATATCGCCCCTGTCAAACTCGGTGACCGAGCCTGCAACCGCAACCCAGTCCTTATCGTTGAGCGTGGGATTCATTGAATCGCCGTCAACGCCGACCGCTCTGAACACAAGGGCAAAAACGAGGAAAACAACCAGCACGGCACCTTTTACGGAATCCGTTATGTCAAAAAGAAAAGTAACGGGAAACGGCGGCTTTTTTTCTTCGGCTCTGCCTGCATCGGGATTAAATTCAATCCAGAATTCTTCTATGCGTCGCATGGTGTTCTCCTTTCTGATATTTTGTAATTAATTAAAAGAAATAGAATAAAGGTGTAACAACGCGAATTGTTACACCCTCGAGCTTTTTTATCTGATCTGTTCCTTAACCTTAGCAGCCTTACCAACTCTGTCTCTGAGGTAGTAGAGCTTGCTTCTGCGGACACGACCGTGTCTGACTGTTTCAACCTTTGCAACGTTGGGAGAATGAACGGGGAATACTCTCTCAACACCTACGCCGTATGATACGCGGCGAACGGTGAAGGTTTCAGAAATGCCTGAACCCTTGCGAGCAATAACAGTTCCTTCAAAAAGCTGAATTCTTTCTTTGTCACCTTCGCGAATCTTAACGTGAACCTTAACGGTGTCACCTACTTCGATTGCGGGTACTTCGGACTTGAGTGAGTCCTGTGCGATGAGTTTGAGTGCATCCATTGTAAATTTCCTCCGATTTTTTCAGAAGTTCATAACCGCAGGGCGGAAAGAGGAACGTCCTTTTTAATGTTATTGGCATTAAATCTCGTCTTTGAGCAGAATTACTCTAATGACGGCACAAATGCAGGTAATATAATATCACATGAAAGTGAAGAATGCAAGTGTTTTTTTGCTTATTTCAAATATTTTTAACATTTTGAGAGTTATGCACCAAAACGCCTGCGATTTTCGGGATTATATCATTCAAAAATGCTTAAATCCTCACGGAGAAGCTTTGTTCTGACTATGTTTCTGTCGGTTTCTTCAGCGGTAAGCGATGACAGAAGAGCGTTGAGAAGCAGCTCTGCATTGAGGTTGACCGTGTTTCCTGCTGCAAGAACGGTTTTGATAAACACCTTGTTTTCGTCTGCGGATATTTCAAACGAACGGATAAGCTCGCAGAGATTAACGGTTTTTATGCCCTTTTTGCTTCGCTTTTCGGCATTGAGAATACCGCTGTCAATGATGATTTTTGCTCCTGAGGAAAAATCATCTGCCTTTTCAGCATCATCAAACCACACATCAATTTCATATTCGGCAGCGGCAATTTCGTTGGGCTTGTGCTCAGGCTTTGCAACGTCAACAATTTCAATGCCTTCTGGCATAACGGAATTGAGCCTTTTTCTGATTTCGCCAAAGGTCATCTCACCCTCAATTCTGATATCAAGAGGCTCTCTCATGCCCGTCTGACCGAGCGGGAGCGGCATGAGAAAGGTCATGTAGGGATGGGGATTGAAGCCTTCGGTATACCAGAGCGGAATATCCGCACGGCGTACGGCACGGGTCATGCATCTGTTCATGTCAAGGTGGGAAATGTAGACGGCAAGACCGTCTTTTTTAAACCACAGTCTTACTGGTTTCATCACACACACCTCCGTTGAGTCTGTTTGCACCGCAGCCTGCACATTTTTCGCGGCAGCTTGCGGTTGTTTCGCCCTTGTGGGCTTTGACATTTTCGTTCACAAGGAATTTTTTGGTAACGCCGTAGTCCATATGGTCCCACGGAAGAATTTCATCATATTCACGGCGTCTTGCGGTGTAGAAATACGGGTCGATGCCGTTTTCCTTGAAGCTTTCTTCCCACATATCGGGCTTGAGATGCTCCGCCCAGCCGTCGAACTTGCAGCCCTTACGCCATGCGGTTTCGATTACATCGGAAAGGCGTCTGTCACCTCTTGCGAAAACACCTTCAAGGAAGCTTGTATGCGGCACATGCTTTGAAACGGTGACCTTTTTGGTTTTAACGCAGGAAACGAGATAATTCTGCTTTTCAATCAGCACATCCGGCTTATCCTGCGGCTCCCACTGGAAGGGAGTAAAGGGTTTGGGCACGAGCGAGGCAACGCTTATGCTGACATTGACACCCTTGCCCTTCGGCTTGTCGGGATTCTTATAATATTCGTCAACAACCGCCTGAGCAAGATTTGCAATGCCCTCAATGTCCTCTTCGGTTTCGGTGGGAAGACCTATCATAAAATAAAGCTTGACTGCGGTCCAGCCGCCCGAAAACGCCTGTGCTGCGGTAGTCAGCACTTCTTCCTCGGTTATGTTTTTGTTGATAACATCACGCAGACGCTGAGTGCCTGCTTCGGGAGCGAAGGTAAGTCCGCTGCGTCTGACGGCGTTGAGCTGCTCCATGAGCTCCTTGGGGAAGTTATCTGCACGCAGAGAGGGCAAGGCGATATTTATTTTCTGCTCGATTGTCCACGGAAGCATGTTTGTTATGAGCTTTTCAAGACCCTTGTAGTCGCTTGTGCTGAGGGAGCAGAGTGAAATTTCGTCATAGCCCGTGCTTTCGCAGATTGCTTTGCACTGAGCCTCAACGGTTTCGGGAGATTTCCTTCTGAGGGGTCTGTTGAGGAAGCCTGCCTGACAGAAGCGGCAGCCTCTGATGCAGCCTCTGAAGATTTCAACGGTTGTTCTGTCGTGAACAACCTCAAGAAACGGAACAACAAATTCTGAGGGTGAAAACATGCTGTCGAGATCGGCAACATTTCTTTTTTCAACCTTTTCGGGTGCTCCGCAGGTGGGAATTACGGATTTCACCGTGTTATCTTCGTTATATTCAACCTCATAAAGAGAGGGCACATAAACGCCCTTTATCTGAGCGGCAGCGGCAAGAAATTCCTGCTTTGTTGCACCTTTTGCCTTGTATTCTTTAAGAAGGTCGATGAGCTCGTTTGTCACCTCTTCGCCGTCACCGGGGAGGGTGATGTCAACGAAATCCGCTATCGGCTCGGCATTGCATACGCAAGCACCGCCCGCAATGACAATCGGAGTAAGAGCGGTTCTGTCCTTTGCTCTGACGGGAAGCTGAGCAAGGTCAAGCATGTTGAGAACATTGGTATAGCTCAGCTCATACTGCAGGGTAAAGCCGAGAATGTCAAAATCCTTTATCGCATCGCCGCTTTCGAGTCCGTAAAGAGGAATATTGTTTTCACGCATGACCTCTTCCATGTCGGTCCACGGAGCAAAAACACGCTCGCACCATGCATCCTCTCTTGCGTTGACGAGAGAATAGAGGATTTTCATTCCGAGGTGCGACATGCCGATTTCGTATGTGTCGGGGAAGCAGAAGGCATAGCGGATGTCAACGGAATTTTTATCCTTGACAATGCTGTTGAGCTCGCCGCCCGTATATCGTCCCGGCTTCTGCACTCTGAGCAGAAATCTTTCAATTTCTTTAGGATACATAAGTTATCTCCTGTTCAAAAACATATATAATGAATGATATCACATAATTATAAAAAAATCAATGAAAATAAAAAACGGCGGAAGCAAGCCTCCGCCGTACGATGTTAGAATATAAATTATTGCGAATTATTTCTTATCTTTTTCGATTGTCTGAAGGAACTGGTTTGCCATTGAGATTGCCTCGCCTGCGCCAAAGCGAAAATCATCCGCCTGAATGAGTCGGCAAAACTGTAGGGGCGATTCACGAATCGCCCGAATGCTGATGCATTCATCAATCCTCAGTCTCGCTACGCTCGACAGCTCCTTTTCAAAGGAGCCAAGGAGTAAGCAATATTATAAAAATCGGAGCGAAGCGACCCTTAATTACGCATTACGAATTACAAATTGCAAATTATTTCTTATCTTTTTCAATTGTCTGAAGGAACTGGTTTGCCATTGAGATTACCTCACCCGCACCGAGCTTTGAAGCAAGCTTGCTGATGGGCTTGAGGGGAATCTTTCCGACGGGCTTGAGAATGGGCATATCGTTGTCAATGGTAATCTTTGCGTGGTTTTTGATAAGTCGCTGAACCTCGCTGTTGAAGATGAGGTCGCCGACGGTATCGTTGAGCGAAAGGTTGTCGGGGTTGATTTCGTCGCTTGCACTGAACCAGTTGCGAACGAAGCTTTCACAGCCCTCGGGAAGAACATAGTCGGGGTTGGGGATATCCGTTCCGTTGACGGTGATTTTATGAGTGCATTTGCCCGATTTTGCCGTGATGACATTCTCACCCTCGTTGATGACTGCATCAAAAATGAAAATCTTATCGCCTTCAAGCTCCTGTTTTTCGCCGTTGACGGTGAGGGTTACCTTGTCGCAGTTTGAATAAACCTTGATTTTCTGCTCGCCCGTGGGTCTGTCAACAAATCTTTCGCCTGCGATGTGAACGAATTTTTCGTCTGACCAGTGTGCCTTGTAAACATAGAAGGCATCCTTCTTTATTTTTCTGTCGAAGGTAACAAGACCCTTGTTGTTTCTGCCCCTGACGCCGCCTTCGTTGCGGATTGCAGAGCCGAAGTCAAACATATTCCATACATATGAGCCCCAGAGCCAGTCACGGTCATTGATCGACTTGATGTAGTGCTCGTGGTAGTATGCCTGGTATTCCTCGGTGTAATCACCCTGCACGGGATTTGCGGAATGAAGATTTGTCATGCCCTCGGCACCGTATTCGGAAAGGCTGAGCTTGATGTGGGGCTTTGCCTCGTGGAATTTATCGAGCCACTTGTCAATGCCGTCAACGGTCTGCATATACCAGCCGTAATAGTGATTATATCCGAGAATATCGGGAATTTCGTTGAGCTTCGAGTTGATTGAGGTCATTGTAACCTGAGCGGTGACGGTGGGTCTTGTTGAGTCAAGTGCATGAGCGATTTCGTTGAGCTCTTTTATTCCCGCTGCAAGACCTGAAGCGGCACCGTTGATGCCGATTTCGTTTGCAACGCTCCATGTGTAAATTGAGGGGTGATTGTAATTCTGTCTGATGAGCTCTTCAAGCATGAACTTTGCCTGCTCCTGCTTTTTCTTGCTGAAATTGGAGATAACGGGGATTTCAGCCCATACAAGGAAGCCTGCTTCGTCGCAGAGATCATAGAATTTTTCGTCGTGCTGATAATGTGCAAGTCTGATTGAGTTTGCACCGACCTCTTTGATGAGCTCAATATCCTCGGTGTGTTCTTTTATGGTGAGGGCGTTACCCATCTGCCATCTGTCCTGATGTCTTGAAACGCCTTTCATTTTAAGATGCTTTCCGTTAAGAAAGAAGCCTTTTTCGCTGTCAAAATAAAATTCACGAACGCCGAATCTGTCGCTTACCTCGTCAATGATTTCGCCGTCTTTGAGAAGGCGTGCGGTCATTGTGTAAAGATAAGGATTTGCGGTTGAATCCCAGAGAACAGGATTTTCAATGAGGAGCTTGACGGCATCTCTGTCTGCCTCAACCTCTCTTTTTGCAACCTCGTTGCCCTCTGCATCGGTGATGACAAATTCCTTTGTAAGACCCATGCAGCTGCCTTCGATAAGGCTTTTTACAAATACTCTGCCGTCTGCCTTGGGGGTGATATACATGCCGCAAAGGCTCATGTCAAGAAGAGCGAAATGTGACTGCGCAACCTCGCTGATGATGTTGACATCACGGTAAATTCCGCCGTAGAAGGTGAAGTCCGCCATTTCGGGATAAAGGAATTCGTTTGCGCTGTTGTCAACGATAACCCTGAGGCTGTTTTCGCCGTCCTCTTTGATGAAATCGGTGATTTCAAAGCGGAACATCGAATATCCGTTTTCGTGGCTGCCGATATAAACTCCGTTGACAAAAACCTCGCATACGGTATTTACTCCGCAGAATTCAAGATAAACCCTGCCGTCGAAGTGGGGGATTGTTCTTTCGTAAACGCATCTGCCTCTGTAATATTCATCGGCACCGCCCTGACCGTCAATTGCGTTCCAGGTGTGGGGAAGGTCAACCTTTTCGGCAACGCCGTCCTTGATGAAATCCCAGCCCTGATTGATATTGGTTATTTTTCTCATTTGTGTCACCCTTACTTTCTCTTGAATATATAGCACAACTTTTTCCATTTTAAATTATAGCATTTTATTATAAAAAATCAAGAGCCTTCCCGAAGGAAGGCTCTGAACCATTGCAAAAAATTATGCTTTGCTCTTTGTTGCTGCTCTGATAACAGCGAGAGTAATGATTGTGATTGCAATGCCGAGAGGAAGGGTGATAACCCAGCTCTGAACGAAGCCTGCAATGATATACATTACAAATGAAATACCTGCAACGGTAAGTGCATAGGGAAGCTGTGTTGAAACGTGGTTGATGTGGTTGCTCTGGCTGCCTGCGGAAGCCATGATTGTTGTGTCTGAAATGGGTGAGCAGTGGTCACCGCAGACTGCACCTGCCATACAAGCCGAGATAGCGATAATCGAAATCGGGCCTGATTCATAGGGGAATACGTTGAGCACAAGGGGAATAAGAATGCCGAAGGTACCCCATGATGTGCCGGTTGCGAATGAAAGACCGACCGCAATAAGGAATACGATAGCGGGAAGGAAGTTTGCAAAGCCTTCTGCCGACTGCTCAACAAGACCTGCGATGAATTCCTTTGCACCGAGGCTGTCTGTCATAGCCTTGAGGGTCCATGCACATGCAAGAATCATAATAGCGGGAACCATTGCCTTGAAGCCTTCGGGAACCGATGCCATGCAATCCTTGAAGGAGATAACGCGGCGGATCATGAAGTAGGCAATTGAAAGAATCATTGTGATGAACGAACCGTAAAGAAGACCTACGGATGCATCCGATCCTGAGAAGGCATCAATGAAGTTGTGGTATGCACCGCTTTCTGCATCAAAGAAACCGCCCGAGTAAATCATGCCGATAACGCATGCGATGATAAGCATAACAACGGGAATGATAAGGTCGATAACCTTGCCCTTGGGATTTGCATTGTCATCTGAAACGGAATCCTTGAAGCTTTCTGCATCTGAAGTGAAGAGGTCGCCTTTTTCAAGAGCATTTCTCTCGTGGAGCTTCATCGGGCCGTAGTCAAACTTCATAAGAGTGAGTGCAACCATCATAACGATGGTGAGAAGTGCGTAGAAGTTATAGGGGATTGCGTTGAGGAAAAGCTGGAAGCCGCTGACTTCTTCTTCAGCAACGAAGCCTGCAACTGCTGCTGCCCATGATGAAACGGGAGCGATGATGCAGATGGGAGCTGCGGTGGCATCAATAAGATAAGCGAGCTTTGCTCTTGAAACCTTCTGCTTGTCGGTGACGGGTCTCATAACCGAGCCGACGGTAAGGCAGTTGAAATAGTCGTCGATGAAAATCATGCAGCCGAAGAGCACGGATGCAAGCTGTGCACCGACTCTTGATTTTATGTTCTTTGATGCCCAGCGGCCGAATGCAGCCGAGCCGCCTGCCTTGTTCATCATTGAAACCATAGCACCGAGAACGATGAGGAAGATGATGATACCCATGTTGTAGGAATCGGCAACGCTTGTAACAAAGCCGTCGCTGAAAACGTGAACAATGGTGCCCTCAAAGTCGAAGTTTGCATAAAGCAGACCGCCGACAAGGATACCGAGGAAGAGCGAGGAATAAACTTCTTTTGTGATAAGTGCGAGAACAATGGCAACAACGGGGGGAAGCAATGCCCACCAGCTGTTTGCAAATCTGCTGCCCTCTTCAACAACTTCTTCAGCACCCGTGGTGAGAAGAACAGCTTCCGACTCGGTGGCAACTGCAGCTTCTTCGCCTGTAGCGAAGCCGAAGGTGCAGAGCATTGAGCCGATAAGAGCAATAACGATGCAGATTGCCGCAAGTTTTCTCTTGTTTGTCATAATCAGACCTCCATAAATTATTAAAGCTCCAATATGCACGGCTGCACATTGAAGCTTGAAAGTCCTTGCGATAGCTCTCCACAACCGTGACAGTACGGCACATATTATGCACCGTCCCGGCGGATACCGCTTCGGGCAAGCGGAAATCAACCTCGGCAAAATCCCCTTTCAGAAAATTCCATTTCCCGACGGAATGTGACCTACTCTTGAATTTTGCACCTCTATCTTTGCTTTTTTACTATTTGATATTAACTTATATATTGTTTTTTGTCAAGAAAAATATAACTTATTTCATCAGCATTGAAATTTTTTCGCTCAGCATTGCAAGCTCCTTCATTGTGAGGCCTTCGGCACGCACGGAGGGCTCAAATCCGCATTCTTCAATTGCTTTTATAACAATATCCTTCGGAATACCCGAGCCTGCACTGATTGAGTTTGCGGCGGTTTTTCTTCTCTGACCGAAGGCGGCGTGCACCATTCTGAAAAAGAGAGATTCATCGGTGATTCCGATTTCGGGCGTTTTGCGGATATCCATTCTGATAACGCAGCTGTCAACCTTCGGTGCGGGCATGAATGAGCCTGCGGAAACGTCAAAAAGCTTCTGTGCGTGTGCATAATAATCAACCGCAACCGTTACCGCACCCGAAAGACGGCTTCCGACGGGTGCACATATTCTTTGCGCAGCTTCCTTCTGCACCATAACCGTCACAGCCTCAATCGGCAGACGGCTTTCAAGAAGTGCCATGATTACGGGAGAGGTGATATAGTAGGGCAGGTTTGCACACACATAAACGGGCATGCCGTCAAATTTTTCCCTGATAAGTGCCGCAAGGTCGGTTTTGAGCACATCCTGATTGATTATTTCTATATTGTCAAAATCCCTGAGCGTTTCATCGAGAATCGGCAGAAGCTTTGTGTCGATTTCAATAACAACAACCTTTTTTGCTCTTTTTGCAAGCTCGGCGGTAAGCACGCCGATGCCTGCACCTATTTCGATAACACCGCAGTTTTCGTCAATTCCGCTTTCCTCCGCCATTCTCGGGCATACTGAAGGATTGACGATGAAATTCTGACCGAGTGCCTTTGAAAAGTGAAACCCGTGTCTGCCGAGAATATCTTTTATTGTTCCTATATCCGTTAAATTATACATCACAGCAACCTCGTATCATTGATAATAAGCTCAAAATCACAGCCTAAAAATGCGGCGGATTTTTTGCAGAGCACCATTCTTTCAAGAAAAATTTCAAAATATTCCATAACGGGGCAGATATATGTGTCGATTTCAAGCTCAAGAATTATCAGCCTGCGGTCCTTCAGAACGGTCAGCTTTGATTCGGTTACGGCGTAATTTACCCTGTCATGGATATCGGTATAAATATCATTTTTGTTGCGTACTCTTGACGTGCGTACATCGCTTTTGTCGGCAAGAATAAGTGCGGCAGCAAGCGGAGTTACGGGAGCGGCGGTTTTTTCATCGTGATGACCTATGGCGGTTGTCACCGCAACTATATCCTCAAACGGAAAATCTCTGTCCTTCAGAAGCTGAAAGGCAAGGAAGGCTCCGCTCTGTGCATGGTCGCAGCGGTTGACTGCATTGCCCGTATCATGGAGCAGACCCGCGATTCTGGCAAGCTCGCATTCTTTTTCGGAATAGCCGAGGGTTTCAAGAATACGGCTTGCATCCGTTCCCGTTTTAACGCAGTGAGCCCTTCCGTGCTCCGTATATCCTATGGCACCGAGAACATCGTTTGCACTGTCGATAAGATGCAAAATCTCGCTGTCGTGCCTCAAATTTTCATAGCTTGTCAAAAAAAGCACATCCTTTTCAAAAAATATTGTATACCCATCCGTTGATTTTGTCGGAAATTATAATTATAATATTCTTTAGAATTATTTTGGAGGAATATGTTATGTCTATTCTTGTTACCGGCGGTGCCGGATTTATCGGTTCGCACACCTGCGTTGAGCTTCTTAATGCAGGCTATGACCCTATTATACTTGATAATCTCTGCAACAGCAAGAGTGAAAGTGTAAAACGAATAAAAGAAATTACGGGAAAGGATGTTAAATTTTACAAATGCGACATCCGTGACCGCGAAGGTCTTGACAAAGTTTTTGCGGAAAACAAGATTGATGCGGTTATTCACTTTGCAGGTCTCAAGTGTGTTCCCGAAAGCATAAGCAATCCTCTTGAATACTATGACAACAATATCGGCGGTTCGGTTGTTCTCTGTGAGGCAATGGCTGCGGCGGGCTGCAAAAAGATTGTTTTCAGCTCATCGGCAACCGTCTACGGCAGCGAAAACCCCTCTCCTCTCAAAGAGGATATGCCCGAAGGCAAAACAACCAATCCCTACGGCACAACAAAGCTCTATATTGAAAGAATTCTCAAGGATACCTGTGCATCGGACAGCGAATGGAGTGCATGTCTTCTCAGATATTTCAATCCTATCGGTGCACACAAGAGCGGCAGAATCGGCGAAGACCCCAACGGAATTCCCAACAATCTTGTGCCTTACATAACTCAGGTTGCAATCGGCAAGCTTGACCATCTCAACGTCAACGGTGACGATTATCCCACACCCGACGGAACGGGCGTGCGTGACTATATCCATGTTGTTGACCTTGCTCTCGGTCATCTCAAGGCTGTTGAAAAGGTTCTCGGCGAAAACGGCTGCTTCACCTATAATCTCGGCACGGGCAACGGCTACAGCGTGCTTGAGGTTGTGAAAGCATTCGAAAAGGCATGCGGCAAGCCCGTCAAATATGTTATCGCACCCAGAAGACCCGGCGACATTGCAACCTGCTATTCCGACCCCTCAAAGGCAAAGGAAGAGCTCGGCTGGGAAGCAGTCAGAGGAATCGACGAAATGTGTGAGGATTCATGGCGTTGGCAGTCACAGAATCCCGACGGTTACGGTGACTGATTATGCAGAACTATATCTGGGATTTTGACGGAATGCTTTTTGACAGCTATCCGCATATTACCTCGGCTTTTCTGAAGGCTCTCGGAGATTTCGGCAAAGAAGCGGATTATGACGAAGCAAAGGCACTTCTTGAAATCACCTTTGCCCATGCTTTTGAGCATTACGATGTAAGCGAAGAGGAAAAGGCGGTTTTCAGAAAATATGAGCATGAATATGCTCTGCGTCCGATTGCCGTGCCCTTTGAGAATACATATAAAACTCTCGAAGCACTTTTCAACAGCGGCAAAAAGCATTTTCTTTATACCCACAGAGGCTTTGAAACCTCTCAGCACTATCTTGAAGAATACGGCATGAAGAAATTCTTCACCGCATTTGTTGATTCATCAATGAATTTCCCCTCAAAGCCCGCACCCGATGCGGTCAATTATATCTGCGATACCTACGGTCTTGACAGAAGCGAAACCGTTATGATAGGTGACAGGGAGATTGACGTTTTGTCGGGCAAAAATGCAGGCACATACGGATGTTTATTTACGAAAAAGGAAAACGTTGAATCGGCAGCGGATTTTGTAATAAAAGATATTTCGGAAGTGCTTGAAATTGAATAATACAGACAACAGCTTCCCGAAGCGAAAACGAATACAGCTTGAAGGCTATGATTATTCATCAAACGGAGCGTATCATTTTACGATTTGCGTAAAAGACCCTTCTGTTTCGCTGTGGACACGGGTAGGGGCGGATATTATCCGCCCGGATTACGAATTCATTGAAGATATAAAGCTCCCGTTATCGGAAGCCGGAAAAATTGTTGATGCCGCAATAAAAAACATTCCTGAGCATTACAGTTATGTTTCAGTTGACAAATATTGCATAATGCCCGATCATGTTCACATGCTTGTTTCAGTATACCGTGAAGAAAACGGGCGGATGATATCCGCCCCTACCCCAAGCATTTCAACAGTTATCGGGCAAATGAAAAGGTGGGCATCCAAACAAATCGGAAAATCAATATGGCAGAAATCATTTATCGACAGCATCATTGACAGCGATAAAGTGTATAATGATGTTTGGGAATATATAAACAACAATCCCCGAAAAATTCATAAAGAGTTCAGATATTAGGAGGCAAAACAATGCGTGCAGTTATAACGGTTATCGGCAAAGACATGGTCGGTATTCTTGCAAAGGTATCAACCGAATGCTCAAACCACAACATAAATGTTCTTGAGGTTACCCAGTCAATCCTTCAGGATATGTTTGCAATGATAATGATGGTTGACATCACAAAATCGGATATTCCCTTCACCGAGTTTTCGGATATGCTTCAGAAAATCGGAAGCGATATGGGTCTTTCCATTCATGCAATGCACGAGGATATTTTCAACGCAATGCATACAATATAATGTATACAAGAAATAATGTGAGGTGAAAATTCCGTGCTTAATGCAAGAGATATTCTTGAAACAATAACCATGATTCAGGATGAGCACCTGGATGTGAGAACAATAACAATGGGTATTTCTCTTCTCGACTGCTGCCACAGCGATGTTGACATTATGTGTCAGAAGGTATATGACAAAATCACACGCTATGCAAGGGATCTTGTTGCAACGGGCGAACAGATTGAGAAGGAATTCGGCATTCCCATTATCAATAAAAGAATTTCGGTTACTCCTGCGGCAATGATTCTTGCATCATGCGATAATAAAGATGCCGTAAAGCTTGCAAAAACGCTTGAAAAAGCGGCGGTTGCCTGCGGAGTCAACTTCCTCGGCGGTTTTTCCGCCCTTGTTCAGAAGGGCTTCGGACCCGGCGACAGAGAGCTTATTGAAGCAATTCCCGAGGCTCTCAGCGTTACCGACCACATATGCTCATCTGTAAATATAGGTTCAACAAAAACGGGCATCAACATGGATGCCGTCGGTCTTATGGGCAAGGTTGTCAGAAAGAGTGCGGAGCTTACGGCGGACAGAGACTGCATCGGTCCCGCAAAGCTTGTTGTTTTCTGCAACGCTCCCGAGGATAACCCGTTCATGGCAGGTGCATTCCACGGTGCAGGCGAGCCCGACTGCGTTATCAATGTAGGCGTTTCGGGTCCCGGTGTTGTGAGAGCGGCACTTGCAAAGGCAGGTGACTGCGACCTGACAGCGGTTGCAGACCTCATAAAGAAAACCGCATTCAAAATCACCCGTATGGGTCAGCTTGTTGCAAGTGAGGCATCACGCAGACTCGGTGTGCCCTTCGGTATTGTTGACCTTTCACTTGCTCCCACTCCCGCTATCGGTGACTCGGTTGCATATATTCTTGAGGAAATGGGTCTTGAATGCTGCGGCTGTCACGGCACGACTGCCGCACTCGCATTGCTCAATGATGCGGTCAAAAAAGGCGGCGTTATGGCATCATCCCATGTCGGCGGACTTTCGGGTGCATTCATTCCCGTTACCGAGGATGCAGGCATGATTCATGCTGCAAGATGCGGTGCACTCAGCCTCAACAAGCTTGAAGCAATGACCGCCGTATGCTCGGTTGGTCTTGATATGATTAACATTCCCGGCGATACACCCGCAGAGGTCATTTCCGCAATTATCGCAGACGAAGCGGCAATCGGCATGGTCAACTCAAAGACTACAGCGGTCAGAGTTATCCCTGCTATCGGCAAGAGCGTGGGCGATGAGCTCAGCTTCGGCGGACTTCTCGGAAGCGGTCCCGTTATGCCCCTTTCAACCTATTCTCCCGCAAAATTCATTAACAGAGGCGGCAGAATTCCTGCTCCTATGCAGAGCCTTAAGAATTAAAGTTTTATTCGCTTATCAGCGAGTTATATTGCTTCGCAGTGATATTATGCTTTGCATAGTGGTATTGACCTTCGGTCAGATAGTGCGAATAAAATATCACTGAAACTGAAAGTTTCAATATCACTATTGTTTAAAAACAATAATATCACTCCGACAACTGTCGGAATATCACTTAAAACTGATGAGTTATGAGGTTTGATTATGGCTGACAGCATTTTGAGAGATAAGGCCAAAGATTTTGCAAAAGAAATAATTTTTCTTTGCCGTGAGATTAAAGCAGAGCATAAAGAAGCTGTATTGTGTAATCAATTGCTTCGGTCATCCACCTCTATCGGAGCTAATTTGCATGAGGCACAGTATGCTCAAAGCACAAAGGATTTTATTTCAAAATTGGAGATAGCACAGAAAGAGTGTTTTGAAACAGAGTATTGGTTGGAACTTCTTTATGAAACAGATTGTATTTCTGAAAAAAGCTATAAAAAATTACAAAATGACTGTGGTGCAATCAGAAGAATGCTTATTTCTTCATTGAAAACAGTCAAATTAAATCATAATTCCTGAATTAAACAGAAAGACTTGTACCGACAATCAGTCCGTACAAGTCTTTTTTACATATCAATTATTTATGCAAACCAGCTTTTTACTATAAGCGCAAAAACGTTGAAAATATTTCCGATGCCTGCAAAGAAAGCTTCGATTGCATTATCGTAAACCGCATAGGGTTCATCTGTCTGAAGCTCAAAACGGGCATTGCCGCTTTTTACGCTGCCTTCATAGGTATAAAGCTCATTATCGAAATTCTTAATGTCATTTTCGTTAAGAGTGAAAACTCTTATGCCGTAGGGTCCCGTTTTTGCAAATTCGCAGCCGTAGGTCATGCCAAGCTCAATTCCGTCATATGTGCCCGTGAAGCCCTCTGTGTGCCAGTGTCCGAAATATGCACCGAGCACATCGCCGCATTCCTTCCATGCCTTGAACTGCTCGCTTGTATCTTCAGGAATTGTGAATGCACTTGCGTTATATCCGTTTGCAACTTCCTTATTAAGACGGAGAAGCTTTCCGTCAACAAGTCTTGCACCTTCATCCCAGATGTTGCATTCCTCAAATAAAAATCCGGGATCGCTTGTGGGAACATGCTGAAAAAGAATTGCAGGTACGGGCTCACCGCCGTTTTCGGCTCTGAGTGCCGCACTTTCGGATTTATACCAGTCAAGCTGCTCAGCGGTAACGGAGCTTCCTGCAGTATCCATCATCCAGATGTTGAAGGCGGTTTTTCCGTCGCTGCCCTTGATTTCAAGGTTAAAATCAATTCTGCCGCTCTCGTCGTTGCTTTCGTCAACGGTGAGACTGTTTTTGTAGCTGCTGTAAAGCTTCAGCCAGTCCTCGTTTGTGACACCGCTGTTATAATCGTTGTTGCCCTGGCAAACAGCAAAAGGAATTCCCTTGCTTTCAGCCTCGGCAAAAACCGCCTCACATGCGGCAGTAACATTTTTCAGGGTCTGTTCGTAATCGCCTTCAACCTCAACGCCTTCTCTTGTGCCTTCACCGTCAACACCGGGGTCTGCCACACGGCTGTCCTCAACGATATCACCCGTGAAAACAATCAGGTCGGGGCTTGTTTCTTCGATTGCAAGCTTTATGAAATTAACCATATCGTATGCGGGATAATGGTCATCCTGAGGGTCGCTTATCTGAAGCACGGTAAATTTTCCGTCCTCGCCGAATTTCAGCTCCTTGTCTGTTTCCGCATTTGCGAAAATGCAGAATGAAAAAAGAAGGGAAACGGCAAGAAGAATGCTTATTATTTTTTTCATTTTATTCTCCTTTAACAGCGGGATGTGGGTATCTCGCCCTGCTTTTATTGCTTTTTAATTTATCTGCTGACGGATGAGCAATGATGACGGATGGTGTTTTTCTCGCCTGCAGGCATATCGTGTATATGTCAAAGGCGAAAAAACGACAAATAAACATCATATTATTGCGGGCGATTCGTGAATCGCCCCTACAAAAGAATGTTTATGCTCCGTCGCATTTATCACCGTCAGAATTAATATTTGTCCATGCTTTCAACGTCAAGCACAAATACTGTTGCACCGCCGACGGTGATTTCCTCTTCAAGGCTGTTTTTCTGAAGACCTCTGCCGAGTGAATCGGTGGTCATTGCAACCTTGCTTCTTGTTTTTGAGTATTCGCTGATGATTTCCTTTGCTCTTGCAACTCTGTCATCCTCTGCACCGATAAGCAGGGTTGTGTTGCCTATCATAAGGAAGCCGCCTGTTGTTGAGAGCTTTGTCACGCTGTAATTTTCTCTTGTGAGTGTTGCGGAAACAACCGCACTGTCATCGTTATTTACAATAGCAAGAATAAGTTTCATAGTATAATATCCTTTCTTAATTACATATCGGGAAGTATGAGCTTCTGACTGCGTTTGTCGAGCTCATAGATATTCGGGATTTCATAGCGGTTGTCGTTGCCGTCCTTGATAAGAATTCTCTTATCGTAAAACATCTTCATGGACTGGATGTGGTTGATAATCTCGAAGGTGTAGTTGCCTCTGTCGGTTTCAACATTCCAGAGCCAGATTCTGTGCTTTTCGCTTCTGCTGATGAGCCTTGTTATCTTGGGGATGCGGTAATATTCTTCAAGACAGCCGAGCAGAAGCTCTTTTTGCGACGGCTCCATGTTATCGAGCTTTCGCAGAATGAATTTTTCTTCGCCCTCGCTGTCAAGGAAGGTTATGTATTCCGAAAGACCGCTGACGGGGAAAAGCCTTCTCGGCTCAAGGTCGGTGAGTTTTTCTCCCGTGAAGAACTCAACATCACAGAAGATTTTATCCTTGACGGTTATGCGGATTTCATTGCCGTCAATAAAATGTCTTGACATATAAGCTCCTCCTTATTCAAAATTCTCTGCCGCTTTTTCGGCAGCAACCTGCTCACTCATTGACTGAATTTTAATCAGCTTGTAGTATTTGCCCTTCATAGCCATAAGCTCGTCGGGTGAACCGAATTCAATGATGTTGCCCTTGTCAACGACGATGATTTTATTTGCTTTTCTCAGCGTTGAAAGGCGGTGGGCAATCATAAGAGTTGTTCTGCCGCGGATAAGATTGTTGATTGCATCCTGAATGAGCTTTTCGGTTTCCGAGTCAACCGCCGAGGTGGCTTCGTCGAAAATAAGTATGCCGGGATTTTTGAGAACGGCTCTTGCGATTGACAGACGCTGCTTTTCACCGCCCGAAAGACCTACGCCTCTTTCTCCGAGCATGGTGTCATAAGCATCGGGAAGCCTTGAAATAAAGCCGTGTGCATTCGCAACATCCGCCGCATTGAGCACCTGCTCGGGATGAGCTGACGGGAGCGAATAGGCAATATTGTTGAATATTGTATCGCGGAACATCATGGGCTCCTGCTGAACATAGCCTATCTGCGAGCGGTAATATGCCATGTCGATATCGCGGATGTTGATATCGTCAATGAGGATTTCGCCTTCATAATCGTCATAGAAACGCATGAGAAGATTTATCAGCGTTGATTTACCCGAGCCCGTTGTGCCGACAATACCGACAACATCGCCCGGTTCGATAACAAAATTAACATCATTAAGAACTTTCTTTGAACGGTCGAAGGAGAAGTTGACGTTTCTGAATTCGATTTTACCGCTGATGTGGTCAAGGGTTTTATCCTTGCCGAAGTCGTGCTCGGGCTCGGCGTTGATGATATCCATAATCTTTTCCGTTGAAGCGAGAGCGTTCTGATAAGAGTCGCTCAGATTTGCAAAGAAGTTGACGGGATTATAGAACATGCTCGTATAAGAAATAAATGAAACGAGAACACCGAGGGAAAGCTTGTCGGGAGTGTCAATAACCATGTTGCCGCCGACAAACCAGATGATAACCGAGCCGCATGTGATAAGGAAGGTTATGACATTGGGGAATATTGCCGAAACCTTGCCGGCTTTTTTATCCTCATAAAGCCAGTCGTCAACGTGACGGGCGAATCTTCTGACTGCCTTATCTTCACTCGAGAAGGATTTGACTATCCTGACTGCGGGAATGGTATCGGAAAGAATGCTTGAAATCGAAACGCCTCTTCGCCATATTCTGCGGTAAAGAGGACCGATTTTTTTGCCGAAATATCTGCTGCAGAGAACAACAACGGGAACGGGGATGAGCGAAAGAAGGGTCAGCCGCCAGTTCATGCACATCATTATGACGATAATTCCTATCATCGTGAAGAGCTGAACAACCGCCTCCTGGGTTATTCTGAGCATGAACTGCTGAAGCACGGTTGTGTCGGAATTGACTCTGTTGATAACCGAGCCCGTCGAGGTCTTATCGTAAAACTTCATGGGAAGATACTGAGCTTTTGCATAAATTTCTTTTTTGAGGTCGGCAATGATGCCGTCGCCCGCCATTCTCAGATGATATGCACGCAGAGCACCGATTCCGTATTGCACAAGATAGACCGCAAGCAGGAATACAATAACCGCAACGAGCATTTTTTTGTCGCCGCCGGGGATAACCGAGTCAACCATAAGGCTTGTGACATAGGGCGGAACAAGTGCCGCAACGGTTGTTACAACCGAAAGAAAAATGCAGAAAATCAGCTTGCCGATATATGGCTTTATGTAGCGGAGCATGGTTGCCGCCATTTTGCCCTTGCCCTGACAGTTGAGGCAGTCCGCATTGGGTGACGGAAGCTTTCTGCCGCACTTGGGGCAGAATGAACGCAGGTTTTTGAACGAAACCTCAACAGCCGCAAATCTGCTTTCAACGCTTTCGCCCTCGTTGACCTTTGAAACAAAATCCGCCGCCGCATCGCAGATATCCGCCATTGCGAAGGTGAATCTCATCAGGTCGATTGATGAGCCGCCCGTTGTTTTTGCTTTCAGCACCGCATTGCCGTACATTCTTTTGACTCCGATTTCGGCAATGTTTGCAAAATCAAGGCTGAGAAAGCCGCCGTCAAAGTTTTCGCCGATTGCAACGATGCGGTCTTTGGCAACATAGATGCCGCCCTCGCCGTAGTTGCTGTTGATGTCAAGGTCGCCTATGACGGCGAAAAGCGGAGCATCATCCTTCTTGAATTGCTTTTCGGCAATTTTTCTGATTTCGGGACTTGCCGGCTTGTTGATTAATAAATCCTTGGGAATCATGTCTTTCCCTCCCCATTAAAAAATTTAATTGGTGATTTTAACTGCATTATAGGTCTGTTTTTTTTATTAGTCAACATAAAAATACATATTTTTTTATTTTTGTTTTTTTGACGGATATGAAGGGCGTTTTTTGGTTATTTTTACGCATGAAAAAACAAGGCTGCCTCACCGTTTTTTGTGAGACAGCCGTCTTATTTTAATCTTTTTCTTCATCCTCGTCAGCTTCCGGCAGAGGAAGAATTTCAACTTTGATATCGTCTATGCGTCTTTCGTCAATTGAAAGAACGGTGAAACGAAGATTTTCATATTCGGCAACAATTGCTTCTTCGCCGATTTCAGCGGGAAGATAACCGAGAAGGCTGATAACAAAGCCGCCGAGAGTATCGTAATCACCTTCGGGAAGCTCAACGCCGACAAGCTCGTTTACCTCGTCAAGGTCGGTTGTGCCGTCGATGGTGAAGGTTGTTTCGTTTATCTGAGTTATTTCTTCCTCTTCATCGTCATATTCGTCCTGAATATTACCTACGATGGATTCGAGAACATCTTCGAGCGTAACAATGCCTGCCGTGCCGCCGTATTCGTCAACAACAACTGCAAACTGAGTGCGGCTTTCGTTCATGGCGTTGAAAAGGTCTCCGCAGCTCTGTGTTTCGGGCACATAAAGAGCCTTTCGCATAACGTCGCTGATTGTTAAATCTGCAGGAATATTGTGACCTACATATTTGAGAAGGTCTTTTGCATAAAGCACGCCGACAATGCTGTCGGGGTCATCCTCATAAACGGGGATTCTTGAATATCCGTTTTCAACCGCAAGCTCGGCAACCTCTTCAAGAGAGCGGGAAACTTCGATTGCCGTCATTTCTGTTCTGTGAGTCATAATGTCGCCTGCATCAAGGTCGTCAAATTCAAAGATATTGTCAATCATTTCCTTCTGGGTATCTTCAATAACGCCTTTTTCGCCGCCGACATCAACCATCATGCGGATTTCTTCTTCCGTAACCTCTTCCTCGTCAGCATTGGGGTCAAAGCCGAAAAGACGGACAACTGCATTGGTTGAAAGGGAAAGAACTTTTACGAAGGGTTTTGTTGCGGATGCAACGAAATTAAGGATTCCGACAACCTTGAACGCAACCTTTTCGGGAATCTGCATGCCTATTCTCTTGGGAGCAAGCTCGCCGAGAACAAGTGAGAAATAGGAGGTCACGATTGTGATGAGCACAACGGAAATGCCGTTGATAACGCCGTAGCCTATCTGAGCAACGGGAGTTTTCATCAGGGCGTTTGTGAGCATGGCGGCAAAATTCTGAGATGCCGAAGCCGAGGTCAGGAAGCCTGCCAGGGTAACGCCTATCTGGATGGTTGAAAGAAATCTGCTTGAATTTTCCGTGAGCTTAACGATCTGCTTTGCTTTTTTGTTGCCCTCTTCCGCAAGACGCTGCATTTTTGTGTCGTTGAGAGAAATGATTGCGATTTCGCTCATTGCAAAGAATGCGTTAACAATGATAAGTAAGAATAAAAGCAGGACCTTGAGAACGATAGAGAGAGGGTCGGTTGATAATTCAGCAGCTGCATTTAATGCTGTCTGAATCGCGGGGCCGGGGTCATCCATTATGGATTTGCTCCTTTCAAAATAAAAAATAGTGCAATCATTATACATCAATTATATTATTATGTCAATGATTCAAAGCACGGCACAGCCCGTATGCCGTCAAGTGCAGAAATAAAAAAATCCGAAAAAGGCGTAAAAATCAACATTTTCGGCCCGAAATGCCCGAAAACGGAGAAAATCGGGCTTGTGTCCGTTTTTTGAGACATCAGATGAAATAAAATACTGACAAATACCAAAAACCGTGATATAATAACATATTATCAAAACATCGGAGAAAAACTATGCTCTATTTAATACTTGCTTCGCAGGGCGGAGGAAAAACAACACATATAATGAATCTTATCGGTCAGTTTTCCGCAGGCGGACATAAAAAGCTGACTCTTATCGTGCCCGAGCAATTTTCTTTTATGAGTGAAAAAATTATGCTTGAAAGAATCGGTGCAAGGGCAATGGCGGATATTGATGTGCTCAGCTTTACAAGCCTCGGCGAAAAGCTTGTGGGCAAGCCTGCCTTTCACGAAAGAAGAAGGCTTGATGATTCCGCAAAAGCGGTGCTTATGAGAATGGCACTTGAAAGCGTAAAGGATAAGCTTTGTCTTTACGGCAGCCACACCTCAAGAAAATCTGTTATTTCGGAATTCGTTGCACTTTCGTCGGAATTCAAGCAGAATGCCGTTTCGACCGATGCCGTGCGGCTTGCACTTGCAACGGAGGAAAACAGTCTTCTCAAAATGAAGCTTTCCGATATAGTAACCGTGCTCGATGCCTACGATGCCATGACCGAGGGGAGTTATTTCAATCCCGACGACCTGCTGACGGAGCTTTATGAGGTGCTGCCCGAAAGCGATTATTTCAAAGACAGACTTGTTTTTATTGATGCATTCAGAGGCTTTACGGCTCAGGAATATAAGGTTATTGCGGAAATGATGAAAAAATCAACTGCGGTTTATGTTACATTATGCACGGATAATCTCAATAATGATGACGACGAAACCGATTTGTTTGCTCATACAAAAAGAACTGCAAAAAGGCTTGTTGAAGCGGCAAGAAAAAACGGAGTTGCCGTTGCAAAGCCGCAGTATCTTTCAATGAGAAGCAAGTTCAACAATTTTCCTCCGCAGTTTTCAAAATACAATGCACCCGAGCTTGCGGCACTTGAAAAAGAGCTGTTTTCACCCTCGCCGAATGTTTATGAGGATGAAAGCGGAGCAATAACGCTCTGCAAGGCTGCGGATGCCTATGAAGAATGTGAATATATTGCCTGCACGGCAAAAAAACTGATAAGAGAAAACGGCTACCGCTGCAGGGATATTGCGGTTATCGCCCGTGACAGCTCCTCTTATGAAGCACCGCTGAGAGGTGCACTCAAAAAATGCGGGATATCCGTTTTTGAGGACAGCCGACAGCCCGTTGATGTTTCGCCCGTTGTTGCACTCGTGAGCAGTGCGGTGAATATTGCGGCATCCGGTTTTGATACCGAAAGTCTTATGCGATGCCTCAAAACGGGGCTTGCGGGCTTTGACACTCAGGAAATATCCGATGTTGAAAACTATGCTTATCTGTGGAAAATAAACGGCTCTGCATGGCTCCGTGACTTTGAGCAGAATCCCAAGGGCTTCGGTGAGGAGTGCGGAGATGAGGAGCAGGCGGAGCTTGATTATCTCAACTCCGTGCGTAAAAAAATCATTTCGCCTCTTTATTCTCTCAGAGAAGCTCTTAAAGATACCGACGGCGAGGGTGCGGCAAAGGCGATTTTTGAATTTCTTGAAAAGGTTGACGCCGCAGAAAACATAAGAAGCCTTGCACGCTCGCTTGACAGTCAGGGCGAAACGGGTCTTGCTCTTGAGCTTGAAAGAATGTGGGATACCGTCATTGACCTGCTTGACAGCCTTGAAACCCTGCTCCGCGGCAGAAACGTTACCGCAGCCGAGGTTGCGGATATGCTTGAGCTCATGCTCGGCGTGCAGACGGTCGGAAGCCTGCCTCAGGGGCTCGATGAAATAACAATCGGCTCTGCCGACAGAATACGCACCGTTGCACCCAAGGTTGTTTTCATTGCAGGTGCTAATAACGGAGTTTTTCCCGCCGTGCCCTTCAGCGGCAACGCTCTGACCGATAAAGACAGACGAAAAATGAGCGAGCTCGGCATCGGTCTTTCCGATTTCGGTGAATATAAGCTTGCGGAGGAAAAGCTGATTGCCTATAACGCCTTCTGCTGTGCCTCCGACAGACTTTATGTCTGCTGCCCCGAAAAGAATATGAAGGGCGAAGCACTTTCACCTTCTGAGCTTTACACCAAAATAAAAACACTTTTCCCTGAGTGTAACGAAATTGCCGCCCGTGAGCAGAGCGGAATGTATTTTGTTGAGGGCAAGGAGCTTGCGTTTGAACAGCTTGCAAAAAACAAAAACGCCGCAAACTCCCTTTACGCCTCGCTTTCGGAATGCTTTGAGGGTGACGGTGAATATGAGGGCAGAATTGCTGCTCTTGACCGTGCTTCGGGCATGAGAAGCTTTAAAATTGAAGATAAAAATGCCGCCGAAAAGCTCTTCGGCAGGGATATGTATATTTCCGCTTCAAGGGTTGAGAGCTATTATAAATGTCCGTTTGCGTATTTCTGCCGCTACGGAATAAAAGCCATGCCCCGAAAGGTTGCGGAGCTTGACCCCATGCAGAGGGGTAATGTTATCCATTATGCTCTCGAAAGACTCCTGACGGATTTTGAAAAGGAAAAGCTTGTCGGCATGAGCAGGCAGGAGCTCATGGATTTCTTCAGCGGTCTGCTTGAAGAATATCTTATGAACAAGCTTGACGGTGCAAACCGCAGCGAAAGATTTGTTTATCTTTTCAACAAGCTTGTCATTTCAATCTGCGATGTTGCGCAAAGACTGATAAAGGAGCTTTCACTCAGCAGCTTTACGCCCGTTGATTTTGAGCTTCCCATCGGCTCCGACGGAGAAATTCCTCCCTATGAGGTCAGAACGCAGAACGGAAGAATTATAATTTCGGGTGCGGTTGACAGAGTTGACGAAGCGATAATCAACGATAAAAAATATATCAGAGTTGTGGATTATAAATCCTCGGGCAAGGAATTTGCACTCAGCGATGTTGTTCAGGGTCTTAATATGCAGATGTTTATTTATCTGTTTACCTTGTGGCAGAACGGCACAAAGAAATACGGCGATTTTACGCCTGCGGGAGTGCTTTATTATCCTGCAAATTCTCCGCTTGTTTCGGCAGAGAGAGGAACGAGCGACGAGGATATAGAAGCGGAAAGACAGAAAAAATGCCGCATGAACGGTATTATTCTTAACGATAACGATGTTATCACCGCAATGGACGAAACAAAGAGCGGACTTTTTGTGCCCGCACGCTTCAAGGGCGGCGAATTTTCGGGCTCACTGATAGGTCTTTCACAGCTTGAAAAGCTGAAGAAAAAAGCCGATGATGTGCTCACGGAAATGGCTGATGCCCTGCATTCGGGCGAAATCCCCGCAATTCCCGCCTACGGCAAGAGCTACGAGAAGGTCTGCGAATACTGTGATTATAAATCTGTATGCTCTTATGAAGAAAATATACCCGTAAGGGAGCTTAACGACTGCAGAACCGACGAGGTAATTGAAATTCTGATGAAGGAGGATGAGGAAGATGGCAATAAGCTGGACAACGGATCAGCAGAAGGCAATTGATGCACGCAGAGGCACTTTGCTTGTAAGTGCGGCGGCAGGCTCGGGAAAAACCGCCGTTCTTGTTGAAAGAGTCATTCAGAGAATCTGCGATGCCGAAAATCCCTGCGGCGTAGAAAATCTGCTGATTGTAACCTTCACGAATGCCGCTGCGGCACAGATGAAGGAGAAAATCCATGCCGCAATAGGTAAAAAAATCGCACTCAATCCCTCCGATAAGAGGCTTCGCCGTCAGCAGCTCATGCTGCCGTTTGCGAACATATGCACAATTGATTCCTTCTGTATCGGTCTTGTCAGGGAGAATTTTCATTCTCTCGGCATTGCACCCGATTTTGCTCTTCTTGACGAAGGCAAGCTCGGTCTGCTGAGAAATCAGGCGGTTTCTGCCGTTGCGGATGAGCTTTACAAAGAGTCAAGCGAAAGCTTTGTCAGCCTTTGCGAGCTTATCAGCGATAAAAAAGATGACAGAAAGCTGATTGATGCGATACTGAAGCTCTATGACTTGTCGCAGGCTTATCCCTTCCCCGAAAAGTGGCTTTATTCGCTTGCGGAGGAATTCAATAATCCTTCGCCGATAAAAGAAAGTCCGTGGGGAAAAATCATTCTTTCTCATGTCGAAAAAAGCATTGCATCCTGCGTTTCCGATGCGGAGCACTGCATCCGCCTTCTTTCGCAGGAGCCTGAGCTTGAGGCGAAATACAGACCCGCCTTTGAGGATGACAGAGCGATGCTTGAGGGAATGCTTGAATCGCTCCGCGGCGATTCGTGGAATGATTTTTCACTTAAGGCGGCAGATGCTTCTTTTTCAAGAATGCCGACGGCACCCAGAGGCTACGCAGGCGAGCTTAAGGATATCTGCAAGGGTGCGAGAGATGCATATAAAAAGCGTTTTTCATCAGTCACGGATTATGTGAGAATAAGCGAAAAAGAACATAAAGACGATGTTGAAAGGCTTTCGCCGATAATCGGAGAGCTTGTCAACGCCGTCATAAAATACGGAAACGAGTTCAAAAGACTCAAAAGAGAAGAAAACGGTGCGGATTTTTCCGATACTCTGCACATGGCACTTGAGCTACTTGTTGCACCGACGGAAAACGGCTATGAAAAAACTCCGCTTGCACTTGCACTTTCGGAAAATTATGCCGAAATTCTTGTTGACGAATATCAGGATGTCAACAAGGCTCAGGATTTGATTTTTACCGCACTTTCAACGGACGAGAGCAATCTTTTTATGGTCGGTGACGTCAAGCAGAGCATTTACCGCTTCCGTCAGGCAATGCCCGAAATCTTTCTTTCACGCCGTGACGGCATGGAGGAATACGAAAACGGAAATTATCCCGCAAAGGTAACTCTCGGCAAGAATTTCAGAAGCCGCAGAGGTGTTACGGAGATTGTCAATTTCATTTTCTCGTCGCTGATGAGCCGTGATGCAGGCGGTCTTGATTATGATAAAAACGAATTTCTTGAGGCGGCGGCAGCTTATCCCGAGTCAAAGGGTGCGGATACCGAAATATGCCTTATTGAAACTGAGGACAGCTATCCTGCTCAGGCAAAATATGTTGCCGATTATATTGAAAAAGCGATTGCCGAAGGCATGACCTTCACCGAGGGCGACGTGCAGAGAAAAGCAGGCTACGGCGATTTCTGTGTTCTTCTCAGAAGTGTAAAAGGCTGTGCAAAGGCGTTTGTTGATGAGCTGACTGCAAGAGGAATACCCGTCAGCTGTGAGGCAGGCGAAAGCTTCATTTCTTCGCCCGAAATCATGTTTATGATTTCCTTGCTGAAGGTGATTGATAATCCCGTTGACGATATTCCGCTCACGGCGGTGCTGATGTCACCCGTTTTCGGCTTTACCGCTGATGACCTTGCTCTTATGCGTGCGGATAAAAAGAAGGGGTCGATTTATCAATGCATCGTTTCCGCCGCTGAAAACGGCAACAGAAAAGCGGAGATTTTTCTTGAAAAAACCGCAGACATGCGCCGCATAGCATCAACCGTCAGTGCAACGGAGCTTATCAGAAGGCTCATAAGCGAAACGGGCTACGGTGCGATAGTCAGCACGATGAAGGACAGCTCAAAACGCAGGGCAAATCTCAACAGCTTCATTGACCTTGCATCAAGATATGAAAGCACGGGCAAAAAAGGCGTTGCGGGATTTGTGAGATATATTGATAATATCGGCAAGGGCGGAATCAAAATTCAGTCGGGCGGCTCCGAAGCCGAAACAGAGGATTCCGTCAAGATAATGACGATTCACAAAAGCAAGGGGCTTGAATTTCCCGTCTGCTTCCTTGCTGCGTGCGAAAAGAAATATAACGAGCTTTCAACCCGTGAGGATTTGCTCATCGCTCCCGAAAGCGGAATAGGAATAAAAAACAGTGCGGGCTTTGCGAAGTTTGACACACTTCCGAGAATTGCCGCAAAGCTTGAAATAACAAAGGCGGAGCATTCAGAGGAGCTTCGTGTGCTTTATGTTGCACTGACCCGACCGAAGGAAAAGCTTGTTATCCTTGCTTCGGCATCCGACTGGTCAAAGGAGCTTGCAAAGATTGCCGCAAATGTCAGGGATGATATGCTTATTGACCCGTTTACGGTTATCAGTTTTTCAAGCTATGCAAAATGCATACTTTCCGCTCTGATAAGGCATCCCGATGCCCACGCACTCAGAAATGCTGCAGGCGTTTCTTCCTCAATTGCACTTGAATGCGATACTCCGCTTAAAACAATGATTATTGCGGATGATTTTGAGGAGCAGGCGGAATTACGCCTCCCCGAAGCCGAAAAGGCAGACCCCGAAACCGTTGCCCAAATAAAAGAAAGGCTCGGCTATGCTTATCCGTATGCATCGCTTGAAGGCGTTGTTGCGAAAAGAATTGCATCAAAGCTTGACGGCGAGGGCATAGGCGGCGAATTCTTTGCAACACGCAGACCTGCATTCACGGGCAAGGATAAGCTGACCCCCGCCCAGCGTGGCACGGCTACCCACAGATTCATGCAGTATGCGGATTATTCCCGTGCAGGCGGTGATGTTGCGAAAGAGCTTGTGAGGCTCGTTGAAAACGGAATGCTCACTTCGGTTGAGGCGGATGTTGTTGATAAAAAAGCGGTTTCGGCATTCTTTGAAAGTGAGCTTGCAAAGAGAATTCTGAGTGCCGAAAAAGTATATAAAGAATACGCCTTCACCGTTGCACTTCCGCTTGGTGAAATGAATCCCGATATCCCTGCAGAAGAGGCGGAAGGCGAAACGGTTATTATCGAGGGCGTTGCCGACTGTGCGTTTGTTGAAAACGGTGAGCTGGTTATCGTTGACTTCAAAACAGACAGGGCTTCCGATGAATCCGTTCTGGTTGAGCATTATAAAGAGCAGCTCTCAATTTACCGCCGCTGTCTGTCCGAGGTTCTCGGTTTGTCTGTTAAACAGACTGTAATATACTCGTTTTCGCTCGGAAAAACTATTGAAATTATCCAAGAATAAAAAAATTTCAAAAAACTCTTGCTTTTTTCCTTCTCATGTGATAAAATTGCTCCGTTATGTATATGGATATACCGAAAGAGGTGACATCAAATGAAGGAAGGACTCCATCCCAAGTACGAACAGACTGAAGTACGCTGCGCTTGCGGTGAGGTTATCGCAACAGGTTCAACAAAAGAAAATCTTCGTGTTGATATCTGCTCAAAGTGCCATCCGTTCTTCACCGGAAAGCAGAAGCTTGTTGATACCGGCGGACGTGTTGACCGCTTCAATAAGCGTTTCAATCTCAATAACAAATAATAAGCAAATCAGGCGGTGCAAGATTTCTTTGCACCGCTTTGCTTTTGAGGTGATTTGTTGAACAGCTACAAAACGATAAGAACAGCTTCGAGCGATGAATATATAGTCAAAAAATCCCGTTTTATCGGTCATATCATGCCTGTCACAACTCAGGAGCAGGCACTTGAATTCATTCAGACCGTCAGCAAAAAGCATTGGGATGCAACCCACAATGTTTATGCTTATATAATCCGTGAAACGGGAGTCAAGAGATATTCCGATGACGGTGAGCCGCAGGGCACCGCAGGCATCCCCGTGCTCGATGTGCTCGAAAAATCGGGAGTCACCGACTGCGCCGTTGTTGTGACAAGATATTTCGGCGGAATCATGCTCGGTGCGGGCGGGCTTGTGAGAGCCTATTCCCATTCCGCTTCGATTGCCGTTGCGGCGGGCGGAATAGTAACAAGGGCAATGTGTGCCCGTCTTAAGGTGACATGCGATTATTATTTCTACGGCAAGCTTTCCTCTCTTGTGCCCGAAAGCGGCGGAGTTATTGAGGATACGATTTTTGAAGATAATGTTACCCTCATTTTCAGAATGCCTCTTGAAATTATCGACGGCTTCAATGCAAAGCTCATTGATGTCAGCAACGGAAGATACAGAGCCGAAAAAACAGAGGAATTCTTTGCGGATATTGATTGAAATAATTGTTTTTTTATTTAAAAATTTTAAATGTTAACAAAAAGTTCACAATTTTCTTGCAGGAATCGACCGAATAATGCCGTATATGTTTTATGAAGGGGTGGTTATTTATGAACGAAACTATCCGTGAAAAAGCTTGTGCAAAAGAAAAAGAGATTCTTTCTCCCCGTGCTGCCTTAGCATGCGAGAGCAGGGGAAGGCTGCGTGAAGAAACGGAATGTCCCGTGCGTACCGCTTTTCAGCGTGACCGTGACAGAATAATCCATTGCAGCTCGTTCAGAAGGCTCAAGCATAAGACCCAGGTTTTCTTATCTCCCGAGGGGGATTACTACAGAACCCGTCTGACCCACACCCTTGAGGTTTCGCAGATTGCGAGAACAATTTCGGGTGCACTCATGCTCAACGGCGACCTGACCGAGGCAATCGCTCTCGGCCATGACCTCGGACATACACCCTTCGGACATGCGGGTGAAAGAGCACTCAATGCAATTTCTCCAGGCGGCTTCAAGCACTACGCACAGAGCATGAGAGTTGTTGATGTGCTTGAAAAAGACGGCAGAGGTCTCAACCTCACCTTTGAGGTGCGTAACGGCATCGAACGCCACACAAACGGCGAGCAGGCGGTAACGCTTGAGGGCAGAGTTGTGCGTCTTGCCGACAGAATTGCCTATATCAACCACGATATTGACGATGCAACCATTGCAGGCATCATGTGCGAGGAGGATATTCCTCTTGCAATCCGCAACGAGCTGGGTCATTCAAAGAGTGCAAGAATAAACACCCTTGTTATGAGCTGCATCGAAAACAGCAGTGAGGATATCCTGCTTGAAAAAGGAATTCAGCAGGTTTTTGATGAGCTTCACAGCTTTATGTTTGAAAAAGTATATACCAACCCTGCCTGCAAAAGCGAGGAAAAGAAAGCGGTTGAAATGATTCAGAAGCTTTATATGCACTTCGTTGAGAAGCCTGATGAGCTTCCCGCACAGTTCAGATCCATTGCCGAAAAAGACGGCATTCAGATGGCGGCGTGCGATTTCATTGCAGGCATGACGGACAGATACGCCGTCAGGGTTTTCAATGAGCTCTATGTTCCAAAGGCATGGAGTGAAATAAATGATGTATTTCTTTGATACAGGAAAGGTAATAATACCCGATGAATTTAAAAAGAAAGGCAGTTATACTGCTCTGCACCCTGCTGATTATTGTCAGCGGTGCGGTTCCCAAGGCGTTTGCCGATTGGTATGACGATATCGAATCGGGCTATTCCGTTGAAATAGTCGGTCAGAATTTTGTTGCATCAACTTTTTGGGGAGTAAAAGCCTATTATAATGAAACGGGCAATTCCGTTTATCATTGCGGTGAGCTTGTAGAAAGATTTTACAGAGAAGTTTACGGTCTTGATGTTGAAATCAGAAGCACCGAGCCCAGACTGAGAATCAATAACGAGGGCTATAAGATTGTAACAACCAAAACCGCAAAGCCGGGCGATGTTGTTTTTGTTTCGGCGGCTATGCGAGGCACCTATGATCACTGGGCGATAGTCAAATCGGTTGAAGACGGATATCTTGTTCTGTTTGAGCAGAATGTTGTCTACAACGGCAGTGCGGGTGTTGACAGAAGGCTGAAATATCCTTCGGATTCTTACATAATCTTCACCGTTGTCACCGATGACGGAAAGCCTGCACCCACACCGGGCACTCAGGGAGTTGCTTCACAAACAACAACCTCAGCAACCGAGAAGCAGACTGAGCCCACAACCAAAGAAGAAACAACCACCAAGGTAACAACAACCGCAAAGCCCACAACCACCAAGGCGGTTACAACAACCAAGGTAACCACTACCGCAAAACCCGTAACCACCAAAGCGACAACTGTTGCAACAACAAAACCTACAACCGCCAAAGCGGTCACAACAAAGGCAACAACAAAGCCTGCAACAACTCTTGCAGAAACAACAACAGCTGCAGCAACAACAGTTGAATCAACAACCGCACCTTTTGTAATTTACACAGCCGAAACTAAAACCGAAACGGCTTTTTATTCGTCTGTAAGTTATACGGAAGAAAAAACCGAGGAGAAAAAGAGCAACAAGGCAACCGTTCCTCTTGCTTCGGCATGCGGAGTTTCCGCGTCGGGCGTTGCCGTGCTTGCGGTGCTGATTAAAAAGAAAAGCGAAGAATAATAAAATATAAGTAAACGAAAGGGGAGTGAGTTATGAAAATCAGCGAAAGATTTATTCAGGAATTGCAGGATAAGGTTGATATCGAGTCTGTCATTTCTTCAAATATTAGTCTTAAGCGAAGAGGCAAAACCCTTGTCGGTCTGTGTCCGTTTCATAACGAAAAGACCCCTTCATTCACCGTTTATCCCGAAAGCAATTCATTTTATTGCTTCGGCTGCGGTGCGGGCGGAGATGTTATAACCTTCGTTCGCCGCATGGAAAATCTTGACTATATCGAAGCAGTCAAGGCGGTTGCACAGATGGCAGGAGTTTCAATGCCCGAGGACGGCTACGACGATACTCTTTCAAAGCAGAGGATGCGTCTTCTGGCCGCAAACCGTGAGGCGGCAAGATTTTTCAATTCATGCCTCAATGACCCGAAAAACAGAGAGGCTCTTGATTATTTTCTCAAAAGAGGACTTTCAAAGAATACCATAACGAAATTCGGCCTCGGCTATGCTCCGAATGAATGGCGTGCCCTTATAAACCACATGAAATCAAAGGGCTTCACGGAGCACGAGCTTGTGCTTGCAAACCTTGCAAGGCGGTCTGATAAAGACGGTAAAACAAACTATTACGATAATTTCAGAAACAGGGTTATGTTTCCCATAATCGACCTTCGCGGCAATGTTATTGCCTTCGGAGGAAGAGTTATGGATGACTCAAAGCCCAAATACATAAACACCTCGGATACGCTTGTATACAAGAAAAGCAACGGTGTTTTTGCCCTGAATTTTGCAAAGAATGCAAATGAAGGCAAGCTGATTCTGGTTGAAGGCTATATGGATGTTATTGCCCTTCATCAGGCAGGCTTCACAAATGCGATTGCGTGTCTGGGCACGGCATTCACCAACGAGCAGGCAAACCTGCTTTCCCGCTATGCGGATGAGGTTATTATCTGTTATGATAATGACGGTGCAGGCAAGGCGGCAACCGAAAAGGCTCTCGGAATCCTCGGTAAAACGGGTCTGAAGCTCAGGGTTGTTACCATGTCGGGCGGCAAGGATGCCGACGAAATAATCAGAAAACACGGCAGAGAAAGATTTGCCGACCTTCTCAAAGAGGCTTCAAACAAAACGGAATATAAGCTTCTTGAAGAAAGAAACAAATATAATCTTGCCACCGATGACGGAAAACTGAGATTTCTTATGGCGGCATCGCAGGTGCTTGCGGGCTGCGGAAGCATTGAGCGTGAAATTTACGCAACCCGTCTTTCAAATGAGCTCGGTGTCAGCGTTGACAGCATAAAATCCCAGATAAACTCGGCGGCGGCAAAGCTGCAAAGAACCGAGGAGGCAAAAAAGCGTCAGCAGACGGATGCGATGCTTGCGAAAAGCTTCGAGGATAAAAATAATCCCGAAAGAGCGGCAAATCTCAGGGCGGCAAAGGCGGAGGAAACTCTGATTGCCTCGTTTTTGCGTAACCCCGATTTTTATTATAAATTAAAGGATAAAATCAGCCACGGCGATTTTATAACCGCATTCAACAAACGGATAATGGAAAGCCTTGAAAAAGGACTTGATGCAGGCATCGAGCCATCGCTGAGCCTTTTTTCGGCGGACTTTACTCCCGAAGAGATGGATTCGGTAACAAGAATTTTTCATTCTTCAGGCAGTCTGAGCAATACTCTTAAAGAGTGTGAGGATTGCATTGCCGTGCTCAGGGATAAATCAACTCCGAGAATAACGGATACAACATCCATGAGCGATGAGGCATATTTAAGCTTGTTCAAGAAAAAATAAAATATATCAGGATGTGAGATTTATGGAAGGAAACGAGAAGAAAACCCCGTTCAAAGCGTTGATTGAAAAAGGTAAGGCTGCAGGAAAGCTTACCACTCAGGAAATTGATGCGGCGATAATTGAAATGGACCTCGATATCGAAGAGCTCGATAAGCTTTATGAGTCGCTTGAGAGCAACAGCATTGAAATTGTTGATGACCTTTCGAGTGCCGCAATCGAAAACTTTGATGTTGATATTCCCAAGGCTCTTGATATCGGCGGCGGAGACGACAAGGGCTCAACCGTTGATGACCCCGTTAAGGTTTATCTTAAGGAAATCGGCAGAGTGCCTCTGCTTACTCCCGAAGAGGAAATCGAGCTTGCAATCAGAATTGCGGATGATGACCAGAAGGCAAAGCAGCGTCTTGCAGAGGCAAACCTTCGTCTTGTTGTCAGCATTGCAAAAAGATATGTGGGCAGAGGAATGCAGTTCCTTGATCTTATCCAGGAGGGTAACCTCGGTCTTATCAAAGCGGTTGATAAGTTCGACTATACCAAGGGCTTCAAATTCTCAACCTATGCAACATGGTGGATAAGACAGGCTATCACAAGAGCCATTGCCGACCAGGCAAGAACAATCCGTATCCCCGTTCATATGGTTGAAACAATCAATAAGGTTAAAAAGACAAACAGCCAGCTTCTCCACAAAAACGGCAGAGATCCCTCGGCAGAAGAGATTGCCGCAGAGCTTGATATGCCCGTTGAGAAGGTGCGTGAAATTCTCAGAGTTGCTCAGGAGCCCGTTTCACTCGAAACACCCATCGGTGAAGAGGAAGACAGCCATCTCGGTGATTTCATTCCCGATGACGAAGCACCCGCACCCGCAGATGCGGCTTCAATGCTTCTTCTCAAGGAGCAGCTTAATGATGTTCTCAAAACACTTACTCCCAGAGAAGCAAAGGTGCTTGCTCTGCGTTTCGGTCTTGAGGACGGTCATCCCCATACCCTTGAAGAGGTAGGCAGCGAATTCGGCGTTACCCGTGAAAGAATCCGCCAGATTGAGGCAAAAGCTCTCAGAAAGCTCCGCCACCCCAGCAGAAGCAAGCGACTCAAGGATTTCCTTGATTAATAAAAACATTCCAACTCAAATATAATGGTTATCGGGAGGTGACGGGATTGACAAGAGAAGAAATAACCCTGCTCAATCTCGGCGGCAGCCTTGATGACCTTGCAAACCTTGACCCGAGGGGCTACGGCGTGTGCAGGCTGCTTTATAAGGCGGCGAGAGAGCACACGGGCATGCCTCTCTGTGTCAATGCGGCAAAAAAGCTTGCCGAAAAGCTCGGCAACGGCAGCTTGGTTTATATTATGTCGGGCTTCGTGCTTCATCCCTATGAAAAAGCCGAAACCGACGGTCTTATCGGCTCGGTGCTGCTTGCCCGTGCACTTGCAAAAGCGTTCGGTGCAAAGCCCGTCATCATCTGCCCCGAAGAAGGCGCTGCGGCGGTTGAAGAGCTTTCGGAATGTGTCGGTATGAAATTCTTTAAATCCGTAAAAGAGGTTTGTGATAATCCGCATTCAATCGGTGCGTTGATTTTCACAAAAGAAAAAACGGAAGCGGAAAAATGTGCCGATGAAATTATTTCTCAGGGAATTCCCGATGCCGTTGTTGCAATTGAATGTCCGGGTGCAAACGAAAAGGGCGTTTATCATAACGCCACGGGAATTGATGTCAGCCGCCTTGAAGCAAAGCAGGATATTCTTTTTGAAAAGCTGCGAGATATGGGCGTTCTCAACATTGCAATCGGCGATCTCGGCAACGAAATCGGCATGAACACAATCGGTGACTACATAAAAGAAAACATTCCCTATGCAGCAAAAGAATCCTGCCGCTGCTCATGCGGAGGAGGCATTCTTGCACATGTAAAAGCGAATAATATCATAACCGCAACCGTCTCCGACTGGGGCTGCTATGCCCTTATTGCAGCTGTTGCCTTCATAAAAGGAAATCCCGATATCATGCATGATGCTTGCCTGCAGGAGCAGGCTATGATTACAGCGGCGGAAAACGGACTTATTGATATGACGGGTGAAAGCATTCCCGCAATCGACGGCTTCGGCGTTGATATTATATGTCCTCTCGTTTCACTTATGAAACAGCTTGTAATAAGCACGCTCGGTCTTTCGCTCTCGTGCGGAAACTGGTTTGAAAAAATCGCTCAGCTGCGTTCTTTTGAAAGATAAATTTTGATATAAGGTGAAAACCATGAACATGAAACCCCGTTCATCTGAATATCACAGAAGCTTTGTACGCATCAGTCTTGATGCAATCAGAGCAAATTTCGATTCGCTTAAGAAGCTTCTCAGCCCTGAAACAAAAACAATGGCGATCATCAAGGCAAATGCCTACGGTCACGGTGCTGTCAGGGTTGCAAGAGAGCTTGAAAACAAGGCGGATTATTTTGCGGTTGCCGCCATGGAGGAGGCAATGGAGCTTCGTGAAAGCGGAATAAAAACCCCGATTCTTATTCTTGCCTACACAAGCCCGTGTCAGTACGAAACCCTCATAAATAACGGCATTACCGCAACTGTTTATAACTACGAGGATGCAAAAATGCTTTCCGTTACCGCACAGAAGCTCGGCAAAAAAGCGGTTGTTCATATCGGTGTTGATACCGGCATGAGCCGCATCGGCTTTGCTGACACAGAAGAAAGTGCAAAAACAATTGAAAGCATTGCTTCGCTCCCCTTTATAGAAATCGAAGGAATTTTTACTCATTTTGCCTGTGCCGATTCGGCGGATAAGACTTCGGCACTTACGCAGAAAAAGAGATTTGATAATTTTATTTCGCTTCTTGAAAGCAAAAAAATAAGCATTCCCTTAAAGCATGCCTGCAACACGGCGGCCATTATTGACTTTGACTGTCACTACGATATGGTCAGAATGGGTATTGCTCTTTACGGGCTTTATCCCTCGGACGAGGTTGATACAAAAAAAGTTTCGCTTACTCCCGCAATGGAGGTTATCAGCCATGTTATCCATATCAAGGAGGTTGAAGCGGGAGTCGGCATAAGCTACGGTCACACCTATGTTACTCCCGAAAAACGCAGGATTGCAACCGTATGCATCGGATATGCCGACGGCTTTGACAGAGCTTTTTCAAACCGCGGCTATGTTCTCATCAATGGCAAAAAAGCTCCGATAACGGGCAGGGTATGCATGGATATGATAATGGTTGATGTTACGGATATTGATGATGTCCGTGTCGGCGATGATGCGGTTATCATGGGCAGAAGCGGCAATGCGGAAATAACCGCGGAGGAGCTTGCGGCAATGTGCGGCACGATCAATTATGAGGTTATCTGCACATTCATGCCGAGAGTTACAAGGTTATATGAATAAAGACGAAAGCGGACTGCTACGATGCAGTCCGCTTTTTATCTTTTCTGTTCAAACAGCCACGGAATATAGTTTTCTTTACGCATGAAAACGCCTGCCGCACTGTGCCCGTATCTGTTATAGCGTGTATATTCAAGCTTTTTATTTCCTGCCTTTTTCAGTCCGTCAACAAGGCAGTCCGTGCCGTAAAGGTTATCGTTGATTTTTCCGATTTTAACATTGTTGTCGTTTGAAGCGTGAACCGCCCATATTGCAACATCCTTCAGCTTTTCAAAATATTCATCGGGCATCGGCTCCGAAAATCCCATCATCGGAATTGCAGCGGCATAGCGATCGGGATGAAGTCTCAGCTGAGACCACACACCGCCTGCACCGTTTGAGCAGCCGAAAATATAAACTCTGTCCTCATCAACGGGATATTCTTTGATGAGCTTGTTGAAAAGTCCGTTGAAGTTGTTTTCAAATCCGATTTTCGGGTCGCCGTATTCCGTGTTTGTGCTTACGGGGAATCCTGTGATTTTCGGAAGCGACGGCACGAGAATCATGCATGGATTTTTCTTCATCTGCAGCCTGAGTCTGAGAATGAGCGAAAGACCTTCTGCAATGGGATGAATGTTGCTTTCGCCACCGTTGCCCATGCCGTGAAGAAAAATAACAAGCGGAAGCTTTCCGTGAACCCCTTTCGGCTTGTAAAGTGCAAAGGGCATGGTGTATATTGTGTTATCACAGCAATATCTAAGCCTCTCAAAGCCGAGAAAATTTCTTTTGCGGTTAACGGCGATACCGTCGGATAAACCCGAATGCTTTTTCTTGTAAAATCCGATTTTTTCATAGGTTTTTTTGCATGAAAGATAGTTTTGCTTTGCCGTCTGATGCCACAGTCTTTGGAATTTCAGCTTGCCGTCTTTATAATTGAATATTGCATTGCCTATCCAGAAGGTGTTGAGAGTCGGGTCTTTTTCGTGCAGAGCAGAAACATTTTTCAGCGGCAGCTCCATATATGCATACAGCCTTTCCATGCCGCCGAAGTCAACACGGAAATAATCCTTGACGGGCTCGCATATAAGATTTTCAAGCTCCTCGGGAGTAAAGCTTGTTTTGTTTTCGGGATAATAGAATACGCTTGTTTTCAGTTTCATGTCAATCACCTCTGAAATAAAGACGAACAAAGAAGGAAAAAGGTCTGAAAAAGGGGACTGTTTTCAGCAGTCCCCCGAATTTTTTATTTTGCTTTTTCCGATGCAAGGAACTTATAGACGAGTGCTGCAAGAACACCGCCGATAAGAGGAGCAACGATGAATACCCAAACATCTGCAAGTGCGTCACCGCCGACGAAGAGTGCGGGACCGAAGCTTCTTGCGGGGTTAACGGATGTGCCCGTGAAGCTGATGCCGAGGATGTGAACGAGTGTGAGCGAAAGACCGATAACGATGCCTGCAACCGCTCCGTTTTCAACCTTTGAGGTTACGCCGAGAATAGCGATAACGAAAACAAAGGTGAGAATGATTTCAACAAGAATCGAAAGACCGATGCTGTCGTTATAAAGAGCGTTTGCTCCGAGTCCGCTTTCCTTGCCGACAAGTGCCATGAGAACTGCCGCACCTGCGGTTGCACCGAGAAACTGAGCAACGACATATCCGATGAAATCCTTGATGTTCATTTTGCCGCTGATAAGCATTGCGATTGAAACGGCGGGGTTGATGTGACAGCCCGAGATGTTGCCGATTGAATAAGCCATTGCAACGATAACAAGACCGAAGGCGAGGGCGGTGAGAAGATAGCCCGTTCCGTTTTCGGCAGAGCATCCGACAACTGCGGCTGTTCCGCAAGCGAAAAGAACGAGGACAAAGGTGCCGATGAACTCGGCGATGTACTTTTTGATTGACTGCATAATTATTTCCTCCTTTGAATGTTTGATTTTATTTTAGCAAATATTTTCTGTGAACGCAATATTAAAATGTGTTTTTGCAATAAAAAGACCCTGCATTTCTGCAAGGTCTGATTATATTGATTATTCAATTTCCGAATCTTCGGGAATTTCAACATCTTCAAGCTCTTCGTCTTCGTATTCATCTTCGTCTTCGGCCTGAGCAGCTTCAACCATCTGGCGGAATTCGTCGGAGCCTATCATCATATTGTATGCCTGAGATTCTGCGTTTACACAGCCTACGAAATGAACCTTTTCGATATCCTCATTGTTGAAGAGAAAGAAGGTTTCGTCATCAATAAATCCTTCGGGGAATGGAACGCCGATGTAATCATATTCGGTGCCGTCTTCGGTTGCCTGAAGAGAACCGATAATCATGAGGGATTTTTCTGCTCCGTTGAGCTGAGCGACTGTGCCGATAGGGAAAATAGTTTTCATAATAATTTCTCCTTAATATGTAAAGTGGTTTTGGATTATTTGAGTTTTCTGAAAATATCCGATAATTCTTTGATGTCCTTATAAAATTTGCTGACCTCGGAGGGCGCTGTGTCTTTCGTGTTTTTATTATACCAATCTATAAAGCCATTATTTGCATCGGAAGAAGTTGTGTCGTTATAGAATTCATAAATCGCATCAACCGAATCGGTAGTTGCATCTGCGGTATCTGCCATGACATCAACATATTCCAGAGTTCTTGTTTTCCAAGCAGAGATTACGTTGATATCTTTTGTTGTTTTAACATTTTTTCCGTAATTCTTCATGCTATTGAAAACATCATCCATATTGGATGCTGTGCCTTGGTTGATATTGGTAACGGCTTCCTTGATATTTGCAATGGCAACATAAATCTTTCCGACATTATATACGCCACCGCCGATTGCTTCGCCGAGCTCTTCGTTGCCGAGCTTTTCACCGACCCATCCGCCTGCTGTGGTGAGAGCATCTTTAAGATAGTCAACCTTGTCGACTTTATCATAGTTATCGGATGCAACATTGGCAACATCTGTAAAGCCGTTGAGCATATCGTTAAATCCGTAAACAATGGATGCGATTGAAGCGGGAGCCGAAAGACCGCCGGAGCCTGCAAGTGATACAATGCCTGCCGCAACCATAACAGCACCGCCGAAAACCTTTACCGCTGCTTTTCCATATTGCAAAACATCATACACCCACCCATGCTCGTTGTAGCTGTCTTTAAGGTAGTTGTATGCATCAACAAAGCCGTCTTTGATATTGCCTGCGGTATCTTTTATAAAATTCCAGGTTTTGTTTGCGAGATTTTTGGTTCCCTCCCAGAGCTTTTTACCTGTTTCCTTGACTTTGTTTACAACTTCATTGGCTTTTTTCTTGACAGCGTTGCTGAAACCGGTAATCTTCTCTTCGAGGTTGTCCTTGAACTGTTCCCATTTATTCTTGATAGATTTGCTCTTTACCTTGACGGGCTTGCCGAAAGTTTTGTTGTAAACATTTCTTTCATATGCAAGGTAATACTGAACAGCCTCATTAAGACCCTGAGAAAGATTTTTCATATCGGTTGCACATTTGTTGATGTTGTTGCAAACGACGGTTCTCTGAAGAGCGGCACCGATTCTTGCGGTTATGCTGCCTCTGGTCTGTTTAAGAACGCTGCTTGCTTCGGAAGAAATGCTTTTGATTTGCTTCTGAATGCTGCTGAGCTGAGATGCTACGCTGCTTATCTGTTTTGCTTTTATTTCAAAATCTGCCATAATATTGCTCCGTCCTTTGGTATTGTTTCTGAACCTAATTTACCACAGAAGCAAGAAATTTTCCTGCAAAGCTGACGAAATGCATTTTTGACCGGATAAACTGCATGCATAATCTGCGGTGTTGACGGTGATCCCGACATAACTTATCGGATTAATTCGAATTATATCAAATATTTTCCGTGAACGCAATAATTAAATGGTAATTTTTTATATATCCAATCCTTATTTTTTTATCATTTTTGTAACATATAAAAAAATTGAAATCCGCTCAAAAAAATTCGCAAAAAAATCTATACAAATCAAAAAAATTGTGATAAAGTAAGTAGTGTTTTAAAAGCAAAAAAGGAGTGTTGCAGCATGACAAAGATTTATGAAGGCAAAACAAAAGACGTTTATTCACTTGAAAACGGCAACGTAATGCTTAAGTTCAAGGACGATTGCACCGGCAAAGACGGCGTTTTTGATCCCGGCGAAAACAGCGTTGGTCTCACCATTGAAGGCATCGGCAAAGCAAACCTCGAAACCTCAATCCATTATTTTGAGCTTCTCAAGGCAGCAGGCATCAAAACTCACTATGTAAGTGCTAACCTTGACGATGCAACAATGGAAGTTCTTCCCGGTAAGGTTTTCGGTCACGGTCTTGAAGTTATCTGCCGCCTTGTTGCAACAGGCAGCTTCATCCGCAGATACGGCGAATATATCGCAGACGGCACCGTCCTCGAAGGCGGCTATGTTGAATGCACATTCAAGAATGATGCTCTCGGCGATCCCCTCGTAACAGGCGAAGGTCTTGCAGCTCTCGGCATTATGAGCCCCGAAATGTTTGAAAGCATGAAGGCTCAGACTCTTGCAATCACAAAGATTGTTGCCGATGACCTCAAGTCAATCGGTCTTGATCTCTGGGATATCAAGTTTGAATTCGGCTACAACAACGATGAAGTTATCCTTATCGACGAAATCGCTTCAGGCAATATGCGTGTTTATAAGGACGGCAAGATTGTTGATCCCGTTGAGCTCACAAAGCTTATCAACAACAGATAAAAAATTAAGCAGCAGGCTGAAAAAGCTTGCTGCTTTTTTATTATATCTCCGCTTCTGCAAAGCCTATGCACTCTCTGCCTCTTATCATATCGGATGTATCCCTTGCGTTGAAATAAAGACGCAGGGTGTTTTTATATCTGACAAGATGGCTTGCATAAACAAACTGCTTCATCCAGTCATTACCGTCAACCGTGTGAGGCTCAACAAGAATTTTGCAGAATTCAAAATTCAGTCCGTCCGCCGAGGTGAGCAGAATAATTGCGGAGTGGCTTTTGCCGTCTTTTTCATAAAGTCCGTTCTGGATTCCGATATAACCGTCGCTGAGCTTATAAACCTTAAGGCAGCCGCTGCAAAGGTTGAGATAAGGATTGTTTTTATCGGGCGAAATCAGCGGTTTTTCGGCTGAAACGTAGCCATCGGTCAGATCTTTGCTTTCTGCGTAGCTTATGTGTGTCGGTTCGCAGAAGCCGCAGTCGTCAATGAATGTCATTCCGCAGGAATAATAGAGGCGGTTTATGCCGTTTTCACGAAGAAGAAACGGGTTTGAGATTGCCATCCCTCTTTCGCTCTTTTCATATTCACGGGTGTTGACGATAACGGGCTTTGCCTCTGACCAGCTGATAAGGTCACTGCTTTCTTTTACATATATCTCGGATTTCCATTTAACAGCATTTATTACATTGAGTGCGTTGAAAATCAGGGGACGGGTTCTCTCAAAGAAAAGATAATATTTTCCGCTGATGCGGTTGATATTCGGACGCATTGCCCTGCCCGTGATTTTCTTTACTTTTTTAAAATCAACGCCATTATCGCTCTTGAAATGAAAAACGCCGAAGGTGGTGTGAAAAAACATGTGCCATTTTCCGTCGTGAGATGCTTCGGGCGTGAGAAGCGACGGATCGGCTACAACAAAAGAGCCGTGAAACGGCTTGAGAATAGGCGTGCTTCTGATTTTGAAATCTGCGTTGATTATCCGGTTGACAGTAAGATTTTTCATATGAATCATTCCTCTTGTCAGAAATAATAAACCGCCGACAAATGTCGACGGTTTCAGCCTGGCGGAGAGTTAGGGATTCGAACCCTAGGTGAGTTTCCCCACACAGCATTTCGAGTGCTGCACCTTCGACCACTCGGACAACTCTCCGTATTGAGTTTTTCAACTCAAATATTCTAACAAATTAATTGCGGTTTGTCAATTGCTTTTTGCAATTATTTTATTACCGCCCAAAGAGCGAGATTGAGGGCGAGATAAACGGCGTTGACCGCGGTGAAGGTGAGCATATACTTGCCTGACGGCACTTTTTCTTTTGCTACATATTTGAATGAAATAAGGCTTGCCATTGATGCAATCAGAGTGCCGAGACCGCCGAGGTTGACTCCGATGAGCAGGTCTGTAATGTTATCCGTGAAGCCCGAAAGGAGTATTGCGGCAGGTACATTCGAAAAAATCTGGCTTGATGCAATGCCGACGATAACTTCGTTTCCGTTTACGATTGAGTGCAGAAAATCGCTGACGGGTGCAATGTTTTTGAGATTGCCGATGAATATGAATAAAAATGTGAAGGTCAGAAGAAGGGAATAATCGACTTTTACAAGCGTTCTGCGGTCAAAAACAAGAATTGAAATCACCGAAACGGCGAGCGTTATTTCAAACGGTATAACCCTGAAAACAGTAAGGAGCGATATCACAAACAGAGCGGAATATATTATGCAGAGCAGGCTGCTTGTTTTTTCGTTTTGACTGTCGGAGTTTATTTCAAGCTTTTCTTTCTTTATGAGAAAAGAAGCGATAACGGTGATGCCAAGCGAAAGAACGGCATAAGGCATAAGAACTCTGAAGAAATCCGATGTTTTTATTCCGAAGGATGAGAAAAGATAGAGATTCTGCGGGTTGCCGATGGGAGTGAGCATGCTTCCGAGGTTTGCGGCAACGGTTTCGAGGGTTATGACGGGTATCAGAAGCTTTGTTTTTTCCGAAAGTGTCAGGATTATAATCGAAAAAGGAACAAAGGTGATCAGGGCAACGTCGTTGGTTATGACCATTGACGAAAAGAAGCAGAGCAGGCTCAGAATCAGGCAGAGGGAGCGTGAATCCGAAGCAAAGGAGAGAAGCTTTGAGGCGAGCATTCTGAAAATGCCGAGCTTATTGAAGCCTGCCATTACCGCCATGAGGCAGAAAAGCAGGGCGAGAGTGCGGAAGTCTATGTATTCAATGTATTCCGCATTCGGTTTGACAATAAACGCGGATGCGAGGGCGAGGATGAATGAAATTATAAGAACGATTTCGTTTTTTATGAAGGTTTTTATTTTAGTCATGTTATCACCGGATGAGAATATATAAATTTTCAGATATTGTTTTTCTTTAAGGTTTTGCAGCTTGCTATAAGCATTCTTTGAATTCTGCCGCAAAGATTACGGTTTGTTCTGAAGGTCTCTTCGTTTATTACTTTTGTGTTGAAAAGAAGTTTCAGCCAACCTTCAGTTTCGGAGCATTCCTTTAGCGCTATTTCAAATTTAGAAATCATATCCGCTTTACTTTGGGCATAATTCGCTTCTCGGATATTAGCATAAACACTGCTTGAGCTTTTACGGATCTGAAACAATGTGTTGGAAGGTGCATTTATTTTCTGACAAAGCAATTCAATATCCGTTGCCAGTTGTTCCGAATAGATAAGCAGATAATTTTTCGGCATTATATCACTTCCTTTAATCTGATTTTATTGCAGAGTTTCATAAAAATCAATGCAAAGCATTGCATATCATCATTTCGTATGAAATGAATATCATCAAAATACCTTTTGTATAATATCGGGTAGACAGATACCGAACTGAAGAGTGATGATATACACCTTCGGCGATGATATACACGCTGTGCGTGATGATATGCCGAGCCTGTCGGCCCGGATAAAAAAACCTGTTCCGAAGAACAGGTTTTTTGGAGCTACTGGTCGGACTCGAACCGACGGCCTGCGCATTACGAATGCGCTGCTCTACCAACTGAGCCACAGTAGCATGTATAATTTATCTGCATGCTATTATAAATGATATAAAAAGATTTTGCAAGTGTTTTTTTGAGTTATTTGCGATTTAGGGTAAATTATATGCTGCACTGTTACAGTTTGGAAACAAAAGCTTTACAAATTAGTTATCAAATATTATAAAAGAAGTCTTGATTTTATTCAAAAAATAAGCTATTCTATATGGGAGGAAAAAAACATTCCGATTAACATTTCTTCCGGAGGAGAACATATGAAGAAAAATATTCTTGCAATCATTCTTGTTTTTTCGCTGCTTCTCAGCTTTGCGGCATGCCGTAAGCTTGACAGCGAAAGCATTATTGTTCAGACCAAGGTTTACATTGTTGACGAAGAAGGCGTGACCAGAAATGTCTACAATGTCGGTTCTGACTATTATTATTATGATGAGGACGGCAACAGAAAAGAAGCTGACTCAAATGATGTTGTTGTTGAAACCAACACAATCAAGGCAACCCAGCCTCAGTCACTTTCTCCCGAAGCCGAATCCTTCATGGCTCAGTTTGAGGATGCGGAATCAATCGAGGATATGATGGAGGTTGACGCAACTCAGCCCACTCTTGAAAATGATCAGCTTATTCCCGAGGATGCATTCGGTGATGAGGTTGATGTTGATGTTGACGCAGACGGTAATCCCGTTCACGAGGATATCGACCTGAGCTACGAAGAAATCCTTGCGGGCGATAAGTTCACAATGGATGTCAACATGAAGGTCACAACGGGCGGAGTTGAAACAGTTGCTCCCTTCAAGTTTATGAAGAACGGCGACGACATATTCTTTGAAACTGCCATGCCCCGTGAAGACGGATCAGGCAGCACACGCCTCAACTTCCTTCTTCTTGACGGCAACTGCTATATCATTATCCCCTCAATGAGAGCTTATATGATGGTTCCCAAGGATGATGTGGGCGAAAGCATGATTCCCACCGAAGCTCTTGACGCATTCGATGAAATCGAAGGCACCTACCTTCAGAGCTATATGGTTGATATCGACGGCAAGACATATCTCTGCGATGTTTACGAAAACGGCGAGGCAACAACAAAGCGTTATTATCTCGACAATCAGCTCAAGAGAATCGAAACCGTCAGCGGCAGTGATGTCAGCATCATGGAATTCAACAGCGTTTCTACCTCGGTCAACGAAGCAAACTTCAAGGCTCCCACAAACTATATTGATATCTCAACCATCACCGGTTCAGACTTCATGTCAACCGTTACGGGCTGATAATATGAAAAAATGTGCGATGATAACGGGTGCATCCGGCGGAATAGGCAGTGCAATAGCTCTCAGACTTGCGAATGACGGCTTCGATATTGCTGCCTGCTGGCATTCCGACGAAGCGGGAATCCGCGAGCTTGAAGAAAAGCTTGCTCTTACGGGTGTACGCTTCAGGACATACAAAGCGGATGTTTCCGATTACGGCACAATTGAAAATGTTTTTGCAGACGCCACCGATTATTTCGGCGGCGTTTCTGTGCTTGTCAATAATGCGGGAATTGCTCAGCAGAAGCTTTTCACGGACATATCGCCCGCAGAATTTGACAGAATTAATGATATAAATTACAAGGGTGTTTTCAATTGCTGCAGATGTGCCGTGCCGTTTATGGTTAACCGCAAGAGCGGAAAGATAATCAACATTTCCTCTATGTGGGGTGTTTGCGGAGCCTCCTGCGAAACGGTTTATTCCGCAAGCAAGGCGGCGGTTATCGGTCTTACCAAAGCTCTTGCAAGGGAGCTTGCTCCGAGCAATATCCAGGTTAATTGCGTTGCTCCCGGTGCAATCGACACAAAAATGAACAACAATCTCAGCAACGAAGAAAAGGAAGCTTTTTCGCAGGAAATTCCTATGGGCAGATTCGGAACACCCGAAGAGATTGCGGGAGTTGTTTCTTTTCTTGCAGGTAAGGATTCGGATTATGTCACCGCTCAGGTGATAACTGCAGACGGAGGTCTGACCTGATATTTTCGGCAACTGAAGCGTGATTGCCCTGCAACGGGGTTTAATCGTCATTATGCTGAAAAAACAGCAAGGCTTTTTAGTTATAGTTCACAATTGATTTAACGGCATTATTATGGTAGAATAAATATTATTAATATTACCTTGTTTGGAGGAGAAATTATGGCTAACTGCCCGAAGTGCGGAAGAAAGCTCACCATATTTGATTGGAAACCCAATTGCCCTGAGTGCGGCGTAAATCTTGTTTATTACGGAATGGAAGAAAGACTGCTCGATGAAGCGGATGCCGCTGAAGCAGAGCACGCAAGACTCCAGAAAAGAATAGACAGACTCAAAACAGCATTCGTCGGCTCAAAGCTTACAATCGTCAGAATCGTTCTTTCGGTTCTTCCCATCGCAATGCTTCTGCTTCCGCTTTGCAGCGTTACATACAGCGGACCGTTTATTGAGCAGACAACCACCAACATCAATGCAATCGAGATTTACAATCTTGTATCATCGCTTGATTTCGATGCACTCTTCACAATGATAGGTTCATCACTTCTCAGCACAAGCTTTATCGGCTATGCAGGTGCACTTGTGTGCATTCTTCTCTCGCTTGTTATGGTTATCGTCAGCCTTCTGATGCTCACCATCGCCTGCGGACCCAAGGGCAATCCCAGAAACATTACCCTTAATATTATCACAATTGCTTTTGCAGTTGCTTCAATCGTTTTCTTCAACATATTCTCAAGCAACATTTCGGCAGTATTCCCCGAATTTATCAGCGGTTCAATCGGCTTCGGAATTTTTGCTTATATTGCAGCTCTTGCAGCACTTCTTGTTATCAATATTGTTATTGCAAAGAAGGGTCTCGAGGTCAAGTATAAGCAGTGCTTCGTCGGCGGCATTCCCGCAGAGGAATATTTTGAGCTTGTTGAAAAAGGAACAGAAAAGAGCGTTATCCGTGAAATGATGGCAAAAGCTCTTGAAGCCAAGGAAGAAGCTAAGGAAGAGGCTAAGGAAGAGGCCAAGGCAAAATAAATACCGACAAAAAAGATTATCCCTGTGTTCATAACGAACACAGGGATATTTTTAATGCTTTGATTTATCAGTATTCTTCATCCTCGTATGAGGGCTCGTCCTCATAATATTCCGTTTCTTCCTCGGTATATTCTTCGGAATCGTCATAGGTTTCTTCTTCCTCGGGAGGATAATATTCCTCGGTGTCACCGTAATAATCCCCGGTGGTTTCTTCCTCTTCATAGCGGAATCCGGGAAGGGTGGGACGGTCATCACCTATCCAGCTGAAGATATTCTTTCTGGTGGTTTCCTCTTCTTCGTAATAATGAGTTTCGTATTCCGTGGATTCTTCTTCCTCGTAGTAATCTCCGCCGTATCCGGAATTGCCCTTTGCAAGCTCAATTGCGGAAATATGGGTTTCGGGATTGATTTCAATGTTTGTGGTGCCGTAAAGAGCAAGCTGAAGGTCTCTTGCGGCGGTGATGTAGTCAACAATCCACACGAAAAGCCTGCCGGTATATGTCTGGAAATAATCAACGCCGTAGCGGTGCTGTTCGTCAGGCATTACCGTGCTCACTATATTGTATTTAAGCCAGCCTTCGGTGAGTGCCTGAGTGCCGAGCGAGATTATTTCGCTGGTTTTGTAGTTGGTTGTAACATAGGGAAGGAAGGTCTGAATGGCGTTGTTGAGATCGCCGATTGTTGAATCCTTGACCTTGTTGATGAGAGATGAAATGAGCTCACGCTGTCTTCTTGTTCTTTCAACCTCGCTGTCAAGCTTTCGGATTCGGGCATAAATCAATGCCTGCTCGCCCGTAAGCTGAACGCTGTCACCGCTCGAGAAGCCCTTGACGCGGGTAGTGCGGTTCATGTAGTTTGCTTCGGCTTCGGTGATGGGAACCGAGATTCCGCCGAGTGTGTCAACTGCCGCAATGAATGATTCATAATCAATTGCAACATAGTGGTCAATTTCAATCTTATAATTGTTTGAAAGAACCTCCATCAGCTTCGCTGCACCGCCCCATGCATAGGAGTGGTTCGTTTTGTCGAAGCGTTCGGTGCCGTTGATATCCATATAGGTATATGAATCGCGCAGGAAGGATGAAACGGTAATCTTCTTCGTTTTTGTATTGACGGAAACAAGCATTGTTGAATCCGAGCGGTGAGAGCCGTCTTCATTATCTTCACCGATAAGAAGAACATTGATAACCTTTTTGCTGTGAATTTTTTCACCGTTGTTGGTTGACCATGAACGGAGAAGATCTTTTATTGAATTTGCGTATGCGATATCTTCTATTCTGTCAAAGGTCAGGCTTTCGTCTTCGTCAATCTCTTCAACAAAGGTTGCATCGGGATTTCCGTAATAGCCCTCGCTCTGGTTGATGAGCGAAAATATTTTTCTTACATATGCGCCGCATATTGCCGAAACAACGAGCACAAGGCAGATGCATATGCTTAAAACAGCTTTGAGGTTACGCTTCTGATTTTTCAGAAAGAAGGGCTTGAATTTGAAATTCCAGAAATGTGAGAATTTATTTTTTGTGCCCTTCGGAGTGCTGTAGCTTGAAATATCCTCAAAGCCGTCTGATTTTTTTCTTTTTTTTGCGGACAAATTATCACCTGCAATCCGGACAATCTATAAAAACAATATAAATCCATTATACTATGTAGTATTATAACACGAATTATTCCAAAAGTTAACACTAAATATAGAATTTGTTTGAAAATTTTTTGTTAATATACGCATTTATTTTGTGTATTTTGTCATGCTTTGCACCTTGAACAATTTATAGCTGAAAACAAATCCCCGTGTTTATGCCGTATGAGCAAAAACACGGGGGATTACAGTCAGTTCTTTTTAAGATAAGCTGCGTTTACCCAGCCTTTTGAACTTTCGGTTTCAACAAGAGCCCATCCGTTTGAGGATTTGATAACGGTTACCGTATCGCCGCTTGAAAGCTTTTCGATAACATAGGCGTCCTGCTTCGGCTCGGCTCTCACATTGAGGGCTCCGCCGTTTGTTTTAACCGTATATTTACCGCTCTGAAGAGGAGCATCGCCTGAAACATATGCGAATGACGGTGCCGTTGAAGGAACTTCGGGCTCTATCGAGTAATAGACCTCGCCATCCTTCAGCTTTTCGCCGTAGGCTTCATACATTTCGCTGACTGTTACGAGCTTAAAGCCTTTTTCGACAAGCCCGGGAATAATCAGCTCGCACAGGTCGGCTGTGAAGGCATATATATCATGCATCAGAACAATATCGCCTTTTTCGGCATTCCCGATAACATAATCGGCAATTCTTTTCAGCTCTGCGTTACGCTCTGCTTCGGTTCTGCCCTTGTGGGAGGCATCCTTTGAACGCCAGTCATTGGTGTCGATTGACCACTGAATCAGCGGCATGCCGACATCCTCTGTTATACCCTTGAATGAGCCGCCGGGAGCTCTGAAAAGCTTCATTTCCGTTCCCGTGAGCTCTTTTATTGTTTTGTTGGGAGTGTCAACCTGCTCGCGCAGCTCCGATGCGGTGCATTTGGTAAGGGTTTTATGAGAGTCGGTGTGATTTCCGATTTCGCAGCCCATGGAGTGAGCACGCTTTATTGTGTCAACATTTTTCTCGATATTATAGCCGACAATAAAAAAGGTCGCCTTGCTGTTGTGCTTTTCGAGAATATCAAGAATGTGATTTGTGTGGGTAGGATTCGGACCGTCATCAAAGGTGAGGGCTATCAGCTTGTCATCACGGGTGAGGGGAGGCTCGGTTGTCAGGGTTTCGGGTGCGATATCTGAGCCGCCTTCGCCTTCGGCTGCAGGTGGCTTGTCCGAAACACAGCCGCCCAAAACCATTGAAATTGTTATCATCAAAGCCGTTAATACGGCAAAATATTTTTTTATCATCGGTAAATCCTCGTTGCAGTTTTTATATTCTTTATTATAATCTTTTGCAATGCGGTTAATTTTACTTTTTGGAAAAATAAGACTGTTTGAGAAAATTTAATTATTTAGTAATATTTTGTCATAAAAGAAACTTTAAAAAATATGCAAATAAAGCTTATTTTTCTTGAATAAATCCGAATGATTTGATATAATAAAATAAATACGGACTGCGGCAGGGCTGCAGTCAGGGGGATAAAAATATGTTTCAGATGTTGATTGAATATCTCAGGCAGAGAGAGGTGCTCATTCTCGGCTTCGGCAGGGAGGGCCGCTCCACCTACGATATAATAAGAAGAAATCTGCCCGAAAAGAAAATCGGAATTGCGGATATGCGTCAGATTGAGCTTGATGACCCGAATGTTACCCTTCATTGCGGAGAGAATTATCTTGATGCCATCGAAAATTATGAAACGGTTATCAAAACTCCCGGAATTTCATTCAGGGATGTTGCCGTTTCAAGCAATATTGAGGTTACCTGCCAGACGGATTTATTCCTGCGTTTTTCAAAGGGCGTATGCATCGGCGTTACTGGCACAAAGGGCAAAACAACTACCTCTACCCTGATTTATGAAATGATAAAGCAGGCAGGCAAAAAGGTCTGCCTTATCGGAAATATGGGCGTACCCGTGCTTGACAGCCTCGAAAGCGGCGATGCCCTTGCGGCGGTTATTGAAATGTCGTCGCACCAGCTTGAATACACAACCGCTTCTCCTCATGTTGCGGTTATGACCAACATATATCCCGAGCATCTTGACCACTACAACGGCTTCGGCGGCTATGTTTCGGCAAAGCTGAATATCATCCGCCATCAGGTTGGCTGTGATTATTTCATCTGCAATGCGTGGCAGAATTTTGACGAGCACTATAATTTTTCAAAGACCGAGACCTCGGTTATAAGAGTTTGCGAAAACGGTGCAAAGGGTGATGAAGCACTCATTGCCGCCGCTGCCGCGAATGAGCGTCTGAAGGGTGCACACAACAAGCAGAATGTTCTTTTTGCCGCTACCGCAGCAAGGTGCATCGGCATCAGGGATGAGGATATTCTTGAAGCGGTCAGAAATTTCAAGGGAATTGAAAACCGCATGGAGCCCGTCGGAGAATATCACGGGGTTAAATTCTATAACGACTCAATCGCAACGATTCCTCATGCTGTTGAATGTGCGGTTGAAGCTCTTGATGATGTTGATACCCTTATTTTCGGCGGAATGGACAGAGGAATTGACTATTCTGGATTCATAAAATATCTTGAAAACTGCAAGCTGAAAAATCTTATCGGCATGCCCGATACGGGAACAAATATCTGTAACGCACTTCTTGAAAGGGGCTGCACAAAGAATATAATTCTTGCACAGACCATGGAGGAAGCCGTTGATGCCGCATTCAGATTTACCGGAAAGGGAAGAAGCTGCATCATGTCGCCCGCCGCCTCGAGTTATAATGTATATAAGGATTTTGAGGATAAGGGCAACCACTACAAAAAGACAATCAGAGAGTGGAATGAAAACTGAATAAAAGCACAGCGGACTGCATCGGATTAACCTTTGCAGTCCGCTTTTATATTGTTTACAGCTCGATTTTAACGGTTTTGATTTCCCAGGGACGGAATACAAGCGTGCCGTTTGAATCCGCAAGCTTGTTTCCGAGAAGGTCGGTTTCTTCGGTTAATTTACCGAAGGCAGGGTCAAACTGATACACACCCTTGCGGTCTGAGTAGTTGCAGAAACGGGCAAGAATATATCCGTTTTCGGGATATAAGGTTGTCAGAATGGGGTGACATGCTGATGCAGGGTCAGGATTGTCAAAAGAGCCGAAGCTGAGCTCTGTCAGCTCGCCGTCGTTCTTTTCAAGAGGAATTGCAACGGGAGGATAAGCATATGCAAGTGCCTGCTCCTGCGGCTTACAGAAACCTGATTCGTCAACATAGATTGCAAATTCATCCTCATAAATGCCGTCAAGCATTTTTGTGCCGCAGAGGTATTCGTCTGCATAGACAAGAGGAATTGCAACCTTGTTGCCCTGAACATCCGAGCCCATACAGCCCTTGTTGAATACAGCAACGGTGTTTTTGCTGTCTGCAAGAGAAATCCAGTAAATGCCGTTGAGATATGTTGAATTGTTGAAGGATTCCTCGGGGCTGACCTTTTCATCAATGATGATGCGGTCCTTTTCATACCAGTAATCCTCGGTAACTCTTATGTCGCCGCTCCATTCAGAGATTGAATAGGGCAGGTCACGGTACATCTTTCTGCTCTTATCCATGCAGAGATTCATGTTGAAATTGAGCTTGCCTTCATGCTTATGACCGTTGACGGTGATTGACTTTTCAAGTCCTGCCTTGTCACCGATAATACCAATGTGCTGGTTGTGAATTTCAAATTTTGTTTTGCAGTCGATTCTTCCCAAGCCCTGACCGCCGAAACGCATTTCAAAGCTGAAAGGAACAGAGCCGATTTTGCCTTCATAGGTTGCAACCGCACCGCAGACGGTATGAAGCTCAACCTTCCAGCTGCCGATTGATTCGCAGTCAACTCCGTCAATATGTGCGGTGAACATTGCATTATCGCCGTTGTCGATAACCTTTTCGCCGTCACAATTTGTGATGTATTCAATACCCTTGTCGGTAAGCTTCAGAGAAGTGTCCTCATATTCAAGAATTCCCGTTTCAGGAGTCCACTTGAATTCGGGTAAATATTCGCCGTTTGATGAATCAGCGGAGATAACTCTTGCCGAAAACGGCGGAAGGACTGCATAAGCGTATTTATCCTCGCCGACCTTGACTGTATCGGTAACGGGGAAGGAATGAGTGTTTATCGCGAGCACGGAATTTTCATCCTTGCAGGCGAAGCGTGAAGCGATATTTTTGAGAGATTCGTTTTTGACAAATTCCGATTCTTTGAGAGAAGCGGGAATAAATCTTCTTGAAAGGTCAAGCAGACCGCAGATCGTAACATCATGGTGCTGAGCAGCAAGGGCATATTTCCATGCCTCGTCGAGATTTTCGGTGAGTGCCTTGCCGCCGAGCATAACGGAGAATGCATTGAGCTTTTCTGCCTGAACGGCTTCAACCTCGGCTTTTCTGACGCCGTTGAAAATCTCGTTGCCGCAGTAGCCCCAGGGCATCTGAACATGAAAATCGTTGTCATCGGTCACGAGCTCGTCCTTCGGCTCGCCGTAAAGAGCGGGGATATCCTCAAGAAGAACGTATTCGTAGTTATCCTTGGTTTCGATATAGGCGGTAACATCCTCAATCGGCTGGGTCAGGTCATCGTATCTTGAAGCGAGAAGGGGAGAATACTTCTCAAACATCTTCTCGAAATCCTCAAGAGAAATCTTCGTATCCTGAGGCCAGCGTGAAAGAATCCAGTTATCAACCGTGCAGCAGTTGTAGCCTCTTCCCTGCTTGTCATATGTGGGAACGGCGGGAATGGCGGTTTTGTCCTTACCTATCCAGTTGCCCCATGCGGAATCGAAGGTTCTCGGATAGCCGTAGCCCATAACATGGGAACGCATGATTGCCGCATCGTGACCCGTGAGCTTTAAAAGCTGAGGGGTCTGATTATTGAGGGCATATTCCGAAATGCAGTAAACATTCGGAGTTTTGCCGAAATATTTTTTGTTGGTGCGGATTGCATAAGTAAGCTGGCGTGCGTTTGACTCCTCCGAAATCGTGAGCGAAAGAGGCTGAGAGTAGGTTGTTGCACCGAGACCGATTCTGTCGGGATATTTGCTGAAAAGATCCTTTATCATTTCAACAACCTCGGGATCGCATCTTGAAAACTCATCAAAGGTAAAGGATTCATAGTCAAGACCGATTCTGAGCTTGGGATATTTTTCCATCCATTCGTAAATCTTTCTGAGACGGGGCTTGACCTCATCCTTCCAGAGAACATAGCCGCCGTGGTCGTAGGTTAAAATGTGAAGCTTTTTCTTTTCCATTGTTATTACTCCGTTGGAATTACTGATATTTTCTTGCCCATGCATAGGGTGAGAAGAGCATGAGCATGGGAATGAGCTCGAGTCTGCCTGCAAGCATGTCAAAGCTGAGCACAAGCTTGCTGAGCACCGAGAAATCCGCAAAGTTGCCGTAAGGACCGACAGCACCGAGACCGGGTCCGATATTGCCGATGCAGGCAATTACTGCGGTTGAGGTAGTGGCAAAATCTCTGCCGTCAATTGCAACAAAAAACATTGATGCTGCAGCAATCAGAATATATGTTGCAAAAAATACGGATACGCTTTTGACAACGGGCTCTTCAACCGTGCGTTTGTCTACCTTGACCGTTTCAATGCTTCTCGGGTTGATAGCTTTTTTAATGTCACGCAGACCGCTTTTAACAAGAATAATAAGGCGTGAAACCTTGATGCCGCCGCCCGTGGAGCCTGCGCAGGCACCTATTATCATAAGAAAAACAAGAATAAATTTTGCTATCATCGGCCAGGTGTCAAAATTGGTGGTCGAAAAACCGGTTGTTGTTATGATTGATGCAACCTGGAAGAATGAGTAGCGGAAGGAATCGGCAACGCCGTGCTTCGTGTTGATAAGACTCAGGGCAATAACGATTACCGAGCCTGCAACAATGCCGAGATACCAGCGGAGCTCTTCGCTTTTGATTGCCTGCTTTCCCTGCCTGATAAGGAACATATAATAAAGGTTGAAGTTCACGCCGAAAATCAGCATGAATACGGCAATGACCATTTCCGAATAAAGACTGTTGTAGCCCTCAATGCTGTTGTTGAGCACGGCAAAGCCGCCCGTGCCTGCAGTTGCGAATGAGGTTACGATACTGTCAAAAAGAGGCATTCCGCCTGCAAGCAGAAAAACAGCCTGAACAATGGTGAGCACAAAATAAATTCCGTAAAGAATTCTTGCAGATGCCCTGAGCTTTGAAACAAGCTTACCTACCGTGGGTCCCGGCACCTCCGCACGCATAACATGCATTGATGTGCTTTCTGTTTTCGGCATAACGGCAATAACAAAAACAAGAATGCCCATGCCGCCTATCCAATGCGTGAAGCTTCTCCAGAAAAGAAGGCTTTTGGGGAGAGTTTCGATTTCTTTGAGAATGGTTGAGCCCGTTGTGGTGAAGCCTGAAACGGTTTCAAAGAATGCATCAACAAAGCTCGGAATGTGTCCGCTCAGAAAGAATGGCAGAGCTCCGAAAAGTGACATGAGTATCCATGAAAGAGCAACTATAACATAGCCTTCCTTGGCGTAGATGCTCTTTTTCTTCGTTTTCTTTCTGAGACACAGAAGACCGACAGCCGTGAGAATTGCAATGGTCAGTGAAAAAGAGAGAAGAGTGTGTTCGCCGTATATGATTGCCACGATTGCGGGAATTACAAGCAAAGATGCTTCAACGAGCAGGATTTTGCCTATATTATTAAAAATCATTGGGTAATTCATAATTCTCCTCCGCCATCAGGCAAAAATATCGTGAAGATCTTCAACTATTCTGCCTGCCGTAACAACGATAACGCTGTCGTTTGCCTTCATAACTTCATTACCGTCGGGGAAGATGATTTTTCCGTTGCGGATAATGCAGCCGATGATGAGATTCGGAAGGAAATTGATATCCTTGAACGGAACGTTTTCATATCCTGCGTTTTCAGGAACGATGAATTCCGCTGCCTCAACCTTGCCGCCGACGAGCTTATAAAGAGTCTGAATCTGCGAATTTCCTGCAGAGTTGTGGAGAGCTCTGACATATCTTGTCACAAGATTACCTGCAACAATCTGGGGCGAAACAACGGTTTCAAGTCCTATATCGTTGAGAATTGAATATGAATGGCGGTTGACCTTGGTTATAACCTTGCTTACGCCCTTTGACTCGGCATACATTGAAACGATGATGTTTTCTTCGTCAATGCCCGTGAGCGAAACGAGTGCGTCCTGATATTCAAGACCCTGCTCGTCAAGCAGATCCTGGTCTGTGCCGTCGCCGTGAATAACGGTAACTTCGGGCAGGGCATCGCTGAGCTGATAGCATTTATCAATACTTTGCTCGATGAGCTTGATGTTTCTTCCTGTATCCGAAAGCTGCTTTGAAAGATAATAAGCTATTCTTCCGCCGCCGAGAATCATAACATTCTTGATTTTCTGCTTGTAAACGCCCGTCTGCTTCATAAAATGTGAAAGCTCGGAGCGTGTGCCCGTTATGCTGATTGTGTCGTCACAGCGGATAACAAAATTACCCGAGGGAATAAAGACCTCGTCATCACGCTGAACGGCACACACGATAACCTTTGCCTTGCTTTTCTTACGAAGGTCATAAAGCGGCATATCGCAGAGCATATTGTCGGAATGAATGCGTATACGGGCGATTTCAACCTTGCCGCCCGCAAATGAATCAAGGTTTGCCGCAGAGGGGAAACGGATGATTCTTGAAATTTCGTTTGCCGTTTCAAATTCGGGATTGACTATCATGTTGATTCCGAGCTCGTTACGCAGAAACTGCATCTGTGCCGCGTAGTCGGGGTTGCGTACTCTGGCAACGGTGTTTTCCGTTCCCATTCTGTTTGCAATAAGGCAGCAGAGAATGTTCATTTCGTCCGATGCGGTGGCGGCAATGATGAGCTTTGCTTTTGATGCACCTGCTTCTTCAAGCGTTTCAACCGTTGCACCGTTGCCCCATACACCCAGAACATCATATGTGTCAACTGCGTTTGTGAGCTTTTCGTTGTTGGTATCAACAACGGTAATACTGTGTCCTTCGTTAACAAGCTGTTTTGTTAAGGTCATGCCGAGCTTGCCGAGACCCACAATAATAATATTCATGGCTGATTTAACCTTCTTTGTTTTGATAATTATATTTTATTTTGCGGAATGCTGCTTTTTGAATTCCTTTGTGAGGAAGATAAGGGGAATGAAAATGAGTGCACCGATTGCCGCAGAAGCAAGATAAATGTGAGGAGCGGGAATGTCAACGGCAACGCCGTATTCGTTGAGATACTGTGCCTGTGCGAAGGTTTCGGTAACCTTTGCGGCAACCTTGGGTCCGATTGTCATGGGAAGAAGAACAGAGAATATCATTCTGATTCCCTGAAGCTGACCCGCCTTATCTTCGGGAGTGAAGTCACGGATTGCCGCTCCGAGCATAATCATAAGCAGACCGTAGCCGACCAGTGCGATGACTGCCGCAAGAGCAAACCATACAATATTTTTATCTGCAAAATAAACAAGAACAAGTCCGACTATAAAGAAGACTGCAGAGGGGAAAAGGAAGGGTGCCTTGCCTTTTTTATCGCTGAGGATGATGATTGAAACGAGAGCTGCGATTCCGCCGCCGATAACAACAACCGCAAGCAGAATTTTGGGGATTGTGAGCTCGAGGGTTGCCATGTCGATATAGTGGTCAACATAGATGAAAAGATAGGGGAAGAAAACCTGGCTTGCAACGGAAAAAATGCCCATGCAGAGAAGCGAAATATAAAGGCTCTTGTTGCCCTTGATAACAGAGGGTCTGAAGCCGTAGGTAAGAGCTTCGCCGAAGCTTGCGGTGGTCTTGACACCCGTTCTTGATTCTTTGATTGAGAAAATGCCGACAATACCGCAGATTGTAACGATAAGACCGAGACCGATGAAGCATGCGGGGTAGCCGAATTTGCCTGAAAGAGCACCGAAAGCGGCTGTGACCGCTACCATTGCAATAACGGGAAGAAGAGCGAGGAGAGATTCGGTTTTTGCTCTGTTTGAGGTTGTGGTGATATCGGTAATCCATGCGTTGAAGGCTGCGTCGTTGCTGGTTGAGCCCATGAATGTCATTATGCAGTCCATGACGATGATGAGGATGACCGTTGTTGAAACTGCCATTGCGGGAGTTGTGCCCATGACCTTTGCAACATTTTCGGGGGAAAGAAGGGCAAATGCCATAACCGTGAAGCCCCACACAATGTAGCCGCCGCAGATGAAGATTTTACGCTTGTTGATTTTATCGCTCAGGCTGCCCATGAAAAGAGTTGTGAGCACGGCAACAACCGAGCTTGCGGTAACCATGTTTGAAATATCGTCGGGAGTGCCGCCGACCTCGTTATAAAGATAAAGGTTGAAGAAGTTGTTTTCAACCGCCCATGCTACCTGACCCATAAATCCGAAAAGGATGATGTTGAGTATCAGCGAAGGGCTGAGCTTTTTTGCTTTTTCCATGATTTTAACCTCCATGCTTTTTAATTAAATATTTTGCGAGAAGTGCTGCTGCGGTAATGCCGCCTGCCGCAAGTGAGGAATAGCCGAGCACATGAAGCCAGAAGCTCTGACGGTCGGATATCGTCCTCATAACGGGACCGAGAGATTCACTCTTAAGACCGAATTGCTTGAAGCGTCTGAGCTCCTGCTCAAAAACCTCGGGATTATTCTCATCTATCGTAACAAGGCGCACGCAGCTTTTGCATCCGTCCGTGTATGCACGGAAGCCTGCAGTTTTGTGCTGTGCCATGAAAACGCCGTCATAAAAGCCCGAAAAATCGTTGAGATGGTCGTGACCGAAAAATGCTCCGAGAATGCCGCCGACCTTTTTCCAGCTTGCAAACTGACCGCTGTTCACATCGGGAGAGCAGGGACCCTCACCAACATAATCCTTTGTTCCCTTTTTGCCGACATAGAAGGTGTCTTTCTTTGTGTTGTAGCCTCTTACCGCAACGGGAAGCTCCCATAATTTTGCCTTGCGGAGAAGCTCATATTCCTCGGGAACGGGAGTGTGCTGAAAAACAAATGAGGGCATCGGCTTTCCGCCGTTGATTTCTTTAAGCTTTCCGCACTCCTTTTCGAACCACTCAATCTGGTCGGGATGAACGTAATCGTAGTGCGAAACGCTTCTGTCCTCAAAGCAGTTGTTTGAGTCGATGAACCAGAGGCAGAAAACGGGCTTTTCGCCGTCGGATGAATAAACAAGCTCCTTGAAATTTGCGTTGCCCGTAACACCTTCGGGTGCATCGTTGCGGATAATCAGACCTTCAATGCGGTTGTAAATCTCAATAACCTCATCCTCGTGGCCGTGGTCATGCTCGTGATTTCCGAGGATTGCGGCAACGGGGATTTTTCTGCTTGTCATAGGCTCAACAACGGCACGCAGCATTTTTTCAAAGGCTTCGGGGTCGTCCTCAATATGATTTGTGTTGCAGTTGTCGCCGAGAAGAACGCAGAGGTCGGGCTTGTATTCGTCGAGAGCAGCGTTCATCAGCTTGTTCATATCCTTGAAACGGGGATTTGTTTCATAGTCATAGTGCTCGTGGATATCGCCGAAAAGCAGGATTTTAAATTTTCCGTCACTGTTGAATTTAAGCTTCATTTTATCACCTTATGAATAATTAATCGCAATTGCAATAAGCATCAGTGCAACCGAAAGAACACCCTCGAGAGCAAAAAGCTTCCATGAGAATCTGAGCCATTTGCCGTAAGAAATGTTGACAAGTCCGATGGCAACAATCATTATTCCGCTTGTGGGATAGAGAAGATTCGTGAAGCCGTCGCCGAGGCAGAATGCAAGGGTTACGCTCTGGCGGGTGACGTTTACCATATCCGCAAGGGGAATGACTATGGGCATGATGAGAAAAGCCTTTGCCGTGCCGCTGCCAACGAAAAATTCGAGCACAACAATAAAGATAAAGAGCATAAGTATTGCCGCATAGGGGCTCATGCCTTCAATAACGCCGTAAACGTAATTGAGAATGGTGGGGATGATATTGCCCTGGTCAAGAATATATGTAATTGAAAGAATAATAAGGATAATCGGAAATATGGGTGCAATCGTTTTAACGCCCTCGCCGAAGCTTTTCATAAGCTTTTTTCCGCTGAAGCCTGCAAAATGACCTGCAAGCATTCCGCCGACGGTGAAGAGAATTGCCATGCCGGGGAGAGAAACCGCACCCTCCGCACCGAGCACGAAATCAAGAATGATGCAGACGATAACGGCGGCAAGGCAGCAGAGAAAAGCTTTTGAAGCCTTGCTGATGTTTTTATCCGAAAGAACAGCAATGCTGTCGTCAAGGCTGTATTTTTCACGCAGGGGAATATCCGTTTCGTAGCAGAGAGATTTTTTCGGATTTTTTTCTATGCTTTTTGCATAAACGGTAATGAAGGCGGCAAGCACGATATAAACCGCAACAAAAACGATTATTCTGTAGCCGAGACCCGAGAAAACGGGGATTTCCGCCATTTTCTGAACCGTTGCAACATTGAAGGGGTTGAAGGTTGCGGCAGTAAAGCCGAAGGCAACCGCAATAAGACTCATTCCGAGACCGACAAAGGAATCCCAGCCGAGTGCGAGCGAAATTGCAACCGCAATCGGAACGAGAGTAACCGATTCTTCAAGAATGCCTGCCGTTGAGCTCAGAAGCATGCATACAAGCATTACGGCATTCAGCAGCAGATATTTTCTTTTGCCGAATTTTCGGATAATTGTCGCCATTATGTATTTAAGAACGCTGCATTTATCGAGAATGAGAAACGTTCCGCCGATAAGGGTTATCATCAGTATTATTCCGACACCCGTGAGTGCCGTATCCGTTCCGAAAACAAGAACGGGAGCAAGAATGATTTTCCATATCGGAAGCTTTTCTTCAATCTGAGTGTAGGTTCCGTTGATGATTGTGCCGTCGGGATTGGTTTCATAAACTCCTCTGGGCAGCACCTGGGTGAGTATTCCCGCAAATGTCATTATTGCCGCAAGAAGAATGCATATCAGAACAACCGTTTTTTTGTTGATTGATATGCCGGATTGTTTTGTTTCTGTATTTGTCAAAATTAATCACACCCCTGACTTTTGCTTATTGTATCACATATACATATATAATTGCAATATTAATAACATTAAATTAATGAATAAAATTACACGATTTTGTATTGTGTATTGGTTAAAACTGTGATAAAATAAATTGAAACTTTTCGGAAAGGAATGATTTTTTTGAAAAAATTAATCTCCGTTGTTCTTTCAATCGCAGTTGTTTTCTGTATGGTTGCTCCTGCTTCGGCGGCAGCAGACGATAAATGCACCTGCGGCGTGAACCCTACAATCTATGTAGGTCCTCTCGGCAGCACCGATATTTATGAAAATCCCGGTGCAGAGAATGAAAGAACACTTTTCAGACCCGCAACCGATACGATAGTCAAGCTTGTTTTCAAGCTTCTTCCCGCAATCGCAATTTCAACCCTTACCTTCAATCTTGATTATCTCGGCGATGCTCTGATTGATGCCGTTTATGATGCTTTCGGTGCAATGGCACTCAAGGGCGACGGCAATTCCGCAGAGAATGTTGCCATTAAACCCGATGAACTTCCCACCGACTCCGAGCACGGCGTTAACATGAGCTATTATTTCAGCTATGACTGGCGTCTTGATCCCGTTTATAATGCAGGCATTCTCAACGATTATGTTCAGCATGTCAAGAAACTTACGGGTCACGATACCGTCAACTTCCGTGCTTCCTCAATGGGCGGCGTTGTTACCCTCGCTTATTTCAACGAATACGGCTATGACGATGTTGATGCATGTATCTTCCAGTGCTGTCCTCTTCTCGGAACAGATGTTGCAGGCGACCTTCTGAGCAGAAAGGTTGCTCTTGATGCAGACAGACTTCTCGCCTATGCAACAGACGGCTATCCCCCCTTTGATGCGGAAAGCACTCTTCTCTGGTTCCTTTTCAACGGACTTTATTACAGCGGTCTTGTTGACGGCGTTCTTTTCCTCGGCGATATCGTTCTTGAAAATCTCGAAACAAGAGTGTTTGACGAGCTTCTTACTCCTGTTTTCGGAACTCTTCTCGGTCTCTGGTCCTTTGTTCCTCACGAGAGCTACGAATATGCAAAGGAGCTTAACCTCGACCCCGAAACTCAGGCAGGTCTTATCGCAAAGGCAGACTATTATCACTATAACATTCAGCAGAGAGCCGACGAAATCCTCAAGGGTGCACAGAAAAACGGCGTTCGTGTTATGATTGTTGCAGGCTACAACATCCAGAGAACTCCTCTTGTTGAAGCAATGGAAAACAACAGCGACGCAACCGTTGACACAAAATATGCATCCGCAGGTGCAACCGTTGCTCCTCTTAACGGCACTCTCGGCGAAAACTACACTCAGAAAAACTGCAAGTGCGGTCACAACCATGTTTCACCCGATAATGTTATCGACGCATCAACCTGCATTCTTCCCGAGCACACATGGTTTATCAAGGATATGCTCCATTCAAACTGCCACGACGGCATAATGGAAATGTATAACTGGTTTGCTTACACGGACGAATACTATGATGTATGGTCAAATCCCGCTTATACCCAGTTCCTTCAGAATGACAAGCCCAATCTCAGAGTTATCGCAATGGGTAATTTCGCAGAGGGCGACAAGGCTCCCGAATACGAAGCAGGCGATGCATTCTATAACAAGTTCGAAAAATATGTTATGCCCGTAACAAACGGAATTTTCTCATTCCTCGATAAGTGCAGGGATGTTGTCGGTCTTTGATAAGGAGATAAAAACATGATTTTTGATACAGATAAAAACCTCAGATATTATGCGGCGTTCAATCCCGCTTTTGAAGCAATAGCAAAATTTATCGAAGAAAATGACCTTAAAGCCATGGAATGCGGCAGCTACGAGGTTGCGGAAGGCATAAAGGTAGGAATTGACGAATACGCACCCGGCACGGGCGGCGATTTTGAAGCACACAGAGAATATAATGACCTGCAGTACGCAATCTGCGGTGAAGAAATAATTGAGGTTCTTCCCATTGAATTTGTCGGAAACTCAACCGGCTACAAACCCGATATTGAATTCTTCACTTCACAGACGGCTGCAGCAACAAGAGTTGCCCTCACCGAAGGTACGTTTGCATTTCTTGCACCGCAGGATACACACAAGCCCGGCGTGAAAATGGGAACGGATAAAATCAAAAAGGCAGTTTTTAAAATCAAAATATAATTTCTTGCATCACCTGCTTAGAAACAAGCAGGTGATGCTTTGTTTATAATAAGGAATAACATAAAACGCAGGAAAAATGAGCACACACAGCAAAAACCACGGTGCAAATCCGAGCTTGAAAAACAGGATATCAGCATATCTGCCTTTTGTTCTTTTTATGCTTTCGGCAATGGCATCTGCGGCGGTGAAATCCTTATAGCAGGCGAGGTAAAACCATGATTTTGAATACCGCTGAATAAAAACAAGATAAAACCCGAATCCCGCAAGCGAAAGGATAAACATTCCCGAAAAAAAGACGAATGCCGAACGCAGATTTACTGACTTCTTCATAACAAAGATTACCGTTGCTGTGAGAGGAATTATTTCAAAAACCGCAAGCCAGAAAAGCTTTATAAAAAACATGCATACGCTCATTTCGCAAGCCTTCAGCACTCCCGTAAAACCGATGCCGAAGCTTTGCGGGGAGCCTGTTTTTCTTCTTGCAAGAAGAAGGTGGTTTATCTGCATTTTCAGCCGCAAGGGTGCAATTGCAACGATTGAAAAGAGCAGAGTGAGGGCGGGAAAAACAACAAAAAAATAATCCTCCGGATAAAACGGAATGAAATTCACCGCATAGTTACAAATTGAAAAAACGGAGATGAGCAGCATAGTTGCCGCAAGGGTCGGAATAATTTTCAGCTGACAGCCCGTCAGGGCGGCTTTTGCGGAAAGCTTTATTCTTGCGTTCATCATATCACCAAAAATAAAAATAGTCGGAATATTCTCCCGACTATTTTTTGTCATTTATGATTTTTTATTCTTTTTTCTGTAGAAAAGATACGAAACAGCAAAAGGAACAATTATCATCAGAAGCATTATTATCATGGGAAGCCATGTCAGTCTGAAAAACGATGAAAGCATTATGATGACCCCGCCCGCAACCCAGATTCTGCCTGAAATCCTGTGGGTATAATTCCAGTTTTCTTCATCGTTGAGTGTCCACGAAACCTTGATTCCTATGGTGTAATTCTGCTTGCATTTGGGCAGATAGTTGCCGATTATAATGAAAACCGCACCGAGGAAAAGCGGCATAATGAGGCTGACATCAACGGGAATTTCCATTGTGTAAGCATAAACAAGGGAATTGCACAGCAGCGAAATAATGGGGATAATCCATAATACGAGTGTCAGTATTTTGTTGCTGTGATTTTTTTGCTTGGGGTCTGCGGCAGTTCCGAGGGCACATATCCAATGAATCGCAAGCAGAAAAACGGGAAGACCGAAAACGGCAAAAGCCTTGCTGCTGAAGCCGTCGGCAATGCCCTGAGAGTTGAAATGCGTTGCGATCTGTTCGGGAAGCTTATCCCAGAGAATGATGCCTGCCAATATCGGCAGAAGAATTACGATTGAGGTGATAATAAGTGTTTTCAGGTTCCTTTTAATCATCGGAAGCATCTCCTTTCAGATCTTTTATCCAGAGCATTATTTCCTCGAGAACAGAGGCGTTCAGCTCATAGTATATGAATTTTCCGTCACGCTCATCACGGATAAGGTCGGCTTCCTTAAGCACGGAAAGATGGCGTGATATTGCGGCGAAGCTGATATCGAATTTATCGGAAATATCGCCTGCAGACATCTTTTTTTCTTTGAGCATATTGAGAATTTCTCGTCTTGTAGGGTCGGAAAGTGCCCTGAGAGTGTTTTGCAGACTCAAGTTGAGTCCTCCTTCATTTAACACTTAACTTAATTGTTAAATGAATTGTAGCACGGATTTTCTGATTTGTCAAGAGGGGAGCGGAGAATTTTATCAATTGCCTTTTTGCAGTGAATATCGGCTTTACATTCCCTGCTCTGCGATTGTTTTTTTCATCAACGGCGGGATGTGGGCATCCCGCCCTACACACAAACATTTATTATTAATAACATTCGGGTAAGGGCGGAGCCCTTCCGAAATTATTCATTATTCATTTTTCATTGAAAAATCTTTCCGCACCTTGCGATCCCTGCAAAGTTAATGATAAGAAACCTCGTAGGGACAGACCTCCGTGTCTGTCCGTCAAAAACCGTACGGAAAGTTGACACAAAAAAACATGTATGATAAACTTGATATATAAAAATTACGGGAGAGAAAACCATGTTCAGAGCATATCTATGCATTGTCCTTGCGGCGTTGCAGACATTTCTTTTTTCAATTGAATCCATAGGAAAAACTCAGACATTGGGAGTGAATAAATTCGTGGAGCATCAGGTTCTTGAATCCTTCGGCACAAGCTCATGCTGGTGGTCGCAGACAATAGACGATGAGGCAACCGCAAAAGAAATCGCAAGGCTTCTTTATGATGAGGAAACGGGTCTCGGTCTTGATATTTACCGCTATAATATCGGTGCGGGTGAGAAGGATAATCCCGATTCAAGAATCGGTGATCCGAGCCGCAGAACCGAGAGCTTTTATGTTTTTAACGAAGAAAAAGGCGGATATGAATTTGATTTCACCCGTGATGCAAATGCAAGAAGAATGCTTGATTATGCAATTGAATACGGTGCATCCGAGGTCATTCTTTTCTGCAACAGTCCGCATTTTTCAATGACGGCAAACGGCCATGCCTCGGGCGGATACGAAACCTATGTTTCAAATCATCCCAAAGAGAAATATGCGGAGTTTGTGGATTATGTGCTTACAATAGCGGATTGGTTTGTTGCTCAGGGCTATCCCGTCAAAGCGATATCACCGATAAATGAGCCTCAATGGGATTGGGGCGGTCCGTGGACAAGGCAGGAATGCTGCCATTACGAACCCGATGAAACGGTTGAGCTTTATGAAATGTTTGCCCGTGAGATGCAGAAAAGAAATTCTCCCTATGAGATGAGCCTTAATGAAACGGGCGAGCTTTCACCCGGATATTATCATTATATCGACAAGGTATTTGCAAGTCCGCTTCTCGATGAATTCTGCGATACTCTGAGCGGACACAGCTATTGGCTTGATAACAATATCGAGCTCAAAAAGCAGTTCGGCGAAAAGATGAAAAATGAATATCCCGATAAAAAATTCGAGATGAGCGAATGGTGCGAGCTTCCGCTTAAAATTGATTCAACAACAATCGACAGCGGACTTTATATGGCAAACATAATCGCTCAGGATCTCAATTATCTTAATGCAGTTTCATGGCAGAGCTGGACTGCCGTCAACGGTGACGGTCTTATGGAGCTTAAAGACGGTGAGCTTGCTATCTATAACAGATATTATGCCTACAAGCAGTTTGCAGGCTTCATAAAGCAGGGCATGGTCAGAGTTGATGTTTTTGACAGCCTTGAAGAAGAGAGCAGAATTGTTTCAACCGCATTCACCGACGGTGAAGAAACCGTTATTGTTCTTATCAACAACGAGGAAACGGAGCTTGAATACAAGCTTGCAGGTATTTATAAGGAAATGCAGGTTATCCTGACCGATAAGGAGAATAACTGTGAAGAGGTTTATTCGGGCAGATTCACAAAGAAGAATATCCTTCCTGCAAGAAGCATTACAACAATCGTGCTGAAATAAAATAAAACGGGGCTGCTAAAGCAGCCCCGTTTGCTGTTTAATGCTGATTTTGCTCCGTATAAATCGAAGCATCGTTTGTGTAAGCGATATCAAGGGTTTTGAGGTCCATGTTATAAATCATAAAAACTCCGTAATCGCCTTCCGTGGCCGATTTTATGAGGTCGGAGATGATGACTCTGCAGCCGTCAATGGTATCCATCAGCATAACGCCTTTATAGCCCTCGGCTTCAAAACTGTAAAAATATTTTTCAAAATCCGCCTGCTCAACTCCCACAAAGCCGTTTGCAAAGCGGAATTCCCAATGCCATGAAGGGGCGGCAAAGCTGCCGTCAAATTCGGTTGTGATGCGGTCTCCGTTACCGTCATGTGCACAGTAGGAGCCGATGCTCATGCAGTAGCCGTTGAATTTCGGAAAGATTTCAGCAAGCTTATCGGAAAAATTATCAACGCAGTCGGCAATGTCGATTACAAAAATCATTTCACCGTTGTCAATCGCCGTTGATTCCTGGATTCTGATATATTTTTCTCCGTTCTGCCAGTAGCCTCTGTAACCGTCGGAATAATAGCTTGCATCGGTGAATTTCTTTATTCCTCCCGTGTAGCCGAGAGCTATGAGCTCGTTTGAAAAAGTATAAATTCCGATTTCCGGGCAGATAAATGTTATTCTGTAAAAATCCGTGCTGTAAGCGAATGCTGCCTTTTCGGCAAGACCCTTTGCAATCGAAAAGTCATGGGTGCCTTCGGGCGGAGCGGGAAAAGCCTCGGGCAGAACGCTCACTCCCCATTCGGTTATAACGGGTGATCTGCCGTCTTTGACAGGCTCTTCGGATGCAGACTGAGCATCTGACGGCGTTGCGGGGGAGTCGGGGCTGCCTGAGCAGGCACAGAGAAACAGCATTGTAAAAGCAAGAATAAAAGCTGCGGTTTTTTTCATCTTTATTCCTCCGTGAATCAAGATTTCTGTCTGATATTTTACCACAGAGATGTGTTTTTTTCAACTGTCACATGAGAATATATCCGAAAAGCAAAATAGTGCACCAAAAGGTTGACTAATCATAAGGTGCAGTGTATAATATAATCAAACTGAATTGAGGAGAGATTTGCAATGAAAAAACTTTTGGCAATTCTTGTTACCGTGGCGTTGCTTGTTTCATGCGTGACTGCTTTCGGCGTTTATGCAGCGTACGGAATTGAGGTGACCGAGCTGCCCGTCGGAGTGTATCCCGAAAGCGAGCATGACTATCCGCATGATTTTCACCACAGATGGATTTATACCCATCCTACAGAGGCGGAAGGACTTTTTGTTACCTTCTCTGAGGAAACCTCACTCGATGAAGAATACCGTTATCTGGAAGAAAACGGTAATCAGTATGTTACATACGATGAAATTTATTTTTTCTGCAGAGTATATAATCCGTGGGACGATTTTGTAAGCTACCGGGGAAATGAGCTTTCGGGAAAAACCGTTTATATTCCGGGAAATCAGTTTGAACTGACCATGAATACTGACTCCGAAGGAACGGCCTACGGCTTTTCGATTGACAGAATATCCGTTGAGCCGCCTGAGGATGAAACAATGATACGTTATCATGTCAATGATACCGAAAAGGTCGGTTATTACGGATGCTTCGGCGACGGCGAGGCAGTAATAGCAAATGCGAAAATAAATGGTGAATCCGGCTATGCTTTTTCGGGCTGGTCAACCGAGCCCGGCGGTGAATCGGGATATGTTGCATACGATACTCTTGAAGCAGGTAAGATCTATGATTTGTATGCGGTGTGGACAAAGCTGATGATAGAGCCCGAAGATACATTTAATTTCTCCAACGGTAGTGTAGGATATATTCCTCCTGCAGATGATAACTATTATATGACCGATGAGCATTTTGATATGATGATCGGCAATATTTTCAAGAATTTCGGTCTCGGACCCATTCCCGGTCCGATATTTGCCGCGGTGATTTCAACATTTCCTTCGTGGGAATTCAACGGCTCGTGTTACGGAATGTCTGCTTCTGTTTTCCTGAATTATCACGGAATTGATGAATTTCTTAAAGTAAAAGGTGCTGAACATCTGAGTGAAATCAGACCTGACGGCGAGGTTGTCAGCATGGTAAACTATTATCAGGCACAGTCTGCATCAAGCTACCTTTGCGAGAATCTTGCTCCTTTTCCCGGAACGGCAGTATACTCCGAGCAGCTTAAAAATATGTATGAAACCGTAAAAGAGGGCAATCCCGTTCTGTTTTCCTATTATAGCGGAAAATATCTTATAGAATCCGGTCACACGGTTGTTCTGACGGGTGCATTTGAGGATGCCTCCGGAAATAAATTTGTTGTTGCATATGACTCCAATTACGACTACTGTTCGGGTGAATGTCACTATTACAGAATCAGCCCCGATTTCACATCAATCAGTGACAGCTATCTGAGTCCGCGAGACGGAGGATATCAGATCAAAGGCTTCAACTGGACTGCGGATTATGAGCAGTTCACCGCATTTGATATAAACGGTGAAGGCAATCCTCTCGTCTGGTACAAAATTTTCTTCGGTCACATTTTCTACTGGATGCAAACCGTATTTTCAGCTGTTTTCAGTGCATAAAAACTCAGTCTCCTCACGGCGTTGCCTGTGGGGAGATTTTTATTGCCATGCCGACGGAATTGTGATATACTCATAGTATCTTTTTTACAGGAGAATCAGAATGCCGAGAACGATTGAATATACGGTAACACCCGAATATGACGGCAGAAAAGCGGTGCATTTTCTCAGAGGCGGCTGCGGTTTTTCCGCAAGGGTTATGAAGCGTGTCAAATACAGCCTCACCTGCAACGGAAACCGCCTGCGTACCATTGACATTATCAGTGCGGGCGATGTTATAGGCGTAACGCTTCCCGATGATGATGCCCTGCCCGAAGCACTCCATGCGGAGATAAATATTGTTTATGAGGATGACGATATCCTTGTTATCAACAAATCGCCGTTTATGGCAATGCATCCGACCCATAATCATCAGGGAGATACCCTTGCAAATGCCGTTACGGCTTATCTTGCAGAAAAGGGGAAGGGTGCCGCCTTCAGAGCTGTCGGAAGGCTCGATAAGGGCACCTCGGGTCTTGTTGTGTGTGCACTCAACAAGCTTTCCGCAAGCAAGCTGGCAGGCGGAGTGCGGAAGGAATATTATGCACTCGTTGAAGGCGAACTCAGCGGAGAGGGAAGGATTGATGTGCCGATTTACAGACCCGACCCGATGAAAACCCTGCGTGCGTGCTCATATGAGCTTGGTGTTGAGCCTGCTGTTACAAACTGGAGGGCGGAAAAGTGCTTCAAAGGTGCAACGCTTCTGAGTCTTCGTCTTGAAACGGGCAGAACACATCAGATCAGGGTTCACATGGCTTTTTCGGGTCATCCGCTTGCAGGCGACGACATGTACGGCAGCTTTATGACGGAGATCGGGCATCAGCTGCTCCATTGCCGCAGATGCTTTTTTACTCATCCCGTAACGGGAGAAGAGCTGGAATTTGAGGCGGATTTTTGGGAGGATTTCACGAATGCGGTGAATTCTCTCGGCGTTTTTTGAATAATTATCCGAAAAAACCGCTTTTATATAGCTTTTTTGAAATAAAAATGCAATTTTGCTTTACTTTTTATAATGTTGATGTTATAATACCACTATCAAAATTATGGAGGTAATTCCGATGAAAAAATTTGTTAAGATTTTTGCTGTGATTATGGTAATCGCAACAATGGTTTCGGTATTTGCTGCTTGCGGCGGAAATACAAACACAGAAGAGCCCGATGCAGCCAAGGATGCAAAGCTTGCAATTCTTGACACCGAATACATAACCGAAGATTATGCTATTGCAGTTGCAAAAGAAGATACTCAGCTTCTTGCCGATATCAACGCAGCTCTCAATCAGCTCAAGGAAAACGGAACAGTAAAGAAGATTCAGGATAAGTATATTTCAGGCGTTGAGCATGGCCTTGTTTTTCAGCAGAATGTTGAAGGCAAGGAAGTTATCAAGATGGGCACAAACGCCGAATTCCCTCCCTATGAATTCAAGGAAGGCGATGCAATCGTCGGTATTGATGCTGAAATCGCAGCCGCCATTGCAGATGTTCTCGGCAAAAAGCTTGTTATTGAAGATATGCTCTTTGATGCAACAATCCCCGCTCTTGTAGCAGGCAAGATTGATTTTATCATGGCAGGTCTTACCGTTACCGAAGAAAGAAAGCAGTCTGTTAACTTCACCGATTCCTATGCAACAGGTGTTCAGGTTGTTATCGTTAAGGAAGGTTCGGAAATCACAAGTGCGGAAGATCTCTTTGCTCCCAAGGCAGACGGCAGCCTCTGGAAGGTTGGCGTTCAGCAGGGCACAACAGGCGACCTTTACACAACATGGGATCTTGAAGAACCCGAAGAAGGCGAGCCTACCGCACAGATCGAGCGCTACAACAAGGGTGCAGACGCCGTTCAGGCTCTTGTAGCAGGCAAGGTTGACTGCGTTGTTATTGATAACGAGCCTGCAAAGGAATTTGTTGCGGTTAATAACAAATAAGCAATAAATCGGCAATCAAACGGGGCGGGGAATTTACTCCGTCCCATATTTCTGTAAACAGGTGAAAAATAATGAATATAAATTCTTTTTTCGGCAGGATAGTCGAAATGTTCAATGATTTAAAGGAAGAATTTATCTTTTGCTTTATTGAAGGCGACAGATGGAAATGGCTTGTTGACGGCTTCTTTATAACGCTTCAGATAACCTTGTATTCCGTTCTTCTCGGTATCGCAATCGGCGTTGTTGTTGCTATTGTGAGGTCAACATACGATAATAATGCGGGCACAATCCGAAATCCCGTCGGAAAAGCGGTTTTAAAAGTGCTTAATGCAATTTCAAAGCTTTATCTTACCGTTATCCGCGGAACTCCGGTTGTTGTTCAGCTTATGCTGATGTATTATGTTATTCTTGTTTCGGTTGACAGCAAGGTGCTTGTTGCGTCGCTTGCATTCGGTATCAACTCGGGTGCTTATGTTGCGGAAATAGTCCGCTCGGGCATTATGTCGATTGACAAGGGTCAGTTTGAGGCGGGCAGAAGCCTCGGTCTGAGCTATACGCAGACGATGATTAAGATAATTATTCCTCAGGCATTCAAAAACGTTCTTCCCACGCTTGCAAACGAATTTATCGTTCTTCTCAAGGAAACCTCGGTTTCGGGCTACGTTGCCCTTGAAGATATCACAAAAGCAGGCGACCTTATCAGAAGCCGCACCTATTCGGCGTTCATGCCTCTGATTGCGGTTGCGATAATCTATCTTGTGCTTGTTGTGTTCTTCACAAAATTGGTAAGTATTCTCGAAAGGAGGCTGCGTAACAGTGACCACTGATAATACTATTATCAAAGTATCGGGCCTCAGAAAGAGCTTCGGCTCGCTCGATGTTCTTAAGGGTATTGATACGGAAATCAAAAAAGGCGAAGTAGTTGTTGTTATCGGTCCTTCGGGCTCGGGAAAATCGACATTCCTGCGCTGCCTTAACAGACTTGAGGAGCCTACAGACGGTATTATTGAGTTTGACGGTGTCAATATTACCGATAAAAAGGTCAATATCAATAAGCACCGTGAAAAGATGGGAATGGTTTTTCAGCAGTTCAATCTTTTCAATAACCACACGATTCTTAAAAATATTACTCTTGCTCCCGTCAAGCTCGGTCTTATGAAAAAGGACGAAGCCGAAAAGAACGCAATGGAGCTTCTTAAGAGGGTCGGTCTTGAAGAAAAGGCGAAGGCGTATCCTTCACAGCTTTCGGGCGGTCAGAAGCAGAGAGTTGCAATAGTCCGTGCTCTTGCGATGAATCCCGAGGTTATGCTTTTTGACGAACCCACCTCCGCTCTTGACCCTGAAATGGTCGGAGAGGTTCTTGAGGTTATGAAGGAGCTTGCAAACTCAGGCATGACTATGGTTGTTGTTACCCACGAAATGGGTTTTGCAAGAGAAGTCGGAACAAGGGTTGTTTTTATGGATGAAGGCGTTATCATGGAAGAAAACAGCCCCGAAGAATTTTTTGCGAATCCTCAGAATCCCCGACTCAGGGATTTCCTTTCAAAGGTACTCATATAAAAGAAAATGCGGCGGGATGAAGACATCCCGCCATATGCTTTTATCAGTAATTGTGAAAATAAATAATGAAAATTTAAGGAAGGTCTCCGTCCTTACCCGAATGTTTTTAATAATAAATTTTTGTGTGTAGGGCGGGATGCCCGCATCCCGCCGTCGATAAAACGAAAAACCAATTGAAACACCGTAGGGGCGATTCACGAATCGCCCGGATACAATCGGTTATAGGCGGAGCCTGTCCTTAACTTTGCACTCTGCGAGGAAGCGGGACGGCACAGAGGCCGTCCCCTACGATATAAAAATTTGGCAAGGGTGCAGTCCTTCCGGAATTTTGTATATACAGTCAAAATAATAAAGGCGGTGGAATATTGAAAACAAAGCTTCCTGTATTTATTGAAAAATGCAAATATGAGCTTTCGGCTTTTTTGCTTCTGGTTATTCAGGCGTGCATGAATATAGATTTCAGAAACGGAATGAATTCCAACTTTCCGGTTTATTACCTTGCTGATTTTTCAATGGGAAAAACCTCAAGGCTGCTTATAGGTTCACTGGTAAATCTTCTTACGGATAAGCCGACATTAACATGGATCAACTGCTTTGCGGCTGTTGTTTTGCTGCTGACCTTCATCATAACCTCGCTGCTTATCGGCAGGGTGATAAAATCAACCGAGGGCAGGCTCAGAACGGTAATAACCGTTTTCTCACTTTTCTTTGTTTCGGGTGCATTCACCTTCTGGGGATTTTCAAAATTTTTCGGCATCCTCGATATCTACATGTATCTTTTCACCGTGGTTTCGGTTGTTGCAGCCCGTAACAGAATTTTCAGATGGCTCATTCCCGTTTTCTGTATCGGCGGAGTGCTCGTCAACTATATTTTCACAATATCATATTATCCGATAATCGCCCTTGTGCTTCTTTATCTTGTCGCAACAAGCGAAAAGAAGGCGGGGAATGTTATCGTTCTTCTTCTTTCGGGTGCGGTTTCGGTTGCACTGATGTTTTATTGCCTCATCATCGGAAAAACAACGGCAACAATGCCGTTTGAAGAAATGTGGCAGCTTATGGAAGATAAGCTCGGCTCTGAAATCAGCTATGATGCGGCAACATATTATGAATTCTATCTCTACGGCACCGAGGAACATTCGGTTAGCTACGGAATAGATATGAATGCTTCGGTATCGGATTTCATTGCGGCGTTTTCAAGATATCTTTTTGAAACGGCACATAACTCAAGGGATTTTGTCACCGTTACAATAGGCGTAATACCGATTCTGGGCGTTTTCTGGTATATCTGGGGTAAATGCATCGGATATGCGGAAACGAAATTCAAAAAATTCGTTTATCTGTGCATCATGGCATCTCCGCTGTTTTCGGTTGTATGCTGCCTGCTTTCAACCGATATAGCACGCTGGGCAGCACCCGGCATATTCACGCAGTTCATTCTCGGATACTTCATGTTTGTCTGCAGGGATAAGCCGTTTGAAGAAACGCTTCTCGGACTGAGAGCGAAGCTTAAGGGAAAGGCGTTTATCGTTCTTATAGTCTGGCTTGTCTATGCATCATTTTTTACATCATATACCATTACGGGATAAAAGCAGCCGGGTGTTCCGATGAACACCCGGCTGTACGCTTATATGTTGGAATATTTATTGTTTTTGATAATCTGATATGCCTTGGTGAGCTCTCTTATGCCGTCATCAAGCGAATAATGGGGCTTCCAGCCGAGAGACTCAAGCTTTTCGTTTGAAACAATATAGTTTCTCTTGTCGGGATCTTCGCCGACGGGAGCTTCAATATAGACAAACTTCGGAAGAACAAGCTTTATTCTTTCGCAAAGCTCGATTTTTGAGAGGTTCGAATCCGAAAGGCCGCAGTTGTGGGTGCCGCCCTCCATTTTTTCAAAATTCTCAATTGCAAACCAGAAGGCATTTGCCGCATCCCTGACATGAAGATAATTTCTTTTGAAGCTGCCTTCAAAAACAACGAGAGTTCTGTCGAAAACGGCTCTGTAAACAAAATCGTTGACGAGCAGGTCGGTTCTCATTCTCGGAGATGCACCGAAGAGGGTTGCAAATCTGAATGCGGTTGTGCCGCTTTCGCTGAGCACCGCCGCCTCCGCCTCAACCTTGCTTTTTCCGTAAATCGAAATAGGCTTTATGGGTGATTTTTCCGTGCAGAAGCTTTCGCCCTCGCCCAGACCGTAGCCGCTGTTGGTGCAGGGGAATATAATTCTCTGACCCTTTTCTCTCAGACGGAGAATCATTTTTATTGCATCAAGATTGATTGAATAAGCTGAGCAAGCCTCCTTGTCGCAGATGGGAAAGCCTGCAAGTGCGGCAAGGGGAATAATGTAGTCCTTGCCCTTTATGGCTTCTCTGACTGCGTTTTCGTTGCGTGCATCCGCATTGATCATTTCAAAATCCGGGTTTGCACAGCATTCGAGGAGAGAATTCTGATTATAAAAGAAATTGTCGAGCACGGTTACACGGCAGCCCTTTGAGAGAAGAAGAGGAACAAGAACCGAGCCGATGTAGCCTGCACCGCCCGTAACAAGAATATTGAGCATTTTTTTCACTTCCGTAAAGATTAAATATATTCATATTCTATCACTTTGTCTGCTTTTAGTCAATGACGGCATTGATTTTTTCGGTAATTGCCGCAAATAGTCCTCGTTTGTTGACATTATTATATTAAAATGTTATAATTATTTGATTTATTTTATTATAAAAGGAGGAGTAACGGTGAAAAATATTTATTTTGTTCAGGCAAATAATGTTTACGGCAACGACAAGCGTTCCGTTTATATTCCGTATGCCTCGGGCTGCATTGCCGCCCATGCGTTTGCCGACGGCAAAATAAAATCGGAGTGCTGTCTCGGCGGCTTTGTTTTTACGCATGAACCGATAAAGCAGGCTGCGGCACGCATGGAAAACCCCTTCATCGTTGCTTTTTCATGCTCAGTCTGGAATTATGAATATAACAAGGCACTTGCAAAGGAAATAAAGAAAGTTCATCCGTCGGCGGTCATTATTTTCGGCGGTCATAATATCAGGCGTGATTTCGGAACGCTCGAGGAATGCCCCGAAGCGGATTATATCATTTACCGTGAGGGTGAGGAGCCTTTCAGAAAGCTCGTTCGCTGTCTTCTTGACGGAGAAGAGCCCGAAGCGGTTGAGAATATTGCGTTCAGAGGCGAAAACGGATATGTTAAAACCGAGGAAAAAAGCTATTGCCTGACAGATTATCCGTCGCCCTACCTCAGCGGAATTTTTGACGGCATAGCAGACGGTAAAACCAATTTTTCCGCCATTCTCGAAACAAACAGAGGCTGTCCCTTCAAGTGTGCATTCTGTGACTGGGGCTCTCTTGGCGGCAGGGTGCGGACCTTCCCGATGGAGAGGGTGAAGGCTGAAATCGACTGGATTGCCTCCCACGGAATAGAATATGTTTATTGTGCAGACGGAAATTTCGGCATTTTTGACCGTGACGAGGAGATTGCGGAATATATTATTTCCTCCAAGCTGTCAACGGGATATCCCAAAAGCTTCCGTGTCTGCTTCACCAAAAACAGAACGGAATTTGTCAAAAACATCTGCAAGAGATTCAATGAGCACGGGCTCGACAAGGCACAGACGCTTTCGTTCCAGAGTCTTTCACCCGATGCCCTTGAAAATATCGGCAGAAAAAATATTTCTCTCGAGCATTTCAGGGAGCTTATGAATGAATATAACCGCTGCGGAATTTCGACCTCATCCGAGCTGATACTCGGTCTGCCGGGCGAAACGAAGGAAAGCTTTGTCGGCGGAATCTGTGATTTGCTCGAATACGGTCAGCATAAGGCGATTCAGGTTTATACCTGCGACCTTCTTCCCAACTCCGAAATGGGCTCGCCCGAATTCGTTGAGAAGCACGGAATAAAGACGGTCAGAACCCCGTTTTATCAGGCTCACTGCAATGCGTTTGAAAAGCACGAAATCAATGAATATAACACAACCGTTATCAGAACGGATACCTTGAGTGTTGAGGACTGGATTTACTGCGTTGTTTTTGCCTGCATTATTCAGGCGTTTCATAACATCGGATTTTTCAGAGCGGTTGCGATGTATCTTAGAAACGCAAAGGGTGCGGACTATAAAGATATCTATTCTGCGGTTGCGGAGTTTTCGGCAAATCCGGAAAACAAAGCCTGCAATGCGGTTTATTCGCTTGTGAAGGAGCTTGCAACGGGCATGTCGCAGGGCAGGAATGCATGGGCTGCGGCGTGTGACTCGCTCGGTGATATATCGTGGCAGTTTGATGAAATATATTTTCTCAAGAGCCTCGAAAATGCCGATGAAATATATGACGAGCTCGAAAAAATGGTCTGCGAAGGCTTCGGAGAAGACGAGGAAATCAGAGCAGTCTTTGATTTTCAGCGTAAAATTCTTAAAAGACCCGGTGAGGCGGGCAAAATCAGAATCGAATCGGATTATGATTTTTACGGCTTCCTTAACGGGATTTATGAAGGCAAGGAATTGCCCCTTAAAAAGAAAAAAACGGTAATTACCGTTGAAGACAAAAATAATTGTACTTCTCTTTATGATTATGCCTGCAGCGTTGTGTGGTACGGCAGAAATCAGGCGGCGGCACTCTATATATCGGATTGCTACATGCCTGAAAAACAGCATCAGGGAGGATTTTGACATGCTTAAAAAATTATCGGAAAACAAAAGCCAGATAATAGTAATGATTCTGGTGGCGGTTATTGTTCTCGCCAGAAATCTTGTTACTCTTTTCAGCAAGGGCAATCCGGGAAATCAGATTCTTGTTTTTTGTATTGCCATGTCGCTGCTGTATGTATTCCATTTCTTCAAGAAATTTCCGACAAACAGAGCGGAGCTTTTCACTGGTGAAGGTCTTGTCGGAATAATATGCGCTCTGGCGATATTCCTTGCCGCCTTCACACGCCACTACATAACCCATGATTTCTGTCTTGCAATGTTTGCGTTATTCGGCATGATATTGTGTGCAACGGATATAAGGCTGATGCCGGTTAACGTTGTTGCGGCTCTCGCACTCAGCGTTATCAATGGTGCAACCTCGGCATTTACCTCAATTCCTTTTGCAATTGCTGTTTCGTTTGCGGTTGTTTTGCCTTCTGTCAGGGGTGCAGAGCTTTGGAAAAAGCTTGTTTTTGCCGCAACACAGATAAGCAATGCCGTTATGCTCGGCTATAATATTTATCAGCTCAGATTCAATTTTTCATTCCATACGGCATTGAGCTATCTTCTCACAACCGTTATTCTTGCGTTGTTTGCAGCTCTTTTTGTTGCACTTGCCGTGCTTTCGCTCAGAAGCAGAAAGGCAGCTCCTGCAAGAAAAAAGAAAAAGGCTGTTGAAGAAGTAAAGCCCCGATATAATGAGGCATTCGCATATGCCCTTATTGCCGTTTTCGCTCTGCTTTTCACGCTTCACGAGTCAAGAGTTGTTATGGCGGGAATCGTCGGAGTTCTTACGAGTATTTTCGTTTTCAGTAAAAATACAACCGCAGTCAAGGCTTATGCAGATAAGACTGCAGCAGCAATCGGAGGAGTGGCAGACAAGGTATTCTCTGCTTCCGATGAAGAAGAATAATCCGGAAAGGAATGTGTTTGCCGATGAAAAGAAATGTCTGGTTTGTTCAGGTTGATATTTCTTCGGGCAAGGATTCAAAGGTGGTTTATCTGCCTTATACGGCCGGCGTTATCGTTGCAAACGCATGGCGTAACAAAAAGGTTGCGGAATCCTATGAATTCAGGGATTTTGTTTTCATCAGAAAAAACATTGAAGCCGTTGTTGCCGAAATGGAAAATCCCGCAGTTGTCGGATTTTCGAATTACTGCTGGAATACCGAATATAATCTTGCCCTTGCAGCGGAAATAAAAAGTAAATATCCGGACTGCGTAACGGTTTTCGGCGGTCATAACATTCCGCAGAATACCGATTTCCTCGATGCACATCCCGAGGTTGATTTCCTTTGCTTCGGTGAGGGTGAGGTGACCTTCGGAAATCTGCTTGAGGCACTCGCACACGGCAATCCCGAAACGGTTGCAAACATTGCTTACAGAAAAGGCGGAAAAGCTTATCTCGGCAGTGCTGAAGCAATCTGTTATTCCGATTACGCATCGCCTTACCTTGACGGTTGGTTTGACAGAGTGCTCGAAAAATATCCCCACATCGAATTCAACACAATTCTTGAAACGAGCAGGGGATGTCCGCATCATTGCTCATATTGCGACTGGGGTCCGCTCAGCTCGAAAACAAGATTTTTCCCTCTTGAAAAAATCCTTGCCGAGATTGACTGGATAGGCAGAAACAAGATAAGATTTGTCTGGGGTGCCGATGCAAACTTCGGCATAGGCAAAAATGACCTTGAAATTGCCGATGCACTTGTTGCCGCAAAAGAAAAATACGGCTATCCCGAGAGAGTCAGAATCAATTATTCAAAAGGAAATTCCGAGCGTGTGCGTGAAATCGTACGCCGCTTCAACCGCAAGGGAATCGACAGAGAGGGCGCAACAATTTCTCTGCAGAGTCTTTCACCTGTTGTGCTTGAAAATATCGGCAGAAAAAATATGTCGCTCGAGAATTTCAAGAAGAATTTCAGCCTTTATAACGAAGAAAAGCTTCAGGTTTATTCCGAGCTCATCCTCGGTCTGCCGGGCGAAACCTACGACAGCTTTGTTGACGGAATCTGCAAGCTTTTTGAAATAGGTCAGCATTTTATTTTTGAGGTGTATCATTGCATTGTGCTTCCGAATTCCGAGCTCGGTCAGAAGGAATATGTTGAAAAGCACGGCATAAAAACCTCGCACACCGAGTATGTGCGTTTTCATTGTGCGGCGGATGCATATTACATTCCCGAAAAGATTGATATTATAACCGAAACGGCAACAATGCCCCGTGAGGATTGGCAGAGAAGCTCTTACTTTGCGGAAATCACCCGTGCAATGCATGCCTGCGGTCTGCTCAGATGCTTCTCCGTTTATGCGTTTTATGAGCTCGGAAAGAGCTACAGAAGCTTCTACGAGGGTCTGACGGAATATATCGAATCGGGCAAGGCTCCGTTTACAAACGAAGTCTGCACCACCGTGAGAGAATATTTTGAAAAGCAGGCAGACGGTGCAACGCCCAAGCTTTATGCTCCGTTTGCGGGCAACCTTGTGTGGGAGCCGTATGAATATATTTTCCTCAGCCTTCTTCATAATCACGAAAAATTCTATGAGGAAATGCTGCCCTATCTCAGGTCGGTCATAGCGGATGAAAATATTCTTTCTCAGCTTGCAGCCTATCAGAAGGCTGTTATCCGCAAACCGTGCGAGGAAAGCAGCGGCTGCACAACGGAATATGATTTTTACGGATATTTCAAGAATATTTATGTCAATAAATATGAGCCGCCCGTAAAAGGCAGCTTCCGCACCGTTTTCACCGACAGCAATCCCGTTTATACATGGGAGGATTTCGGAAAGTTTGTTGTGTGGTACGGAAAAATGGGCAGCAAGTCCTATAAAGATAAAATTGAAATGCAATAAAAAATCCACGCTTGACTTCATGCCGAGCGTGGATTTCTTTTATTGGTTAAGCGGATAAAGCGTTGCACCCTTGCGTCTGCCGTACCATACGGTTTCTTTTGCAAAGGTCGGCCAGTCCCCGTATTTTTTGCCTGCGGTGAAGGTGAACGAGGATTTTTTTTCATTCAGCCTTGCGTTTCCGTCTGAGCCCGCAACGCGGAAATATGAAGCGAAATCGTAGTCGCTTTCAATCGTTTTGACATCCTCAAACGGGCGTTTGACAGCATTGACCTGAAAATCCAAAAGCTGAGAATAAAGCTTTTTATCTCCGAACATGGGCTTTATGAAGCTGTCGGCAAGTTTTTTGTATTCATCGAAATTATAGAGGAATTCAAGATAAAGACCCTCTTCAAAAAACCAGGTTATGTTGCCGAAAACGGGGTTGCTGTGATTCCAGTCGCCCTCGAGCGAGCCGTCGAGCTTTTTCTTGATTTCTCTGAAAAGAGTGCCTGCCATGCCTTCATCCGCAAGGCAATGATTGAGCAGCGAGGAATAAAAATCATAGTAGTCAATGCCGAGCTCACGGTAAGCATAGATAGCGAAATATCTGAAAAGACCGAGGCTGTGGAAGCATTGAAGGCAAATCGAAAAGAGATTTGCATATACCCAGCCGTCACGGGGCATTGTGCTTGTTGAACGGACAAGATAAGAATATTCGGGCACGGAGTCCTTTTTGCCGTTTGCCGAATGAATATGGTTGAACTGAACCTTGATGGGCTCGATTTCATGCTTTTTCATGTAGTCGGGTCTGCACATGGGAGCATTCGGGAGAAGCTCACAATAGTAAACGCTGATGGAGTTGTGCTGACCTGCTCTGAGGAGCTTGCACATGCCCTGACAGAAGCTTTCGGCGGTTTCGCCCGGCAAGCCGAGAATCAGCTCGGAATAGGTCGGGATATTTGCCTTGGCATAGTCTGCCATAAGACCCGAGAAATGCTCCATGGTAAGGTTTTTGCGGTTGATATTTTTAAGTGCATCGTCGCAGAGGGTCTGATATGCCATGGTGGCACCCTTGTCAAGCCCTCTTGAATTGAGAGTTTTTGAAATTCTGAAAACTCTTTCCGCACTGTTCTTTTCGTAGCAGGGTCTGAATACCTTGGGGAAGCCCGTTTTTTTGTTGAGCTCAACGATATATTCCGCAATCTCAACATCACGCTCATACATGCCGAAATTCGAGTCGGCACAGAAGCAGTATTCGATTTTATGCTCCGAAAGCCATTTGATTTCGCCCTTGACCTTTTCCATGGGGAAAAGGCGGAGCTTTTTATGGTTGCTCCAGTCGCAGTATGCACAGTTATAAGGGCAGCCGCGGTTGGTTTCGATTATGGTGTCAAACATCGTGTCGGGATTTTTTTCGATTATCGAATCGAAAACGCCCGTGAGATAAGGTGAGGGGTAATCCTCAACCGATTCAGGGCAATGCGGTGCGGTGAGGATATTGCAGCCGTCGGTATCCCTGAATGCGATTCCGCAGCAGCCGCTCAGGTCATCTCCGTTTTTCAGAGCCCTGAGAAGACTTGCGGTAACTTCCTCGCCCTCGCCGAGGGTGAGAATGTCAATATAGTCATGCTTCAGAAATTCCATGCGGTCCGAAACACTGTGACCGCCGAAAATTATGATGCAATCGGGATATCTTTCCTTGACCGCCTTTGCAAGAGCCTTGTTGAATTCAACATTCCATACATAGGTTGAGAATGCGGCAATATAAGGGGATTCCATTCCGTCAACGATAGCATTGATATCGTTTCTGCGGAAGATAATCTCCTTGAAATCGTATTCCGATGCAATGTCAGGCAGGCTTTTGCAGTATGCAACGATGGTGCCCGTTGCATAAGGAAGATAAACGGATTTATCAAATGCGAAGCCGACCTGGATGAAATAAATGTTTTTCAAAATTATAACACCTGCTCCGAATCAATCAGGTCAATAAGAGCCCGTAAATGTGCCGAAGCTGCTTCGGCGGCATCGGGCTCATCCGAGCCGATAAGTATGTTTTTAACGGTGCCTGCATTTTTGCCTGCAAGCAAATCCGAGCGTCGGTTGCCGACGGTCAGAGAATTTTTTATGTCAATTTCAATTCCGGTTTGTGAAAAATCGGAAACAGCTTTTAAAATAAGTCCCGCCTCCGGCTTGCGGCATGAGCATTTCTCTCTGTATTCCTCAAGCACCGCCTCGGGATGATGAGGGCAGTAGTAATAGCCGTCCGCAATAACGGAGTGGTTTTTCATAAGAAGGGAATCAATATATCCGTGAAGAATGTCAACATCCGCGGGCTTATAAAGATTTTTTGCGATTCCCGCCTGATTTGTGATAACTATAACAAGATATCCCGCTTTTTTGAGCCGTGCAATCGCCTTGTCGGCATCGGGCAGGAAGCGGAAATCCTCCGTGCGGTAAAGATGACCGCCGTCAAAGTTGATTGTGCCGTCTCTGTCAAGAAAAACGGCTTTGCGTTTTCTTCTTGAGATGAGAAAAGCCTTTTCCTTTTCAGCTTTATGATAATTTTCGGGAATGCCGATATCAATGAAATATCCGCTGCTTTCTGTTACGGCAACGGGGCAGTATCCGCCTTCGAGAACAAGCTTTTCAAATGAAAATTTTTCTTCTTTAATGCCGTCAAGCAGATTTTTATTGATGAAATAAACTCCGCCGTTGATAAGACCTGCGGATTTTACTCCCTTTTCACGAAAACCCGTGAGCCTGCCGTTTTCAACGGTCATATATCCCGAATTTTCAACCCAGGGCACCTCTCTTGCCGCAACGGTAAGAGGACAGCCCGATTTTTTGTGAAATTCACGCATTTCAAACAAGTCAACATCAAAAAAAGAATCTCCGTTGACCGTAACCGCATAATCGTCGCTGCACATGCCGAGGGCTTTTTTGATTGCACCGCCCGTGCCGAGAGGGGCTTCTTCCCTGCAATAGTCAACAACCATTCCGCGGTAGGTTCTTCCGATTTGTTCTTCAACAAAATCGGCAAGGTAGCCCGTTGAAATAATCGCTCTGTGAACGCCGTTTGCATAAAGATAATCGAGCAGATAATGCAGGAACGGCTTGCCGCCTATGGGTGCAAGGGGCTTTGGGAGATTGTCAACGCAGGGTCTGAGCCTTGTGCCGAAGCCGCCTGCAAGAATAATCGCTTCCATCGGCTTTATTCCTCCGCAATTATATCTTTTGTTCCGTCGGGCAGCTCAACGCCGTTATCGTAAAAAGCAACCAGAACGGAATCCTCGTGATAGTCAAAGGTATGTATTACATACGGTTCGATGATAAACATATCGCCTTTTCCGAAAAGATGAGTTTCGGTTTTTTCTCCGAGCCTTGCTTCAACGGTGAAGGAGCCTTCAACAACATAAAATCCCTCACGGTTGAGCTTGTGATAATGCCTGCCTCTTTCGACTCCTGCCTTTGAGGTCACAACATTTATCTGCTTATAGCCCTCATGCACAAGCTGGATAAGGCTTCCCCGCTCATCCTCAAAAACAAAATCGGGTTTTATTATTGTTATCATCGTTACGCTCCGTCAGTTATTCATAATAATTTTTGTGCCTTCATTTTCAAATTTAAACTTTATTTCGACAAGACCCGAAAGAGCGTTGCGTACGCTTGCCTGCATATCCTCGGGTACATAAAAGAGCAGACAGCCGCCGCCGCCCGCACCGAGCAGCTTGCCGCCGAGTGCACCTGCTTTCATCGCTTTTGAATAAAGCTCATCTATAGTATCTGTTGAAATTTTTTTGCTTATGCTTCTTTTGAGAAGCCAGGTTTCATTGAGAAGTCTGCCGAAATCGTCGAGAGAAGCGGCAGGATTCAAGAGAATATCTTCCGCAACATCAACCATTTTAAGAATTTCAAGCAGCTCTGCCGTTTTTTTGCTCATGTCATGCTTTGCGGATTTCTGGATTTCAAAAGAAAATCTTGAAAGACCCGTAAAAAACATCATAAGATTTCCGTTGAGCCTCTGCTTTTTTTCTTCGGGAATATCAAGCGGAGTCACGGTGTAGCCCTCAGCAGTGAAATCAATTCTGTTGAAGCCGCCGAAGGAAGCCGCAATCTGATCCTGAATGCCGCCGTCTTCATTGCAGAGAACACGCTCAAGATAAATGGCATCATCGGCAAGCTCACGCTTTGATCCGGTTATTCCCTGCATTGTGTAGAGTGCGTTGAGAAGACCCACGGAGAATGCACTGCTTGTGCCGAGACCTGTTTTTGAGGGGAGATCGGCATCATAATTGAGGCAGATTTTTTCGAGCTTCAGCCATTTCATGGCGTTTCTTATGGCGGGATGCTTTATTTCGTCAACCGAATTGACCTTTTCAATTTGTGCGTAGGAAAGATAGGTTTTATAGTCAAACATATCGGGCAATTCACGCACGTTGACATGGCAGTATTTATCAAATGTTGTTGAGATAACCGCTCCCGAATGTTCTCTGAAAAATTCGGGGAAATCGGTTCCGCCGCCAAAAAAGGACATCCTTACGGGAGTTTGTGAAATAATCATAAAACACACCTCGCACAGATTACCCTATATTATAGCATATATAATATATCAAATCAACTGTTTTATTAATAAACAACATTGACGGGCTTGCCGCTGAGGAATGCCTCAATATTCTCACGGCAGATTTGCATGAGCCTTTCTCTTGTTTCAAAGCCTGCCCACGCAATATGGGGAGTGATATAACAGTTTTTTGCACCGATGAGAGGGCAATCCTCTTTCGGCGGTTCGACCGAAAGAACATCAAGACCCGCACCTGCGATAGCTCCGCTTTCAAGAGCATCGGCAAGGGCCTTTTCGTCAACAACCTGACCTCTTGAGGTGTTGATAAGAATTGCTGTCGGCTTCATTTTTGAAAGGAAATCCGCATTGACCATGCCTTCGGTGAGGGGCGTGAGAGGGCAGTGAAGCGAAACGAAATCGCTCCTTGCAAGCAGCTCATCCCTGCTGCAGAATTCAACATTTTCGGTCGGTGTCGGATGATTTGTTGAAGCGAGCACCTTCATTCCGAAGGCTTGTGCGATTTTTGCGGCAGCCTTGCCGATTTTTCCGAAGCCGATGATGCCAAGGGTTTTGCCGTCAAGCTCCGTGAGGGGAGTTTTCCAATAGCAGAAATCGCTGCATGCCGTCCATTCACCCGAGTGAACGGAGCTGCTGTGGATGCCGACTGCGTTTGTCAGCTCAAGAATAAGGGCAAAAACGAGCTGAGCAACGGCAGAGGTGCTGTAGGAAGGAATGTTGCAAACGGGAATTCCTTTTTCCTTGCAGTATTCCCAGTCAACGATGTTGTAGCCCGTGCTGAGAAGACCGACATATTTAAGCTCCGTCAGAGTTCCGAGAAGCTCGCGGCGGAGCGGAGTTTTGTTGGTTATAACGATATCGCAGCCCTTTGTTCTTTCAGCAATAAGCTCTGCGGGTGTGCGGTCATATATCGTGCAGTCACCGAGGCTTTTCAGCCAGTCCCAGGAAAGGTCGCCGGGATTTTCGGTGTAGCCGTCGAGAACGGTTATTTTCACGGAATAATCAATCCTTTCGGTTGTAAATCATCAATACCGATATTATATCATAAATACTTTAAGAAATAAACAGCAAAATAATTAATAAAATATCTCATTTCATATTGACCCGAAACGGATAATATTATAAAATAAAGTGTTAGAAAAAATTGATTACAGCGGTGAGTTTTTTGAAAAAAAGAAAGAAGCAAAAGAAACTTCTGCTTTTTGGCGGATTAATATTGGTTGCACTTTCTCTTGCCGTGTTTGTGCTGCTCATCTCGCTTCAGTTCGACAGTCTGTGGCGTTGGTATGATCAACTGAAATATTCCCTCGCACAGCTTGAGCAGTTTATTTTGCATATTGATATTTCATGGCTCTTTGCCCTTGCCATTTTATTGCTTTTCGCAGTGAAAAGCGTTATCCCGATTTATCCGACCTCAACCGTCTGCTTTCTGACGGGTGCTGTTCTGCCGATGTATTTTGCGGTTCCCATAAATATTGCGGGCTTTGTAATACTTCTGACGGTCAGATATTTCTGGGGAAGTCGGTTCGGTGCAGGCAACGCATGGAAAATCATTTCAAAAACAGACACTCTGAGAAAGCTTATTCAGCGTGACGGAAAGGGAAATTCCGCCCTGCTCGTTGCACTCAGGCTTATTCCCTGCATGCCCGTCAACAGCATTTCGGGTATTTACGGGTCGCTTGATTTCGGATATCTTAAATTCATTTTGTTTTCGGTAGTCGGATTCATGCCGAAGCTGATATCCTATACCTTTGTGGGCCGCAATATTTTCGACCCGCTTTCGGCAGGCTTCCTTGTGCCGCTCATGCTGATTCTGTTCTTTACGGGAATATCAATGCTTTCCGTAAACGGAATATGGATAACGGTTGAAAAATCAGTAGGATATTTTAAAAAGCATAAAACAGAAAAAGAAGAGAAAGGAATTAACGGAAATGATTAAAACCAATCTTTTGAAAGAAAAGCTTGCAGGTGCGGAATATGATGCCGCCCTTGCAAGAATTTATAAGAAAGAAGACATTGCTCTTCAGAAAGAAAGATATGCCGCTCTTGTTTCAAGATTTGAGGAGCTTTTCGGCTCAGACAGAGAGGCTGAAATCTATTCCGCACCCGGCAGAACCGAGGTCTGCGGAAATCATACCGACCATAACCACGGAAAGGTTCTTGCCGCAGGCGTAAATCTTGATGCGGTTGCTGTTGTTTCAATGAATGCCGATAACATCGTCAGAGTGAAGTCCGAGGGCTATAAGATTGATGCGGTTGATCTTTCAAATCTCGGCGTTATGCCTGCCGAAAGAGGCAAATCCGAATCACTTATCAGAGGCGTGTGTGCTGCTTTTAAAAACAGAGGCTACAGCATCGGCGGCTTCGATGCCGCAACCGTTTCGGATGTTCTTTCTGGCTCGGGACTTTCATCTTCTGCAGCTTTTGAGGTTCTTATCGGAACAATTCTCAATCATCTTTACAATGACGGTAAGGTAAGTGCCGTTGAAATAGCACAGATTGCTCAGTTTGCGGAAAATGAATATTTCGGCAAGCCCTGCGGTCTTATGGATCAGATGGCATGCTCGGTCGGCGGCTTTGTTCAGATTGATTTCAAAGATCCCGCACTTCCCGTTATAAATAAGGTTGATTTTGATTTTGCAGCCTGCAACCATGCCCTCTGCATTGTTGACACGGGCGGAAATCATGCGGATCTTACCGATGAATATGCAGCCGTAAGAGGCGAAATGGAAGCAGTTGCCGCAAAATTCGGCAAGAGCGTTCTGCGTGATGTTGACAGAGCGGAATTTGAAAAGAATATTTCCGTTGTCCGTGATTCGGCAGGCGACAGAGCTGTTCTTCGTGCAATGCATTTCTACAATGAAAACGTGAGAGTTGAGAAGCAGGCAGAGGCTCTTGCAAACGGTGATTTTGAAGCCTTCAAGGCAGTTATCATCGAAAGCGGCTTCTCGTCATATATGTATAACCAGAATGTTTATACCTGCAAGGCACCCTCAGACCAGCCCGTCAGCGTTGCTCTTGCAATGTGTCAGGATATCCTCGGCGGAAAGGGTGCATGGAGAGTTCACGGCGGCGGCTTTGCAGGAACAATTCAGGCATTCGTTCCCATGGATCTGCTTGATGAATTCAAAGCAAGAATCTGTGCGGTATTCGGCGAAAAATCCTGCTATGTTCTCAATATCCGTCCCGAAGGCGGCGTAAAAGTTATATAAAAAGATATGAGGCGGGATTAGAGTATCCCGCCCTGCTTATTTGGAAGTGATAACATGAATAAATTTGCTGAAGTTTCGGTTCTTCTTGAAAAGCTTTGCTCTGCAAAGGGTGTTTCAGGTGCCGAAAACGGAGCTGCCGATGTTGCCGCAGAGCTTCTCGGCAGATATATGCCCGTTAAAATTGACACTCTCGGCAGCGTTACGGGAACAACGGGCGAGGGAGATGTTCATATTCTGCTTGACGCTCACCTTGACCAGATAGGTCTTATTGTAACCGCAGTTGACGAAACGGGCTTTCTTAAGGTTGCAAAGTGCGGCGGTGCGGATATCCGTGTGCTTGCGGCGGCAGAGGTCACCGTTCACGGAAAAAAGGATGTTTTCGGCGTTATAACCTCAACTCCTCCGCATCTTTCAAAGCCCGAGGATTCCTCAAAGGCAAAGGGATTTGACGAAATTGCGGTTGACATCGGAATGAAGCGTGAGGATGCAATAAAAATCGTTTCGCCCGGTGACAGAATAACCTTCAACGGCGGCTTTTCAAAGCTTCTCGGAAACAGAGTTGCTTCACCCTCGATTGATGACAGGGCAGGCGTTGCGGCAATTCTCAGATGCCTTGAAATGCTTGAAGGAAAAGAGCTCAACTGCAGGCTGAGCGTTATGTTTTCCGTTCAGGAGGAAACGGGCGGCAGCGGTGCACAGACGGGTGCATTTTCTGCAGCGGCGGATGAGGCGATTGCGGTTGATGTCAGTTTTGCGGCCGCACCCGGCATCAGCGGCGAAAAATATGCTTCTCTCGGCGGCGGAACGATGACGGGCTATGCACCGTCGCTCGATTATGAAATGAGCAGACGGCTTTCCGATATTGCGGAAAAGAAAAATATTCCCGCTCAGCCCGAGGTAATGGGCGGAAAAACGGGAACAAACTGCGATGAAATCCAGATTTCGGGCAGGGGAGTCAAGACAGCATTGCTCTCAATTCCTTTAAGAAACATGCATACCGCAGTTGAGGTGTGCGACCTTGAGGATATCGAAAACACGGCGAAGCTCATGGCAGAATATATTCTTGAAAGGGGCGGTGCAAATGCTTGAAATGATAAAAGAACTCTGCACCCTTCCGGGAATTTCGGGCAGAGAAAATGCCGTTCGTGATTATATAATTGACAAAATAAAGGATTATGCCGAATACAGCATTGACCCGCTTGGCAACCTGCTTGTTTTCAAAAAAGGCAAAAATTCCGCAAAAAACAAGGTTATGCTTGATGCTCACATGGATGAGGTCGGCTTGATTATAACCGCAATAACCTCCGAGGGCTTTCTGCGTTTTGCAAAGGTCGGCGGAATTGACAGCCGTGTTATGCTCGGCAGACCCGTCAGAGTCGGCGAAAAGGCAATAAACGGCGTTATCGGAATAAAACCCGTTCACCTTGTTGAAAAATCTCAGGAAGCCGATATTCCCAAGGCAGACGACCTTTATATTGATATCGGTGCAAAATCCAAAGAAGAGGCTGCGGAATATGTCCGCCTTGGTGATGCTGCATGGTTTGACAGCGATTTTGTTGAATTCGGTGACGGATTTATAAAAGCAAAGGCACTTGACGACAGAGCGGGCTGTGCGATTCTTATTGAGCTTATCAGAAGTGAGCTTGAATATGACACATGGTTTTCCTTCAGCGTTCAGGAGGAGATCGGCACGAGAGGTGCTCAGACATCCGCTTTCACAATTGCACCCGATTATGCGATAGTTGTTGAAACAACAACGGCGGCGGATATTTCGGGCGTTAAGGATGAGCAGAGAGTCTGCATCTGCGGAGAGGGCGGTGCGGTTTCGTTTATGGACAGACGCACGGTTTACAGCAGAGAGCTTTTCGACAAAGCCTTTGAGGTTGCGAAGGAAAAGAATATTCTCTGCCAGCCCAAAACTCTTGTTGCAGGCGGAAACGATGCAGGTGCAATCCATAAGAGCAGAGGCGGAGTCAAAACCCTTACCGTTTCCGTGCCCTGCAGATATCTGCATTCCCCCGGCTGTGTTATAAAATATGCCGATGCGGTTGAAAGCATGAAGCTTATCGGTGCATTGGCTGAGGAATTTGCAAAATGGTAAGGCTTATTGATAATATAAATGAGCTTGATTTTCTGCCTGCAGACCCTTATGCGGCAAGGATATCCGCTCTTGCGGAAACCTACGGCACGGGCTATGATTTTGCCATGTTCTGGGTGCAGAGCGTTGATGAAAAATCGGTTGCCGCCGTCTGCAGGGTTGACGGCAACATGACCGTCTGCTGCGTTGACGGAGCGGATTATGAGGAGCTTGCGGCTTTTATAAATGCCGTCGGATTTTTAAGCCTGACGAGTGATTTTGAAGTGATGAAAATGCTCGGATATGAGCCTTCAAAAAAGTCATTCACCGTTGAATACAAAGGCGGTGCGGCACTCTGCGGTATCGAAAAGACCCGTGATTGCGACAAAAAGAAAATCTATGATTTGCTTTGCGGCTGCGGCTTTGAGCTCGGCGATTACAATGCATTTCTTGCCGATGTGTGTGCAAGGCTCAATAAAGGCACGGCTGATTTTGCGGCAATAATGCATGACGGCGAGCCCTGTGCATGTGCATTCGCACTTTTCAAGGGCAAAAAGAGCGTTCTTCTGGGTGCGGTTGCAACAAACAAAAATGCACGCGGCAGAGGATACGCTTCGGAGCTTGTCGGCACTCTTGCCGAAGAAAATTATGATAAAAAAGTTTTTCTTTTCTGCAGGAACGATTCCCTTGCGGATTTCTATTCAAAAATCGGCTTTGAAAAAGCCGGATGCTGGGCTATTTGTGAAAAAGACTGAGGAGGCACTGTTATGTCACCGATCTGTTTGATTTTAGCGGCGGTAACAATTGTTTTCGCCTTCGGCTGTGTTACCCTGAGAAGAAAAGGCAGGGCATTCGAGGGAATGCTGTGCAAATTCATGGCAAGCTTCGGCTTCATTTCGATTGCCGTTGTCGGATATTGCACCAATCCCGTTGATACATATTATTTCTGCATGATGTGTTTTTCCGTCATGTTCGGATTTTTCGGCGACGTGCTTCTCGGCATAAAGGAGATTGCACCGACCTTCAAAAGCAAGCTTGTTGCACTCGGCACGCTCTATTTCCTTGCAGGTCACATTTTTGCAATCTGTGCTTTTGTTTCCGCAAGCGGCTTCAGCCTTCCCGCACTTATTACGGGAATTGCAGGCGGCATAATTGCACTGGTTATGATGAAGGCGCTGAAAATGAAAATAGACGGGAAGCTCAGACCTGTCATGGCTGTTTATTATGCGGCACTTTTCTATAAAGCTGCATCGGCTGCCGTGCTTGCGTTAGAAACGGGTAAAACCGAATTCATTGTTGCCTTTATCGGTGCGGTTTTATTTGTTATAAGCGATACTTGCCTTGGCATTCTTTATTTTACACCCGTCAAGAGAAAAAATATCTGGGTAACACTCGAACTTTCAACCTATTATCCCGCACAGATACTGCTTGCGATGTCTGTTGCGTTGATGAAGTAAATAATTAAGGAGAAAAAATTATGGCACTTTCAAAACTTGTTGCGTCATTCCTGTCGGCATTCATGTCGGTCGTCATTGCCTTCAACGGCATTTCAATCTCTGTTCCGTTTTTTGCGGACACGGCGGAAACAGAATATGTTTTTGCCAACGAAAAAGCAGGCTCGGCAGCAGGCACCGTTACCGTTGAATCAAAAATCGGCGGCACCTACAAGCTTTTCTGGGGCGATGAAAACGGCGAAAAGCTTTTTGTTGACGTCAAGGGCATGGCAGCGTATTACAGCGAATTCGCAACGGTCAGAGTGAGCGGAGGCGAGGGAAGTGCGGAAATAATCAGCTTCACCGCCATTCCCGAGGGAGCCGAAACCGTTCTTACCGTTAAAAACGGCATGGTTGCGGATGTAACGGAAATTCCCGAAAACAAAATTGCCGATTTCGGCACAAAGGAATATTCCTTCGGTGCACTCAGCGACCTTCATTTCAACAGATACAACGGTTCGCTTTCGGGTGACGATGCAACCATTACCTTCCCGAATGCACTCAACTTTATTGAAGGCTTTGGCGTTGAGCTTGTCGGCATGTCGGGCGATATTTCCGCAGACGGCGAAAGAGATGCCTTCGAGAAATTCAACACAATTTCATCGGCTTACGGCTTCCCCGTTTACACCTGCACGGGTAACCACGATGTGAGCGATGACTACACTCTTGCAAACTGGCAGGAGCTTGTGAATGCAGGCGTTTACGGCGAAACAAAGAAGGACGGCGTCAAGGCTGTTTCGGATAACGGACTTGACTTTGTTTATGCTCCCGAAAAAGCAGGCGGCGATGCTTTCATATTCCTCTCGCAGTATCAGTGGTCCTACGGCGACCCTGCAACAAGCCGCATTCTTACCGATGAGCAGCTCAACTGGCTTGAAGCACAGCTTGAAACATATAAGGACAGAAGCGTATTTTTATTTTTCCACACCTTCCTTGCGAATGCAGAGGGTGAGCCTATGATGGGCGAAGGAAATCTTCTTACCGAAAAGGGTCACCACTATGACCTTGTTTTCACTCCCGGTGCACCCGATGAAATCCGCTTCAGGGGCATGATGGAAAAATATGAAAACGTTGTTTTCTTCAACGGACATTCACACTGGGCATATGCAATGCAGGAAATCAATCCTCAGCTCAACATAACCGACCATAACGGCACCTATGCAACCATGGTTCATCTTTCGAGCGTATCCTCACCCAGAACAACAAAAATTGATTCGGATGATACAGACGAAAATTATATGCGTAAATCCGAGGGTATGATTGTTACCGTTTATGATGACTGCATTGTGTTCACCGCCTGCGACTTCCTCAGAGGTCAGCTTCTTGCATATGCAACCTATGTGGTTGAAAAATAAAGCTATGCCCTGTTATTATCCTTAATCTTTTTTATCGCACCTTTTTCAAGGCGAGATACCTGAGCCTGAGAAATACCTATTTCATCGGCAACCTCCATCTGCGTTTTTCCTTGCATGAAACGCAGGTGGAGTATTTTCTTTTCACGGTCATTCAGGTCTTTTATCGCCTGCCTGAGAAGAATTTCTTCAAGCCAGCTTTCGTCACTTTCGCCTCCGCCGACCTGGTCCATAACATAGATTGTGTCGCCGCCGTCGGAATAGACCGGCTCGCTGAGCGAAACGGGCTCAACTATCGCATCGAGTGCAAGCACAACGCTTTCCTTTGAAATGCCAAGCTCCTTTGCGATTTCCTCGGGAGTGGGGTCACGCTCAAGCTCGTTTATGAGTCTTTCACGCACCTGCATTGCGTGATAGGCGGTGTCTCTGACCGAGCGGCTGATTCTGACGGGGTTGTTATCTCTCAGATGCCGCCGCACCTCGCCGATAATCATGGGGCAGGCATAGGTGCTGAAGCGGACATCAAGCGAGGTGTCGAAATTATCAATCGCTTTTATCAGACCTATGCAGCCGACCTGAAAAAGGTCGTCGGGATTTTCACCTCTGTTTGAGAATCTCTGGATTACGCTGAGTACAAGCCGCAGATTGCCCGTCACAAGCTCGTCCCTTGCTTTTTTATCACCTGCACGGGCTTTTTTCAACAGCTCCATTTTTTCGCTTTCCTTAAGAACTTTCAACTTCGCGGTGTTCACTCCGCAGATTTCAACCTTGTTGAATTGCAAAAAAATCACCCCGATACAATTTTTGGCATTAAAAGTATTGCCAATTTGTATCGGGGTTATTATGTTTTTTATTTGATTTCGTATGAAATATTGAGGTCTGCATCAACCGTGACCTCAACCACAACGGTTTCGAGGATTTCGCGTCTGCCTTCAACAACCTTAAAGCCGTTTTCGGTCTCGATTATGGGATACATGTCAACCTTTTCAAGGGTGAATTTTGCGGTGCCCTCTTTGAGTGCTTCGATAACAACAATGTCGTTGCCGCCTATGGGGAACTTGCCGTAAAGCTCTTCCATAATTTCCTGCAGCTCTTCAGCCGAGGGGTAATCCTCGGGAAGATAAATGCTGCCGTAGGTGTCTGAAACGGGATAGATATTTATAATTTCAGCCGCTTCACTGTCAAGCGATGCAGGGGAAAGCTCCCAGCCGATAAGCTTTGAGCGGTCAGAGGGAAGCTCGATTTTTGCAAGCTTGTTTTCGTCGGTATAAACGATTTCGCCTTCGGCAGTGAGGGTGTATGCCTTGAACTGAGTTTCAAGCGGAGTGCCGTCGGATGACATATATGTATAGAAAACAGCGTAGCTTTCGTCCTCAAGAGAGGTGTTAATAACATCGAAGGTGCATACTCCGTTTGTTGCCTCGGGAGGCCATGTTCTGAGGTCGGGAGCGGATGTGTCCGTAACCCAGTAGCCGCCTTCAACGGGATTTTCCGCCGTGAGGGTAATGCCCTCGTCATAGGAAATATATTCACCGAAGCCGTAGGCAACGGTCATCTGATAATATTCAAGCTTGCCGTTGTAGGGATTGACAACTGCGGTTGAATCGAAAATGCCTTCGAGCGATTCGCCGTTTTTGTTTGTTACGGTAACTGCGGTTCTGCCTTCGCTGATGCCTTCGAGAGTGAAGGTCTGGAGCGAGCCGAGAGTTTTTTCGCTTTTGATAACGGCAACTTTCTCGTTTTCAACCGTGCATTCCCAGTCAATGCCGTTTGCAGGGTCATAATCCATAACAACGCTGCCGAGATTGTCGCCGCCGAGAACGGTGAAAAACGACGTGAGCGAGAAAAAGAATGCCATAATCATTGAAAATAAACTGAACATTTTTATTCCTCCCTGAATCTGATTAAAATTGTATACATCTATATAATGATTATACCAATAGCGGTAAAATATGTCAATAACCTCCCCTGCAATTTACTGCAAGAGAGCAAATCAGGGGACGGCCTGAAGTGCTGTCCCGTTTTTAATGAAAAATGAATAATGAATAATGAAAAATTAAGGAAGGGCTCCGCCCTTACCCGATTATATAATGTGTAATTCGCAATTCGTAATGCGTAATTAAGGGTTGCTTCGCTCCGATTTTCATAATATTGCTTGTCCCTTGGCTCCTTTGTTAACTCCCTCAGTCTCGCTTCGCTCGACAGCTCCCTCTCGAGGGAGCCAAATCGCTGTCGAGCGTAGCGAGACTGAGGATTGATGAATGCGTAAGCATTCGGGCGGATGATAACCGCCCCTACCCGCACGAGTGATATACGCAAATGCGTGTGATATATTGCTGACGCAATGTGATATTTTTGCCGATGACAAAAGTGATATTCGCCTGACGGCGAGTTTCATCCTTATCCACAAAAACCGTAGGGGTCGGCGACCCGACGACCCGTTTCCATACAGAATGCAGTAGGGTGGGATGCCCACATCGTGCCGTCAACAAAACGAAAACGGGTTGAAACATTGTCAGGTGCGGAAAAACACGGATAAATCCGAAAAAATTTTCTGACAATAAAAAATGAGCAAAACAGAGCAAAACAGAGTATTTGCGAGCAATTCAAAGAAAAATATTTGAAGGTTTCAAACCGAAACGGATTTTTCACGGATTTATTAAAAAAATTGTTGACATTTGCAAGTTTTTGCTCTATATTTTATTATATTATAATAAGCCGCTTCGCCGTAAATCCGGCAAAGGCAGAGAGGGGCTGCATAATTGAAAAAAAATGCGATCATTGATTTGAAAAATATTTCCGTTACCTTCGGAAATAATCAGGTGCTCAAAGACCTCAACCTCTATATCCGTGACAAGGAGTTCATAACCTTTCTCGGTCCTTCGGGCTGCGGAAAAACAACAACTCTCAGGATTATTGCGGGCTTTATCGAGCCCGATGAAGGCGAGGTTATCTTTGAAGGCAAAAAGATGAATGGTGTTCCTCCTCACAAAAGGCAGGTCAACACTGTTTTTCAGCGTTATGCCCTTTTTCCTCACCTGAATGTTTATGAGAATGTTGCTTTCGGTTTAAGAATAAGAAAAATTCCCGAAAAGCAGATTAAAGAAACAGTCGAAGAGATGCTCGCACTTGTCAATCTCACAGGCTTTAATAAAAGAAACATAAATTCACTTTCGGGCGGTCAGCAGCAGAGAGTTGCAATCGCAAGAGCTCTGGCGGTTAAGCCCAGAGTGCTTCTTCTTGACGAACCCCTCGGTGCTCTTGATCTGAAGCTCCGCAAGGATATGCAGGTTGAGCTCAAAAAGATTCAGCAGAGGCTCGGCATAACCTTCATTTATGTTACCCACGACCAGGAAGAGGCTCTTTCCATGTCAGATACCGTTGTTGTTATGGACGGCGGCGTTATTCAGCAGATAGGAACTCCTCTTGACATATATAATGAACCCAAAAACGCATTTGTTGCCGATTTCATCGGCGAGAGCAATATTCTTGACGGCGTTATGATTGACGACTGCCTTGTTGATTTTTCGGGTCATCGCTTTGAATGTCTTGACAAGGGCTTCGGCAAAAATGAGGCGGTTGACGTTGTTGTGCGTCCCGAGGATGTTGACGTTGTTGAGCCTGAAAAGGGCATGCTCAGGGGCACGGTAACCTCCGTAACCTTTAAGGGCGTTCATTTTGAAATTATTGTTGACATCGGCGGCTTCAAGTGGATGATTCAGACAACCGATTATCAGCCCGAGGGTGCAAAAATCGGTCTTTTCATCGAGCCCGATGCAATTCATATTATGAAAAAATCCGAGTATTCGGGTATTTACGGCGACTACAGCTCCTTCAGCGAAGAATTTGATGAGCTTTCAAACGCAGAGGAGGAGGTGGAGGAATGAGCAGCCGTTCATCTCTCAAATCAAAGCTTGTTGCCTCACCTTATCTTGTCTGGTCGGTGCTTTTCATCGTTGCACCGCTGATTTTCGTTGTTTATTATTCCTTCACCGATGCTTCGGGAGCCTTCACCTTTGAAAACATAACTGCTCTGAGCAAATATGCCCCCACATTTCTGCGTTCAATCTGGTTCGGCATAGAAGCAACAATTATTTGTCTTATAATTGCTTTTCCGCTTGCATACATTATTTCGCAGAAAACCGAAAAGGTTCAGAGAACAATGGTCATGCTCGTTATGCTTCCGATGTGGATGAGCTTTCTTATCAGAACCTATTCATGGATGGCTCTTCTTCAGGATACGGGTATCATCAACTCCCTTCTCGGCAAAATCGGCATCGACCCGATTCACATGATAAACACCGAGGGTGCGGTTATTCTCGGCATGGTTTATAATTTCCTGCCCTATATGATAATGCCGATATATTCGGTTATGGCAAAGCTCGACCACAGCATGGTTGAGGCGTGTCAGGATCTCGGCGGCAACCGTCTGACGGTTGTCAGAAGATGCATAATTCCCATGAGCATGCCGGGCATAGTTTCGGGTATCACCATGGTTTTTGTTCCCTCCGTCAGTACCTTCTACATTTCCCAGAAGCTCGGCGGCGGCTCGTTTGACCTTATCGGCGACGTTATCGAAAGACAGTTTCAGCAGTCCTATAACTATAACCTCGGTGCATCGCTTTCGCTTGTGCTGATGGTGCTTATTCTTATCAGCATGGCGGTTATGAACCGTTTCACGGGTGAAGATGAGGAGGGCATGGTTATATGAAAATTGTGTCAAAGGTATATACCTTCCTTGTTTTCCTTTTTCTCTATGCACCGATTCTCGTTATGATTCTGTTTTCGTTCAATTCAACGAGCAGCACGAGCGTTTTTTCGGGCTTTTCGCTTGAATGGTATAAGGCACTCGCAGAGGATGAAGCAACCCTCAGGTCGCTTTATAACACGATTATTCTTGCAATATCTTCATCGGCTATTGCAACCGTTCTCGGCACTGCGGCGGCAGTCGGTATTGATAAATTCAAAAAAGGTCCCGTGCGTTCGGGTGTTATGGCGGTAACAAACATTCCCATGACAAATCCCGAAATTGTTACGGGTATCTCGATGATGCTGCTGTTTGTTTTTGTGGGCAGGCTTGTGAGCAGGGATGCCGTTCTCGGCTTCGGCACAATGCTTATCGCCCATGTTACCTTCAATCTGCCTTATGTTATTCTCAATGTTCTGCCCAAGCTTCGCCAGACCGACAGAAATCTTGCCGAAGCTGCGCAGGATCTCGGCTGCAAGCCCGTAACGGCATTTTTTAAGGTTGTTCTGCCGTCGATTATGCCCGGTATCATCACGGGTATGATTATGGCATTCACTCTTTCGCTGGACGATTTCATCATCAGCTATTTCACCAGCGGACCCGGCTTCCAGACTCTTCCGATTGCAATTTTCTCAATGACCAAAAAGAGAGTCAAGCCCGATATGTATGCTCTTTCGGCGATTATTTTCGTGAGCATACTCGTTCTCCTTATCCTCTATAATATTGCACAGTCAAAGAGCGAGGAGAAAACAAAGAAAAAATAACACTTTCAACGGGGGTGCTTTTATTGAAAAAAAGAATTGCATCCGTGCTTTTTGCACTTGCGTTTGCAATCCTGCCCTGCGTAACTGCATTTGCTGCTGAGCAGAGCGAGATTGATGCACTCAGAGGCACAACGCTTTATGTTTATAACTGGGGTGAATACATTTCAGACGGAGCGGATGATTCGCTCGATGTAAATGCGGCGTTTGAAGAAAAATACGGCATTGAGGTTGTTTATGAAACCTATGACAACAACGAGGTTATGTATTCAAAGCTCAAGGGCGGCGGCGTTTCCTATGATGTTGTTATTCCGTCGGACTACATGATTGAAAGAATGATAGCCGAGGATATGCTTCAGCCCATCGACTTTTCAAATATTCCCAACTATAAATATATTCCCGAAAAATACAAGAACCTTGCCCACGACCCCAAAAACGAATATTCCGTTCCCTATACGGTCGGCATGGTAGGTCTTATTTACAACACAAAAATGGTTGAGGAGGCTCCCGACAGCTGGACCGCTCTCTGGGACGAAAATTATTCCGACAGCATTCTTATGTTCAACAATCCGCGTGATGCTTTTGCAATTTCGCAGAGCATTCTCGGCATGGATTACAATAACGAATCTCCCGCTTCATGGAGAGTTGCAGCAGAGCTTCTCAAGGAGCAGAAAAATGTTTCTCCCGCTTATGTAAATGATGAGGTTTTCCTTAAAATGGAAGCGGGTGAGGCTGCAATGGCTCCCTATTACGCAGGCGATTTCCTCACCATGCAGGAAAATAATCCCGATCTGAGCTTTGTTTATCCCAAGGAAGGCGTCAACTTCTTTGTTGACGGTGCATGCGTTCTCAAGGGTGCAAAAAACAAGCTTGCGGCTGAGCTTTATATCAACTTCCTTCTCGAGCCCGAGGTTGCCCTTGCAAATGCGGAATATATCTGCTATGCAAGCCCTCACACCGAGGTTTATACCAATCCCGATTATTCATTCTATGAGGATGAAATTCTCTATCCCGAAGAAGGAAAGTTCAAAACCCAGCTTTTCCTCAATCTTGACCCCGAAATCCTTGCTCTTATGAGCACTCTCTGGGATGATGTCAAGAATTATGTGCCCTCAACGGGTTCAAGCAACCATGCATTTTTCTTCGGCGGAGATTCCGATTCGTCTGCCGTTATTGATGATGGCGAGGCAATGACTCCCGAAGCAAAGCGTTATGCTCTTTATATCGGCATTTTTGCCGCAGTCTGCCTTGCATATGTTGTTTTCAGATACGCAAGAAAGAAATACAGAGAAAACATATAAACAAATTATTACCGCCGTGTTAATTTTAAAGCACGGCGGTTGATTTTTGCATGTCTGTGTGGTAATATTTTTAAGAAATTCAAAGCAGGGGTCGGAGAGCCTCCATACCGTCAGGTGCGGAAAGGTTTATCAATGAAAAATGAATAATGAATAATGAAAAATTAAGGAAGGACTACGCCCTTACCCGATTATATAATAAAATGTGCAACTAAGTGTAGGGCGGGATGCCCACATCCCGCCGTTTAAAAAGCAAAAAAACTGCACAGTTCTTTTACCTCCTTTTCAAAGGAGGTGGATTTTTGCGAAGCAAAAAGACGGAGGATTGCATTCGGGCGATTCGTGAATCGCCCCTACCCGCACGAGTGATATACGCAAATGCGTGTGATATATTGCTGATGCAATGTGATATTTTTGCCGATGGCAAAAGTGATATTCGCCTGACGGCGAGTTTCGCCCTTATCCACAAAAACCGTAAGGGTCGGCGACCCGTGCAGACCATAGGTCTGCAATTTGAATTATAAAAAACGATGTGAGGTTAAACGAATGAAAAGGATAAAAATATTATTGCTGTTTACGGCTGCGGTGCTGCTTCTGTTTTCCGCATGCTCAAAGGATGAGCCCGAAGCTGTCACAACAACCCAAGCTGCTGCTGAAGCAACCTCTGTTCAGAATCTTGACGGTGCGATTGATGCATTCATAAATATAACAGAGGCATTCTTTGAGGAAGAGCAGCCTTCAGATGAAGAAGCTGAAGAAAACGGCGAGGAAGAAACGGAAAAGCCGACCATGTATGTTCCCGTTTCCCACACAAGCCCTCTGACCGAAGCATTTTCGGATTATAAGGAGCAGACGGAGAAGGAAAAGGGAACCGCCTCTCCCGAAAAAAGAACGGTTACTCTCAGCTTTGCCGAGGGAAGAACTCTTACCGAAATATTTGAATTCCTTGATGAATATGAGGTGGCGGATTTTGATGAGCTTATGGAAACCGCCGCAACTTATGACTACAGCTATTATCCGCTCGTTTCGAAAATTCCGTCGGACCCCAATCGCTGCTTCAAGCTTGAGGGTTATCTTTTCCCGAGCACCTATGAATTCTATACCAATTCAAAGCCGCAGGATGCGATAGGCAAATTTCTCAGGGGCGGCAAGGCAAATATCACCGAGCAGATGATGGCTCAGGCTGCCGCACTCGGCTACACTATGGATGAGGTGCTCACCGTGGCTTCAATCGTTGAAAAAGAGGGCTCAAATCCGAATGAAATGTCAAAAATCGCTGCAGTTATCTATAACCGCCTTGAAGCGGGCATGAAGCTCCAGATGGATTCCTCGATTTATTATATAGAACGCCATGTCAAGCCCTATCTCACGGGTGACATCAACCGCTATAACAGCCATTACAATACCTATAAATGCTCCGCACTTCCTGCAGGTCCGATTTGCAACCCCGGACTCAAAACGATCAATGCGGCACTCAATCCCGCAGATGTTGATTATCTCTATTTTGCCCACGATGAAAACGCAAATTACTATTACGCCTCAACCTATGAGGAGCATCTCGAAAACCTCGAGCTTGCAGGAATTGAATAAAAATTTAACCGCCTCGGTTTTGCCGAAGCGGTTGTTTTTATATATGTGTATACTGTCCGTGGGATTTTGTGCTTTCGCCCCTTTGAATTGCGAATGCGGGGCAATGATGAAGGCAGCCGAGGCACATGGCACATTTTTCCCTGACCCAAACGGGCTTGCCATCACGGATTTCAATTGCATTGACGGGGCATTGCTTTTCGCAAAGACCGCAGCCGATGCAGTTTTCATCAACCGAAAGAGTGGCTGTTCTGCGTAAATCCTCGTAGCCTGCATAAAATTTATCGCCGAAGGGGATTTTGCGATAATCGAAATTACCTCTTGCCTTTTTGCGGATTTGCTTTATTATGCGGCTGATTTTTATGTCTGCCCTGCGGTTTGTTTCCGCAACCTTTTTTCTGTCGGATAAATCGTAAGCGGGAGTCCAGGTGTCGGGCATCACAACGGAAAAGCAGGCGTCGGTTTTTATGCCCTTTTGATTCAGCTTATCCTTCAGCATCTTGCTTGCACCGCCCGAAAAGCCGCCGAGGGTAACAAGAGTGAAAGCATAGCCGCAGCTTCCGAAGATATTCATTTTTTCAATGAAATCAATGACCGTTACGGGCAGACCGAAATTATAAACGGGGCAGGCGAAGCCGAGCATTTCACCGCTGCTGAGAGAAAAATCAAAAATATTGTTTTTCAGACAGTCGGTGATTGAAATGATTCTGTCGCCTGTTTCATCAGCTATACGCCTTGCTGCATGACGGGTGTTTCCCGTTGCGGAAAAATAAAAAATCATAAGCCTGCCAGCACCTTATAATTATCTTTAAGCGAATTGTAAAGCGACGAATAAACCGCATGATATGAGCGGTATTTTGCCGTGTTTTCGCTGTCGGGCTGAGAGATTTTTGCTTCGTCGGGAATCATTGCCTTGCATGCCGACTTGACATCGGGATAAATTCCCGAGCCGACCGCCGCAAGAATCGCAACGCCGAGTGCGGGACCCTCGGATGATTTTGCGGTTAAAACGGGCATGTCGAAGGTGTCGCAAAGCATGCTCTTCCAGAGCCTGCTTTTTCCGCCGCCGCCGCAAAGGAGCATCGACTGCGGAGAAATTCCCATTTCCTTAAGCACGAGAAGGCAGTCATAAAGTGAATAGGTTACGCCCTCCATGATTGCTCTTATGAAATGAGGCTTTGTGTGGATTGCCGAAAGACCGAAGAAAACGCCTCTGCAGTCGGGGTCAAGATGCGGTGTTCTTTCTCCCATAAGATAGGGCAGATAGATGAGCTTATCGCATCCGATTGAGATTTTTGCAGCTTTTTCATCGGTAATCTGATAAACATCCTTGCCCTCGTGTACTGCCTGCTGAGCTTCTTCGTCACAGAAATTTTTTCTGAACCACTGAAGCGAAAGTCCTGCACCCTGGGTTACGCCCATAACATGCCATGCACCGGGCACGGCACAGCAGAAGGTGTGAACTCTGCCCTTCGGGTCGATAACGGGATTATCCGTATGAGCAAAAACAACGCCCGAGGTGCCGATTGTTGTGAATGCCTTTCCTTCTTCAACAACGCCCATTCCGACTGCCGCCGCAGCGTTGTCACCTGCACCGCCGACAACCGAGGTTGCGGTTGAAAGACCCGTTTTTTCTGCGGTATCTTTGTTGATATATCCCGTTATTTCGGGGGATTCATAAACCTTTGCAAGATATTCTTCTTTGATTGAAAGGGCTTCAATCATAACCTCTGACCATTTTCTCTGCGGAACGTCGAGAAGCTGCATTCCCGATGCATCCGAAACCTCGGTAGCAAAATCGCCCGTGAGTCTGAAGCGGAGATAATCCTTCGGGAGAAGGATGTGACGGCATTTCTCGAAAATTTCGGGTTCATTATTCTTTACCCAAAGAATTTTTGATGCCGTGAAGCCCGTGAGAGCAGGGTTTGCGGTAATTTCAATGAGCTTTTCCCTGCCGAGCATTGCGGTCAGCTCATCGCATTCCTTACCCGTTCTCTGGTCGCACCAGAGGATTGACGGGCGGAGAACGTTGCATTCCTCATCGAGCATAACAAGTCCGTGCATCTGACCCGAAATGCCGAGAGAAACGATATCGTTTTTGTCAACACCGCTCTGAGAAACAATCTTTGAAATCGTTTCAATTGCGGCGTCATACCAATCCTGCGGATTCTGCTCCGCCCAGCCGTTTCGGGGCTGGAGCAATTCATATTCACGGCTTGCCGAAGCAACGGTTGCTCCCTTTTCATCGAAAAGAACGGTTTTTGTTGCCGAGGTGCCGAGATCTATACCTATAACATATTTCATATTATTCACCAAACATGATGCCGTTTATTGCGGACTGAAGGTATTCCTGCCTGCCCGAGCCGGGGTCTGCACACTTGCCGAGCGAGCATGCATATGCCGAAAGCTCCTCGAGAGTTGCTTCGCCGTCTGCGATTTTCTTGCCGATGCCCGAATTGAAGCTTGAATATCTTTCAGCCTTGAAATTGTCAATTATGCCGTCTTCAATGATTTTTGCCGCCTTGATAAGACCGAGAGCAAAGGTATCCATGCCAAGAATGAAGCCGAGAACCATGTCCTCACGGGTGTTGCTGGGTCTGCGGTTCTTTGCATCAAAGTTAAGACCGCCGTTCTTCATGCCGCCTGCCTTGAGAACCTCATACATGCACATTGTTGCCGAATAAGCATCAAACGGGAATTCGTCTGTATCCCAGCCGAGAACGGGGTCGCCCTGGTTTGCGTCAATCGAGCCGAGCATGCCGTTGATTGCCGAAATACGCAGCTCATGCTCAAAGGTGTGACCTGCAAGAAGAGCATGGTTTGCTTCAATATTCATCTTGAAATCCTTGTCAAGACCGTACTGACGAAGGAAGCCGATTGCGGTTGCGGCATCAAAATCATACTGATGCTTCATGGGCTCCTTCGGCTTGGGCTCAATGTAAAATTCGCCTTCAAAGCCGATGCTTCTGCCGTAGTCAACAGCCATTTTCATAAGGCGTGCGATGTTTTCCTGCTCAAACCTGACATCGGTGTTGAGAAGGGTTTCGTAGCCCTCTCTGCCGCCCCAGAAAACATAGCCCTTGCCGCCGAATTTAACGGTGAGGTCGAGAGCCTTCTTTATCTGAGCCGCCGCAAAGCAATAAACATCCGCACTGTTTGTGCTGCCTGCACCGTTCATGAAACGGGGATTTGAAAACATATTTGCAGTACCCCAGAGGCACTTGATGCCCGTTTCATTCATCTTTCCGAGAATGTAATCGCTGATTTCGTCGAGCATTGCGTTGGTATCGTTGATATCCTCTGCTTCGGGAACAAGGTCAACATCGTGGAAGCAGAAATTATCAATGCCGAGCTTCTGCATGAATTCAAAGCCTGCATCAACCTTTGCCTTTGCATGAGCCATTGTGCCTTTTTCAGCACCGAAGGATTTGTCTGCGGTATCTCTGCCGAACATGTCTGTTCCTGCGGCACCGAGGTTGTGCCACCATGCCATGGAAAAGTTGAGGTGCTCCTTCATGGTTTTGCCCATGATAACTCTGTCTGCATCATAATATCTGAAGGCAAAGGGGTTTTTAGTGCCCGTGCCCTCATATTTAACCTTTTCAATGAAATCAAAATACATTTTTATCACTCCGTATAAAAAATATGGTAACAGATATATAATAGCATATTAAAGCGGAAAAGTCTACATTTTTTAAGCGCGAAGTTCAAAGCAGGGGACAACCTCTGTGTCGCCCCGTTTTCAATGAAAAATGAATAATGAATAATGAAAAATTAAGGAAGGGCTACGCCCTTGCCCGATTATATAAAATGTGCAATTAAGTGCAGGGCGGGATGCCCTCATCCCGCCGTTAAGAACAATAAAAATGAAATTGCACAGTCCTTTTACCTCCCTCGTCAAAGGGAGGCGATTGGAGCATAGGTATTTATTATTTTAGCTTTACAAAAATTTGAGGGGCTGTTTTAGCCGCCTTCCGATATGACAGCATAAGCAATTTTGAAACGGTATAACCTCGGTTATGCCGTTTCTTTTTGTGTGCATCTGCTGTAAAACTTATTTAATAATTCGTTTGGTAATATGCCTGCATAGTTGTAGCTGATTATAACTTTCTGCACTCTTTTACCTGACGATTTATCAGGTTTTTGAACATAAACAGCTTTTACCATATCGTTTAGAATGGCAGGTGTCAGTTTTTCAATGCCGACATATTTCTTTGCTGTGCGGATAAACTTTTCAATGTTATCCGTTTTTTCTTGAATTTCCTGAATTTCTTTGTTTAACACCTCCACGATTTTGTTTTGTTGATTAAAAGTATATCACATACACATATGTAAAACAACATTATTTTCTTTTCACCCAAACAATATCATATCCCATAACATCAGCCATTTCGACGGCTTCGGAGTATCGCAGAGAGCCTCGGCGGAGTTTGCCCGAGAAGTTCGGTACGCTGTCACTTCAGCCGTATTCAAATGAAAGCATATCAACAAGTTCTCTCATTGTTATGCCCTCTTTTACAATGTAAGATTTGAGCTCATTTCGTATATCCATTTAATCATCCTTTCATTTTTTATTTGTGATGCACCGTTCAATATAGGTGCTGTTTATATTCATTGTTTCGTGTGTTTGTTTACGGTTTGGTGAATTGTCACACATTTCCGTGAACCGTGTTCGCTCTCGGGCGTATCACTATTCTGTATGGGTTTCCGTACAAAAACATTGATTTGTTCGCTGATTTCACATCATTTGAAAACAGCCGTGTTTTTGCCGTTCTACCTGAAAGCCGTTCCTGCCCCTGCTTTTTCAACGGCGTTTTGTTTCTCTTGGTACGCTCTCGCTTTTGCGGTCTTGGCGAATACTTCCCCGAAAAACATATCCCTTCCAGACGGTCATTCAATTTTACGGATTTGTTATCCTATGACCATATTGCAGCGAAAAAATTCACCGTTTCCCGTATTTCCAAGAGGATGGAAAAATCCGAAAAAAGTTCATATTTCCGTGCTATAATGCAAATCGGAGGGATAAAATGTATATTAAATTAACCATACAAGAACGATTAAAAGATTTGAGAACAGAACAACGGCGGACACGGTTTCACCTGCGGCAGATGCACAAAAACAGTTGCAGGATGCATTGAGTTTTGAAGGCAACGACGAAGAAAAGAAGGTCAGAATGTATCTCAACTCCCTCGGCATCGACTACGACTCGCTCACCAAAGAGGAGCTTGTAACACAAATAAACATTCTCAAAAAATCAAAGCATATGAAAAGTCCGTACAGTCAAAGAGGGAAGACTAAAAAGAAACATAAATGAGAAAAGCAGGCAACATCGAAAAAATGTTGCCTGCGAGATTAGTTATGACACTTATCAAATAACCTTTTTAAATCACTTCAAAATTTTAAATTTGCCGATTACAGGCAGTTCCTTTGCTTTGCCGTTAAGGGCATTGAGAATACCGATAATTGCAAGAACAGTAATAACAAGACCTGCAATAGGAGCAACTATCCAACCGATAACAGGAATAACCGCAACAACGGAAGCGATGATACCGCCGAGGAAAAGGACAAGACCCTGATTTGTGTGGAAACGGGCAAATTTTGAATCCTTTGCCGCAAGCAGCGGGATAAGGAAGATTATGTAAGCCAGCAATGCCATAACCTTGTTATTTTCGATATCCTGTGCATCGTATTCGGAAGTGGTATCTGCCGTATTGTTGAATTCATTGAATTTTTCTGATAAATCAATGGGTTGGTTCTGCTGAACGGGTGCTTCAATGGATGCACCGCAGTTTGTGCAATTCATAACACCGTCTTCTACCTGAGTGCCGCACTGTTTACAAGTTAACATAATAAAATCCTCCTTTAATTCAGATAATCGTTTATTGC
>JAFQRY010000011.1 GCA_017409845.1 Clostridia bacterium
AACCATTACTATTATACTTGGAGGTTTGATTATCTTTCAACCTTTCGGGCTTGCTTTGAGCTCGCCCATTTTGGCTTTGCTGAAGCCGTCTTTAACCCCTGGTAGAACCAGGGGTTTATTTCCACACCTGAAGGCACCAAATAAAAAAATCGGGTGTGCTTCGGCACACCCGATTTTTTTATTTGCAGTATTTGTCGATATTGTCCGGTGTAAGTGCATAGCCGTCATCATTGTAGAAAACGGTTGTGTTCTTGGGATAGTTTTCTTCATATAATCTTGCATATTCTTCGGGGGATACTTCAACACCGTTTATCTTATATGAATGCTCTTCAAGCTCAACATAGTCTTTGTCTGTATAACTGCTGAATATATTTTCTGCGGTTCCGTCGGTGTTCATTTTATAAACTCCGACATTATGCATACCGGTTCCTTTATATTCTTCTACTATAACTGACCCTTTTTCAACATAAATAACACTTCCCCAGCTTCCGAAATATCCGACTTCAACAACCTTTCCATTAACATATGTTAAAACTTCAGCCGCAGCCGCATGATATCCTCCTGTTGAAATTATCAGCTCGGGAACATTGTTATTGTCAATATATGCAAAACCAAATGTGTGTTCTCCGTAACTCGCATCAAACTCATAATCATGCAGGAATTCATTATACGCCGCCATGTATCCGTCGGATTTCTTTGCGGTGGTGGGTACATTTTCTGTGATTTCTTCCAACGGCAATTCCTTATTACTCATGCTGTAAAGTGACCAATAACGCTTACCGTCAGTCTCTCTGAGTGCAGCTTTTACAGTGAGCATACCGGCATATTCGGCAGGATCTTCTTCAAACAGTTTTGCTTCATAACGGAGCTTTATCGTGTATATACCCTCGCTGTCTTTTTTCTTTTCAACCGTTTCAAAATATCTGCTGTAATCTCCGCGGTCTCCGATATTTTTATAATAACAGCCGTCGTAATAATAATAATGGTCACTTTGAACCTTTCTGTCGGGTATAGTGCAGAAAATATTTTTGATAATCCAATCAACATTATCTGCAGGAAAAACAATATAACCGTCGGAATAATTGCTGCTGAGTTTTCCGAGAGGATCCTTATCTTTATGGTTAACAGTTATTGTGGATTCATCAAAAAAATAACAATATACTGCACTGCCGAAACTAACGTCAAGCACGATATCATACGCATCGTTTGTTGAACCGTAAGCAGCTGAATTATAATTTGATGAAATCTTGAGCAAAATACCCATAAAATCTGTCAGCTTATCAAAATCCGCATCACCTGCTGTCAGATTTTTAACTGCCGCCTGAGTTGTTGATACCTCGGATTCCTTGCTCTCGGTCATTTTATAGAATGACCAGTATTTCTTGCCCTCATAGCTTCTGAGTGCAGCAAGCACCTCAAAAAACGTTGTGCGTGAAGGCTCCGCATCTCCGATATAAATAAGGTCACATCTGATTTTAAGAATATATGAACCGTCACCGTTCTCCTTTGCATCAACAACACTCAGCTCTCTTGAGTCATCATCGGCGGGAATGGAAGCAACATAATAAAATCCGTCTTTGTAGTAATACCATGCCGATGACATTGAATGATCAGGTGTAATATTAAAAACATTAATCATAATCCAGTCTGCGTTTTCTGCAGGGAATATGTAATATTCGGTTACATTTTTATCGAGCTTTTTTTCAGAGTCTCTGCCTGACTTCTTTTCATAGGTTGGTTTTTCAAAGAAATTACCGTAAACCTCATCGGTAAACACGCTGTTCATAAGAATGCCGTAGGTTGTCTCTTTTGCGTCTGCCGATAAAGCATCATAGCTCTGCGTTACACGCATAACATCATCAAGGAAGGTAAGAAGAATATCATAATCCTCAACCTCTGCCTTGAGATTCTGAACATTGCCCTGCACGGTTATCGGCATCATGGAGCCGATAGTCATCCCTTCGTTTATCGCTGCAGAATCCGACACCGTTGTTGTTTCCTTCGGGGCAAAAATCGAATCGGGATCATCCTTCGTCGCAAGCCAATAAGCAAGCACGCCTGCAACAATCATAAGCACAGCTATAACCGCAATGATTATCGCAGTTTTTCCGCCCGATTTCTTCTGCTCCTCCTGCACGGGATCTTCATTTCTTCCCCTCTGAACCTGCGGTATTTCGGGCATAAAAGCAGGCTGTTCATATGCCGATTCGGGGTAGGTCGGCGGTGCGTAAGCCGCAACCGGTGCAGGTGCGGATTCCGTCTTTTTCTGCGGCGGTACACCGAAAAGTTCCGATTTTTCGCATGCCATAAAGAAGCTTTTCTTCACCGTTTCCGAATTTACCGTAAGCTCCTTTTTCATAAGCTCCATGACGAGCGACAGAATTGACGTTCCGTTCATTCTGCTCAGCTCCGTAGGTTTTCCGAGCCTTGAGTCAACTGCATTCTTTATCTGCTCTCTTGCTGCAAGAAGATGCCAGTTAACGTCATCCTCGGTGCATGAAACAAGCTTTGCTGCTGCCGATGCCGAATAGCCGTTGTAGTAACAGAGATAAACGCATATTCTTTGTGTATCGGGCATGGAGTTAACCGTTTTCATTACCGCGGAGGTAAGCTCCTTTGAATTGAGCACCTCAATCGGCAGAAACTCGAAGCCCGACCCGATTTCGTTGCGGCAAACCTCCGGCTTTTCTGCTGAAAGAGGGTTACCCCTTTGCTTTTTTATGATATCAATACATTTTTTTACTGTTATCTGCTTTATGAAATCCTCAAATTCATCGGGCTTCGGCAGCTTTGAAAGATTTGCAAAGGCTTTTGCGAAGCAGCCGATTACCGTTCTGAGTGCTTCCTGCTTGTTTTTCAGCAAGCCGCACGCAGGAAAATACGCACTTTTGAAATTCGTTGTGTAAAGCTCCGCAAGCGCATTCTTATCGCCCTTTGCCGCAAGGGCTACAAGCTCCCCCGTTTTGGTAGGCATTTTTTACCACTCCTCGTTGTTTTTCCTCAGTTATAAAATTCCTCAATATAATTTTCAACATCCGCCCTCGTGCCCTTAAAGGGTCCGGGGGTTTCCATTTTAAGCGAAACGGTTGCCGTTGCGGTCAGAAGTGCCTCGGGAATTGATTTTGTGAGTCTTTCATTAATATAGGCAGCAAAGGTAGTGTCGCCTCTGCCCGTTCTTCCGCTGAGATTTCTTGCCTTTATGGGGCAGGTATAAAAATCCTTGCCGTCATAAACAAGCACCTCTGTGTTGTGGGTAATGAGAATTTCTCTTGCTCCCCACGAATAAAGATGCTTTGCAGCCTCTCTGCGGTCGGTGCAGCCCGTCATTATTTCGGCTTCGGCTGCGTCGGTTTTGAGATAGGTTATATAGGGCAGGCACTCTTTTTTCTCCGCCCAGTCCTCAAAATACATCGCACCGTTGTCGGCAACATGGCGGAGCATAGCCTGAACATCAAGTGCAACGGGGGCTTTTTTTGCAAGAGTGCGGATTAATTCCGCATCAAAATCACCGTAAACAAGACCCGCAAGATGATAGATTCCGCAGTCAAGTACGGGCAGCTCGGCGGCATTGAACGGGTCACCGACGGAAAGGCAGGTGCTCGTTCTGCGTTCCTTGTCGGGAGTGTGATACACATTCACCATGTCGCAGGATTTTTCGCCCGTCAGACAAAAAAGATTTTCTTCGGGAACGGTAAAGCTTTCAAGCCTTTCCCTGTCTTTTTCGGCAAGCTTTGTTACCGCGGCAACGTTGTGACCGAGTGCATGAGCACTTGCGGAAGAAAAGACAACCGCACCGCCGACAATATTAACGGTATTTCCGAGATGATCGGTATTTGAATCCATGGTTGCATGGCCGATTATCATTGATGTATATTTCATAACAATCTCCGATTATGCGTTTATGAATTTTTTATATTCTTCAGTCTTATCTTCCTTCACAATTCCTTTGAGAAGGTTGAGAGAAAGGATTTTTTCCGCTTTCATGTAATCCGCAGTCATAAAATCACCTGCAACGATATTGACCTTTTCGATAAGCTTCGGATCATCGGAAATATCTTTGATAATCTGCGGAAAATAGGGGCGTGACAGCTTGTCGAGGTCATCGGGCCATTTGGTCCAGCCCATTTCGGTGCCGGGATTCGGGGTCTGCTGGGTCTGAAACCAGAAAAATCCGTCGGTGCTGAGCTTTCTGAGATAATTCACGATTTCCTTTGAAAATTTTTCGGGTTTGTAGCCGTAAACAGCGGAATCCCAAGGACCCATGACGGGGCAGCTATTGCTGTAGTCATATTCCTTGTTTTCATTGATAATGATATATTTTTTTCCCGATTCCCTTATGTCGCCCAAGGTCAGATTGCTGACATCGTCACAGCCGGTAAGCGCATATTTTTCGGGGCTGAGATATTCCCTGATAAGCTCGTTTGTAGCGTTGGCATTACCGTTATAGCTGAGAGAAATCGGACCGATTTTCTGGTTCATATATGTTCTCATATAGAGAACAAAAAACTCGTCGCTCTCGTCAAAAATCTTCTTGAGGCTTTCAAAAGCCTGCCTTGCGGGCATACCCTTCATAATGCCGTGAGCAATGAAAAGTCTGCCTTTTTTGTCAGCTTTCATTCTTATATCAAAAAATCTTACGCCGTATTTATATTGCTCATAGAGGGATCCGTTCTGGCATTTTGCAAATTTCATCATGCCCATGGTACCCGAATTATGTGAACCGGGCATTGCAATTTTTGTTATTTTCGCATCATCTTTTATATAAGACATCCAGTTTTCATAAAACATTTCTTACACCACCTGAAAAATATAGAATTTAAGATAATCCGTTTCGGGAACATTCCAGAGCACGGGATGGTCGCACGCCTGCTGACGGGCTTCAATCTGCTTGAGCTGAACGCCCGCATCCGCCGCCGCATCATGGAGCATTTTAACAAAAAGCTCATTCTTCATAAAATGTGAGCAGGAGCAGGTTGCAAGATATCCGCCTCTCGGAAGAAGCTTCATTGCTCTGTAGTTTATTTCTTTATATCCTCTTTCCGCACTGCGTACGGTTTTGCGGCTTTTTGTGAAAGCAGGCGGGTCAAGAATAATGAAATCATATGGCTTTCCGCCCTTTGCCTCAAGCTCGGGAAGCAGGTCAAAAACATCGGCGGCAAGAAAATCCATTCTGCCGTCAAGACCGTTTCTCTCTGCATTTGCCTTCGCCATTTCAACCGCCGTTTTTGAAACGTCAACCGCAGTAACGTGCTCCGCACCGCCCATTGCGGCATTGAGTGCAAATGAACCCGTATGGGTAAAGCAGTCGAGCACCTTTTTGCCCTTTGCGATTTTCGAAACTGCAAGGCGATTATATTTCTGATCAAGGAAAAATCCTGTTTTCTGTCCGTTTTCAACATCAACGAGATATTTTATTCCGTTTTCGCAAATCTCCGTAACCGTGCTTTCGGGATGGGGAATCGCCTCATACCAGCCTTTATATTGCTCAAGCCCTTCAAGCTCACGGATTGCAACATCGTTTCTCTCAAAAAGACCGTTTATTTCTTCTCCGCCGTCACGCAGGATTTTAATAAGCGAGGTATAAATCATATCCTTGATTTTATCCATGCCGTAAGAAAGCACCTGGGTTACGATTATGTCCGAAAAACGGTCAACCGTAAGCCCGGGAAGCCCGTCAGCCTCGCCGAAAACAAGACGGCAGCACGAAAAATCATCACCCATAACGGTTTTTCTGTAGTCGATTGCATATTTCAGCCTTCTTTCCCAGAATGCAGGGGAGAAGCTTTCGTTTGCATTTGAGCTGAGCACTCTGACGCGGATTTTGCTGTTTGTGCTCAGGAATCCCGTGCCGAGATAGGAGCCTTTAGTTGAAACAACATCAACAAGACAGCCGTTTTCGGTTTCGCCGAAGGTCTGCATGATTTCGGCATCATAGACCCACGGATGTCCTTTTTTCAATGCGGCTTCCGCCTTTTTGGTTACGGTTAAAATCGGAAAATTTCGTTTGTTTTTCATGTGTTTATCACTTTCTTTTTTCAATACAACAGTTGATTGGATAAGCATTCGTCAATCCTCAGTCACTTCGTGACAGCTCCTTTCCAAAGGAGCTGAAAAGAGATACTGCAAGCCCTTTACCTCCTTTGAAAAGGAGGTGGCACGGCGATAAGCCGTGACGGAGGATTGATAATTAGTCTTCTTTTTTTATTTGTTTATTTTATCATATTTTCTCCTGCATTGTCAACGATACCGCACCGTTAGAAACAACTAACCGCAAAAAGAGAATATTTATACAAAAAATCCACAAAAAATTCTCTTAAATCGTGCAAAAAACATCGACAAAAAAGTAGAATTTTTTATTAATATATGTTATAATACTTTAGAATGCAGAATTGCGGATATTTCGGTTTTCCGCTCTGTTATATTCAACTGTTTAAAATTTCATTCAGGAGGAATGACTTAATGGTTAAAAAAATCAGCAACCTGCCTTTCACAGGCACACCCGAGCAGGAAGCACAGCTCAAGGCAATCATCGCTGAATGCAAGGATGACAAGAGCATGCTCATGCACGTTATGCAGGAAGCACAGAACATCTACGGCTACCTTCCCATCGAAGTTCAGACCATGATTGCCGACGGCATGAATGTTCCCCTTCAGAAGGTTTACGGCGTTGCAAGCTTCTATGCACTTTTCTCACTCACTCCCAAGGGAAAATACAACGTTTCCGTTTGTCTCGGCACAGCATGCTATGTTAAGGGCTCACAGGAAATCCTCGATAAGATCTGCGAAGTTCTCGGCGTTGCTCCCGGCGAATGCACCGACGACCTCAAGTTCTCGGTTGAAGCATGCCGCTGCATCGGTGCCTGCGGTCTTGCTCCCGTTTTCACAATCAACGAAGATGTTTACGGCAGAGTAACTCCCGACGAAATTCCCGACATCCTTGCAAAGTATAACTAATCTTAACCGCAACGCGGAAATGAGGGATTGATAATGACTATCAACACTATTAAAGATTTACTCGGAGCAGAAGTTCTTTGCGGCAGTGAACACCTTGAAAACAATGTTCATTCAGCCTGCGGAAGCGACATGATGAGCGATGTTCTCGCATATGTTAAAAATCAGGCGGTGCTTTTAACGGGACTTGTCAATGCGCAGGTTATCCGCACAGCCGAGATGATGGACATGATGTGTGTTGTTTTTGTTCGCTCAAAGCGTCCTTCTCCCGAAATGATAGAGCTTGCAAACGAATGCGGAATCGCCGTGCTCACAACGCCCCTGCGTATGTATGATGCCTGCGGTATCCTTTATTCGAACGGGCTCAGAGGGAATGGTGAATCAGATGGCTGAACCCTTGGTATTCCGGTTTGAGGTTGACGGTGATAATTTCACCTCTGCGGGTCAGGCTTCGGTGCAGGTCAAAAAAAATCTGCGTCAGCTCGGCGTTGACCCCGAAACAATCCGCCGCGTTTCGATTGCCATGTATGAGGGCGAAATCAACATGGTTATCCATGCAAAGGGCGGAACCGCCGATGTTATCGTCAGCGACGAGAGCATCGAAATTATTCTGGCAGACAAAGGACCCGGCATTGCAAATATCGAGCAGGCCATGCAGGAGGGCTTTTCAACCGCCCCCGACAATGTACGCTCACTCGGCTTCGGTGCGGGAATGGGTCTGCCCAACATGAAAAGATATACCGATGAAATGCAGATTGATTCGGTTGTGGGCGAAGGTACTACCATCACAATGAAGGTTAATCTTTAATGCCCTTCCGAATCGGGAAGGAGTGTATTTCTTATGAATACATATATTCATTCGGTTGCGCTCGACCCGAGCAAATGCACAGGCTGCACTACCTGCATGAAGCATTGCCCCACAGAGGCAATACGAATTCGCAACGGCTGTGCCGTTATCGACTCCGAACGCTGCATTGACTGCGGCGAGTGCATCCGCAACTGCCCCAACAACGCAAAGAAAAGTATTTGCAATTCATTTGAAGAAATCAACAAATACAAATTCAAAATCGCACTTCCCGCACCCGCACTTTTCGCACAGTTTGATAATCTTGACAACATAGGCTATGTGCTGCAGGGTCTTCTCGACATCGGCTTTGACGATGTTTTTGAGGTTTCAAAGGGTGCCGAGCTTGTTTCGGCATACACCCGCATGTATCTTCAGACCGAAGGCATCAAAAAGCCCGTTATCAGCACGGCATGCCCCGTTGTTGCAAGACTCATCGTGCTGCGATTCCCGTTTCTCAAGGATAATCTCATTCCTCTTCTGCCTCCGATGGAGGTTGCGGCAAAGCTCGCAAGAGAAAAGGCAATGAGGGAGCATCCCGAGCTTAAAAAAGAGGATATCGGAATTTGCTTCATTTCTCCGTGCCCCGCAAAAATGAGCTACGCAAGAAACGGCTTCGGCAGCTACAAGAGCGAGGTTGACATGGTAATTTCCATGAGCGAAATTTACCTTCAGCTTATCAATGTTATGAACCGTGACAAGGTCTGCGAGGCTGCAAGCGAAGCAGGCAGAATCGGTCTGAGCTGGGCTATCTGCGGCGGCGAAGGATCTGCACTTTTCAATGACAAAATTCTTGCGGCAGACGGAATCAACAATGTTATTTCCGTTCTTGACCAGATAGAGGACGGCAACATTCCCCCGATTGACTTTGTTGAGCTCAACGCTTGCCCGAGCGGCTGCGTAGGCGGAGTTTTAACAATCGAAAATCCCTATGTTGCAAAAAACAGACTTCATACCTTAAGGCGATATATGCCGGTTTCACTCAACAAACCCGAAGATGAAGAAAGCTATATTCCTCACGACTGCTTCTTCACCGACCTGCCGAGCTATAATCCGCTCAACAGACTGAGTGACAACATCGGCGAATCCATGAGGCTTATGTCGAAAATCCAGGCACTCAGAAAAGAGCTTCCCGGAATCGACTGCGGCTCCTGCGGTGCTCCGAGCTGCCGTGCCTTTGCAGAGGATATCGTTATGGGTCATGCAGACAGAAATGACTGCATCATTGCCTATAAAGAGCTTCTGAAAAAATATATTGCCGAATACAGCGGAGGTGAGACGGTTGACAGTGAATGAGCTTGCGGCAATGCCCGGCTTTAAAACGGTTGCCCTTCCCGACGGTGAAAGAGAAATCAATAATGTTTATATCGGCGACCTGCTCAGCTGGGTTATGGGCAGAGCAAAGGCAGACGGTGCATGGATAACGATTATGTCCAACATCAACATCGTTGCCGTTGCATCACTTGCCGATGTTGCATGCATTATTCTTGCGGAGGGTGTAACGCTTGATTCAACCGTTACCGAAACCGCAAACGCAAAGGGCGTCAATATTCTCACATCGGATTTGCCCGCCTACGAAACGGCGATGCTTCTGAAGATATGAAGAAATATTATTACGATTTACACATTCACTCCTGCCTGTCGCCCTGCGGCGACGACGATATGACTCCAAACAACATCGCAGGCATGGGCGTGGTTGCAAAGCTTGATATCATGGCTCTGACCGACCACAACACCTGCCTAAACTGCCCAGCTTTTTTCAAAACGGCAGAGGCAAACGGAATCATACCAGTTGCGGGCATGGAGCTGACCACTGCGGAGGATATCCACCTCGTCTGTCTTTTTGAGCACCTTGAAGATGCCCTGAAATTCAGCGAAACGGTCAATCTTCGCAGAATACCCTTCAAAAACCGGGTTGATATTTTCGGTCAGCAAATGATAATGAACGAAAATGACGAGGTTATCGGAGTTGACGATTATCTGCTCTCAAACGCAACGCAGATAACGGTTGACGAAGCTCCCGCTCTTGTGAATGCCTTCGGCGGAATATGCTATCCTGCCCATATCGACAGAGAAGCAAACGGAATTATCGCCACTCTCGGCGTTTTTCCCGATTCGCCTTATTTCCCTTGTGCTGAGCTTCACGATTCCGATAAAAAGGATGAATATATCTCAAAATTTCCGGTTATTGCGGACAAGCCCGTTGTTGTTTCATCCGATGCCCACTATCTGTGGGATATAAGCGGAAGGCTCAACTGCTTTGAGCTTGATGCGGAGGAAGAAACTCCCGGATGCATCCGCAAAAAGCTTTTTGAAAGGCTGAGAAACGAATGAAAGAACTGTCACTCAATATTCTTGACATTGCAAAAAACTCAGTCAAGGCAAAAGCTGAGAATATTCTTATAGAGCTCACCGAAACAGACGAAACCCTGACTTTAACAATCAGGGATGACGGCTGCGGAATGAGCGAAGAAACGGTTCAGAATGTTATGAATCCGTTTTACACAACACGCACAACGCGAAATGTCGGAATGGGAATTCCGCTGCTCAAACTTGCGGCGGAGCAAACGGGCGGAAATATCAGAATAACTTCCGTCTGCGAAAAAGACAGTCCTGAAAATCACGGAACAACGGTCACGGCGGTTTTCTTCAAAAACCACCTCGATTTCACCCCGCTTGGTGATGTTATTTCAACCGTTACGGTGCTGATTCAGGGCTCACCCGATATCGACTGGCAGTTTGTTCACCGCCTTAACGGCGATTCCGTTGAGCTGAACACAAAGGAGCTCCGTGAAATTCTCGGAGATGTTCCGCTTGACAACTACGAGGTTATAAAATGGATTGAGGATTTCCTTAAGGAAGCCTACGAATCCGTTTCATAATACAATAAATAATTAAAGAGAGGATAGATGTTATGAAATCATTGGCTGAGCTTGCAGCAATCAGAGAGAAGATGAAGGATAAGGTTGTTCTTCGCGAAGGCAGCGGCGAAATCAGAGTTGTTGTCGGCATGGCAACCTGCGGCATTGCAGCAGGTGCAAGACCCGTTCTCAACGCATTTGTTGAGGAAGTCGGCAAGGCAGGACTTGCAGACAAGGTTACCGTTTCACAGACAGGCTGCATCGGCGTTTGCCAGTATGAGCCCGTTGTAGAAATCTTTGAAGCAGACAAAGAAAAGGTTACCTACATCAAGATGACTCCCGAAAAGGCAGCCGAGGTTGTTGAAAAGCACCTCAAGGGCGGCAAAGCTATTCAGGAATATACAATCAGCAACGCTATCTCATAATGGAGGTTAAAAAATTATGATTCGTTCCCATGTATTGATTTGCGGCGGTACCGGCTGTACTTCATCGGGCAGTAAGGTACTCATTTCCACTTTTGAAAGCGAAATCGAAAAGAACGGTCTCGCCGAAGAAGTAAAAGTAGTTCAGACGGGCTGTTTCGGTCTTTGTGCTCTCGGTCCCGTTGTTATCATTTATCCTGAAGGCACATTCTACAGCCGTGTTCAGGAAAGTGATGTTGCAGAAATCGTTTCAGAGCATCTTCTTAAGGGCCGTCTTGTTGACAGACTTGTTTACAAGGATGCAGACGAGAGCGTTATTGAAGAAGCAGGCAAAACAATTTCTCTTAACGACACAAACTTCTATAAGACCCAGAAGAGAGTTGCTCTTCGTAACTGCGGTCTTATCGACCCTGAAAATATCGACGAATATATCGCTATGGACGGCTATGCAGCTCTCGGTAAGGTTCTCACAGAGATGAAGCCCGAAGAAGTTGTTCAGGTTGTCAAGGATTCGGGTCTCCGCGGCAGAGGCGGCGGCGGCTTCCCCACAGGTCTCAAGTGGAGCTTCACAGCAGCCAACGCAGCAGACCAGAAATATGTTGTTTGTAACGCCGACGAAGGTGACCCCGGTGCATTCATGGACCGTTCCGTTCTCGAAGGCGACCCCCATTGCCTTATCGAAGCAATGGCAATCTGCGGCTACGCAACAGGCGCAACCGAAGGTTATGTTTATGTTCGTGCCGAATATCCCATCGCTGTCAAGCGTCTTCAGCTTGCTATCGACCAGGCAAGAGAATACGGCCTTCTCGGTAAAAATATCTTCGACAGCGGCTTTGATTTTGACCTCTTCATCCGTCTCGGTGCAGGTGCATTCGTTTGCGGTGAAGAAACAGCTCTTATGACTTCAATCGAAGGCAACAGAGGCGAGCCCAGACCCAGACCTCCCTATCCCGCAGTTAAGGGTCTCTTCGGCAAACCCACAACAGAAAACAACGTTGAAACCTTTGCAAACATTCCCCAGATTATCCTCAAGGGTGCAGACTGGTTTGCATCAATGGGTACAGAGAAATCAAAGGGCACAAAGGTATTCGCACTCGGCGGCAAGATCGAAAACACAGGTCTTGTTGAAATCCCCATGGGCACAACCCTCCGCGAAATCATCTATGATATCGGCGGCGGCATCCCCAACGGCAAGAAATTCAAGGCTGCACAGACCGGCGGTCCTTCCGGCGGATGTATCCCCATGAGCCTTATTGATACCCCCATCGACTATGATAACCTCACAGCTATCGGCTGCATGATGGGTTCGGGCGGTCTTATCGTTATGGACGAAGACAACTGTATGGTTGACATTGCTAAGTTCTTCCTCGATTTCACCGTTGATGAATCCTGCGGTAAGTGTGCTCCCTGCCGTATCGGCACAAAGCGCATGATGGAAATTCTTGAAAAGATTACCGACGGTAACGGAACTCTTGAAGATATCGACAAGCTTGAAGAGCTTGCATATTACATCAAAGAGAACTCACTCTGCGGTCTCGGTCAGACAGCTCCCAACCCCGTTCTTGCAACCCTCAAGTTCTTCCGTGATGAATACATTGCTCACGTTGTTGACAAGAAGTGCCCCGCAGGCGTATGTAAGAGCCTTCTTAACTACTCAATCGTTGAAGACAAATGTAAGGGCTGTACTCTCTGTGCAAGAAAGTGCCCCGTTGGTGCTATCAGCGGCACAGTCAAGAATCCCCACACTATCGACACAACAAAATGTATCAAGTGCGGTGCTTGTATGGATTCATGTAAGTTCGGCGCAATCATCAAAGGCTAATAGAGGAGGCATAACATAATGGAAATGGTAAACATTAAAATAAACAATATGCCCCTGAGCGTTCCCAAGGGCAGTACTATCCTTGAGGCTGCAAGATATGCAGGCATCGAAATCCCCACTCTCTGCTACCTTAAGGAAATCAACGAAATCGGCGCATGCCGTATGTGTATGGTAGAGGTTAAGGGTGCACGTTCACTCGTTGCAGCCTGCGTATTCCCCGTAAACGAGGGCATGGAAATCTTCACCAACACAGAAAAGGTAAGAAAGAGCCGCAAGACCAATCTTGAGCTTGTTCTTTCAACTCACAGAAAAGAATGCCTCTCCTGCGTAAGAAGCGGCGACTGCGAGCTTCAGAAGCTCTGCAAGGATTACGGCGTTGAAGACGAAAAAACCTTCGAAGGCGTTTATCCCGAAGCACAGTATGACGAATCGGCACCCCACATGATCAGAGATAACAGCAAGTGCGTTCTTTGCCGCCGCTGCGTTGCAGCCTGCGACAATCAGGCAATCAGCGTTATCGGTGCAAGTGCAAGAGGCTTTGACACCCATATCGGCTCACCCTTTGAGCTTCCCCTCAACGATTTCTCATGCGTATCCTGCGGTCAGTGTATTGTTCATTGCCCCGTTGGTGCTCTTTATGAGAAGGATGATACCGCAAAGGTATTCGCAGCTATCGCAGATCCCGAGAAGTTTGTTGTTGTTAACACAGCTCCCTCAATCAGAGTTACTCTCGGCGAATGCTTCGGCAACGAAATCGGCACAAACGTAACAGGCAAGATGGTTGCTGCACTCCGCAGACTCGGCTTCGATAAGGTATTTGATACCGATTTCTCAGCTGACCTTACCATCATGGAAGAAGCAACAGAGCTTCTTGACAGAATCAACAACGGCGGCGTTCTGCCCCTTATCACATCCTGCTCACCCGGTTGGGTCAAGTATTGCGAGCACTACTTCCCCGAGCAGATTGACCACCTTTCAAGCTGCAAGTCACCTCAGCAGATGTTCGGTGCAGTTATCAAGACATGGTATGCAAAGAAGATGAACCTTGATCCCAAGGATATCGTTGTTGTAAGCATCATGCCCTGTACCGCAAAGAAATTTGAGGCAGGCAGAGCAGACCAGTCGGCAAGCGGCTATGCTGATGTTGACTATGCACTCACAACCCGTGAGCTTGGCAGAATGATTGAAACCGCAGGTCTCAACTTCAACCTTCTTCCCGACGAAGCATTTGACAATCCTCTCGGCGAAGGCTCAGGTGCAGGCGTTATCTTCGGTGCAACCGGCGGCGTTATGGAAGCTGCTCTCAGAACTGCTTATGAAGTTCTCACCGGCGAAGAGCTCCAGAAGCTTGAATTCAACGAGGTCAGAGGCACAGAAGGCATCAAGGAAGCAACCTACACCATCGCAGGCAAGGAAATCAAGGTCTGCGCTGCAAGCGGTCTTAAGAACGCTCAGGCAGTTATGGAAAAGGTCAAGGCAGGCACAGCTGATTATCAGTTCATCGAAATCATGGCTTGCCCCGGCGGCTGCGTAAACGGCGGCGGTCAGCCCGTACAGCCCGCAAGCGTTCACAACTTTGTTGATCTTAAGGGCATCAGAGGCAAGGCTCTTTATGAGGCAGATGCAAATCTTCCCGTAAGAAAGTCACACGAAAATGAAGCTGTCAAGGCAGTTTATGCTGAGTATTTCGAGAAGCCCGGCAGCCATGTTGCTCACGAGGTTCTTCATACTCACTACGTTAAGAGAGGCAAGTATTCAAAATAATTCTTGTCATATAAAATGATTAAAACGGTAAGCAGGATTTCTGCTTACCGTTTTTGATTGTCGATAAAACAAAAAACCGCACCTGACGACCCGTCCGTACCGTCAGGTGCGGAAAGATTTTTCAATGAAAAATGAATAATGAAAAATTAAGGAAGGGCTCCGCCCTTACCCGATTATATAATGTGTAATTAAGTAGGGCGGGATGCCCACATCCCGCCGTTTAAAAAGCAAAAAACTGCACAGTTCTTTTACCTCCTTTTCAAAGGAGGTGGATTTTTGCGAAGCAAAAAGACGGAGGATTGAATTCGGGCGATTCGTGAATCGCCCCTACAGTTTTGCTGACTCATTCGGGCGGATGATATCCGCCCCTACCCACATGAGTGATATACACAAATGCGTGTGATATATTGCTGACGCAATGTGATATTTTTGCCGATGGCAAAAGTGATATTCGCCTGACGGCGAGTTTCGCCCTTATACACAAAAACCGTAGGGGTCGGCGACCCGACGACCCGTCCGTACCGCAAGGTGCGGTTTTTTATTTCCTTCCTAAAATATAATCACATGATGTTCCGTAAAATTCAGCAAGCTTTATTAATACATCACACGGAATATTGCTACTGCCGGTTTCATATTTTGAATATGTGCTTCTGCTGACAGCACATCCGATTTTGCTTAATTCATTACAAAGAGCCTTCTGAGTAAGGTCATTGTCGATTCTCAGACTTTTCAAATTACCGAATTCCATAATACCTCCACAACATGGGGATTATATCCCCTTAATAATTGAGATTATAACCCCCATAATATCTGTTGTCAACAATAATGGGGGATTTTTTATGATAGTATTTGATAAGCTCTGGACCGTAATGGAGGAAAAAGGTATTTCAACATACACTCTCCGCGAAAGATGCGGCATCGACAGCAAAACCGTACGCAGACTGCGTGCAAACGATAATATCGAAACCAAAACCCTCAACAAGCTTTGTGCCGCACTCGGCTGCAGGCTTGAAGACATTGCGGAATATATTGAAGACTGAAGCACTGAAAAAAACACGGTGAACCGTTTGGCTCACCGTGTTGATTTTTATCCTATAATCATCTCAATCCAGTAACGGAAAATCGTTGCGAACATTGCAAAATATTCCTTCAGACCGAGATCCCTGAGAAGATTGTCAATACCTTCGCAGATAATGAGATCATCCAGCGGAGTTTTTGTTTCTGCACTCACAAAGCCGCCTTCATTCTCAACCGCATCGCCGTTTTCAATCCTGAATCGCTGAGTTCTGTAGCCGACGGGAGTTATTGACATACTTGTGTAGCAGACTGTGATGCCAACCGATTTTCCGCTGAGCTCGGGAATTTCTCCGATAACCTCCGCTTCAAGGCTCTCACCGGGCTCCAGCTTCACAAACGGGTTGAATCTGAATCTGATGCTGTTATCTTCACAGTAAACAGCGGAAATTCTGATATCGTTTTCCCAGTTGCAGTTGGTGATAACAAGCTTATCTGTTTTGCCGAGAATGCCTGCACCGCAATCCTTGAACTGTGCATAAACCGATGACGAAGGATTGGTTGTATCCTTGAACTGAGGATAATTTGCATCGCTGTAAACATCGGTTATTCTGTCGGTGAAAAGGGTTGTCATCATAAGGGTGCGTGTGTAATTATCCCAATAGGTCATGCCGTGGAAAAGACCGTTTACAAACCATGTGTTATCGGGCAGATATGCGGTTGAAGCATCAACATCCATTGCGGGCGAAATCTTATTTTTTCCGCCGCAGGGATTTTTCTGAACATATCCGTCTGCAAAACGCTCGCCGTAGGGTGCACAGGTTGCACCGGTCGAAGCGGCGGTTGTGATAATTCCGTCGGAATTTTCGTTAAGACCCGTAACAATTCTGTTGCCCGTTCCCGAAATGATGCTGATATTCATTCCGTTTTCAATGCATTCGCTGAGCTTTTCGCCGACCTTCGGAAGAATTTCATAATGGAAACGGTCGGTTTTTTCAAACAGAGCGGCACTTTTAACGGGGTCAAGCAGCTTTTTGGTTTCTTCATATTTATCGGCGGGAATGAAATCCCAGATGCTGCCCCAGTAGCAGAAAACTTCAAATACCTGAGGAATAAGCTCCTCAAAAATAAGGTCAACAAAGCCGAGCTGCTGAGCCTTTACAAGCCAGTTGTAGTCTTCTTCGCAGCGCATTCCGTGCTCAACAAAACGGATCAGACATTCTTCGTCAAACCTGATGTTATTTGTCAGAGCATCATATGCAATACCTGCACCACCGATTGCGGGAACGGTCAGAACAGCATTGTCAACATCATTTTTCCAGCCGTAGAGAGTAAGATATGTTGCGGTAACCTGACCGCCGTGGCTGACAGCAAGAAGATTGACCTTATCCTTGCCCGAATGCTTTTTGACATCCTGAATCAGCTCGTCAAGCTGCTTTGCACATGCCTCAGAGCCCATTCTGAAATCGCAGGTGAAGTTATAGATATTTTCATGTCCGATATATTCTGCAAATTCCGCCGCCATATCCTGTTCCTGACGGTGGTCGCCATTGGGGTGGGTAATCATAAGATTTGCATTGTTGACCTCTTCGGCGGTTAAAACGGCACGCTCAAGAGGATATTTGCTTGTTCCGTCGGGATTGCATTTCATTTCTTCCATGAAATCGTTGATGCCGCCTGCAAGAGTGGTTGCGATAATCTTTGCATTGCCGACCGTGAGTGCACCGAGACCGACACCGATTTCAACGATATCGCTCAGAACACGGTCAAGAACCGCATCCATGTTGACTCCCCACACAACTTTGTCTTTCTCGGGATAAACAAGCGAGGATGAGCTGTAGCCGGGCACGATAATCAGCGGATAATCGGAAATTTCATCCTTGTCAAGCTCAACCGATGCCGCAAAAGCAACCGCACAGGTTGAAAAAACAAGAGCGAGTGCAAGAAGAACGGATATTATCTTTTTCATATATATCAGCCTTTCATTAAAATGATTTCAGTTTTTTGACTACCTCTGCAACGGGCAGACCCACAATATTGAAATAATCGCCCTCGATTTTTTCAACAAGAACGCAGCCTCTGCCCTGAATGCCGTAGGCTCCCGCCTTATCCATCGGCTCGTTTGTGTCAACATAGGCTTCGATTTCTTCATCGGTCAGCTCATAGAATTTAACCCTGCTGACCTGAGCAAAATTTTCAAGCCTTTCACCGCAGACAATGCAGACACCCGTTATAACCTCATGCACCTTTCCCGAAAGCATACGGAGCATTCTGCATGCATCGGCTCTGTCGGCAGGCTTACCGAGTATTTTTTCGCCTGCAACAACAATCGTATCCGCACCGATAACGATATTTTCGGAATATTCAGCCGCAACCGCAAGGGCTTTTTTCTTTGCGGTCATTTTTGCGGCATCAACAGGTGCCGTGCCCTCGGGGATGCTTTCATCAACATCCTTGACGATGACCTCAAACTCCTGACCTGCCGTTGTCATAAGCTCACGGCGGCGGGGAGAGGATGAGGCAAGAATAATTTTTTTCATTTTCCGCCTCCGATAATGCCTCTTTTCTGCATTTCGGCAACTTTCATAACGAGAGCAATGGTCTTTCCGTCACGGATTTCACCCGAAACAACCATATCAACCGCTTTTTCAAGAGCGATTTTCTCAACCTCGAGATATTCGTCTTCATCGGGATTCATCTGAGTTTCGGTCAGCTCCTCGGCGGCATAAAGATGAATTATCTCTCCGCAATAGCCGGGAGTGGGATAAAATTTACCCATATCGTGATATTTTGCGGCAACTCTGCCCGTTTCTTCCTCAAGCTCACGCTTGCCTGCTTCAAACGGGTCCTCGCCAAGCTCAAGCTTGCCTGCAGGCAGCTCAAGCACAACTTCCATGTAGGGATATCTGAACTGACGGACAAAAATCAGCTCGTTTTCTTTTGTAAGTGCGGCAACACAGACTCCGCCGTTATGCTCAACAACCTCACGTGTGCAGGGCTTTCCGTCATGCAATTCCGCCTTGTCACGGCGTACATTGATTATTTTTCCGTTATAGACATAATTTTTTTCAACCGTTTTTTCAAAGAGCTCCATAATGTTCCTCCGCGGGTGTTATTTTAAATGTTAAAAGAATATATTATTGAAAGACTATATATCAAGTGAAGAATGAAGAGTGAAAAATTAAAGAAACTAAGGATTGATTATATAATCGGTCATAGGCGGAGCCTATCCGAAATTTTTCATTCTTAATTATTTATTTTTCATTAAAAAGGGTGGTTACATATGGATTATATCACAAAAAATTCCGTAATGACAATAGAAACACAAAGAAAAATGATATTTTCTCTGAAAAAAAAATATCCCTGTCTCGGAGTACGGCTTATCGGAAAATCCTTGTGCCAAAGAGGAATTTATTCACTTCACATCGGAAAAAGTGAAAATCCTCTGCTGATTGCGGCAGGCTTTCACGGTCAGGAATGGATGACGAGCCTGCTTGCACTCCGTTTTGCCGAGCTTCTGATGCGTGCAAAGGCTTACAGGTCAACGCTTTGCGGAATTGATGCCGCCTGCATAAGCAGAGAAATCATAATCGTTCCCTGCGTTAATCCCGATGGAGTGCAGATTGCGATAAACGGTGTTGACGGTGCCTGCGAATACGCAGAAAATGTGAGAGAAATCTCTGCTTCTTCAAATGAAAAATGGAACGCCAATGCAAGAGGGGTTGACATCAACCATAATTTTGATGCAGGCTGGAATAAGCTTCGCAGCATGGAAATTGAAGAAGGAATTGTCGGTCCGTCACCGAGAAGATACGGCGGTTATATGCCCGAGAGCGAGCCCGAAACAATTACACTCGTCAATCTCACAAAGGCACGCAGACCGAGGGCTGTTATCGCTCTGCACAGTCAGGGCGAGGAAATTTTCTGGGAATACGGCGAAAAAAAGCCGCCCGAAAGCGAGCGGCTTGCAAAAATCTTTTCGGCGGCATCGGGATATACCCTTATCAGAAACAGCGGTCTTGCCTCACACGGAGGTTATAAGGACTGGTTTATTGAAAAATTCAACCGACCGGGCTTCACCGTTGAAATCGGCAAGGGCAAAAATCCGCTTCCCCTGCAGGATTTTGACGGAATACTCAAAGATACAATTCCCATGCTCACCCTTGCGGCGATTTTGTGATATGCTTGTGCGGTGTTGACAATTATACGGTAATATTCTATATTATACTTATAATCCATCCTTCAGGAGGCGGTATTATGTGGAAAATTATCAGGGCATTTGTTGCGGCTTTTCTTACGGTTGAAACCATCTTCACCGCAACATTCATAAACGGAACTCAGCTCAGAAGCATTGATATGCCGATAGTTGAAGCAGGCGAATACGGTCAGTATGTTGACCCGTTCATCGGCACGGGCGGAATTCCCTGGACCTGCGGCATGCTCAGCCCTGCGGCAACCGTTCCCTTCGGTGCGGTAAGGCTCGGACCTGACACAAGCTTTGTGGGCGGTGCATACATTTTCAAAACCAACACCTCGGGCTATTACTACGAGCACGGCCACATCAAGGGCTTCAGCCATTCACGCCTTTCGGGCACGGGTGCAGAGGATTATTCAAACTTCAGAGTTATTCCCGTTATCGGTGATGCCGAGCCTGCAATTCTTCCTTATTCGCATAATAAAGAAACCGCTGCTCCCGGCTATTATGCCGTTTATCTGCCGACCGTTAATTGTCTTGCAGAAATGACGGCAGATATTCACACGGGTGTTCACCGCTATACTTTTTATAATTCTTCCGACGCAAGGCTTTATATTGACGTAACAAGCGGTGCGGCAAATAAAAAATCATTGAACGGCACCGTTGAATTTGATGAAGAAAGCGGAATTATTTCGGGCAGCTGCATCATTGACGGTCAGTTTTCGGGCAGATTTGACGGACTTCCCGCATATTTTACCGCAGTAACGGATAAACCCGTTGTTTCTTATGAAATCAAATCGGATGAAACCGACTGCGGAATCGACCTCAACTTCGGAAAGCTCACAAACAGAAGCGTTGAAATGAAAATCGGAATCAGCTTTGTCAGCAAGGAAAACGCACTTCTCAACCTCAGAGCCGAAACCGACGGAAAGAGCTTTGACGATGTGAAAGAAAAAGCCGCAAATGCGTGGGAGGAACGCCTTTCTTCAATAAAAATCAGCGGTGACAACGAAACAAAGATCAATTTTTACACTGCTCTTTACCACAGCATGATCATGCCCACGGATTTCACCGATGTCAACGGTGAATATCTCGGCTTTGATAAGCAGGCACACAAGGCGGAGGGCTTCACCTACAGAACGGATATGTCGCTCTGGGATACCTGCAGAACAACTCATCCGCTTTATACTCTCATTGCAGAGGAAATCCAGACCGACTGCCTCAACAGTCTTGTTACCATGGCACAGCAGGGCGGCGGAAATCTTCCCCGCTGGCCTATGGGTGCAGGCTATACGGGCTCTATGTTCGGCGATTCGGCAAACATCGTTATTGCCGAAAGCTATCTCAAAGGCATCACCGGTTTTGATGTTGAGGCGGCTTATGAGGCGATGAAATATTCATCGGAAAATGCAGTAAACAAATCAGGCAGAGAAAATATTGATTTATATAATCAGTACGGATATATTCCCAACGATATCGAGGGAGTCAGAAAATCCGTTGCATGCACCCTTGAATATTCATGGCAGGATGCTGCAATCGCTTCTCTTGCAAAGGCACTCGGAAAAGAAGAGGATTATCGCAGATATACCGAAAAATCCATGTACTATAAAAATGTTTTCAATCCCGAAACAAAATACTTCCAGGCAAGAAATTCCGACGGTTCGTTTGTATGGAATTTCAGCCCTTATATAACCGAATTCTATGATGCGGTTATGATTAAAAAGTTTGCAAACTGCTATTCCGAGGGAAGTGCAAGACATTGGAGATGGGCTGCACAGCACGACATTGAAGGAATGATTGAGCTTTTCGGTTCTGAGGAATATTTTGTCAGCGAGCTTGAAAAATTTATGGAGGATGCTTCACTCACAAGAGCGGCAATCGACCCCGGTCACGGCTACTGGATAGGCAATCAGCACGATATCCACACTCCGTATCTTTTCAATAATGCGGGCAGACCCGATCTTACCCAGAAATGGGTACGCTGGACGCTCAAAAACCGTTTCAGCAACGATATCAACGGTCTTGACGGCAACGACGACGGCGGCACAATCAGTGCATGGTATATTTTCTCGTCAATGGGCTTTTATCCCCTTGCAGGCACCGATAAATACTGGCTCGGTTCACCCTGCGTTGATAACGCGGAAATTGCTCTTTCAAACGGTAAAACACTTAAAATCACCGCAAATAATCAGAGTAATGATAATATTTATGTCAGCAGCGTAACCTTCAACGGCGAAAAGCTTGACGGATTCTATATCACTCATTCACAGCTTATGAGCGGCGGCGAGCTTGTTTTTGAAATGAGCAGCACGGCGAATGCATAATCAGTATATGAAAAAGCGGGCACCCGTTTCGGATGCCCGCTTTTGACTGTCGATAAACCTGATTTTTATATACAAACTGAATTTTTCTGTTTCGGCTCCCTCAAGAGGGAGCTGTCACGGAGTGACTGAGGGAGTTTCGGATTTTGCGTGAAACCATGATTTGTAAAAAATTTCTACTGATAAACCCCTTCGTCTTTTGCTTTGCAAAATCCACCTCCCCTGAAGGGGAGGCAGCCATTCAGCTTACTTTCTCAACAGTCACCGGCTTAAAATATCATATAATATATATCTTCAAAAGACGGCAAATGAAGATAAACGAATTCAAAATCACCGCTGTATTTTTCAAAGGCTCCGTTATCAGAATCAGCAGTAATCTTCTTTGAAACCAAACCGTAATTAATGATTTCTCCCATTTCCAATCCGTCAAAGGAATAATAGTTTATTGAAAACTTTCCTGCGGAATATCTGTTTTCGGTTTTCTCTACCGTAACAATCTCGTTTGTGCCGTCAGGATATGTTACTTTCAATACAGTTCCCGTCAAGGATGGCTTTGTTTCCGAAATTCTTATCAGATTTGATATTGGAGTAAAAAGCACTTTGATATCAACAAGTTCAATTGCACCTCCGCAGGGCAGATCTTCCTGCGTATTTTCAGCATATGCAACTGACGGTATTGCTGAAATACATAAAAAAACAATTGATAAAACCAATGAAAATACAAATATTCTTTTCTTCATTTTTTATTTCCCCTTTTTTCTAATATATCATATCAGAATTATATTGTCAATATTTCTCATATTTTAGCAAAGGCGGTTCACGAATCTCCTGTTTTTCGTAGGGAATGTCGGGGACGACATTCCAAGTAACGCTGAGACAGCGTTCCCTACGATTGGTCAAATTCACAATTACGAATTCATAATTATTCTTCCGTCCACCATTCGCTTTTCCAGATGCGGTCAATGAGCTCAGCTGCAATTTTTTCATGCTTTCTGAAATCCATTGCTCCGATATAGCAGGCTTCAAGCTCGTCATGGATATCCTTTGCCATGCGGAGTGCACAGACTGCCTCATTCATAAGCTCTTTTGATGCTTTTTTGGAAAACTGCAGTCTTGCACGGTGCAAAGATAATTCTCCTGCAGAATAAAATCGACGTAAATTTACTGTTTTTGATGCAATTATATCGGGCTCACAGAGCTTGTCACAGGTGAAAAATCCGAGGGCAAGCTCTTTTATTATGATGTGCCTGAGCTGCTTTTCATTTCCGATAAACGGGCTTGAAATAACAGAAAATCCGCTTGCAAGGGCATATGACCGCAGCTCTTTTATCAGCATTGATGCCGCAACGCCGAAATCATCCTCAAAAACAATTGTTGTGTCACACATTCCGTTGACCGTATCCGATAAAAAATAATATCCTTTCGGAGTTATCGCATCAAGCAGACGGGTTTTTTCAAGTCCGATTCTGCCGCTCGGCTTTTTGAAATATCGGCTTGCAACCCTTGATGCATAACGCATAAGCCGTTCCTTATCAACACTTTCACGGCAGATTTTTTCACCGTCACCGTAGATTGAAAATGCGGATTCTATAAAACGTCTGCACCGCTGGTGGCAGGATTTGTTTTTATCTGTCAGCTCAATGATTTTCTCTCTGTTTTCATAAATTTTCTGCTTATCCCAGCAATCGCCGAGATTGATAATCTCTCCCGTTGCACCCGGATATTCGGGGTCAAGCGTGTGGGGAGATGTGCCGTCTGCTATGCTGACTCTCAGAGAAGGAAAAATGATTCCGTCGAGCGAATCGGGGTCGGATGAGCAGAAAATCCTTTCGCATTCAATGTCACGCTTTTCCATTTCTTCTGCAATTTTTTTCATAAGCGATGATTTTCCCGTACCGGGACCGCCTTTGATTATATAGGTATACTGTCCTTCAATTTTCGGCGTAAGCTGTGAAAAGCATGAAAAGAATCCGTTACCTGAACTTGAACCGAGAAAATATGATTGAGTCATAAAATACCTCCGGAAAAAATGTAGCTTTTATTATCAATTTATTCGGATTTTCCTTAAATGTTAAAAATATCCTTGTTTTTACATTTGTTTTTTTTGAAAACAGCGTGAAAAATTTAAAATTATACTTGATATTATTTTAAATATATTATATAATATAACGAGCAAAGTTTTATTTTGGTCATGTGGCGTGTGGGTCCTGTGCGACAGGGCACCGTGAACCATGTCAGGCGGGTGAACCGAGCAGCATTAAGCGGGCAGTCTTGTGCGCCACAGTCCGCCTACCGCCATATGACCAAGATAAAACTTTATTTTTATTTGAAAGGTGTGAAAAGAATGTATCAGGCACTTTACAGAAAGTGGCGTCCCAATGTTTTCAGCGATGTTTACGGTCAGCCCCATGTTACAAAAACTCTCCGCAGTCAGCTCGAAAACGGCAGGGTTTCTCATGCCTATCTTTTCACGGGTTCAAGAGGTACAGGCAAAACCACCTGTGCAAAAATCCTTTCAAAAGCAGTCAACTGCCTCAATCCCGATAACGGAAATCCCTGCAACGAATGCGAAATCTGCAGGGGAATCGACAACGGCTCAATCCTCGATGTTATTGAAATCGACGCAGCCAGCAACAACGGTGTTGAAAATATCAGAGATTTGCGTGAAGAAGCAAACTTCACTCCCGCAAACGCAAAATACAGAGTATATATAATTGACGAGGTCCATATGCTCTCAATCGGAGCATTCAATGCTCTTCTGAAAACTCTTGAAGAGCCCCCCTCACATGTTATTTTTATTCTTGCAACAACAGAAATTCACAAGCTGCCGTCAACAATTCTTTCAAGATGTCAGAGATTTGATTTCAAGAGAATTGCTCCGGAAGATATAACGGCAAGACTTATGTATGTTGCCGAAAACGAAAACGTTAACCTCACTCCGAACGCCGCAAGCCTTATTGCACGAATTGCCGACGGCGGAATGAGAGATGCACTTTCGCTTCTTGACAGATGCTTTGCAATGGGAACGGATATTGACGAAAATATCGTCAGTGATGCGGCAGGCATCGCAGGCACGGTTCATCTTTTCTCTTTCTCTGAATTTGTTGCAAAGGGCGATTTCACAAGCTCACTCAGACTTGTTTCAAAGCTTCACAGCGAAAGCTGCGATATTGACAGTCTTTGCACCGAGCTGACCCTTCATTTCAGAAATCTTATGGTTGCAAAAACCGTGGGTGACTGCGAAGGGCTTATAGTCTGCTCAAAAGACGAGCTTCAGAAAATCAAAGAAAGAGCCTCTCAGCTGAAGCTTTCAAAAATTCTTTCCTGCATTGAAATACTTGAACAAACCTCAAAAAATATAAAAAATGCATCAAACAAAAAAATTCAGCTTGAGGCGGCAGTTATAAAAATGTGTGCTCCCTCTGCTTCAACGGGTGAAGGAATTTCCTCAGACCTTGAAGAGAGAATCAGTGCAATTGAAGAAAAGCTCGCAGCAATTTCAGGCGGTGCACCTGCATATACCGCACCCGTTCAGCCTGCTCCCGTTGCTGCTCCTCAGCCGAAATCCGAGCCGGAAAAACCCGTGTCTGCTCCCGCACCGAAAAACGAACCCGTGCGTGATGACAGACCTCCCGTTCCCGAGGCTCCGCCGCCCGAAGCCTATGCTGCTCCGTCCGCACCCGTTGCTCCTTCTTCACCTGCAGCTGAGAATGATATTCCCGACGGAGAATTTTCTAACTGGGCGGACGTTCTTGAAAAGCTGATGAAATACGATATGCCTCTTTTCGGCGTTCTCGCAAATTCAAAGGCTTCAATCAGAAACGGAAGAATTATTATTCATTCGAGTAATACAACCCTGTTCGACTTCATCTGCTCCGATACTCATTCAAAGGAGCTTTCAAGAGCCGTTTATGAGGTCATGGGCAGAAAAATGAAAATTGCGGTTTCAAACAATGAAAAACCGAAAACAGAAAAAAGTCCTTTGGAAAATCTGAAGGCAAAAATTAATAATTTTAATTCAAATAATTAAAAAATAAACGGCGGTAGCAAACCATCGCCATACAAAAACGGAGGATATAAAAAATGAAAGCAAGAATTCCCGGCGCTCCCCAGGGCGGCAACATGATGAAAAAAATTCAGGAAATGCAGGAAAATATGACAAGAATCCAGCAGGAGGTTGAAGCAACGGAATTTTCTTCAACAGTCGGCGGCGGTGCGGTTGAAGTTGTTGTCAACGGTGCACACGAAGTAACAGCAGTTAATCTCAAGCCCGAGGTTGTTGACCCCGATGATGTTGAAATGCTTCAGGACCTTATCATTTCCGCATTCAACGAAAGCATCCGCAAGGCAAACGAAGCCATGGAGCAGGGAATGGAAAAGGCTAAGGGCGGTCTTTCAATCCCCGGTCTGTTTTAATGAGCGGATTTACTCCTTCGCTTGAGCAGCTTATCGAGCAGTTTGCAAGGCTTCCTTCCGTCGGAAAAAAAAGTGCACAGCGGCTTGCCTTCCATGTTCTCAACATGAGCGATGCCGATGCAAAAAAATTCACGGATACGATTCTCAATGCCCGAAAATCAATCAGCCGATGCAAAATCTGCTGCAATCTGACTGACGGTGAGGTCTGCGGAGTCTGCTCCTCACAGTCAAGGGATAAATCAACAATCTGCGTTGTTGAAGATCCCCGTGACGTTATTGCAATCGAGCGAACACATGAATACAACGGCTTATATCATGTTCTTCACGGTGTTATTTCTCCGATGAACGACATAAATCCCGAGGATATCTGCATAAAAGAGCTGATTTACAGACTCGGTGACGACACGGTAAAGGAAGTTATAATGGCAACCAATCCGACCGTTGAGGGCGAGGCAACATCCATGTATATTTCAAGGCTGATAAAGCCAATAGGAGTTAATGTGAGCCGCCTTGCATATGGCGTTCCCGTCGGAGCAGACCTTGAATATGCGGATGAATTCACTCTTATAAGAGCGATTGAAGGAAGAAATAATCTGTAAAGTTTTCCACATATTTATCCTTTTCCACTTCACAGTTTTCCACTTCTTAACATTACCAGAAAAAGGGAAGTTGAAAAGTCAGATTTATCCACAAAAAACAGTTGATAAAAAAATGAGGTTTTTCCTTATTTTTCAAGGGTTGTGTGGGTTATACCATATTTTCACTCACCCTACTACTACTACTATAATTAAGATATGCTATGCTATCTCTCTAAAAGGCGAAAAACTGATTTTTTCAGTTTTTGCCGATATTACCCGATAAAAACGGGTGGATAACTTTTTCATATCTTCAGGAGGTACACCAAATGAAAATCATATGCAATACAGTTGAGCTTTCGGAGGCTTGCCAGAATGTTCAGAGAGCGGCTTCAACCAAAACAGCAATCCCCGCAATTGAGGGTATACTTATGGTTGCAAAGGAAGGAATACTGACTCTTACCGGCTATGACCTTGAAATGGGTATAACAACCTCAATTCCCGCAAAAATTGAGGAAGAGGGCGAGCTTGTTCTCAATGCCCATATGTTCAGTGAAACCTTAAGAAAGCTTCCTGCGGAAAATGTTAATATTGACAGCGATGCAAGACAGATTGCAACCATTTCATGCGGTGAGTTTGAATCAACCCTTATCGGAATTTCCGCTGAAGAATATCCCGACCTTCCTTCTGTATCGGGCGGATATCCTATTTCAGTCAAGCAGGAAACTCTTAAGGATATGATAAGAAAAACAATCTTTTCAGCTGCCGTCAAGGATACAAAAATAGTTCATACCGGTATTAAATTTGAAATTGAGCACAATCATATCAGACTTATTGCCGTTGACGGTGTAAGACTTGCTATCAGAAATGAAGATATCAACTACGAGGGTGAAAATCTTTCGTTTGTTGTGCCTGCAAAAACACTTTCAGAGGTTCTCAAGCTTATGAATGATGATGAAGCCGATGTTGTTCTCGGAGTCGGCAAGCGTCACATAATTTTTGAGATCAAAGGCTACAACATAATTTCGCGTCTTCTTGACGGAGAATTTCTCAATTACAAAGCAGCAATTCCTTCGTCAACAAAAACGGTTATCAATGTCAACACAAGAAGTTTTATTGACAGTATCGACAGAACATCTCTTATTATCACAGATAAATTAAAGAGCCCCGTCAAATGTATTTTCGGCGATAATCTTATAAGAATTTCGTCAATCACTTCACTGGGAACGGCAAATGACCGCCTTTCCGCTCAGATTGAGGGTGAGAGCTGCACAATCGGTTTCAATAATAAATATATGCTTGATGCTCTCAAGGTTTGTGATACCGACGAAGTAAGAATTATGCTCAACGGTGCGGTTGCTCCCATTCTTATCGTGCCCAACAGCGGAGATTCATTCATATTCCTTATTCTTCCCGTGAGGCTGAAAAATGAAGATTAAAGTTAAGGTTGCCGAAAAAAGGCAGGTTTCAAAAAAAATAAATACGGATTTCATCCGTCTTGATGCTTTTCTGAAAATGTGCGATGCCGTGCAGACGGGCGGCCATGCAAAAATAGTTATCCAGGAAGGCGAGGTAAGAGTTAACGGAGAAATCTGCACCCAGAGAGGAAAAAAACTCAGAAGCGGAGACAAAGCCGAGTTTGAGAATGTTATTTATAATGTAGAATAAAAAAAGGGCGGGGGCATGCTCCCGCCGTTTGAATCTTTAAGGAAAGGTATGATAAAATTTGATAATTAAATACCATTCCGCAAAGAATTTCAGAAATCTTGAAGAAATCGGATTTGAGCCGCATCCCGAAATGAATATTATTTACGGTGAAAACGGTCAGGGCAAAACAAATATTATTGAAAGCATCTGGCTTTTAACGGGATTTTACAGCTTCAGGGCAAGAAAAAATGCCCAGCTGATAGAGCAGGGCAAGGAAGAGGCTGAGATAAATAACAGATTTTATTCACATATGCGTGAACAAAATGCTGTTATGAAAATCAACAAGAAAAAAGAACTGACTCTCAACGGAATCAAAGAAGAATCACCGAGAGTTATGATGGGTAAATATTATGCGGTAGTTTTTTCTCCCGCAACCCTCGGAATAGTGCAGGACGGTCCCGGCGAAAGACGAAAGCTGATTGATATTGCCCTGAGCCTCATAAAACCGAATTATGCTGTCATAATGTCAAGATATCTGAGGGTGCTTGACCAGAGAAATGCTCTGCTCAAAAAAATGGGCGAGAGAAGCTTTGAAAATGATTATATTGCTCCGTGGGATGCAGAGCTTGCAAATCTCGGCACTAAAATCATAAAATACCGCCTTGATTATGTTGAGCAGCTTTCTGCACTTTCAAGCGATATATATAAAGGCATCAGCTCGGGCAGAGAAGAATTCACTTTTTATTATGATTTTTCAAAAGATAATATAAGTGAAGAACAGATAAAAGAAAAGCTTGTTGCCGAAATAGAAAAATCCCGTGAGGCGGATTTAAAAAGGCTTTATACAAACGCAGGTCCTCATACCCATGACCTTGTTCTTAATCTGAACGGCAGGGATGCGAGAGTTTTCGGCTCTCAGGGTCAGCAAAGGTCGTGTGCACTTGCAATGAAGCTCGGTGAGGCTTCAATTATTGAAACCGTTACGGGTGAAAGCCCCGTTGTGCTTCTTGATGATGTTATGAGTGAGCTTGACGAGGGCAGACAAACCTTTATTCTCAATTATCTTGATAACTGGCAGGTTTTTATTACCTGCTGCGACCCGTCAACACTCCTTCGCTCAAAAAAAGGCAAGGCATTTGAGGTTTTTGAAGGAAAAATAAAAGAAATGGAGTAAAATATGTATCTTCATCTCGGTATGGATAAGGTTATAACCTTTGACGAAATTATCGGAATATTTGACCTTGACACAACAACCGTTTCAAAGCGGACAAGAGATTATCTTGCAAAGGCTGAAAAGGCGGGAATTGTTGAAAATGTCTGCTACGATATCCCGAAATCATTCATTGTGTGCCGTGACAAAAACGGCAACGAAAAAGTGTATATATCCCAGATTTCATCATCAACACTCCTGAAAAGAACGGGATATGTTGATTCGCTTACAAATGTATGAATTAAAAAAATATACCCTATGTTTTTGTTAAGAAAAAACATAGGGTATATTTTATTTTTTATTTGTAATCCTTCATATATTCGCCGTGTGCTTCAATGAGTTCATCAACCATTGCTTTGATTTCATCAATTGAAAGCTCGGCAGCGGTGTGAGGCTCAAGCATTGCAGCCATATAGATATCTTCTCTCTTCCTTGTGACTGCAGCCTGAATTGTAAGAAGCTGGGCATTGATATTTGTCATGTTCATTGCTGCAAGCTGAACGGGAAGCTTGCCGACATGGCAGGGATGAATGCCGTTATTATCAATAAGGCAGGGTACCTCAACGCAGGCATCAGCAGGAAGATTGTCAATAAGACCCGTGTTGAGCACGTTGCCGCCGATTTTATAGGGAGTACCGGTAACGAGCGATTCCATGATAAATGATGCGTATTCGCCTGAACGCTCATGGGTGATTTTTCCGTCAGCCATGATTCTTTCTTTTTCAGCCTTCCAGCCTGCAATCTGATTGACGCAGCGGCGGGGATATTCGTCAAGAGGAATATTATATCTGTCGATAAGTTCGGGATATTTTGATTTAATGTAGAAGCAGTTGTATTCTGCATTATGTTCGCTTGATTCCGTGCAATAATATCCGAAATTTCTGATATATTCAAATCTGACCATATCGGAATGCTTTTCTCTGTCATTCATCTCAAGAGCTCTTCTGCGGATTTCGGGATAAAGGTCGTTACCGTCCTTATCCTTGATTTCAAGAAGCCAGCCCATGTGGTTGATACCTGCGATAAGCTCTTTTCTTCCTTCAAGCTTATCCTCCATGCCGAGTCTGTTGAGAAGATCTCTTGAACAGCTCTGAACACTGTGGCAAAGACCGATGGTTTTTACATTTGTGTATCTCTGCATGTAGCCTGAAAGGATTGACATGGGATTTGTGTAATTGAGGAACCATGCATCGGGGCATACCTCTTCCATATCGTTTGCAAAATCCTGAAGCACGGGAATTGTGCGCAGACCTCTCATAATTCCGCCGATGCCGAGAGTGTCGGCAATGGTCTGGCGCAGACCGTATTTTTTAGGAACTTCAAAGTCAATAATGGTGCAGGGGTCATAAAGACCTACCTGAATTGCATTAACAACAAAATCAGCTCCTCTGAGAGCATCTTTTCTGTTTTCAACACCGCAGTATTTTTCAATTTTTGCACGGTTTTCGTTGATATTGTTGTTGAGTGCACTGAGGATAAGATAGCTGTCCTCAAGTCTTTCGGAGTCGATATCATAGAGAGCGATTGTGCTGTCACGCAGAGCGGGGCTGCACATACAGTCACCGATAACGTTTCTTACAAAAACGGTGCTTCCGGCACCCATGAATGTAATTTTTGGCATTGGAATTCCTCCTTGTTTGTCATATGACAGATTAATTTTAATATATCACACCGTTAAAGTTTTGACAATAGTAAAATGAGATTATTTAATGTAATAAAATTATAAATAATACTTGTAATTTACAAGCGAAGCATTTATAATAATAATGATATAATAGGATAGTTATGGTTGCTCCGCAACAATTATTCCTTTAAAAATTTACTCTTTCTTCAAAAACCGTTAATTTAATCATCGGCAAATACTATATAATTAAAATGATGCATTGCATCTGTTTCAGGAGGAAAAACCATGGATAAAAAGTATGTTATTTCCTACGACATCGGAACCACCGGCGTAAAAACCTGCCTTTTTTCAATCGGTGATGAAATCAATCTAATCAGTGCTGCTATGGAAGGCTATAAGCTCTATATTCTTCCCGACGGCGGTGCTGAGCAGGACCCTGACGAGTGGTGGGCTGCTCTTTGTTCCACAACAAAAACCGTTTTTGAAAAATGCGATATAAAGCCTGAGCAGGTTGAGGGTATTTCATTCTGCTCACAGATGCAGGGTCTTGTGCTTGTTGATAAAAACGGAAAGCCCGTTCACAGAGCATTCAGCTACATGGATCAGCGTGCAAAGAAGCAGATCAAAGAAGGCATTGCAAACGGAATTCAGGTTGCGGGAGCAAATGTTTTCAAGCTTATTCCTTCTCTTATTATCACGGGTGCCGCCGCACTCAGCGTTAAGGATCCCGTATGGAAATATAACTGGATGAAGGAAAATGAGCCCGAAAACTTCAAAAAAATACATAAGTGGCTTGATGTCAAGGATTATCTTATCAGCCGCATGACCGACCGCTTCACAATGACGAGGGATTCCGCTTTCGGAACTCTTCTTTATGATATCCGCAAGGGTAAAGAAGGCTGGAGCAAAACAATCTGTAAGCTTCTCGGCGTTAATCCCGAGCATCTTGCCGAAATTGTTGAAGCAACGGATAAGGTCGGTGTTCTGACTCCAAAAGCAGCCGCTGAGCTCGGTCTTGCACCCGGAACGGCAGTTTTCGGAGGAGGAGGAGATGCTTCTCTTATCGGTGTCGGTGCAGGCAGCGTTGAGATTGGCGAAACACATATTTATAACGGCACATCGGGCTGGGTTTCAACCGTATGTGAAAAAAATGTTGTTGATACCTCGGCAATGATTGCAGCTATCATCGGTGCTCAGAAAGACAGCTTCAATTATTTTGCAGAGCTTGAAACGGCAGGCAAATGCCTTGAATGGGTAAAAGACCACCTTGCACTTGACGAAATCGGAATTTTCCTTGAAAAGACCGATGTTGTTCAGTCAACAGAAACAGTTTACACAAGCCTTTATGACTATCTTTCAAAGGTTGTTGACGAAATTCCTGCAGGCAGCGGCGGAGTTATTTTCACTCCCTGGCTCCACGGTAACCGCTGTCCGTTTGAAGACCCCAATGCAAGAGGAATGTTCTTCAACATGAGCCTCGACACGGGCAAAACCGAGCTTATCCGTTCAGTTCTTGAAGGTGTCTGCATGCACATGCGCTGGTTCCTTGAAACTCAGGATAAGAAGGTTAAAACCTCAAGCGTTATCCGCTTTGTAGGCGGCGGTGCACTTTCGGATGTTACCTGCCAGATTCTTGCAGATGTTACCGGCAGAACGGTTGAAACCGTTGACAGTCCTCAGAATGTAGGTGCTGTCGGTGCGGCGGTTATCATGGCGGTAGGTCTCGGAATCATTGATGATGTTTCCCATGCAAAAAGACTTATTCCCGCAAAGAAAACCTTTATTCCCAACGATAAAAACAAAGAGGTTTATGACCGTAACTATGAGGTTTATAAAACTCTTTACAAAAACAACAAAAAAGCATTCGCAGCTCTCAACGGCTGAGATCTTCAGACATGAAAGGACAGATTACCATGAAAAAATATTTTGCTCTTATTCTCACATTCATTCTTATTTTCACTTGCTTTACAGCATGTAAGCCCACAATAAAAGACGGTGCGGTTGTTACCAACGCTGCAGGCGAAAACTTTGCTGCGGTTACAGAGGCAGACGGCGGAATCAAGAGAGACGGCGCAGGTAACCTTGTTGTTCTTGTAACTGACGAGGACGGCAGAAACGTTAAAGAAAACGGCGAAAATATAACTAAGGCAGTTGCTATTCAGCATGCTCTTGTTATCGGCGATACAATTGAAATGCCCGAATATTCAATTCAGATTCCCAACGGCTGGTCAGACAGCATGAGCTTTGAAAACCTTGTTCTCAGCAAGGACGGCACCGCAGATAAGCTTACAATTTCGGTTATTGACGATAAATCATTCACCGATGTTGCCGCAGAACGCAGCTCACTTATCAATTCAACAAAAACAACCTTCTCAAACACAATTACAGACAGCAAGGGTATTGAAATCGGTGAAATCAAGGATGCACTTTTCTATTCTGCATATGTTCCCGATGCAGGCAACGGTGCTGCAGTTTATCTTGCATTCATTCTTTTCGAGCATGCAGGCGATGTTTATTCATGCATGATCAATTCAAATACGGATATCTCGGCTTCAATTCCCGAAATTACCGAAATTATCAGCACAATCAACTTTGTTCACTAAGATAAGGAGAAAAATATAATGCTTTTCACACAGGATATTGGTATAGATTTAGGCACCGCCAACACCCTTGTTTTTGTTAAGGGTAAGGGCATTGTTATCCGTGAGCCTTCTGTTGTTGCGGTTGACCAGAAGAGCAATCCCCCCAGGGTTGTTGCCGTAGGAACGGAGGCAAAGGAAATGATCGGCAGAACTCCCGGTTCAATTACCGCAGTCCGCCCTCTTAAAGACGGTGTTATTGCGGATTTTGAAATTACTGCCGAAATGATTGCCGCATTTATCAAAAGAACAACAAAAAGATCTCCGTTTTCAAGAATCAGAGTTCTTATCTGCATTCCCTCGGGTGTTACCGAGGTTGAAAGAAAGGCTGTTTATGATGCCGCAAAGAGTGCAGGTGCAAAATATGTAAGCCTTATCGAAGAGCCCATGGCTGCTGCGATCGGTGCAGGTCTTCCCGTAAGCGAAGCAACGGGCAGCATGGTTGTTGATATCGGCGGCGGTACGGCAGAGGTTGCCGTTATTTCGCTCGGCGATGTTGTTACCGCAAACTCAGCAAGAGTTGCAGGTGATAATTTTGACGAAGCAATTATTTCTTATATCAAGAAAAAATATAATCTTCTTATCGGCGAAAGAACCGCAGAGGATATCAAAATCAAAATCGGTTCGGCTTATCCCTATGAGGGAGAAGGAACAATCAACATCAAGGGCAGAAATCTTATGGACGGTCTTCCCAAGAATGTTGACATCACAAGCGAAGAAATCCGTGAAGCACTTGCAGATCCCGTTTCACAGATTGTTGATTCAGTAAAATCAACTCTTGAAAAGACTCCTCCCGAGCTTGCTGCAGATATCATTGACCACGGCATTATGCTCACCGGCGGCGGAGCTCTTCTCAGAGGTCTTGATAAGCTTATCGCAACAGAAACAAAAATTCCCGTGCTTATTGCAACCAATCCTCTTGACTGCGTTGCAGACGGCACAGGCATCTGCCTTGAAAACGACAGCCTTAATATTACGGGCAACAAGAAATATATCTAAGGAGATAAACGATGATCCGCTTTTTGAAAAGCACTGCATTTAAAATATTTGCGGTTATTGCCGCAGCACTTCTTGCAGGTTCGGTTTTTGCCGTTTTGTCAAGGAGCGGTTCGTCGCCTCTGACGAGCGTAACAAGCTTCGTTTTCGGTCCTGTTTCAAGACTTTCATCCTATGTTGCGGCTGAATTTTCAAAGCTTCCCATTTCTTTTAAATCGTCATCAACGCTTGCAAAAGAGGTTGATGCATTAAAAAAGCAGGTCGATACTCTTACCGACCAGCTTGTTGAGCTTGAGCAGCTTCGCAACAAAAACGCACTTTATCAGGAATTCCTTGAAATCAAGGAAGCACATGCCGACTATAATTTTGCCGAGGCTGCCATAATCGGCAGGGATGCGGCGGATAATCTCGGCACATTTACTCTCAACAAGGGTTCAACTGCTGATATCAGCGTCAATGATCCCGTTATCTACGGAAAATATCTTGTCGGCGTTGTTTCATCGGTAACACCGACCCAGTGTACGGTCAACACCATTCTTAATCCCAAGGTCAATGTCAGTGCATATGAAGTGAGAACCCGTGACCTCGGCTTTGTGACTTCAACTGTTGAACTTGCCCGTGAGGGTCATTGCCACATGCCCGGACTTTCATCCTCAACCGCCGTTACAGCAGGCGGAATTGTATGCACCTCAGGCGTCGGCGGAATATTTCCGAGAGACCTTATTATTGGTAATATCGTTGATGTTGTTGACGGTACGGTTGATATTTCCGCAAGTGCAATTATAGAGCCCGGCATTGATTTTGCCGAGATAACCGATGTTTTCATCATCACTTCCTTTGACGGACAGACACAATAAATTTAATTAAAATGAAAAGTGAATAATTGAGGGTGGGCGTTGCCCACACCCAAATAATAATCGGTCATAGGCGTTGCCTATCCGAAATTATTCATTTTTAATTATTCATTAAACAGTATTATGACACTTGAATCATCACGAAAAAAGTTGATACTCCGCAGGATATGCCTTGCACTGATTTTACTGCTTATTTCCGTTCTTCAGAATACCGACGGATTTTTCCCGCAGTTTTTCGGCGTCAGGGCTTTGTTGCTTATACCTGCAGTTGTGTGCATTGCAATGTTTGAGCGTGATATTTTCGGAATGGTTTTCGGGCTTTTTGCAGGTGCATTATGGGATATCACCGCATCCGGTGCAAGCTTTAATGCTCTTTTTTTGCTCACGGCAGGCTTCCTTTGCGGAACGCTGATTAACACAATCATGCGTAACAATGTTGTTACCGCATTTATTCTCTCAACCGCTCTCACATTGATTTACAATGTCGGATACTGGCTTTTCCATTATGTTTTCGGCGGACTTGATAAAGCGGTTTTCATGCTTTTGAGGTATTATCTGCCGTCTGTTGCCTACACGGTTGTGCTTGTGCCGCTTGTTTTCATAGTGATTCGTGCAACAGAGAAAAAGTTTGCTGAGAAATAAAATAAACAATAAAAAGAAAAGGAGGTAAAACCGTGAATTTTAAAATAACTGCTAAAAGGCGGATTATTTCTGTTGTTTTCATGCTTGCCTTCTTTGTTTTTTTTGCCTTTGACCTTGTAAAAATTCAGATTATCGACGGCGAAAAATATGATGCCGCAAGCTCATCCGTTTCCGCATCAACTGCTCCGATTACCGCCGCAAGAGGTGAGATTGTTGATGAGCTCGGAAAACCCCTTGTCTATAATGACCAGGGCTATTCCGTTATTTTCGATGCCGCATATTTTCCCGCCTCCGGCAATCATGCTCAGAGAAATTCAATAATTCACTCACTTATAAAGCTTTTTGAAAGCAATTCACTTGTGTGGACGGATAATCTTCCTCTTGTTTTTGATGTAAACGGAGAAATTGCATTCAAAGAAGACAGCGAAAAGGAAATCAAGGAGATGAAGGGGAAAAACCTGCTTCGTCTTAATGATTATGCTACCGCACAAAACTGCTTTGATGCTCTCATTGACCGCTATGAGCTTGAGAATTATTCCCCCGTGGATGCAAGAAAAATTTCTGCTGTCCGCTATGAAATGGAAAGATTATATTTCCGTATAGGAAATCCGTATACATTTGCCGTTGACGTACCCGAAGAGATTATTGCAAAAATCAAGGAAAACAGCACTTATTTCCAGGGCGTTGACGTTCAGGTTGTGCCCGTACGCAAATATGCCGACGGTGCACTTGCTCCTCATATTCTCGGCAGAATCGGTGCGATTGATGCCGACGAATACAACGAAAAGAAGAATGAAGGCTACAAAATCACCGATCTTATCGGTAAAAGCGGAATTGAATCCGCAATGGAAAAATACCTTAAGGGTATTGACGGAGAAGCAACGATTTATACCGACGGTGAAGGCAACCGCACAACCGAGGTAACAACCGAGCCCATTCACGGCAATACTGTTGTTCTGACAATCAATGCAGGGCTTCAGGAGGTTACAAACGCTGCTCTTGAAAAGGCACTCCTCGACTATGCCGGAAAGCAGGGCAATATGGTTGAAAATGCAGGTGCTGCCGTTGTTATAAACTGCAAAACCGGTGCAATTCTTGCGTGTGCATCATATCCGACCTATGACATTTCGACCTACAGTGAAAATGCAGAAGCACTCAACACGGCACCCGGCTCACCCTTGTGGAACCGTGCACTTCTTTCGACCTATGCAACGGGCTCAACAATGAAGCCCTCAGTTGCTGTTGCGGCTCTTGAAGAAGGAATTATTGATACGGAATACACCGTTTACTGCAGCGGAATGTATAATTATCTCGGTCAGTATTTCAAGTGCGAGCAGGACCATGACAGCAGATTTGTTGATGTTGTTCACGCAATTGACGAATCCTGCAACACCTTTTTCTATGAAGTAGGTCATCTGCTCGGTATTGAAAAAATGAATGAATACCGCACTCTTTTTGGTCTCGGCTCAAAGACGGGCTGCGAGCTCGGTGAGGCGGCGGGTGTTCTCGACAGCCCCGAATACCGTGCTTCGCTCAATCAGGAATGGCTTCCCGGCTTTACCGTTCAGTCGGCTATCGGTCAGGCAGGCAATCTTTTCACACCCATTCAGCTTGCAAATTACTGTGCCACCATTGCAAACGGCGGCACAAGATATAAAACTCATTTTGTAAAATGCATCAAAAACTATGATTATTCGGGTACAGTTCTCGAAACCAAACCCGAGGTAGTTGCAGAAACAGGCGTTTCTGCCGAAACTCTCAGCGTTGTAAAGCAGGGTATGCTCGAGGTTGGAACCACGGGCTACTGTGCAAAATATTTTGCAGGGCTTCCCGTTGAGGTTGCCGCAAAAACCGGTACTTCTCAGGAAATCCGTAAGCTTGACGGTATTTCGGTCAAAATCAACAACGGCTTCCTTATTTCATTTGCTCCCTATGAAAATCCCGAAATCGCTGTTGCGGTTGTCGGTGAGGGTATGACCTCGGGTGCATTTGTTGCTCCCGTTGTTGCTTCAATTGTTGATTATTATTTCGGTCAGACCGATACAATGGAAATTTATCAGACAGAAAATACGCTTATACCTTAAGGAGAAACTTATGGCTCAGATCATCCTTATCGCCTCGGGAAAAGGCGGCTCGGGAAAATCAACCTTTGTCAACGGAATATCAAACGCACTTGCCGATCTCGGAAAAAAAGTGCTTGCGGCTGATTGCGATATCGGTCTGCGTTCGCTTGACCTGATGTTCGGTGTGAGTGAAAAGGTTGTTTTCGACTGGGGTGACCTTCTTCTTGACAGATGCACCCGTGAGCAGGCAATTATTGAGGGAAAGGTTGATTTTCTTGCTGCTCCGAGAAGCTTTGACGACGGCTTCTCTCCCGAAACCGTTGCGAATCTTTTCAAATCGCTTTCTGATGATTATGACTACATAATTCTTGATGCTCCTGCAGGAATTGACAGGGGATTCAGGCTTGCCGCAGGTGCCGCCGACCGTGCAATTGTTGTTTCAACCGCAGACAGTGTTTGCGTGCGAAGCTGTGCAAGGGCATTTGATGAGCTCCGCAGACTTGAAATTGATGATACCCGATTGGTTATAAATATGTTTGAAGTCAAGCCCGCATGCAAGCATAAGCTGCTCAACATTGACCAGTGTATTGATGAAACGGGAGTTCAGCTTATCGGTGTTATTCCGAGAGATATCAACATCGGCTTCAGCTCCGTGACGGGCAAAGCTCCCGATGCGGATGCACCTTCATCACTTGCGTTCAACCGTATTGCAATGAGAATAACGGGCAAGCGGGTTCCGCTTATCTGTGAATAAGGAGATTGCCATGGATAATAAAACAATTGCCGCCATTGCAACTCCGAATGCACCCGGCGGAATAGGAGTTATCCGCATTTCGGGCGAAAATGCACTTAAGGTTGCCGAAAAGATTTTCCGACCCGTCAGCGGAAATATGATTTCCGAAAGCAAGGGATACCGTGCCCATTTCGGTGATGTATATTATAATAATGAAAAAATCGACGAGGCGGTCTGCCTCGTTTTTCGTGCTCCCGCAAGTTATACGGGAGAGGATGTTGCCGAGATTTCATGTCACGGCGGTCTTTATATAACAAAGCAGGTGCTCCGTGCAGCACTTGATGCAGGTGCACAGCCTGCCGAAGCGGGCGAATTCACGAAGCGAGCTTTCCTCAACGGTAAAATTGACCTTGCCGCCGCTGAAAGTGTTATGTCACTTATCGGTGCATCAGGCAAGCAGGCTGCCTCCGCCGCACTCAACACCCTCGACGGCAATCTCAGCCGTGAAATCAGGGGAGTTGCCGATTCAATAATAGCAATCTGTGCTTCACTTGCTGCATGGGTTGATTATCCCGATGAGGATATAGAAGATACGGATGCAGGGGATATGCTTCCCGTATTTGAAAATGCAAAAAATTCTCTTGAAGAAATAATCCGTCGCTACGACTGTGGACGTGCTGTCACCGACGGAATAGATGCCGTTATTGTCGGCAAGCCCAATGTTGGAAAATCAACTCTGATGAATATGCTCACGGGCTTTGAGAGGTCGATTGTTACCGATATTGCAGGCACGACCCGTGATGTTGTTGAAGAGAGGATTGTTCTCGGAGAAATTATCATGCGTGTTGCCGACACGGCAGGTATCCGCGAAACCGAAAATGTTGTTGAAAATATAGGAGTCAATCTTGCAAAACGCCGACTTGAAAGAGCGGAGCTCGTTCTTGCGGTTTTTGACGGAAGCGAGCCTCTTACCGCGGACGACCTCGATATTATTGCACAATGCGATTCAAAAAGAGCGGTTGCTCTTCTTAATAAATCCGACCTGCCTCTTGCGGCAGACAGAAAAATTATTGAAAGTTCCTTTACCCATTGCGTTGAGCTTTCTGCTTCAACGGGAGAGGGAAGGGGAGAGCTTGAAATGGCTGTCAGAGAAATTTTTAAAACCAACGAATTCAACCCCAATGCGGCGTGCCTGACGAGTGAGCGTCAGAGACAATGCTGCGTGAATGCACTTGCAAGCATCGAAGAGGCAATTTCCGCAATCAATCTCGGTGTTACGCTTGATGCCGTCAATGTCTGTGCCGACTGTGCGATTGATGCACTTCTTCAGCTCACGGGTGAAAAAGCCACTTCGGCGGTTGTTGATGAGGTTTTCTCAAGATTTTGTGTGGGAAAATAATTTATCTGAGTTTTGCAGGAGTGAATCACGAATTTGCTCATTTTCTTTGTTTATTATTCTTTATTATAATAAAAACTTGAAATTATAATTCTCTTATCGCATTAAAACAGCGATTTTCGATTACAGCCGATAGAAATTTTCTGGATGATGCTCAGTTCATTTCAGATTACGCAATCGTCTGTAAACGAGAGGTCATTTTTTCATAAAATCGGGTAAGGGCAGAGTCCTTCCAAAATTTTTTCATTTATTATAAGTGGTGTTTCTATGGAATACGTTTCTGAAAATTTTGATGTTGCGGTTATCGGTGCAGGCCATGCAGGAATAGAAGCGGGTCTTGCTGCAGCACGCCTCGGATGTAAAACCGCCGTTTTTACCATTAATCTTGACTGGGTCGGCAACATGCCGTGCAACCCGTCAATCGGCGGCACATCTAAGGGTCACCTTGTGCGTGAGATTGACGCACTCGGAGGAGAAATGGGTATTGCTGCGGATAAAAATACTTTGCAGAACAGAATGCTCAATCTCGGAAAGGGTCCTGCAGTCCACAGTCTGCGTGCTCAGATTGACCGCCGAGGTTACTGCGATTATATGAAATTCGTGCTCGAGAAGCAGAAAAATCTTTTTCTTCGTCAGGCTGAAATAGTTGATATCCGCCGTGACGGTGATGAATGGATTCTCAAAACGAGGCTTGAAGCACTCCACAGAGCCAAGGCTGTTATTATCGCAACGGGCACCTTCCTTGCAGGCAAAATCTTTATCGGTGATGTTTCGTATGAAAGCGGACCCGACGGAATGTTTCCTTCTGTTGAGCTTGCAAAATCGCTTAAAGAGCTCGGCGTTCTCACCAGACGATTCAAAACGGGTACTCCGCCGAGAATCAACCGCAGAAGCGTTGATATTGAAAGTCTTGAGCCTCAGTACGGCGATGAAAAAATTACTCATTTTTCTTATGTTACCGATTTTGAGGTTCGTAATACCGAGCCTTGCTATATTACTTATACCGGTGAAGAAACCAAAAAAATTATTCTTGAAAACCTTCACCGCTCCCCTCTTTATTCGGGAAAAATTGACGGAGTTGGTCCCCGCTACTGCCCGAGTATTGAAGATAAAATAGTGCGTTTCTCTGAAAAGGAGCGACATCAGATATTTGTTGAGCCCTGCGGTGCAAACACCGATGAGATGTATCTTCAGGGACTTTCATCATCTTTGCCCGAGGATGTTCAGCTTAAAATTGTCAGAAGTATTCCGGGACTTGAAAATGCGGAATTTCTTCGCACTGCTTATGCGATTGAATATGACTGTGTTGACCCTCTTTCGCTCCGTCAGACGCTTGAATTCAAGGATTTTGAAGGACTTTACGGTGCAGGACAATTCAACGGCTCAAGCGGATATGAAGAAGCCGCCGCTCAGGGTCTTGTTGCGGGCATGAATGCCGCCCTCAAAATTCAAGGCAAGGAACCCGTTATTCTTGACCGCACAACCTCTTATATCGGCACCCTTATTGATGACCTTGTTACCAAAGGCTGCTCTGACCCCTACAGAATGATGACTTCCCGCTCAGAATACCGTCTTATTCTCCGTCAGGATAATGCTGACCGCCGACTCACCGAAATCGGATATAAAGCAGGTCTTATCAGCGAAGAGAGATATAATGGTTTCCTTAAAAAGCTTGAACTTATAGCAGAAGAGCGTGAAAGAATTGAAAATCTTTCAATTCCAAAGACTTCTGAGATTGATGCAATGCTTGTTTCACGTGGAACATCTGCACTCGAAAAGGGTCTGAAGATGATTGAGCTTCTCAGAAGACCTCAGGTCAATTATGAAGCTCTTGCCCCGTTTGATAAAAACCGACCTGACCTGCCCTTTGAAGTTTTTGAGCAGGTTGAAATTGACATAAAATACGAAGGATATCTTAAAAGACAGCAGATGCAGATTAATGATTTGCGGCGTCTTGAGGTTAAACGCCTCCCTGATAACCTTGACTATAATGACATCACGGGTCTTCGTCTTGAAGCGATTGAAAAGCTTTCAAAAATCCGACCCGAAACAGTCGGTCAGGCATCAAGAATTTCGGGTGTATCCCCTGCCGACATTTCTGTTTTACTTATATACCTTGAAAGGAACGGTATAAATGGTTAACACCGCACTTTTAAAAGCCGATGCCGAAAAGCTCGGAATTCTGATAAACGATGAACAGCTACAGAAGTTTGAATTACTTTCGGAGCTGCTTGTTGAGCAGAATAAAACAATGAATTTAACTGCAATAACAGACCCCGACGGCATAGCTGTAAAACATTTTGCCGACAGTATTTCGGTTTTAACCGCTTATGATATTCCGAAAGGTGCAAGGGTTATGGATATCGGAACGGGTGCAGGCTTTCCGGGCATACCCCTACTGATTATGCGACCCGACATTGACCTTGTTATGGTTGACAGCACGGCGAAAAAGCTTAAGTATGTTCAGTCAACCGTCGATTCGCTCGGTCTTATCGCAACAACGCTCCACACAAGAGCGGAGGAAGCAGGTCAGAGCAAGGATTACAGAGAAAAGTTTGATGTTGTATGCTCCCGTGCGGTTGCGGCACTCAATGTTCTTTGCGAATATTGCCTTCCGTTTGTAAAAGTCGGCGGTATGTTTATTGCCATGAAAGGTGCAAAGGCACAGGAGGAAATCGGTGATGCAAAGGCTGCAATAAAGCTCTTAGGCGGAAAAATTGTTGCAGAGAAGTCATTCACTCTCTCTGACGGCGGAGAAAGAACTCTCGTTGTTATCAAAAAGATATCGCAAATTCCGCCCAGATATCCCAGACCTTCCGCACAAATTGCCAAAAAACCTCTTTAAAATTAATATGAATTGCAGATTCAGGGCGTTTTATGACGATTGAATTTGCTGGACAATCCCCTCTTTCGGTGTTAGAATTAACTCAACGAACCGAACGGGGGGATTTGATTTTTTGAAAAATGCAAAGTATAAAATCGGCGGACAAATTATTTTAATTCCGCAGGAAGAGATATATCCTAATCCCAATCAGCCGAGAAAACGGTTTGATTTTGATGAGCTTGAAGGTCTTGCCCAGAGCATAAGACAAAACGGGATTATTCAACCGATTGCCGTCAGAATTAACACCAAGGGCGAATATGAGCTCATTTCGGGTGAACGCCGCCTTCGTGCTTCAAGGCTTGTCGGCATAACGCAGATACCTTGTATTATAATGGATGCTTCCGACGATAAATCCGCACTCTTTGCTCTTCTTGAAAATATGCAGAGAAGCGACCTCGGATTTTTTGAAGAAGCTCAGGCAATTGAAAAACTGATTGTTGATTTCGGAATGAGCCGTGATGATGTTTGCAAAAAGCTCGGCAAGGCTCCCCCGACAATATCAAACAAGCTCAGGCTTCTTCGTCTGCCCGAGGAAATACGACTGAAAATAATTCAGGAAAATCTTTCTGAACGCCATGCAAGAGCACTTCTGAAGCTCACTTCTGTCAGCCAGATGGAGCGTGCAATGTCAATCATAGCGGAAAAACGGCTGAATGTTGCTGAATCCGAAAGGCTGATTTCTCAGATAATGACCAATGACAGCCGACGCCGTCAGCCACCCGTCAAGCTCTTTAAGGATGTCCGCATTTTTGTGAATACTCTCAATCATGCGGTTGATACCATGCGAAGAGCGGGCATTGAAGCTGATTCGGCAAAAAGCGAAACCGATGAATATATTGAGTATATCGTCAGAATTCCCAAAACGGGTAACTGCGTTATCAAAGCAAGAAAAACATCGGCTTGAAATATGACATCCTCAACTTACCATATCTTTCTCTTTCACACCCACATCCAAGCGGAAGGAGCAGGCTTTTTGCCTGCTCTTTTCGCGTTTTCTATGATATGTTTCACATGAAACAATAATATTTTATTTTATTCTTTATTTTTGGTTTACTATATGATATAATACTATATAATGTAATTAATATAGGAGAGATTGCTTTGGGAAAAACAATTGCAATTGTTAACCAGAAAGGCGGAGTAGGCAAAACCACCTCTGCCGTTAATCTTACTGCCGCTCTCGGCAGCAAGGGATATAAAGTTCTTCTTGTTGATATCGACCCTCAGGGAAATTCAACCAGCGGTCTCGGAATCAACAAAAGAGGTCTCGAAAATTCGTCTTACAGCGTTCTTATCGGCGGCTGCCCTGCCGAAAAAGCTATTGTTGAAACACCTTATGCCAATGTTTCGGTAATGCCTTCGAGCATGGACCTTGCAGGTGCGGAGCTTGAGCTTGTCGATGTTCAGAAAAGAGAATCAAAGCTCAAAAATTCTCTTGCACTTATCAAGGATGATTATGATTTTATTTTTCTTGACTGTCCCCCGTCGCTCGGGCTTATTACCCTCAACGGTCTTTGTGCCGCAGATACACTGATTGTTCCCATTCAGTGTGAATTCTTTGCTCTTGAAGGACTTTCACAGCTTATCTCAACCGTAAGAACAGTTAAGCGGCTTTATAATCCCTACATAGAAATCGAAGGAGTTCTTCTTACGATGTATAACGGTCAGCTCAATCTCACTCAGCAGGTTGTTGAGGAGGTCAAGCGTTGCTTCCCGAAAAAGGTTTATTCAACCTTTATTCCGAGGAATGTCCGTCTTTCCGAAGCACCCAGCTACGGTCAGCCCGTTATGTATTATGATAAATCATCGAAGGGTGCTCACGCTTACAGCGACCTTGCGGATGAATTTCTGAGGCTGAATAATAAAATCTGAACGGCGGGAGCAAGCCCCCGCCCTACACGGAAAGGAGAAATAATATGGCACCAAAGAAAAGCGGTCTTGGCAGAGGTCTTGGCTCACTGCTTGCTGATAATTCTTTAGAAGAAACAAGCGGAGCTCAGGCGGTCAAGCTTAATCTTATGGATATTGAGCCTAACAAAGATCAGGCAAGAAAGATTTTTGATGAAGCGGCTCTTTCGGAACTTGCGGATTCAATCGCACAGCACGGAGTTTTGCAGCCCCTTCTTGTTCGCCCTATGATTGGCGGCGGATATCAGCTTGTTGCAGGCGAAAGACGCTGGAGAGCAAGCCGCATTGCGGGTCTGACTCAGGTTCCCGTTGTTATAAAAGAACTCAATGACACCGAAGCTGCTGTTATTTCTTTAATAGAAAATTTACAGCGTGAGGATCTGAATCCCGTTGAAGAAGCCCTCGGCTTTGCAAGCCTTATAAAAGATTTTGATCTGACTCAGGAGGAAGCCGCCGCAAAGGTCGGCAAATCACGCCCTGCCGTTGCAAACGCACTCCGTCTTTTAAAGCTTCCCGAAGCTGTGCTTGACATGGTGCGTGAAAACAGACTTTCTGCAGGACATGCAAAAACGCTTGTTGCTCTCGACGATGAAAAGCTTATTATTTCAACTGCTGAGCTTATAATCGAAAAGGGTCTTTCGGTCAGAGAAACCGAAAAGCTTGTCAAATCTCTTACCGCAGAGAAAAAACAGCCGAAAAAAGCTCCTTCACGCCACACCTTCTTTGATGAGGTTGAGCTTTCGCTGAATAATTCTCTCGGCAGAAAAGCAAAGGTTATTACCAAAAACGGAAAAGAAAGCGGTACTCTTGAAATTGCTTTTTATGATAAAGACGACCTTGCAAGAATCGCAAAAATTCTTGCGGCATTGGAATGAGGTAAAAAGAATATGAAAAATTATAATCATGCACTTCTCGTTATGGAAAAGCAGGATTACCCTGCAGAGGCAAGAGAGGTTATCATCAGAGCAAATGAAAAAATCCTCGCTAATGAAGAAGCAAACAAAATTTATGAATCCATGTATCGTGCATACTGGGTCAAGAAAAAGAATTTCCACACATTTCAGGATAAATCCAAGGCACTTGCAGAGCTGATTGATGAGAATGTTTACACCGTTTATCTTGTTCTTCTCATCAACTGCACAAAGCCGCTTCGTGCCGCATACAAAAAAGCAGGTATCAGCGACGAGATTTATTGGAATTCCATTATTGACCTCAAGGTCAAGATGCTTGAATGCAAAGAGAATTTCGATGTATGGGGCACCTTTGTTGAGGGCTGGTTTATGTCATTCTATACCCTTGAACGCTTCGGTCTCGGAAGATTCCAGTTTGACCTTTCCGATTTCGGCGAGGAATTCTATGATGACAACGGCGTTTTCATCAAGGACAGCGAATTCTGTCTCGGACTTCACATCCCCTCTCATCTCGGACCCCTCACCTATGAAACACGCCTTGAGACCTACAAAAAAGCCTTTGAAATGTTCAAGGACAGATTTGGCGGAAAATATATTGTAATCTGCTGCAATTCGTGGCTTCTTTATCCCGATAATCTCAATATACTTCCCGAAAACTCAAATGCAGCCGATTTCATTCTCGACTTTGAGCCTCTTGATATCAAACGCACCTATGACTTCGGCGATTGCTGGAGAATCTTCGGTCAGAACAAGAGCTGCCTGAAGCCTGAGGAGCTTCAGAGAGATACCACCATGCAGAGAGCTTTTGCAGAGTGGTTTGACCAGGGCAAGAAAGCGGGCTCGGCTTATTCGATGATTATCTTCGACGGCGAAAAAATCGTTACAAGAAGAACAAGAGAAGAATTCAGAGAGCAGTACGGTTATTAAAAACAAGATATCCCCCGCAGATTTTGATAATATCAAATTCTGCGGGGGATATAATAATTTTATCAGGATAATTTTGCGGGAGCTGTGCGATGCTTTCTGTTTTTGTGATGGGGTTTGGGCTCGATATTGCCTGCTCTTGTGAGGGCAATCTTTGTGAGCATCGGACCGACAAGCTCATAAATGAGAACAGAGAAAAGAACAATGTTTCTTATCATTTCGCCGACCGCACCGAGCTCCATTGCGGTAACCGACATTCCGAGGGCAACGCCTGCCTGCGGAAGAAGGGTTATGCCGAGATATTTGGTTGTTTTCTCGTCGCACTTCATCAGCTTTGCACTGCCGAAGGTGCCGAAATATTTACCGAGTGAGCGGCTGATGATGTAAGCGGCACCGATACCTACGATTGCAATATCTGTGAAAACGCTAAGCTCAAGCTCTGCACCGCTGAGAACAAAGAAAAGTGCGAAAAGAGGAACAGTCCACTTGTCTGTTTTTTCCATGATTTCAGGTGAGAAGTCGCAGACGTTGCAGAAAATAGTGCCGAGCATCATGCAAACGAGGAGAGCTGAGAAGCCGACATGAACGCCGCCGATTTCAAACTTAATCATTGAAAGTGCAACGGTAAAGATAACGCATGTGACGGAAAGGCACAGACGCTTGCTGTTTGAACTGAAGAATCTTTCGAAGATTGAAAAAAGAATGCCCATAATTGTGCCGAGTGCGAGTGAGCAGACAATTTCAATCAGCGGCTCAAGAATAATCGCCTTGATGTTGAATTCACCGTGCTCAACAGCCTTTGCAATGCCGAATGAGATTGCAAAAATAACAAGACCGACGGCGTCGTCGATAGCAACGATGGGGAGAAGCAAATCAGTGAGCTTACCCTTTGCCTTATACTGACGCACAACCATGAGAGTTGCGGCAGGAGCGGTAGCGGCGGCAACGGCTCCGAGGGTGATTGCCATTGAAAGCGGGAGCTTTTCTTCGCCGAGAACAAAATGAAGTCCGATGAGAGCTGCATCAACAAGCAGAGTTGCGACAACCGCCTGAATAATACCGATGAAGGTTGCGGTGCCGCCGACTTTTTTCAGCTGAGAGAGACGGAATTCGTTGCCGATTGCAAAGGCGATGAAGCCGAGAGCAACGCTTGAAATGATTTCAAATTCCTTGACGTTTTCGTGAGAGACGAAGCCGAGACCTTCAATGCCGAGTCTGCCGAGGCAGTAGGGACCGATGAGGATGCCCGCAACGAGATATGATGTTACTGAGGGAAGACCGAGGGGTTTTGCGATACGGGACATTATCAGACCCGCACCGAGAGCGATTGAGATACAAAACAGTGTTTCCATAATATTCCTTCTTTTTAATGAAAAATTAAAATGAATAATGAATAATTTCGGGCGGGCTTTGCCCGCACCCGATTATATAATTATTTTCAGTTTTTGCGAAGCAATATAAAATCGGGGCGAAGCGACCCTTCATTTTTCATTTATTTTTACGCACTTAACGGGCAACCTCGCGGTTACCCGTTAAACATTGTTTATTTATAATATTCAACCGCACTCTCAAAGAGCTTGAGGTCGAATTCGCCGGGAACATTCTTATAAAGTCCCGAGCCTGTTCTTTCTGAATGACCCATCTTGCCGAGGACGCGTCCGTCGGGAGAAACGATACCTTCGATTGCGAAATCGGAGTTGTTGGGGTTGAAAGCAATATCATTTGTTGCGTTGCCGTCGAAGTCAACATACTGAGTGATAATCTGACCGTTTGCGGCAAGCTTTCTGATGAGTGATTCGTCAGCAATGAAGCGACCTTCGCCGTGTGAGATGGGGACGGTGTAGATTTCGCCCTGTTTTGCCTTTGAGAGCCAGGGTGAATTGTTAGAAACAAGCTTTGTACGAACAAGCTTTGACTGATGTCTGCTGATGGTATTGTAGGTAAGGGTCGGGCAGGTTTCATCGGTGTCAATAATCTTTCCGTAGGGAACAAGACCGAGCTTGATGAGAGCCTGGAAGCCGTTACAGATACCGAGCATAAGACCGTCACGCTTTTCGAGAAGCTCAGTTACAGCCTGCTTGATTTCAGCGTTTCTGAAGAATGCGGTGATGAATTTTCCTGAACCGTCGGGTTCGTCACCGCCTGAGAAGCCGCCGGGAACAAAGATGATCTGGCTTTCGCCGACCTTCTTCGCAAAATCTTCAACGGATTTTGCAATGCTTGCGGCGGAAAGATTGTTGATAACAAAGATTTCAGCCTCTGCACCTGCTCTTTCGGCATATTTTGCCGAATCGTATTCACAGTTTGTGCCGGGGAATACGGGAATAAGAACCTTGGGCTTTGCGGTTCTGATTGCGGGCTTTGCAAAGGTTGTTGCCTTGTAATCAAAGGTTTCAATCTTCTTTTCGGGCATTGCAATGTTGCAGGAATAGATATCTTCAAGCTTATCCTCATAAATGGGAAGAAGCTTTGCAAAATCAACTGTTTCAGCACCGTAGGTGAGAGCAGCCTTGTCGGTTGTGTAGCCGAGGAGAATGCCGCAGTCAGTGTCGTCGGTGAGCTCGATGATGAATGAGCCGTAGGAATAGCCGAAGATGTCTTCGAGTGATACATCTGCGAAGTCGAAGCCGATGCCGTTACCCATAGCCATCTTGAGAACTGCTTCTGCAGCACCGCCCATGCCGGGAGTATAGATTGCTGCAGCCTTGCCTGCGGTTACGAGTGCATAAACCTCATCATAGACCTTGAGGAGTGAAGCGGTATCGGGCAGATTGTCGGCTGTGTAGTCGGGCTTGAGCATAACAACCTTGCGGCCTGCTGCCTTGAATTCGGGTGAAACGATATTTTTGATATTTTCTGTTGTGACTGCAAATGAAACGAGTGTGGGAGGAACGTCGATATCCTCAAACGAACCGCTCATTGAGTCCTTACCGCCGATAGCGGCAATCTTGAGATCCATCTGTGCCTTGAATGCACCGAGGAGGGCTGCAAGAGGCTTGCCCCAACGCTTGCCGTCTTTCATGGGCTTTTCAAAGTATTCCTGGAAGGTGAGATAAACTTCCTTGAAGTCTGCACCTGCGGCGATAAGCTTTGAAACGGATTCAACAACTGCAAGATATGCACCGTGATAGGGGCTCTTCTCGGTGATGAAGGGGTTGTAGCCCCATGACATGATTGAGCAGGTTTCGGTATCCTTCTTTTCAACGGCAATTTTGTGAACCATTGCCTGAATGGGAGTGAGCTGATTTTTGCCGCCGAAGGGCATGAGAACGGTGTTGGCACCGATAGTTGAGTCAAATCTTTCGGAAAGACCTCTCTTTGAGCAGATATTGAGGTCGCCTGCAAGAGCGGCATACATATCGGAGAATGAACCGTCAATCTTCTTTGAGTAGTCCTCAAGCTTTGCGGGAGTGATGTCAATGTGCTTCTCTGCACCGTTTGAGTTGAGGAATTCACGGCTGATGTTGCAGATTGCCTTGCCGTTCCAGTTCATAACAAGATAGGGCTTTTCCTTGACTTCGGCAACGATTGTTGCTTCAAGGTTTTCGCCTGTTGCAAGCTCGATGAATCTTGCGGCATCCTTTGCTTCAACAACAACTGCCATTCTTTCCTGGGATTCGGAGATTGCAAGCTCAGTTCCGTCAAGACCTTCGTATTTCTTGGGAACGGCATTGAGGTTTATTTCAAGTCCGTCTGCAAGCTCGCCGATTGCAACGGAAACACCGCCTGCACCGAAGTCGTTGCAGCGTTTGATAAGCTGTGAAGCTTCTTTATTTCTGAAAAGTCTCTGGAGCTTTCTTTCTTCGGGAGCATTACCCTTCTGAACTTCAGCACCGCAGCTTTCGAGTGATTTGAGGTTGTGTGATTTTGAGGAGCCTGTTGCACCGCCGCAGCCGTCACGGCCTGTTCTGCCGCCGAGAAGGATAACAACGTCACCGTCTTCGGGTCTTTCGCGGCGAACATTTTCTTCGGGAGCGGCAGCGATAACCGCACCGATTTCCATTCTCTTTGCAACATAGCCGGGATGATAAAGCTCGTCAACAATGCCCGTTGCAAGACCGATCTGGTTGCCGTAGGAGCTGTAGCCTGCGGCAGCAGTTGTAACAATCTTTCTCTGGGGAAGCTTGCCTTCAATTGTTTCGCTTACGGGAACGGTCGGGTCACCTGCACCTGTTACACGCATTGCTGCATAAACATAGCTTCTGCCTGAAAGCGGGTCACGGATAGCACCGCCGATGCAGGTTGCGGCACCGCCGAAGGGCTCGATTTCGGTGGGATGGTTGTGAGTTTCGTTCTTGAAGAGGAGAAGCCATTTCTGGGTTTCGCCTTCGATTTCAACATCAATCTTGACTGTGCAGGCATTGATTTCTTCGCTTTCGTCAAGCTTTTCAAGAAGACCCTGCTGTTTGAGATATCTGCCTGCGATAGTGCCGATATCCATAAGATTTACGGGCTTTGTTCTGTTGCAAGCCTTTCTTGCTGCAATATATTCGTCATATGCCTTCTGAAGAAGGTCATCCTCGAATTTAACAGAGTCAATGTTTGTGAGGAATGTTGTGTGACGGCAATGATCTGACCAGTATGTATCAATCATTCTGATTTCGGTGATAGTCGGGTCTCTCTGCTCGCTGATGAAATATTTCTGGCAGAATTTGATGTCATCAAGGTCCATTGCAAGACCGTAGTCATCAACAAAAGCCTTAAGACCTGCTTCGTCAAGAGCGATGAAGCCGTCAAGAGTTCTGACTGTTTCGGGAACAACATAATCCATCACAAGAGTTTCATATTCTTCAAGTGAAGCTTCTCTTGATTCAACGGGATTGATAACATATTTTTTGATCTGAGCAAGCTCAGCATCGCTGATATTTCCGTAAAGGCAATAAACCTTTGCAGTTCTGACGAGGGGTCTTTCGCCCTTCGAGATAATCTGAATGCATTCTGCACATGAATTTGCTCTCTGGTCAAACTGACCGGGAAGGAATTCAACGGCAAAAAGAATATCACATTCAAGATCGGGATTTTCGCTGATATCATCGAGCTGGGGCTCTGAAAGAACGGTGCCCTTTGAATAATCAAAAAGCTCCTTTTCAATGTTTTCGATATCATAACGGTTGAGGATTCTGACATTTTCAAGGCTGTTTATGCCGAGAAGCGAAACAAGCTCGTTTTTGAGCGAACGTGCTTCGTTGTCAAGACCGCTTTTCTTTTCAACATACGCTCTGTATACCATAATATTTAAACCTCCAATGCTTTTTTGCCGATGTCCTTACGGTAATAGGCATTTTCAAAATTAACGGTTTTAACTGTTTCGTAAGCCTTTGCGATTGCATCCGAAAGGGTGTCTGCGTTTTCGGTAACGCCGAGAACTCTTCCGCCTGCGGTGAGAAGCTTACCGTCTGCAAGCTTTGCACCTGCGATATAAATATTTTTATCAGCGGGCATGGTGATTTCAAATCCGCTGTCATATTTCTGAGGATAGCCGTCTGATGCCATAACAACGCAGCATGCGCTCTTTTCGCTGAACTTGACTTGTTCGGCTGAGAGGGTTCCGTCTGCAACGCTCTTCATAATCTCAAAAAGGTCACTTTCGAGAAGAGGAAGAACAACCTGAGTTTCGGGGTCGCCGAAACGGCAGTTATATTCGATAACCTTGGGTCCGTTTTTGGTTATCATAAGTCCGAAGTAGAGGCAGCCCTTGAAGGTTCTGCCTTCGGCATTCATTGCGTTGATGGTGGGAAGGAAGATTTCCTTCATGCATCTGTCGGCAACTTCAGCTGTGTAATAAGGATTGGGAGCAATGGTACCCATACCGCCGGTGTTGAGACCCTCGTCATTATCCTTTGCTCTCTTGTGGTCCATTGAAGAAATCATCGGCACAACAATCTTGCCGTCGGTGAAGGAAAGCACCGAAACTTCGGGACCTTCAAGGAATTCTTCAATAACAATCTGATTTCCGCTTTCGCCGAACTGCTTATCCTGCATGATTGAAACAACGGCATCCTTTGCTTCATCACGGGTCATTGCAATGATAACACCCTTGCCGAGTGCAAGACCGTCTGCCTTGATAACGGTGGGAATGGGAGCTGTTTCAAGATATGCGAGAGCCTTGTCTGCATCGTCAAAAACTTCGTAGGCTGCGGTGGGAATTCCGTATTTCTTCATAAGGTTTTTGGAGAAAACCTTGCTTCCTTCAATGATAGCAGCCTTTGCTTCGGGGCCGAAGCAGGGAATGCCGAGCTTTGAAAGCTCATCAACCGCACCGAGCACCAGGGGATCGTCGGGAGCAACAACCGCAAAGCCGATATCGTTGTTTTTTGCAAAGTCAACGATTGCGGGGATATCCTTTGCACCGATTGCAACGCATTCGGCGTCTGCCGCAATACCGCCGTTGCCGGGAAGTGCATATATTTTTTCGATTTCTTTGTTTTCTTTAAGCTTTTTTATGATGGCGTGCTCTCTGCCGCCGCCGCCGACCACAAGAACTTTCATGTGAACCTCCAATTTTTTAAACAAGCTGTAGGGGACGACGACTCGGCGTCCCGAATGCACCGTGAGGTGCATAGTATAAAACCGAAACAATGTTTCATAAAGAAACAGCAATTGAAAAAATATTGCTGTTTCAACAAGCTGAAATCAAAAAACAACTTTTTGCAGACCTATGGTCTGCCCGGGTCGTCGGGTCGCCGACCCCTACATTTGAAAAAGTTATTTTGCTTCCAGAATGTTTTTGCAAATCAATTCCGCCGATGCAGGAAGAATTTTCCATTCTGCCTGCTCCATAACTCTTTTCTGAAGAGTTTCGGGAGTGTCGCCGGGTTCGATATCAACAGCCTTCTGCATGATGATGCGTCCGCCGTCGGGAATTTCGTTAACAAAATGAACCGTTGCACCCGTCACCTTTACTCCGTAGCCGAGAGCCGCCTCATGCACACGCAGACCGTAGAAGCCTTCGCCGCAGAATGACGGAATGAGTGAGGGATGAACATTGATTATTCTGTCTTTGTAGTGATTTGTGAAACGCTCGGAGAGAATGCTCATAAAGCCTGCGAGAACGATAAGGTCAATGCCGTCGCCGTCAAGCAGCTCGATGAGTCTGCCCTCGAAATCGGGAGTTTCTTTTTTAAGAACGGTTTCGGTTCTTATTCCTGCCTTTGCAGCTCTTTCAAGGGCATAAGCACCTGCTTTGTTGGAAATAACAAGCGTGATTTCACCGCTGCTGATTATTCCCGAGCCTTGTGCATCAATAAGAGCCTGAAGATTTGTTCCGCCGCCCGAAACAAGAACGGCAATGCGGGCTTTTTTCATAATTTTCTCCTTTTACATTAATCCTACAGTCCTCATAAAAGATAAGAACGAATTCAGTGATTCTACTGAAAAAGTTTTAATTTGCTCAACGAGCTCAGGGTTATTTTCAAAATAGCCCTCAAATATTCCAAGAATATCCGTTCCAAGTTCTTGGTCAATGATATAAAGTATAGCCAATGGAACAAGAGCAACTAACCATATGCCAGCACCCATTATACCATCTCCTTATTCAATAACAACCTTTTCTTCGCCTTTAATGATTTCGCCGATGATGTATGCATCCTCGCCGTTTGCCTTGAGAACTTCGATTGCCTTTTCGGCATCTTCCTTTGCAACAACGATGCTCATGCCGACACCCATGTTGAAGGTGTTGAACATATCTCTCTCGGGGATGTTGCCTGTCTTTGCGATGAGGTCAAAGATGGGAAGAATCCTGAGAGCGGATTTATCAATCTTTGCACCGAAGCCGTCAGGAATGCTTCTGGGGATATTTTCATAGAAGCCGCCGCCGGTGATATGGGAAACAGCCTTGACTGTTACTTCCTCAAAGAGAGCAAGCATGGGCTTAACATAAATCTTGGTGGGAGTGAGGAGAGTTTCGCCGACCGATTTGCCGCCGAGCTCTGCAACGGGAGCTTTGATATCTGCATTGTCAACATCAAAAACTTTTCTTACAAGTGAGAAGCCGTTTGAGTGAACGCCGCTTGAGGGAAGAGCGATAACAACATCGCCTTCGGTCATCTTTGTGTTGTCAAGAACCTTATCCTTATCAACAACGCCTACGCAGAAGCCTGCAAGGTCATATTCGTCGATGGGATAGAAGCCGGGCATTTCAGCGGTCTCGCCGCCGATGAGTGATGCACCTGACTGAACACAGCCTTCGGCAATACCCGAAACGATTTCTGCAATCTTCTCGGGAACATTCTTGCCGCATGCGATATAGTCAAGGAAAAGAAGGGGCTTTGCACCGCAGCAGATGATGTCGTTTGCACACATTGCAACGCAGTCGATACCTACCGTGTCGTGCTTATCCATGATGAATGCAAGCTTGAGCTTTGTGCCGACACCGTCGGTGCCGCTGACGAGAACGGGCTTTGAAATACCTGTAAGGTCAAGCTCAAAAAGACCGCCGAAGCCGCCGATGTCGCTCATTGCACCTGCGGTGAGAGTTCTTTTGATGTGGGTTTTCATAAGTTCTACAGCCTTATAGCCTGCGGTAATATCAACGCCTGCTGCTGCGTAGCTTTCGCTGAAGCTCTTTTCCATAATTTATTCCTCCTGTGAAATTCACATTTTTTACATTTTATAATGGGTACGGGTGAAACCCGTCCTTAACATGCCGTAGGCATATATCACTTTCGGCATTGGCGAAAATATCACATTGCAACGCAATATATCACACGCTGAAAGCGTATACCACTGTTTTGCAAAGCAAAACTTATCCCTTGCCGTTCCAGCAATAGGTACAGATGCAGTCCTCGGGCAGACCGATGGCTTCAACCAGACCTGCGATTGACTGGTAGCCGAGGGTTGTGAGCTTGAGCTCCTTGCATATGATTTCGCGGAGCTTCTTTCCTCTTTCGGTTGAAGCATCGCAATATTCATCAATATATTTGTCGCCTTCCTTGCCTTCAAGGTCGTGGATAATGCGGCGTGCGATAAGGTCATCCTCCGAATTGCTTCGTGAGAAGTTGAGATATTTGCAGCCATACATTATCGGCGGACATGCGGAACGCATGTGAACCTCTTTTGCACCGTGGCTGTAAAGAAAATCAATCGTTTCACGCATCTGGGTGCCTCTTACGATTGAGTCGTCAACAAAAAGAAGGCTCTTGTTCTGAATAAGGTCGTGAACGGGAATCATCTTCATCTTTGCAACCTTGTTGCGCTCGTTCTGGTTTGAGGGCATGAAGCTTCTCGGCCAGGTGGGAGTGTATTTGATGAAGGGTCTTGCAAAGGGAATGTCGCTTTCGTTTGCATAGCCGATTGCATGGGGAGTACCCGAATCAGGAACGCCGCTTATATAATCAATGCCGTCGCAAAGCCCCGCTTTTTTATCTTCCCTCGCCATGACCGCACCGTTTTTGGTTCTCATAACCTCAACGCTGACACCCTCGTATCTTGCGGTGGGATAGCCGTAATAGCTCCAGAGGAAGGCACAGATTTTAAGCTTTTTGCCCGGCTCTGCAAGAGTATGAACTCTGTCGGGATATATTCTTACGATTTCTGCGGGACCGAGCTCCTTGACAAAATCGTAATCAAGCTTTTCAAAAGCGAAGGACTCAAACGAAACGCAGTAGCCGTCGGAATCCTTGCCGATAAGAATGGGCAGTCTGCCGACCTTGTCTCTTGCGGCAATGATGCTTCCGTCTTCAAGAAGAATGAGCACCGAGAGCGAGCCTTCGATTTTTTCCTGGGCAAAGCGGATGCCGTCAACAAAGGATTCCTTCTGGTTGATAAGGGCGGCAACAAGCTCGGTTGAATTGATTTTGCCTGAGGTCATTGTTGTGAAATGACAGCCGCCGTCGGAAAGGAATTCATTGATAAGCTCTTCGGAATTGTTTATGCAGCCGATGGTGGTTATTGCATAAACGCCGAGATTTGAACGGATGAGAATGGGCTGAGGGTCGCTGTCGCTGATGCAGCCTATGCAGGCATTGCCCTGCATCTCATCGGTGATTCCTGCGAATTTTGTTCTGAAAGGTGAGTTTTCGATATTATGGATATCGCGCTGAAAGCCTTTTTGGTCGTTGACTGCCGCCATACCGCCTCTGCGTGTGCCGAGGTGGGAATGGTAGTCAACTCCGAAAAAAACATCAAGAACAACATCTCTTCTCGATGTTGCACCGAAAAATCCTCCCATGGATTTACCTCCAATGTATATGTGTCAATGTGGATTATCTGTTGAATCTTTCTTCAATCTTTTCGTTTGCGGCAAGCACCTTTTCGGTTGCCTTTGCTCTTGCTTCGGCAAGCTTTTCTGCAAGCTCAACATCCGAAACTGCAAGAATCTGTATAGATAACAAAGCGGCATTGACTGCACCGTCAATAGCAACTGTTGCAACGGGAATGCCTGCGGGCATCTGAACAGTTGAGAGAAGTGCATCCAAGCCGTCAAGTGTAGATGATTTTACGGGTATGCCGATAACGGGGAGGGTTGTGTTGGCTGCAACCGCACCTGCAAGATGAGCTGCCTTGCCTGCAGCACAGATGATTGCACCGAAGCCGTTGAGAATTGCGTTCTGAGAAAAATCCTTTGAATGCTCGGGTGTTCTGTGTGCGGAGTAAACGTGAACCTCATAGGGTACACCGTATTCCTCGAGAGTATCAATTGCTTTTTCAACAACAGGCAGATCGCTGTCACTACCCATGATAATTCCGACTTTTTTCATCGTTATCCTCCTTGGTTGCCTTTAATATAATAATAACCTTTATAATTATACAATATTATATATTAGTATTGCAAGAGCTTATTGAGTAAAATTTGAATAAGTTTTGCAGCCGTGTTTTGTTGAAGGTATATATATCGGTTTGTTAGTGTTGACAAACCTTGCGGACACATGATAAAATAAATAAAATTCATTTCAAATCCCGGATACTCATGTATCCGTTTTTTACTTTGTGGAGAGAAACCGGAAATGACACTTTTTGAACTTTTTATTATTGCCGTCGGTCTTTCGATGGATGCATTTGCCGTTGCGATATGCAAGGGTCTTGCAGTTAAAAAAGCGGGAATAAAGCAAATGGCTCTTGCCGGTCTGTGGTTCGGCGGATTTCAGGGGCTCATGCCGTTTATCGGATATCTTCTGGGCTCAACATTTGAGTCATATATAACAAAAATTGACCACTGGATTGCCTTTGTGCTTCTCGGAATAATCGGTGCAAACATGATTAAAGAAGCACTTTCAAAGGAAGATGACGACTGCAACTGTGACGGAAAAGCGGGCTCAATGGCGGTTAAGGAGATGTTTACCCTCGCCGTTGCAACAAGCATTGACGCTCTCGCAGTAGGCGTGACCTTTGCACTTCTGCCCGAGGTCAATATCGGTGCGGCGGTCGGCTTTATAGGAATCATTACCTTTGCTTTTTCTGCCGTCGGAATTAAAATCGGCAACATTTTCGGTGTTAAATTCAAATCAAAGGCTGAGCTGGCGGGCGGAATTATCCTTATTCTCATGGGACTCAAAATTTTGCTCGAGCATCTCGGGGTTATCAATTTTTAGTTAAAAATGAAGAGTGAAAAGTGAAGAGTCAAGGGTGGGCGATGCCCACACCCGTTTATATAATTGGTTTTGCGGAGCAATATAAAATCGGAGCGAAGCGACCGTTAACTTTTAACCTTTCACTTTTAACTTTTCACTTTTCACTCAGTCGGGTAATTATATAAAACAAGGGTGGTAAATTATGCCCAGAAAAGATTCACGAAACACAAAAATGAAAATAGTCAATGCCGCATGGGAGCTGTTTTACAGAAACGGTTACGAAAACACAACGGTTGAGGAAATCGTTGATGAATCGGGCACCTCAAGAGGCTCGTTCTATCATTATTTTGACGGAAAAGAAGAGCTGCTCAGCTCGCTTTCAAGCCTTTTTGACAGCAAATATGAGGAGCTTAAAGAAAACCTGACCGATGACATGACTGCCTTCGAGAAGCTGATGTATCTGAATAAAATGCTTTTCGTTATGATTGAAAACAGCATTCCTCTTGATCTGCTTTCAAGACTTTATTCCTCGCAGCTTACCATGAAGGGTGACAAAAACCTTCTTGACCACAACCGCATTTACTATAAGCTTCTGCGGAGAATTGTGCTTGACGGGCAGAAAAACAACGAATTCCGTGACGATGTTTCGGTCAATGAAATCGTAAAAGCCTATGCACTCTGCGAAAGAGCAATTATCAGCGATTGGTGTCTTTGTAACGGAGAATATCCTCTCGGAAAATATTCGGAAACCCTGCTGCCTTTGCTTTTTGACGGTTTTTTGCGAAAAAAATAAAAAATATTTAATTTTGGTTTTTATTATATTCTTGTTAATGATTGATATAAAAACGCAGTGGTATCAATGAAAAATAATAAAAACATATGCGGAGTACAGAAATTATTCTGTACTCCGTTCTGTATTCCATTCTTGTTTCTTTTATGATATAATCGCACATATTTTCCAACGAAAGGATTTTGATTTTATGACACCTCAGCTTGCGGCATTCATTCTTTATTTTGTTGCCGTTCTCGGAATCGGACTCTTCTTCTTCTTCAAGTCGAAGGGCACAGGCGAAAAAGACTACTTCCTCGGCGGCCGTTCAATGGGTCCCTGGGTAACAGCACTCAGCGCACAGGCATCAGACATGAGCGGCTGGCTTCTTATGGGCTTCCCCGGCAGCATTCTTGCTTTCGGCATGGGTCAGGTATGGATCGGTATCGGTCTTGCACTCGGCACCGCAGCCAACTGGATTTTTGTTGCACGCAGACTGCGTAAATTCTCACAGGCCGCCAACGATTCAATCACCGTTCCCCAGTATCTTTCAAACAGATTCCTCACAAAGAGCCCCGCTCTTCAGATAATCTGTGCGATTGTTTTCCTTGTATTCTTTACAATTTATGTTGCATCAAGCTTTGTTGCAGGTCAGAAGGTTTTCATTCAGGTTGTTCCTCAGCTTGAAAGCAACCCCAACCTTGCACTCCTTATTTTTGCAGCTATCATTATTGTTTATACCTTCCTCGGCGGCTTCAAGGCTGTTTGCTGGACAGACTTCTTCCAGGGACTTATGATGCTTGCTGCTCTTCTTGCAGTGCCCATCGTTCTTGTAATGGCGAAGGATATTGATTACAGCGTGTTTGAAACAGTTGATGGCGGCGTTAATCCCCTCAACCCCTTCTCGGCAAGCTGGCAGGATATCGCATCGGGTCTTGCATGGGGTCTCGGCTATTTCGGTATGCCTCACATTATCGTAAGATTCATGTCAACAAAGAACGCAAAGGTTCTCAAGAAATCTGCAACAATCGGTATTATATGGGTTGTTCTTTCACTCGGTGCAGCAATTGCAATGGCACTTCTCGGCAGAGGCTTTGCACCTACTCAGGCACTTGTTGATGCAGGCAAGCAGGAGCTTGTTTTTGTAACTCTCGTTCAGGATATTTTCAGCGGTCCCTGGGCATTTGTTGCAGGCCTTCTTCTTTCGGCAATCGTTGCAGCTGCAATGAGCACCGCAGACTCGCAGCTTCTTGTTGCTTCTTCATCATTTACAAGCGATATTTATAAGCCTGTTTTCAGAAAGAATGCTTCGGATAAGGAAACACTCTGGGTAGGCAGAATAGTTGTTCTTGTTATTGCCGTTATTGCATATTTTATTGCAAGCAGCAAATCAGAGGGTGCAGCCACCATTATGACTCTTGTTGATAATGCATGGGGCGGCTTCGGCTCAGCCTTCGGACCCGTTATTCTTCTTTCACTTTTCTGGAAGAGATTTACCTACAAAGGTGCACTTGCAGGTGTTGTCGGCGGTGCGGTTGTTGACGTTCTCTGGATGAATTTCCTCACAGAAACAACAGGCGTTTACGAGCTTCTTCCCGGCTTTATTGCAGGCGGACTTCTTGCAATCGTTGTTTCACTTGTTGATAAGGCTCCCTCAAAGGAAGTTCAGGAGCTTTATGATTATGCAGTAAGCACTGAAATTGAATAATAACTGATAATAAATTCAGCGGTATGCATCGGAAAAATCCTTTGCATACCGTTTTTTTGCGTTTAGCAGCAGCTTAAAATTTTTTAAAAATCCTATTTATTTATATCCTTGTGTGTGCTATAATACAACCATATATAGCTTAAAAAGGAGCTCTAAAATGGAAAAGTATCTTATAAATCCCAATCAGAAGCTTTCAAAAATCAATAAAGACATTTACGGCAATTTTTCCGAGCATCTCGGAAGATGCATCTATGAAGGACTTTATGTCGGAGAGGATTCCGATATTCCAAATGTCAACGGCATGAGAAAGGATGTTGTTGACGCTCTTAAGGATATGGGAATTCCCGTGCTCCGCTGGCCGGGCGGCTGCTTTGCCGATGAATACCACTGGAAAGATGGCATCGGTCCCAAGGAAAACAGAAAAAAGATGATAAATACCCATTGGGGAGGCGTTGTTGAAGATAACAGCTTCGGTACCCACGAATTTTTCGAGCTTTGCCGTCAGCTCGGCTGCGATACATATATCAACGGCAATGTGGGCAGCGGCACCGTTCAGGAAATGAGCGAATGGGTTGAATACATGACACTCGACGGCACATCTCCCATGGCAGACCTCCGCAAGGCAAACGGTCACGAGGAGCCCTGGAATGTCAAATATTTCGGCGTCGGCAACGAAAGCTGGGGCTGCGGCGGTCACATGCTCCCCGAAGCCTATGCCAACGAATTCAGACGCTATGAAACCTTTGTGCGTGACTATGACAGCAGCAAGCATATCTACAGAATTGCCTGCGGTGCAAATGCGTTTGACTATCATTGGACCGAAGTGCTTCTTCAGAAGGCATGCAGCAGAATGAACGGTCTTTCGCTTCATTATTACACCATTCCTCACGAATGGCACCGCAAGGGAAGTGCACTTGAATTTACCAAGGATGAATATGATATCACCATCGGCAGAGCCTACAAAATGGAGGAGCTTGTCCGCCGTCACGGTGACATAATGAATCAGCATGACCCCGACAAGAGAGTAGGTCTTATTGTTGACGAATGGGGCACCTGGTATGATGTTGAGCCCGGCACAAATCCCGGCTTCCTCTATCAGCAGAACACAATGCGTGATGCGATTGTTGCCGCCCTCACCCTTAACATTTTCAACAAGCATTCCGACAGAGTGCATATGGCAAATATCGCTCAGACAGTCAATGTTCTTCAGTCGGTGGCACTTACTGACGGTGCGGAAATGCTTCTCACGCCTACCTACCATGTTTTCAAAATGTATAAAGACCATCAGGAAAACACTCTTCTCGGCTCTTATATCACAACTCCCGTAATCGGCACCGACGGCGAAAAATTCCCCAAGCTTATCGAGAGTGCATCGGTTGACGAAAACGGCGTTATTTATGCAACAATAACCAACGCCTCGGCAGATGAAGCGGCTGAAATCAAGTGTCAGATTGCCGATTTTGAGCTCGGAGATATCAGAGCGGAAATCCTTGTCGGCAGTCCGTGGGATTATAATTCATTTGAAGAAAAAGATGCGGTCAGAACCGCAGAATTCGGTGATTATACCGCAACTGCAGACGGCTTTATTGCAACACTTCCGCCTTGCAGCGTAGTAAAATTCGTAATTAAATAATGGAAAATATCTGCAAACGCTGCTTTCTTCTTGAAAGCGGCAGGGATGATACGCTGAAAAGCATAAAAGAACATATTGACAGACTTTCCGAAAAAGAAAAAGCATCTGATGAGGAGTACCGCAGGCGGCTTGAGGTCTGCGGCGGATGTGATTTTCTTTCGGGCGGAGTCTGCCTTAAATGCGGATGCTATCCCGAATTCAGGGCAGCATTTGCGGGGCAGAAGTGCCCTTATAAAAAATGGTGAAAAGAGAGGAAACAGCATGTATAACATTCTTATCTGTGACGATGAGGCCGATATCCGTTCAGCCTTGAAAATCTATCTTTCAAGTGAGGATTATAATATTCTCGAAGCAGAAAACGGCAAGGAAGCACTTGAAATTATCGAAAAAGAAAATATCCATCTTCTTCTTATGGATATAATGATGCCTGTGATGGACGGTATCCGTGCACTTGCAAAGCTCAGAGAGCAGGGCAACAACATCCCCGTTATCCTTCTTACCGCAAAAAGCCAGGATACAGATAAAATCCTCGGTCTCAATGCGGGTGCGGATGACTACATAACAAAGCCCTTCAATCCCGTTGAGGTAACGGCAAGAGTAAAATCGCAGATACGCAGATATGTCCGCTTCGGCGGCTCTGATAATGCTGCGAAGGCGGAAAAGCCGGGTGTTCTCCGCAACGGAGGTCTTGAGCTTGACGATAATTCAAAAACACTTACCCGTGACGGTGAGCCGATAAATCTTACTCCCACCGAAATGATGATTCTCAAATTTTTCATGGAAAATCTTGATAAGGTTTTCTCTCCAAAGGAGCTTTACCGCAAGGTATGGGGAGATGATCCCCTCGGAGCAGAAAACACGGTTACCGTTCATATCCGTCATCTTCGCGAAAAAATCGAAATTGACCCCGCAAACCCCGATTATCTCAAGGTTTCATGGGGTCACGGCTATAAGATGGTCAGCAAAAAGGTTCCCGAATCCATAGGATAAGGAGAGATTTGCGTGAATAAAAAATTGCGTTCGGCTGCCGACGGCTCGGCACTGACGATACTTTTAATCGGACTGACGATTATTGGTGTCGGCTGTTTTCTGGGAATTTCATATCTTTTTGAATATGATTTCTACGATAAAGACAATAACGGCGAAACGGCAAAAACCATTGCGGTTCAGATTTATTCGCTTGACGACTGCGAAAAGGCAGAGGACTATTTCCGCTGCTCAATGGAAAGAAACACCGCCGTGCAGCAGGGCAGGAATTCTTCCACCGATGCCGACTATCGTCTGAGCTATTATGAAGATTATTTTTCGCCTACAAAATCAAACTTTGTTTTTGCCGTTTATGACACCAACGGAAACTTTATCTGGGAGCCCTCGGGCGGATATTCATATATAGTTGCAAAGGATAACACCGCATATACCGGTACCTCGGATTTCTATATAACCGACAGCGTTGAGGGCTTGATTCCGCTTAAGATAAATTATGCCCTTCTTGTTAATGATTCGCAGGCGAACGACCGCTACAAGAGTGCTTTTGACTGGATTGAGGTTGCAAATTCACTTAAATATTTTGTTTTTGTGGTGCTGTTTTTCTCGATTCTCTTTATAGTTATTCTTCTTTCGGTAGCAGCCATGAATGCAGGCACCGTTGACCCCGAAACGGGAGAATTTGTGCTCGGATTTGTTGACAGAATCCCGCTTGATTTCCTGACCCTTGTTCTCATCGGCTTCTTTGCCGTTGCGATGATGGTTATAGGTCTGACCTCGGCGGCGGATGTCAATATGGTTCTCAATAATCTTGTTGTTATTGCAACCTTCGTTGCATTCGTAATGCTTCTTTTATCTTATCTGACAACGCTTTCCGTCAGAATAAAAATGGGCAAGGCATATAAAAATACTCTTTTTTATATGGTTTACCGCAAGTTCAAGAGAAAAACTCCACGAAAGCTCAGAAGAGTAGTCGGCAACATGTCGTTTATAGTAAAGCTTCTTCTCGGCATTTCGACGTATGTCATTTTTGAAGCCGCAATTTTCGTTGTTATGGCATATAACGGAATTTTCAGCGACAGAGCAACGGAAATGTTCACAACCTTCCTTATCGTATGGGGCATGACCCGACTTCTGCTTATCCCGATTTTTGTTCTTATTGCCATCAACCTCAACTATATCAAGGAAGAGGGAGAAAAGCTTGCAGGCGGTATTCTCGGCGAGGGTGTTTCACAGAAGCTGAGCATTTCAGCATTCAAATCCCACGGAAAAAATCTTGACCAGATAAGAAAAGAAATCAATAAGGCGATGGAGCAGGAGCTTAAAAGCGAAAGACTCCGTAACGAGCTTATTACCAATGTTTCTCACGATATCAAAACTCCCCTTACCTCAATCAAGAGCTATGTTGATTTTCTTCAGCGTGATAACCTGAGCGAAAAAGAACGCAAGGAATATCTTGAAATCGTTGCAAAGCATACGGATAAGCTTGCCGTTCTTGCAAAGAACCTTATTGAGGTTTCGCAGATTACCTCAGGCAATATTGAGGTCAAGCGTGAAAAAACAAGCCTCAATATCATCATTGAGCAGACGATTGAGGAATTCGCTCTCAGGCTTGAGCAGAGCGAGCTTATTCCGAGAGTGAATATGCCCGAAAAAGAGATTTACATTATGGGTGACGGCGAATGGCTCTGGAGAATTTTCTCAAATCTTCTTAACAATGCATGTAAATATGCGGCGGTCGGAACAGATGTTGAAATTTCTCTCAGCGAAAATAACGACAAAGCCGCCGTGCGTATTGCAAATATCTCAAAATCCGCTCTCAACGTTGAAGGCGATGAGCTTTTTGAACGCTTCGTCAGAGGCGACAGCTCCAGACATACCGAGGGCAACGGTCTCGGACTTTCGATTGCCAAGAGCCTTGCGGAGCTTCAGGGCGGAACGCTTGATATATCTGTCAAGGGCGATACCTTTACAGCTGTCGTCGTTTTTGACAGCATAAAATAAACAGGATAAACACACGGAGGAATAATGAAGAAAAAAATTATTGCGGCAACGCTTGCGGTTATGATTTCCGCAGGATTGTGTGCATGTGAAAAAAATGCGGATGAAAAGGCAACTGAAAGTGATGCACAGGCAGTCTCATCCACGGTAACGGAAGCGGTATCGCAGGCTTCAACCACCGCTCCCGTAACAACAACCGTGCCTGCAACAACCGAGCCGACAACGGCGAAACAGACAACCACCAAAAAGATTGTTACCACAACAAAGAAGGTGGCAACCACGGTCAGAAAGGCGTTGACCACCAAGACGGTTACAGAGGAAAAAACCGAAAAGAGAACAAAAATCAACAGCCTTCTTGAACGCAGAAACGAGGAAGAATCAGTCAGCACCGACCTTAAATACGGCGTGCTCCGTCACCAGGTTATCACAACCTATTACGAGGAGCAGCCTGACGGAACGGAAAAAGCGGTCAGAACAGAAGTTACGGCGGATGTTATTGACAGAACCTTCTATTTTGCAACCTATAACGACCTTCTTCCGGCCGCCAAGCAAAACAGAGAAACCTATCGCAGCGAAATCCGTGAAATCCTTAAGATTATCAACGGTTACAGAGCGGAGGGCGGACTTGAGCCCCTCACCCTCAACGAGGATTTAACGATAATCGCCTGTGCAAGGGCGGAGGAAATTGCATGGTCTGGCAACCATACCCACACAAGACCCAACTACAGCAGCTGCTTTACTCTTATGCGTGAAAACGGATTTGAAAAAGGAACAGCGGGCGAAAATATCGGCTGGGGATTTTCTGACCCCGGGTCGGTGTGCGAGGCATGGAAGGAATCCGAAACCCATTACGAAAACATAATGAATCCCAAGTTTACCGAGGTCGGAATCGGCGTTGCCGCAGATCCCGATAAGGACAGAAATCTCTGCTGGTCGCAGTATTTCTATGCAGGATAAGTCAAAAAAGAGGGGCTGTAGAAACAGCCCTTTTTTTGACTGTCGATAAAGTCGCTGAAACATAAACGAAATAAATGCAGGGGTCGGCGACCCGCATCAATAACTCTGCAGGAGTAGGGCGAGATGCCTTCATCCCGCCGCATATTTTTTTCGTTTATTTGACATTTTTTCTCCCATCGGAGTACCTTTGTACGCCTTCGGTCGAAGATTAACCCCTCCGCTTCACTTTCGTTCAGCACCTCCCCTGAAGGGGAGGCAGTCATTCAGCTTCCTTTCTCAACAGTCACCATCTTGCCGAAAAATAAGTTTTTCGACAAGATGAAAAAAGGGGCTGCCGAAGGGAGGCACTTCATAAGGAAGTTGCCTCCCTTCGGCTTTTGTAGACAGCCGGAATGATTGAATTGTAAGGATTATCAATCTATTACGGAGGTTTACAAAATGTCTGCTTTTATTGAAGATTTTTATTATGGTAACATTGAACCGCAGGAATGCTGTTCGGAGTTAAAAAATGAATTAAAGAAAAAATTAAGAATTCTCACCGAAAAGGAAGAAGAAATCTATTCAAAGTTAAGCGACAAAGATAAAGATTTGTTTGTAACATACACAAGAGCATATAACGATTTTCTGACAGTCAGTATAGCCGATAGTTTTATTTCAGGGTTTCGGCTTGGTGCTAAATTTACACACGACACATTTGTTACTGATTGAAAGGAGTTATTGTTATGAATAAATCATCATTTAAACTCAACAACGGGACATACAGAACGGTTGGTGATTACAGAATCCCGAATATTACATTACCTGCCGAAGCAAACAAACCGCTCGGCATATGGGGACTGAAACGCAAGGATTATCTTATGCGACATAAACGAGTGCAATTCAACATTATGCTTATGAACGGCACATTGTAGACTCATCTTGCAGAGGTTGATAAACAAGCATCAGATACGTTCTCTCAGATAGCAGAACAGATGAAGGTCAGTGAGGGAATTACAGAACAACTTAAAAAGCAAAACCAAATGGAATGGGTTGCACGTATGAATAATATTGAGGCAAGAGTAAGAGAAATTGTAAATACAGAACTGATTTACAACTGACAAAAGCGGTGACAAGGAAATCCTTGCCACCGCGCTTTAATTATCGCCTATCTACGGTGTGTTTCACCTGATAAATCGCCGTATAGTGGTGTTGCAAGACCGAATCCGCCCGATACAGTTAAAATCTGCCCAGTGGTATAAGCTGATTCATCACTTGCAAAATAAACTGCCGCCGCTGCGATTTCTTCGGGTTTACCCATTCTGTTAAAAGGTATATGACGAAGAAACAGTTCTTTGAATTCTTCAGAAAGTTTTTCCTGAACCGCATCGGTTGCGGTCATTCCCGGAAGAACTGCATTGCAGCGAATGTTATTTTTCGCTTCGTGGACTGCTATAAGCTTTGTCAGATAATTGATTGCCGCCTTGCTTGTTCCGTATGCAACCTGTGAAATATCGGGCACAAGACCGCCCACGGAAGAAATGTTCACAATGCTTCCGCCGCCTTGCTTTGCCATATATTTAACAGCTTCTTTACTCGCCATAAATACGCTTCTCAGGTTAATATTTACGGTATCAAGAAAAACATCGGTATCGGTGTTTGAAAAGTCAAGGTCTTTTCCCGGATTTGAAGTGCCGAAGTTATTTATAAGAACATCGATTCTGCCTGCATCCTTTACAACATCTTCTGTCATAGTCAAATATGATTCAGGCTTGCCTGCATCGTTATAAACATATTTTACGTTACAGCCTTGAGAAATCAGCTTGTCGGCTTCTTCTTTTGCAAGCTCAAGGTTTCTTGCAGCCATATATACTGTTGCACCTTCTTTTGCACATGATTTTACACAAGCCAGACCGATACCTCTGGTGGACGCGGTGATTAAAACAATTTTGTCTTTTAATTTCATGTTTTTGCTCCCTTTTTATTGTTATAAATTTGAGGTAGAAAAAGTACGGTAATTATTCCGATTACAACACATACAGTTTCAACCGTGGCAAGTAATTTTATGGAATCTACGGCAGCAGAAATTTCAGTCATTCCTGTACCGATAAGATTCGCTGCTCTGTTAGTAAACATCGGAACAAATACAGCAACTCCGAATGGGGCGGCAAGGTCACGGAAAAGTCCGTATGTTCCCGTTCCCGCTCCCGAAGTTTCGGGAGAGACACCCGACAGAACAACCTTCATAAATATAGTGCCGTTTCCGCCAAGCCCAAATCCGAGTATTCCCAATGAAGCAGCGAGCAAAGCAAGTGAAGTGTTTGCAGAAAATAAAAGCATAACGGCACAGCCTATTCCCGTAAGTGCTAATGAACCGACAAGCACTTTTTTGGGCTCATAACGGTCAGCCAAAGGTCCGAGAATAACAGCACCCAAAGACATTCCAACATACATAATGGAAATTGCATATCCCGATATTACAGAATTTTGCGGCTGAGTATAATTTACAAAAATGATAAGATTAGTCATATTTGCCTGCATAAGTCCCTGAGTGAGAAAAAGAGCAAGCACGGAAAGAACAAACGCTTTTCTTTTCATAAAGCCCCATTGCAGAATGGGATTTGTTGCCTTTTTCTCTGATATATACAGTCCTATTCCCGAAATAACAGCCGCAATCAGAACTGCAAAAAACAATTTGGATTGCCAACCGAAATTCTGACCGAAAGACGGTACACAAAGCAGCAGACTAAAGAAAATCAGCACGAATACTGCGCCGACACCGTCAAATTTCTTTATCTTTTTTCTCACATATGCTTTTTTATCCTTTATCAAAGCACAAAGCAGAAAGACAACTGCTGAGATTGCGACACACACCCATATCATAGTGCGCCAGCCGTAGTATTTTATAAGCAATCCGCCGATAGTCGGTCCGAAGATCACCGAAACGCTGGAAATGAACATATAAAGAGCAAAACCTTTTGCAATTTTGTCGGGAGGAAATTCTGTGACAATATATGAGATTACAACAGGTGCAATGGCTGCTGTTCCGACACCGACAATAAAACGGGCAATAAGCATAAAAAATAACGAATTAGCAATCGCTGTCAGAATATTGCCGAGCATAAAAACGGCTATGCCGATTAACAGGGATACTCTTCGCCCTATCATATCCCCTAATTTACCTAGAACAGGAGCAAAAGCGGCAGTTGACATTGCCATAGCAAGCGCAGTCCATGTCGTATTGTTGTAAGGAAGGTTTAAATCCTTGACAAAAGCCGGACCAAGTACAGCTGTAAAACCTCCAACTATGCCAACAAGAGAAGCTGCAAATGCATATGGTATAAAGCCTTTTATATGCGGCTTGCGAAAAAAGTTTTCCATATTGTTCACTTCCAATCTGTTCATAGTATAACCGCATCGTTTTGAATTTATTTAATTGTTTTTGGGCATACTTTTATTCGGAAAGGAGGAACAGTTTTGAAAATTCGATTTTTTATTTGTAATCATTGCGGAAATATAATTGCAATGGTAAAAGACAGTGGCATTTCCATACAGTGCTGCGGTGAAGAAATGGAAGAAATTATTCCCGGCACAAGTGACGGAGCACAGGAAAAACACGTGCCTGTCTATAACGTGAACGGAGAAACCGTGACCGTTTCCGTCGGAGCGGCAGAACACCCCATGACTTCTGAACACTATATTGAGTGGGTGTGCGTAGAAAGCGAGGAAGGTCTTCAATTTAAAAAACTAAACTCTGACGCATCACCTCGTGTGTCTTTCTCTTTATCAAAAGGTGACAAAGTTAAGGCGGTTTATGCCTTTTGTAACCTGCACAGCCTTTGGAAGGCATAACAAATCAAAAGGAGTATTACTATGTCAATTATCAATAAAGAAATTTCAGATTTCAAGACTTATGCATTTCACGAAAACGAGTTTAAAACAGTTTCAAAGGATGATATTCTCGGCAAATGGAGTGTTTTCTTTTTCTATCCCGCCGACTTCACCTTTATTTGTCCTACCGAACTTGAAGATTTAGCGAATAAATACGAGGATTTCAGAAGTGTCGGCTGCGAGATTTACTCTGTTTCTACCGATACTCATTTTGTTCACAAAGCATGGCACGATGCATCCGAGCGAATCAAAAAAATCAACTATCCTATGCTTGCAGACCCTACTCACGCAATTTCAAAGGACTTTGAAGTTCTCATTGAATCCGACGGGTTAGCTGAGCGAGGCACATTCATCATCAATCCCGAAGGTAAAATTGTTGGCTATGAAGTAACCGCAGGTAATGTGGGCAGAAATGCAGAAGAGCTTTTCCGAAAAGTTCAAGCTTGTCAGTTCGTTCACGCTCACGGCGACCAGGTTTGTCCTGCCAACTGGCAGCCGGGTGCCGAAACTCTTAAACCCAGCCTTGATCTTGTAGGGCAGTTATAATGGGTGCTCAGAAAATCAAACCCGAGGATTTATATGATGTAATTGTAGTTGGCGGCGGTCCTGCAGGACTTACCGCCGCACTTTATCTGGCACGCGCAAAATACAGAGTATTGGTGCTTGAAAAAGAACAGTTTGGCGGACAGATTACAATTACAAATGAGGTCGTAAACTATCCGGGCATTGGAAAAACAAGCGGTAAAGCACTTACAGAAACAATGCGCCGTCAAGCAGAAGCCTTCGGAGCAGAATGCCTGCTCGCCGAGGCTAAAGGCTTGGATATAAATGAAGATGTCAAAACAGTTCATACCACCCGAGGAGATTTTAATTGTCTTGGCATCTTAATTGCAACCGGTGCACATCCCGGAACAGTCGGATTCAAAGGAGAAGAAGAACACAAAGGACAGGGCGTTGCCTACTGTGCAACCTGCGACGGCGAATTTTTTACGGATAAAGAGATTTTCGTTGTTGGCGGAGGCTTTGCCGCCGCTGAAGAAAGTGTATTTTTAACCAAGTTTGCCAGACATGTGACAATTTTTATCCGTAAAGACGATTTCAGCTGTGCTGCTTCTGTTGCAGACAAAGCGAAAAATCACGAAAAAATAACCGTTATCACCAATACTGTTGTTGAAGAAGTATCAGGCGAAAACGGTCTGAATTATATCCGATATAAAAACACCAAAAACGGTGAGATAACCGAATACCGTGCTGAAAACGGAGACTTTTTCGGAGTGTTTGTGTTTGCAGGATATTCTCCCGATACTGAATTGGTAAAGGATATACTCGAATTAAATGAGCACGGATATATCGTTACCGATTCGGAACAGAAAACAAGCGTTGACGGAATTTATGCCGCAGGAGATGTGTGCATAAAGCCTCTCCGTCAGATTGTTACCGCCACTGGCGACGGCGCTCTTGCAGCAACAGAGCTTGAAAAGTATGTTGCAACCATACAGCAAAAAACGGGACTGTATGCAAACCGGCCAACAGCAAAAGCTATTGAAGAATCGCCCGTAACGGAAGAAAACACTGCTCAAGATTCCGACGAAATCTTTTCCTCTGATATGAAACAGCAATTAAACGGCGTATTCAGCAAAATGCAGAACAATCTAAGATTAAAACTGTATTTGGATAACCGTCCCGTTTCAACAGAGCTTGAGAGTTTTATTACAAATCTCGCAGCACTTACGGACAAACTCACGGTATCGGTTGTCGACAGAAACGATGCTGAAAATAAAGCGCCTTGTGTATGTGTTTTTCTTGAAGACGGAACTGACACGGGTATTGCATTCCACGGTGTCCCCTCAGGTCACGAGTTCACCTCGTTTATGCTTGGATTATATAATGCGGCTGGACCGGGTCAGAAAACAGATGAACAAACCTATCAGGAAATCAAAGATATAAAGACTTCTGTTGATATAAAAATATTGGTAACTTTATCTTGTACGATGTGCCCTGACTTGGTTATTGCTTGTCAGCGAATTGCTACGCTTAATCCGAATATCCGTGCCGAAGTTTACGATATTCAGCATTTTGAAGAGTTGAAGAAACAATACAATGTTATGAGTGTTCCGTGTTTGTTTATTAATGATGATAAGGTGTCATTCGGTAAGAAAAATATAAATCAGATTTTGGATTTAATAAAACATTGATAACAATTAAATAGGCTATATAAAGAATCAGGTGCAACGGGATTTAATTTCTGCTACACCTGATTATATCTTTTTATATAAACTTTTTATGTGGGGTGTAAGGGGTGCCCCCCTTAATTGCGGATTTGTACGTTCAAATCCATTGCTCGCTAAGACAAACGCCAAACACTTTTGAATTTAAAATCAACACTTTTGCAGCACAGCCGAAAACTGTTGACAAATTATTCTTATATTGTTACAATAAATAAAAATTACTGAAAGGCAGGTGGACAAGATGACAATGATGATTATCACAATGAATCGGAGAGCCGTTTTGTCCGTTTGCGATTGATGTAATTTATATCTTTCTGTGAATTGCAGGCATCTCCGTTTCGGAGGTGCCTTTATTATTTTGCAGAAAGGGATTTTTAATGTACAAAATTAAACCTTTAGAACAAGAAAACATCATATTTATTTGTAGTCTTATGTCTGAACCAAACAACATTTCCTCTTTACACACAGATATAATACCCTTGGATGAATGGCAAAAATCATTTGCAGAAGCTGAAGATGATAAAGATGAAGAAAACTTTATTGTTTATAACAAAAATATTCCGTGTGGTTGGTTAAAACTGAATGGACTTAAAAGCAACGATATTGCTTGGATTTCAATGCTTGTTGTCCCTGAAAAGTTTAAGCGTCAAGGCATCGGAAAATTTGCTGTAGAATTTGCTGCTCAATATCTAAAACACCGTGGATATAGATATATAAAGTTGCAAACAACAACAGATAATTCAGCTGCATTGAGTCTATACAGTAAATGTGGTTTTACCATAGTCAACCAATCTACTACAAAAATTACGATGTGCAAAGAGGTATAAAAATGACAAAAGAATGCTGTTGGTGCAATTTTACTGACGAAGAAAAACAAAACATTTTATTTGAAAGTGCATATTGGTATGTGTTTCTGGCAGACAATCAGGATTATATAGGAAGATGTGTTATCGTTCTTAAACGGCATAGTGAAAGTCTGTCAGACCTTGATTTGTCCGAATGGATTGAATTGAAAGAACTAATCAACAGGCTCGAAAAATGTTTTGAAAAAATATTGGGTGCTGATTTGTGTAATTGGAGTTGTCTGATGAATGATTTTTATAAATCAGCCACTCCCAACCCACACTTGCATCTTCATGTAAGACCTCGATATAGCAAAGCCATAACTATAAACGGCAGTAGTTATATTGATACAGAATTCGGGCATCATTATCAACCTAAAAAAGAAACATTGTTGACAAATGATAACAGAAAAATATTGCTTAATATGATGAAAACCTTTTTAAATCAGGAGCAGAAATGATTACACTAACCGAATATCTGAACAACCCTTGCGGAACATTATCCATTCCATATTGGAAAGCTAAAATTATAACCATTCCGTCTGATATGATAATTCTGCACGACAGAGATTTTTCATCTGACATATTATCCGAATACACAGACGAAAAGTATTTTCGTTTGTATCACAGCCTTAAAGATATACCTGAAATTGCAACAGATGATTTTGAAATCACAACTGCAACACGAAGAGATATAAAAGCAATCGTGCAGATAGTCAACGATTCATATACAGATATTTCGATTAACAAGGAACTGATCAAAAGCTATACCCAAACACCTGTTTATAACAAAAACTTATGGAAAATGGTTAAAGAAAAAGCAACGGACAAATATGTCAGTTGCGGTTTGGCTGATTATGATGCGGAAGCAAAAGAACTTATACTTGAATGGATACAAGTGTTACCTGAATACCGTGGTAAGAAAATCGGACAGTTAATTGTAAACGAACTGCTGTTCAGAATGAAAGATGTTGCAGATTTTGCAACTGTTTCGGGTAAAGTAGATAACGAAACAAATCCCGAAGCACTATACAGAAAATGCGGATTTGTCGGCAATGATGTATGGCACATTCTGCATAAGAAATGAGGCTCGACAATGCAATACAAAGCAATATTCTTTGACCGTGACGGCACACTGACATATTTCACCGCAGAAAAAGAGGCTTGGCGTAACGAGCAAATCATCAATTGGAGCGGTAAGCCGTTTAAACTTGATTACGATAAAATGATGTCTTTGTTTCACCTTGCAAGTGAAGGCAGAAAGCCTTGGTATAAAACGCTTGATGATGAGCGTGAATTTTTCAGAAGATATTATTGTCACCTTCTTGTCGGTGAGGGTGTAACGGAAAACGTTGATGAAAAAGCGGATTGCCTTTTGAATGAGCTTTGGTGCAACGGTGACAGAGCTTTGTTTTTAGAAACGGTTGAGGTGCTTGAATATTTTAAAAGCCGTGGCTACAAAATGGGTGTTATAAGCGATACATCTCCGTCGCTTGAATTCACATTGCAACAGCTTGGTATTGCAAAATACTTCACGTCGTTTACTGCAAGCTCGTTGGTCGGTGCCGGAAAACCAAGCCCGATTATTTTCAACGCTGCACTTGAAGCACAAGGTATAACCGCATCTGAAAGCATATTTGTTGACGATTGCAAAGAAGAAGCCGAAGGTGCAAGAAAGCAAGGTTTTACTGCTTTTTATCTTGACCGAAGCGGAGAAAACAACGAAGAATGGACAATACACAATCTGAAACAGTTGATGGAAAAAGAGGATTTAAAATGATCGACTACACTAAAATAAATTCAGAAACTTGGGATTTGTGGGCGGAAGACGGCTGCGAATATACCTTGCCCATAAGTCACGAGGAATACGAGGAAATTACTGCTGATGATTTTTCGGTTATTCTTACTCCTTGCATTGCCGTTCCTCACGAATGGTTTGGTGATTTGAGAGGTAAAAAGGTGTTGGGACTTGCAAGCAGCGGCGGTCAGCAGATGCCCGTTCTTTCAAAGCTCGGTGCAAATTGTACCGTGTTTGATTATTCCGACAGACAGCTTGAAGCAGAGAAAATGGTGTCCGAAAGAGAAGGTTACAACATCACTATCATCAAAGGTGATATGTCAAAAACGCTTCCGTTTGAAGATGAAAGCTTTGATTTGATTTTTCACCCCGTTTCAAACAACTATGTTGAAGATGTTTATCACGTCTGGAACGAGTGTTACCGTGTGCTTAAAAAGGGTGGCAGACTGCTTTCGGGTCTTGATAACGGCATAGATTATTTATTTGAAGAAGACGATCCGTTGAAAGTGGTTAATCCCTTGCCGTTCAATCCCCTCAAAATGCCGAAAGAACGTCTTGACACAATGATTGCAAACGGTGACGGCGTTCAGTTCAGCCATACTCTCGATGAACAAATCGGCGGTCAGCTCAAAGCGGGATTTACACTCAAAGCATTGTACGAAGACCGTGACGGAGAAGGCGGAAACATAATCGGCAAATATTATCCGCAGTATGTTGCTACATTTGCGGTGAAATAAGGTGAGTTTATGGACAACTTAAAAAACAACGCCGACAAATTGCTTTATGATTTCGGTTTGCTTAATGAATTAAAAAATTACGGCACTCCTTATATTGTCGGCAGTTATGCTATGGATTTAATGGTGTGGAATGACTTGGATATTTATGTTTCCAACGAATTTATGTCAACAGAGAAATTATATGAGCTGACTTGTTTTATACTTAACACTTTCTGCCCTGTATGGTATGAAGCAAAGAAAGATATTGTCGACGGCAAAATCGCTTGGTTTCACGGCTTTGAAACAGAGGTTTTAAGTGAGCTTTGGAATATTGATATATGGTTCTTTGATAATGAAGCTATCACAAATACTATTGAATTTTGTAACAGAATCAAGGCTCAAGCAGATACCGATGAAACAAAGAGAAAGTCTGCAATAAATATCAAACAAGCCTTAATTGAAAATGAACAATATGGCTTCAGAAAATATACGAGTATGGATGTATATAAGGCTGTGTTTGAAATGGAAATAACTAGTTATATGGAATTTATTTCACAACAACAGTTAAAAACAAGGAGATAAAACAATGAGTATTCTTACAGTTGCAAGCGGTCAATCAGTTTACCGTGGATATGAATATTACACGCAAAACAAGGTTTTGGTACATACTCAAATTAACGATAACGAGTTTGAGGGATTTGTTAAGGGTTCGGAGGATAAGCCATATAAAGTTCACATTAATATTGCAAAGCCGAAAACATCAACTTGCGATTGTCCTTTTGCAAACGGTAAAAGAGTTTGCAAACATATGGTTGCGGTTTTCTTTGCGGCATTCCCCGAAGAAGCAGAGCAATATATCGCAGAATTGGAAGCTTATTATGAGGAAGAAAAGCGATACGAAGAACTTGACAATATGATTCAAGAATATGTAAAGAAATTAACTAAACCTCAGTTGCAAGAAATTCTGCTTCAGGTTTTATATGACGGTCCCGAATGGCAGTTTGAAAAATTTATTCGTGAATATATCGAATATTGATTTTGGTGACAAAATGATATTAAAGATAGGTGGAAATCAGAGTAATGACTGCTGATGACTACGATTCCGTAGCAAAGCTATGGACAAACGCAAGCGGTGTAGGTGTAAATCCCGACGATTCAAAAGAAAACATTTCAAAATATCTTCAAAGAAATCCTAATACAAGTTTTGTTGCTGTTGAAAACGGTGAAATTGTAGGTGCTATTTTAGCAGGTCACGACGGATACAGAGGTTTTATTCATCACACCGCCGTTTCAGCCTCACACAGAGGAACAGGAATAGGAACAAAGTTAGTAAATGCTGCTGTTGATGCGATCAGAAATGAAGGTATAAACAAGGTTGTTTTGGTTGCGTTTAAGACAAACACTCTCGGAAACAACTTTTGGGAGAAACAAGGTTTTGCTGTAAGGGAAGATTTATATTACAGAGATTTGAGAATTAATAACTAAATTTAAACATAGGTGAAGCCATATGGAAATCATATCAAAAGAACCCATAAACAAAGGTTGGTCATGTGATAAGAAATACTGTGTCACAACTGCTGACGGAACTAAATATCTTTTGCGTGTCACTCCGTTTGACAAAAGTGCGAACCGTGAGAATATGTTCCGTATGCAGCAAGAAGTTGCGAAACTCGGTATTCCTATGTGCAAGTCACTTGAAATCGGCGAATGTGATGAGGGTATTTACATTTTGCAGACTTGGGTTGACGGCAAAGATGCAAATGAGGTTATACCGTATCTTACAGACTCTGAACAGTATGCTCTCGGACTTGAAGCGGGCAAAATTCTAAAGAAAATTCACTCTATTCCCGCACCTGAAAATCAGCAGGATTGGGAAACCCGTATCAACGATAAAGCAGATTTGAGAATCAGAAAATATAACGAATGTCTTCTGAAATATGATAACGGTCAGGCTTTTATTGACTTCATCAACGCAAACCGTTATCTGCTCAAAGGCAGACCGCAGGTGTTTCAGCACGGTGATTATCACATCGGCAATATGATGATTGAAAACGGCAAAGTTGTTATTATCGACTTTGACCGCTACGATTTCGGCGATCCGTGGGAAGAATTCAAGAGTATTACCTGGTGTGCACAGGCTTCTCCGCTTTTCGCTTCGGGTATGGTCAACGGATATTTTGACAATGATGTGCCTATGGAGTTCTGGAAACTTCTTGCATTATATATCAGCCTTGGTACAATTACTTCTCTGCCATGGGCAATTCCGTATGGCGAAGGCGAAGTTCAGACTATGCGAAACCTTGCAAATGAAGTGCTTGAATGGTATGACAATATGCAGAATCCTGTGCCGAGTTGGTACACAAAAGAGGTGCAACTATGATAAGAAAAGCAACCACAAACGACACAAGAGTATTAGCAGAATTAGCAATACAGATGTGGTGTAATCACACGGCATCGGAACTTGATGCAGACTTTGCCGAGATTGTTTTAAACAAAGATGCTGTTTGTTTTATAAAATATGTTGATGATATCCCCATTGGTTTTGCACAGTGTCAGCTTCGCCACGATTATGTTGAGGGTACACACTCATCTCCCGTCGGTTATCTGGAAGGAATTTTTGTTGTTCCCGAATATCAGCATAAAGGATATGCAAAAGAACTGTTGCACGAATGTGAATTGTGGGCAAAAGAAAAAGGTTGTTCGGAATTTGCAAGCGATTGTGAACTTGACAACATAAACAGTTTAAATTTTCATATGGCAATGGGTTTTGAAGAAGCAAACCGTGTTATATGTTTCAGGAAAGAGTTGGGGTAATTCAATATGGTCAGAAAAGCAACTAATAACGATATATCTGCGATAGCTGAATTATACCGTGAGCAATTCAGAGAAATGGCAAAGCTGATTCCCGATTTTATAAAAGAAGGCGACCAGAGCACAGAGTTTATTGAGAATACAATTGCTAATGAAGAGTCAGATATTCTTATTTATGAGAACGATGATATGATTGTCGGTTTTATACTGCTTCAAGCGAAAACAAGACCCAATTTTGAATTTATGCATCCCGGAAAGTATTGCTATATAATGGACATAAGCGTAACCGAAAATCATCGTGGTAAAGGGTTCGGAACAGCTTTAATGAACGCTGCAAAAGATTGGGCAAAAGAACGGGATTGTAATTTTATAAATCTTGATGTTCTTGTGAATAATCCTTATGCAATTAAACTCTATGAAAAACTCGGCTTTATCCCCAAAGCGCAGGAAATGTATTGTAAATTATAATCAGGAGTAAATAAAATGCTTGAAAAAATGAATGAGTTTTTTGATAAACGGTTAGACGGTTACGATGAACATATGATGACCAATATCGAATCGTCTGACGTGTTTTATCCATATACCGCCGACTGTTTACCCAAAACCGACGGTGCAAAAATCCTTGATTTGGGTTGCGGTACGGGTTTGGAATTGGAACATTATTTCAGACTTAACCCCTTTGCCAAAATAACCGGTATCGACTTAACCGAATCAATGCTGAACGCACTGAAAAATAAGCTTCCCGAAAATGATCTGACATTGATTTGCGGCTCATATTTTGATATTCCGTTTGATGAAAACAATTTTGACGCCGCAGTTTCGGTTGAATCCCTGCACCATTTCACAAAAGAAGAAAAAATCCCGCTTTATGCAAAACTCTGCAAAGCATTAAAAAATGGAGGATATTTTATTCTTACCGATTATTTCGCCTTGTCTGATGAAGATGAGAGAACATTCCGAAACGAGTTGCTCCGTCTCAAAAAGGAACAAGGCGTTGATGACAAAGAGTTTTATCACTATGATACCCCGTTGACCGTTGAACATGAAACCAAAGCCTTACTAGAATCGGGTTTTTCTTCCGTTGAAGTGCTGAATAACTGGGGCGCAACATTCACATTAAAAGCAAATAAATAGGTGTAAATATGACGAATCAAGAAATATTTCAAATCGCATTACAGCAATCCGCGTATGACTGCAACTGCAACGCAGAAGATTTTCTTGCAACTGAAAAAAAGGTTGTTTTATCGCAGAAGAATGAAAAAGCAAGGGTGTATGTGCCCTTGCCGCTTGAGTGTGATTTAGTATCATACGGAAACAATATTGTCGCTCAGGTCAGTCCGAGAATGAAAGAAACCGTTGAGTGGTACATAGGCAAATATGCCGTTGAGCATTGTTTTGAATCACCCAATGTTATTGCACTCAACGAGAAGTTAGCAGAGTTTGGCTATAAAGTCTGCTTTATGGCGGAATACTTCCTGCCCGATGTCAACGCACTTAAAGAACTGCCCTGCAATTATGAAATAAGAGTTTTACAGCCCGAAGAATTTGAACAATATTACACTGCCGAGTGGGGCAACGCTTTGTGCAAAAGCCGAAAGCATCTTGATAAACTCGCTGTCGGTGCATTCGATAACGGCAAACTCATAGGACTTACAGGCTGTTCTGCCGATTGTGAAACAATGTATCAGATCGGCGTTGATGTTCTGCCCGAATACCGAAGAAAAGGCGTTGCATCTGCAATTACAAGCAAGCTTGCCATTGAAATATTGAAACTCGGCAAAGTACCGTTCTACTGTGCTGCATGGTCGAATATCAAATCTGTCCGCAATGCTATCAAAAGCGGATTCAGACCTGCGTGGGTCGAGCTGACAGCAAGAAACAGCGAGTTTGTTGATGATATGAATAAGTAAGAAGGTGTTGCTTATGATAAAAGTCTTTTTAATCTGCGGCAAAATCTGCTGCGGTAAAACTACATACGCACAAAAGCTTTGTAAAGAAAAGAATGCTGTACTGCTTTCGGTTGATGAAATAACGCTTGCTCTTTTCGGTCAGCATTGTGGCGATAAACACGATGAATATGTGGAAAGAACTGAGAAATATCTGTTAAATAAATCCTTGGAACTACTCGAAAACAATTTCAATGTCGTTCTTGACTGGGGCTTCTGGACAAAAGCAGAACGGAAAGCGGTAAAAGAGTTTTACAAATCCCGTAATATCGAATGCGAGCTTCATTACATTGTTATTAGCGATAAAACATGGAAATCTCGCTTGCACAAGAGAAACGACACTGTACTTGCAAATGAAACAAGTGCCTACTATGTTGACGATAATCTCGCCGCAAAATTCGCTTCAATATTTGAAGTGCCAAGCGAAGATGAGTTTGATGTTATTTATAAAGGTGACACAGATGGAATTTGATGAGTTTATAAAGCTGAGGGATATTAAAATCAGAGATAATGAACATTTGAGGGTTATTAAGTGTTTTTATCCTTATCTCCGTAGTGTTTCCGGTGATGAACAATTACTTCCATCACTTATCGGAAATATTTTAGGTGTTGATTTATCGAATGTTACAGTTGAAACCGCCTGTTTTAACGGCGTAAATGACGATAGTAACCCGCCTTATGTTAACGTTGACCTATATATCAAATTCAATAACGATATAAAAGTTTTCGTTTACGGCAGAAAACTTGAACATCTTTATGAATTAAAAGAAAATGAGTATGTAATATTTTTGCTTGCAAATGAAATTACAAGCAATGTTATAAAAACAGGAAACAATTATATCTATATCAAATAATTTTGAAAAAAATCAAGGTAAAATGATAGACAGAAGTATTCCATATTATAATTTGATTTTAAAATGCAATGAAATTTGCATAACATCAGTTTTGTTACCTGAAGGATACAGCTTTAAGACGTATAATAAAGGTGACGAAAAACATTGGGCAGAACTTGAATATGAAATCGGTGATTTTTCATCCGTTGAAGAAGCTGAAACATATTTCAGAAGAAATTACTGCAAACAAATTGATGAACTGAAAAAGCGTTGTGTTTTTGTTGTGGACGATAAAGGTAATGTTGTAGGCTCCTGTATTGCTTGGCACGATTTAAAAGACAAGGCTACAGTCGCTTCTCTGCACTGGCTTGTTGTTTCACCGAAATATCAAGGCAAACATATAGGTTTGGCGCTTTGCCAAAAGGTAATGGAGATTTTTAAAAAGTCAGGAGAATTTCCCGTATATATTCATACTCAACCGTGGAGTTATAAGGCTATATTTCTCTACACCAAACTCGGCTTCAAAATTCAGAAAACCGATACTTTCTCACATTATGAAAATCAATATATACAAGCTTTGAAAACATTAAAAAACATCTTAACAGATAGTCAAGTTAATCAGCTTATTTTATATTCAGAGTAAAACTCTTGGAGATATAGATATGAACATCGTCAGAAAAATAAAAACAACCGAACTCCCTATACTTACACAGCTTTTCAACTATAAAGATATTGATGATATGATTGCCGAAAACACTTGCAACATTGAAAATGGTATCGTTGATATTTTTGCCCTGTTTGATAATGGCAAGCTGATTGGCGAGCTTCATGTGAAATATGACAATGAAGATAAAGACTTCGCCGAAAAAGGGAAACGAGCATATCTGTTTGCATTCAGAGTTCATAAAGACTATCAAGGCAAAGGATTAGGCTCATATCTTCTTGAAACCGTTATTGACGAACTCAATGCCAACGGTTATCACGAACTTACTGTCGGCGTCGAAGATGACAATAACCGAGCAAGATATATGTACGAGAAACACGGCTTCGTTCACCCCATTGCCCGAATAAAAGAAACATACCAAGGCGACAGTTATGAATATGATTTGTTGTTGAGAAAAGAAACACTTTAAAATGGTGATTATATGAAAACTCTTATTCTGAACGGCTCTCCTCGTAAAAACGGAGATACTGTTAGTTTAATCAACAAACTAACAGAGCAATTAAATGGCGAATACAAAATAGTAAATGCTTATTATTCAGATATTTCTTCTTGTGTTGATTGCCGTTATTGTTGGAAAAATGACGGTTGTTCAATTAATGACGAAATGGCAGAAATATATGATTATATTGCCGATTGTGATAATGTTGTAATTGCATCACCTATTTATTTCTCACAGCCTACAGGAAAGCTCTTTGACGTTTGCAGCAGATTTCAAACATATTTTGCAGCAAAGCATTTTCGTAACGAAACAATTTCCGTCAAGCCAAAGAAAGGTGCGGTAATTCTTGTCGGCGGTGGTGACGGTAATCCTGAAGATGCATATAAAACCGTCTGCTCATTACTTAATCACATCAATGTTACAAAGATTTATCCTTTGGTTGGAAGTTTTAACACCAATGAATTGTCTGCAACGAATGACCAAAAGGCAATAAAGGGAATTGAGGATATCGCAGATTATTTAAACAGATAAAAACACAAAAACCATACAAGCTGATCCAAAAGTCAACTTGTATGAAGATAACACAAGGGGTAAAATATCTGATGAGCGATTTGCGACACTTTCTGAATCTTTGGAAGATGAACAGCGAGAATTGAAAGACAAAGTTCCCGACATAGAAACTTTCTTGGAGGAAACGGAAATCAAATGTGAAGGCTTACAGCATTTTATTGAACGAGCAAAAAGAATAACCCGTCTGACAGAGCTGACGCCTGAGTTAGTTAACGAGTTCATTGAAAGAATTGTTGTGTCAAAGCCCGAGAAGATTAATGGCAAACGGCATCAGACAATAGACATCTACTATCACGGTGCCGGAATAATTAAAATGCTCTCTGCCGAAGAAATGGAAGAAGCGTACCAACAGCATATTTCAAGACAACATAAAGCAAAAACGGCATAGCCGTGGCTATACCGTTCAAATTACAATTATTTAGTTTTACTGCAAGAGCTGCCTAGGGGTAACTTCCTTATGGAGGGTACCCCAAAACAGCCCCTTTTTTATTATTAATAAAAACACTGAATGTTAAGCTATATATTGATACCTTTTTCGAGCATAGCCTTTTTAAGAATTTCAATATTGCCGTGATAATAGCAGTGGCCGTCCATGCCCGTTGCCCTTGCACCGTCGATATTAGCCTGAACATCGTCAATGAAATAGCATTCCCCGGGGATGAGCGAAAATTTTTCGTAGAGCGTAAGATAAATTTCTCTTTCGGGCTTGAGGAGCTTATAATCCGCCGAAATAAGATAGCCGTCAAAGAGCGAGAGTGCGGGAATCCCGTCAATTCTTTCGTAAAAATCGCCCGAAGCATTTGAGAGAAGATAAATTCCGTAGCCGTTTTCCTTAAGACCCTTTATGAACTCATACATTCCTTCAAACGGCGGCATATACGGATAGAAATTATGCACCATTTCGCTTGCTTTCTCAAAAATCCCTGCAGGAATAACATCCTTTTTCTGCTCCATGATTTCATCGGGAGAGATGATTCCTCTGTCCTTATCCGCCCATATGGGATTGCGGAAAATTTCCTTTAAAAGAAGGTCGGCGGTTTCTTTGTCAAAAAGCGAATACATCGTTTTTTCGGGATTGTAGTCAATGAGCACGCCGCCCATGTCAAAAATAATATTTTTAATCATATTTTTCACCAAACTAAACCGCCCTGCAATGCAGAGCGGTAATTTTTATTATGCCATTTTAACAATATGCTGGCAATATACATACACATTCTGGATTTTCTTTGCCTCGGTATCATATTTTGTTTTGATAACGGGCTGTGTTTCGGAGGGCGTGATATAAACCTTGAAAACAATTGCATGCTGACCGGGACGCATATTTGTTATTTTTTTGTATTCAAAATGCTGACCCTGAATGTCAAGATATTTGAAGATGATTTCCTCAAGCAGGTCGCCCGTGAAGCAACGGAGAATATCGTCTTCTTCATACATCTCAATGATGGCTTTTGTTTCTTCAAAGGTCATCATTTCGCTTTTGAATTCGCCCTCGTTGATAACGGTGCTCATTGATGAGTTATCAAGCAGCAATAACGGTAATTCATTGTTTTTCATAAATCTTGCCTCCTTGGTGTTGAATTATTGATGTTATTATAGCATGTGAAATAATGCATGTCAACAACTTGCATAATAAAGCTTATTTTTTCTGCTTTTTGCACAAATTATGCAGGATTTATATATACAACTTGCAAAACTTGTTCGGGCGATTCGTGAATCGACCCTACACTGATTATTTCTCATCCATATAGTCGAGCACTCGTTCAATAAGGTTGAGTCGGTTTTCGCCCTTGAGCATTTTAACGGCAATGTGCGGCTTTCCGCCGCCTGCACTGACAACGAATCTTCCTCTGAAATGCATTGACGCAGTTGAGATTTTTTCCATATCAAGCTGATTGATTCTGAAAATAATGCGGTCGCTCTGCATCGTGATTTCATAGATATCGTGCCTTGCCGCCTTACCTCTGAGAAGAGCGATTTTGATAAGACCTTCAACGCTTTCGGGCGGATCGCCGAAGCGGTCGCAAAGCTCGTCAATAACATCGGAAGCATCTTCGTTTGTTTTGATGTCGGCAATTCTGCGGTAAATCTGAAGCCTCTGAGGAACGCTTTCGATATATTCATTCGGGATGTGTGCATCAATCGGCAGGTCGATAACGCAGTCCTTTTCGGGCTCTGAGGTTTTTTCGCCCTTCTCCTCGCTTATCGCCTGCTCAAGAAGCTTTACATACATTTCGTAGCCGACGGATTCCATGTGACCGTGCTGATTCGAGCCGAGAACATTGCCTGCACCTCTGAGCTCAAGGTCACGCATCGCAATGTGGAAGCCCGAGCCGAATTCGGTGAATTCACGGATAGAATCAAGCCTTCTCGTTGCAATCTCGCTGAGCTGTTTACCTCGGGTGAAGGTAAAATATGCACTCGCACGGCGTGACGACCTTCCGACCCTGCCTCTTATCTGATGAAGCTGGGCAAGACCCATTCTGTCAGCATTCTCAATGATAAGAGTGTTTGCGTTGGGAACATCAACGCCCGTTTCGATAATCGTTGTGCACACGAGAATATCAATTTCGCCTTCAAGAAGCCTTCTCCAGACCTCGCTGAGCTCATCCTCGCTCATCTTGCCGTGACCGATTCCGATATTCGCATCGGGCAGCATGGCTTTGATTTCCGCCGCCTTTTTTTCGATATCCTCAACCCTGTTATAAAGATAATAGACCTGACCGCCTCTGCGGAGCTCCTGCTCCATTGCCTGAACGAGAACGGGCATGTTGTGCTCGATAACATAGGTCTGAACGGGCTGTCTGTCCTGCGGTGCTTCCTCGAGCACGGACATATCCCTGATGCCCGTCATTGCCATGTTGAGGGTGCGGGGAATAGGGGTTGCCGTGAGGGTAAGAACATCAACGGCAGGGAAAAGAGTTTTGAGCTTTTCCTTCTGAGCAACGCCGAAACGCTGCTCCTCATCAATGATAATCAGTCCGAGGTCACGGAACTGAACATCCTTTGAAATAATGCGGTGAGTACCGACAACGATATCAACCGAGCCGCGGCGCAGACCGTTTATTGTTTTTTCGATTTCTTTTCTTGTGCAGAATCTTGAAAGCATGCCTGCCTCAATCGGGAAGCCCTCGAAACGGCGGAGAATTGTCTGATAGTGCTGAAGGGCGAGAATGGTTGTGGGGACCATGATTGCACATTGCTTGCCGTCGGCAATACACTTGAAAACGGCACGAAGAGCAACCTCGGTTTTGCCGAAGCCGACATCGCCGCAAAGCAGTCTGTCCATGGGATAGGGTTTTTCCATATCCTTTTTGATTTCGTGGATGCAGCGGAGCTGATCGTCCGTTTCAACAAATTCAAAGCGGCGTTCAAAGTCATTCTGCATGTCAATATCGGGTGAGAAGGAGTGGCCCTGAACCTTGATTCGCTTGGAATAAAGCTCAATGAGCTCTTTTGCCATATCCTTGACGGCACTTTTGACCCTTGAACGGGTTTTCTGCCAGTCCTTGCCGCCGAGCTTGCTGAGCTTGAGCGGTTTTTCGTCGCTCTTGGGTCCGATATATTTTGAAACCTGGTCAAGCTGTGTTACGGGCACATAAAGATTATCGCCCTTGTCATATTGAATTTTGATGTAGTCCTTGGTGTTTCCCGAAGCCTCGAGGGTTTGTATTCCTTCAAAAATACCGATACCGTGGGTTGCGTGAACAACATATTCGCCCCTGTGGAGCTCGTCAAGATTGTTGAATGCGTTTTTGACTCTCTTTGAAGAAACAACTCTGTTTTTGCTGACGGTGCGGCTTCTGTAGGTTATGAGAGTGAATTTTGCGGCAGGATATTCAAAGCCGTATGAAAGACCGCCGGGAAGAACACAGACGGTTTTCGGCGGAAATTCCGCAGGCGGTACGGGGCAGAAAAGAGCAGGGATACCCTCATTTTCAAGGTCGTCGGCAAGAGTTTTTGCACTTTTATCCGTTCCTGCAAGGATTGCACAGGAATTGCCGAGCTTGCGGATTACCTGCAAATCGTCAACGATAGCGGAAAATGTTCCGTTCCACGGGGCAATCTGTTTCGCCGTGAAGGTTATCAGTTCCTTGACGGGAGTATCGAAGCTTCCGCGGGGAAGATTGTCAAGATAAACCGCACCGAGCTTTTCATAAACGGAAAAAAGCTCAAACGGCTGAAGAATGTAGCGGTCAAGACCCTTGCAGAGAGTTCCGTCCTGAAAAAGTCCCTTGACCGTTTCGTTCATAAGCTGACATGCGGCATTGAATTTATCCTTGACGGCAAAGCTTTCACAAACGAAAAGCATTGCTCCGTTTGCATAGTCAAAAATGCTTGCAGTGTCGGGATAAATCAGCGGCATATATTTATCAAACGAAGAAAGACGCACGCCGTCATTGAGGCTGTTTAAATCCTCTTCGAGCTTTTTAAGGGCATCGCCTCTGATTTTTTTATCGGAAATGTGGCGTTCGATGAGAGCGGTGAGCATTTCATCGGTGCAGAGAATTTCTCTTGCGGGAGTGATGCGGATTTCATCGGTCATGTCTGTTCTTCTCTGGCTTTCAAGCTCAAAGAAGGCAATGCTGTCAACCGCATCTCCCCAGAATTCAACTCTGCAGGGAAGCTTTGAATCGGGCGGAAAGAAATCAAGAATACCGCCTCTGAGAGCAAACTGACCCGGTCCGTCAACCTGCTCGCTGCGGGTGTAGCCGCAACGCACAAGGCTGAGCAGAAGCTCGTCAACCTCATATTCCTCGCCTACGGTGACCGCAAAGCTGTTGTTCATCAGCATTGCGGGCGGCACGGTGAGCTGACTTGCGGCTTCCGCCGAAAGAACAACCGCATCATAGTCACCCGAGAGCATTTTATCGAGCACCCTGAGCCTTGCATGCTCATATTCTCTTGAAACCGTTTCATGGGTGCGGAAGGAAAAATCCCTTGCAGGATAAAGCAGGGCATTTATGCCGAAGGCTTCCATATCCTGACGCATTCTTGTTGCCTGAGCCTCATCGGGTGCAATGACGATTGCTTTTTTCATAAGGCACATGCACATTGAAGCGATAACATGTGATTTGTGGACATGGGAAAGCCCCGTCACGCCGCTCGGCAGACGGTTTTTCTTTATCACCGAAGCTAAATTCATAAACTCCGGTGTCAGTTTTGCAATTTCGGTATAGCAGTTCATATTTTTGCCTTTTCAATTAATATATTAACTATTATATAATACATTTTATTCCGATTTCAGTCAAGGAAGAATAAATTTTTTTGAAAAAATGAACCTTTTGAAAAACAGAGTTGTCTTTATCTTTGAGAAATATTTTACTGATATACCTATAAATAGTGTACCTGAGGGTTGACTATTGATAATCTTTGAAGTAAAATATAGAAAAACAAAACGGAGGTTACTCAGAATGAAAAAAGCAAAATCAGTTATCGCAGCAATGCTTGCCGTTATTATGGCGGTATGCATGATTCCCTTTGCATCGGCACTTGAAGTCGGTGATACGATCACATGGACATATGACAATACCGACGGGATGGAATATGCTTATGCAGGCACCCTTTTTGCATCAAATGAAATGACCAATGAGGGCGATTACAGTGTTTATTCCTACAGCCCGAGAAGCAGCGGATATTATTCAATTGAAAGTGAATATGGCAGCTTCTTCGTTGCTGAAACCTTTGATATCACCGAAGGAAAAGCACACGAGCTCCGTGACTGCATTGAAAGCACAGACAGAGAAAAAATCTATTATTTTGATGAATCCGAGGATATTGCAATAGCAGCATTCTGCTACGGTACTCTTGAAATAGAATATTACGGTGCCGGAATCAGCGAGATTATTATGGCAAACGATATGCTTGATAACCTTATTATCAACTGTGATATTCCCGCAAATTCCGCTGAATTTTCACTTTTCGCAGATGCAACCGTTGTTTTTGATTCAGGCAAATCGGTCAAGACAGAAGTCATTGATTTTGAAACCGCAGACGGTTCAAACATCAAGGAAGGCGAAAACGAAGTCAATGCAGTTGTTCTCGGTGAAAAATTTGCTTTCACAATGACAGCATGCAGAGTTGCTGAAATTGTTAAGAGCATGTCACTTACAAACAGCGATAACTATGCATACATATATGAGGATTATAAGGGCTTCTATAACGGCAAGGACATCGTTGATGAAAAAATCGAAGTTACTTTTGCAAACGGTGAAATACTTTCCTGCCCCTATAGCGGCGGTTTCAGAAGAGCCGATTTCTGCAATGGCCGTTCATATTATGTTTTTGCAAGATATAATGACTATGCAGAATCGCTTGAAGTAGGCTTTGCGAGCGAAGTTAACGCAACTGTTTCCCATGATCAGACTTGTATTGTAACAATCTATAATTGCGAGATAGTTACAGGCGACATGGACCACAACATCGCAATGCTGGAATATTATCTTGATCTTTTGCTGGAAGATTTTGCAATAGGCGGAGGAAACAGTTTGACTGCATTCTTCTATACCCTTAAGGAAGGTCTCAAAAACGGATTTGACTGTTTTGTTTATTGCGTAAAACACCTTGTATAAAAATTTAAATAACCTTTACCGCCTTACGGATTTTTCTCCGTGAGGCGGTTTTTTAATAAAAATTAACCGTATTGTCATAATTTTGTAATTGTGCTGTATTTATTGATATGATATACTTTTATTACCAAATCAATTACGAATTACGCACTATGAATTATGAAATAAATTTCCTGTGGGGGGAAAATTATGAAAAATATAAAATTCAAAAAAAGAAAAAGGATTCCTTCTTATGTGATTGCGGCAATATGCGTTGTTGTGACCGCCGTTATCGTTGCGGGAATTTTTGTTGCGGTCAGGCTGGCGAAGGACGGCGGAAATAAAAATGATGCGGTCGGCTATACTTTCTCAACCGAAGGCTTTGAGAATATTTCCGATATCAGGAGCCTCAATGAGGAAATGGCGGTTTTCACCGATTATGCGAGCGGCAAAAAGGGACTTATGAGTCTTGACGGAAAAATAACCGAGGAAGCGGAGCACAATGAATTTTCCGTTGTCAGCGACACATGGAGAAATTACCGCTACATTGCCGACAGCCCACGCTCCGAATATCTTCTGCTTGTTGACAAGGAAACAAAAACCGTCACGAGCAGGCAGTATCACGGGCTTATGTCACCCGAGCTTATTCCCTGCTGGCATGAGGAGGTAAAGCATCTTGCGTGGACGGATGAAATCGGCTATGCGGGCGAGGTGAAAACAAGCGAGGTCAGCCTTGCTCCGGGGCTCTATCCCGTTGCGAATTCACTCAAAGAAGGAGCAAAATACGGTTATGTGAGTCATATTCTCCGTCTTGATATTGCTCTTCTTTATGAAAATGCACTCGATTTTTCAGACGGTCTTGCGGCGGTCAGAAAGGCGGGCAAATGGGGCTATATCAACGAAAGCGGTGTTACCGTTATTCCGTGCGGATTTGATTCGTGCTCAATGGTCGATGCCATGAAAAAAGACTGTGCCTTCAGCTTCAGAAACGGTCTTGCTCCCGTTTGCAAGGACGGAAAATTCGGAATTATCAATAAAAAAGCCGAAACGGTTGTTGATTTTTCGTTTGACAGAATTATCCAGGGCAGCGGCGGAGTTTACCTTGCGCTCAAAGACGGCAGCTGGGGTCTTATTACAATCAAAAAAGAAATGATGCCCGTAGAAACAACGACGGCAGCCGAAACCGCTGCGGAAAGCGGAGAGGTTGTTGCAAGGGGCAGCTACACAGTCAAAACTGCAGGCAGCGTTCTCAACATGCGAAAAGAGGCCTATGCACAGTCGGATATCGTGGCGAAAATCCCCAACGGTGCGGTTATCAGCGTTTCAAAATCCGTTCCCGGCTGGGCGTATGCAAAATATAATTCATTCAGCGGCTGGGTGAGTGCAAAATTCCTTGTTCCCGTGACCGAAACAGCCGTATCGCAGACCCAAACGGGTGTTTCAACAACCGCAGGATAAAAAAATCTTACTATTTTTTCAAAAAACTGTTGACCGAACCGGTTTTATCGGGTATACTACATCTTGTATGGTGTTAATTCACCATTTCTGCATTTGTGAGCAACAATGTCAGAGCCATCCGATAAAAGACGGAGAACGGTTTGTCTGTTCTCCGTCTTTTATCATTCTGAGGTAAAAAGATATGAAAATAATAAGAAAAACAATTTCTGCCGTCATCTGCATCGGGCTTATCGGTGCCGCTGCGGTTTTCGGCATTGATTTTTATGTGAAAAAGAGCACGGAAAAATATGTTCTCACTCCCGAAAATGCAGGCGAAGGCTACGACTGCATTCTTGTTCTCGGCTGCGGTGTTCACGGAGACACTCCGAGTCATATGCTCGAGGACAGGCTTCTTCAGGGGATTGAGCTTTGCAAAAACGGTGCGAGCGGAAAAATGCTTATGAGCGGCGACCACGGAAAGAAAAACTATGACGAGGTCAATGTGATGAAGGATTTTGCGATTGAAAGAGGCATTGATTCCGAGGATGTTTTTATGGATCACGCAGGATTTTCGACCTATGAAAGCATGTACCGTGCAAGGGATATCTTCAAAGCAGAGAAAATTCTGATTGTTACGCAGGGATATCATCTTTACAGAGCAATTTACGACGCCCGTGCACTCGGACTTGATGCATACGGAGTGGCATCTGACCCGAGAAGCTACGCGGGTCAGCTTTACAGAGATATAAGAGAAATTCTTGCAAGAAACAAGGATTTTGTTTATTCAATTATTCAGCCTGAGCCGACATATCTCGGCGAAGCAATACCCGTTCAGGGCAACGGCAACGAAACAAACGGATAGAGGTATATTATGACAGGAATAATTCTTCTTGATAAACCCGAAGGAATTACTTCGTTCGGTGCGATTGCGAGGGTACGCCGCATATGCTCCGAGAAAAAATGCGGACATACGGGTACGCTTGACCCCATGGCAACGGGGGTTCTTACAATCATGCTTGGCGGTGCAACAAGGTTTTGCGAGCTGCTGCCCGGTCACGATAAGGCGTATACTGCATCCTTCCGTCTCGGCACGGTAACGGATACTCTTGATATCACGGGCAAGGTTCTTGAAACAAGAGAGGTCACGGCAACGGCGGAGCAGGTGAAGGAAAAGCTTGCAGAGTTTGTAGGCGAAATAAGCCAGCTTCCCCCGATGTATTCGGCGGTTTCGGTTGACGGAAAAAGGCTCTATGAGCTTGCCCGTCAGGGAATCGAGGTTGAGCGAAAGGCAAGGCAGGTAACGGTTTATTCAATCGAAATGCTTTCGGAAAACGAAGAAAGCGGCGAATACACAATATCGGTTGAATGCTCGTCGGGCACATATATCCGTACGCTGATTTCCGACCTTGGCGAGGCTCTCGGCTGCGGTGCGGTTATGACGGCTTTACGCCGCACAAAGGCTAACGGCTTCGGAATTGAAAATGCCGTTACGCTTGAAGAGCTTGCCGATGCAGCCGAAAACGGCACACTTGAAAATCTGGTTATTCCCGTTGAAAAGGCACTCGAAGGCTATCCCGTCATTAAAGTTTCCGCCGCTCAGGCAAAACGCTTTTCAAACGGCGGTGAGCTTGATCTGCAAAGGCTGAAATATCCCCGTATGCTCGGTTATTTCAGAATTTACGATCCCGAAAACCGATTCATCGGTCTCGGAGAAATCGGCACGGGCGACAGCCTTGCGGTTAAAAGAGTTTATCAGGGATGATTTTCAATGAAAAATGAATAATGAAAAATTAAAAATTTCGGAGGGGCTCTGCCCTTACCCGAATGTTTTAATAAAAATATATTTTTAAAAAATACTTGATATTTTTATTTTTATGTGTTAGAATACGAACAGTAGGATTATGAAACATGAGAGTGGGGCGACCCGCTCTTTTGTTTGTGCTGAAATTATTTTTCATAAAAAGAAATATAAAAGGAGAACTGACCTATGGCTAAGGGAAAGGGCGGCAATACCGTTGCCGCTGTCTGGGAAATCGCAGAGCCCATTGCTCAGGAGCTCGGGCTTGAAATCTGGGATATCCGTTTTGTCAAGGAAGGCACAGACTGGTTTTTGAGAATAATAATTGATAAGGACGGCGGCGTGGGCATCACCGACTGCGAAAACATGAGCCGTGCAATCGACAAGCCTCTTGATGAGGCAGACCCCATTGAGCAGAGCTACTGCCTTGAGGTTTCGTCACCCGGTCTTGAAAGAGATTTAACAAGAGAAACTCATTTTGAAGCCTGCAAGGGTGAAAAAATAAAGGTTAAAATGATAAGAGCCGTTGAAGGCGTGCGTGAATTTTCGGGAATTCTTGAGGATTTCGACGGAAAGCTCATCACTCTCCGCCTTGAAGACGGCAACGCAATGTGCTTTGAGAAAAAAGAAACAAGCTACATTAAGCTTGATGACTTCAGCTTTTAATTGAAAGGACGGATTAGAAAAAATGAACAGCAGCGAATTTTTTGAGGCAGTCAGACTCCTCAGCAAGGAAAAGAAAATCGCAGAGGACGGTCTGCTTGAGGGTATTCAGAGAGCAATCGTAACCGCAGTAAAGAGAGACTACAACAATAAGGATATCGTTTTCTGTGAAATCGACAAGGAAAACGCCAAAATCAGAGTTTTTGTCCGCAAAAATGTTGTTACCGAAATCCTCGACCCCGATGAGGATATGACGGTTGAGCAGGCTCAGAGATTCAAGAAGAACGCAATCGCAGGCGACATCATTGAAATCGAGCTTGAAACAAAGGAAGTCAGCCGTATTGCCGCTGAAAAGGGCAAGCACATTCTCCGTCAGGCAATCAGAGAGGCTGAGCACGGACAGATCAAGGAAGAATTCCAGAGCAAGAATCAGGAAATCGTTACAGCTAAAATTTCAAAGATTGACCCCGTTACTCTTGATGCAATCGTTGAAATCGGCAAGCTCACCGAAAAGCTTCTCAGAAGTGAGCAGCTTCCCACCGACAACTTTAAAGAGGGCGACATCATCAAGGTATTCATTGCGGATATCAGAGATGCAACAAAGGGTCCCAAGGCAACAATTTCAAGAACTCATCCCGGTCTTGTAAGACGCCTTCTTGAAAGCGAGGTTCCCGAAATATTTGACGGCACGGTTGAAATCAAATCGGTTTCCCGTGAAGCAGGCTCAAGAAGCAAGATTGCCGTTTACAGTGCAGACGAAAATGTTGATCCCGTCGGTGCATGTATCGGTCAGAGAGGAGCAAGAGTCAACAAGATTGTTGAGCTTCTCGGCGGCGAAAAGCTTGATATCGTGCGCTACAGCGAAAATCCCGCAGAGTTTGTTGCGGCTTCACTCGCTCCCGCAGATGTTATTTCCGTAACAATCGAAAACGAAGAGGAGCACTCCTGCAAGGTAGTTGTTCCCAACAGCCAGCTTTCTCTTGCTATCGGCAACAAGGGTCAGAATGCACGCCTTGCCGCAAAGCTTACGGGCTGGAAAATTGATATCAATCCCGAAACAGAAGAACCTGTTATCAATTTTGATGAATAATATCAGAAATATTATTTAAGAGGTACTGACTATGCAAACACGTCGGATTCCATTGAGAAAATGCACGGGCTGCAACGAAATGAAGCCCAAAAAAGAGCTGGTAAGGGTTGTCAGAAGCCCCGAAGGCGAAATATCGCTTGACCTGACGGGCAAAAAACCCGGAAGAGGTGCATATGTGTGCAGAGATGCCGCCTGCCTTGCAAAAGCAAGAAAGGCAAAAAGGCTCGAAAAGGCATTTTCCTGCGAGATTCCCGACGGAGTCTACGAGAGAATGGAGGAAGAGCTGAAAAATGACGGATAATCCTAAGCTCCTCTCTCTTCTCGGCATGTGCCGCAAGGCTAAAAAGCTCAGCTGCGGTCACGATGCGGCGATAGGTTCAATCAGAAGCAGAGGTGCAAGGCTTTGCCTGCTGAGCAGCGATTCTTCTCAGCGGCTGAGAAAAGAGATTGAGCGTGAAGCGGCGTTTGACGGACGCAATATTCCTGTCGGGCTGCTTGCTTCAACAGCAGATGAAATAGGATGGGCAACGGGACTCAAATCAGCCGTGCTCACAGTTAATGACGAAGGCTTTGCGAAAACGATGCTTTCACTTCTTAACACAGGGGAGGTTAATCTATGATTAATAAATACAGAGTACATGAGGTTGCAAAAGATTTTGATATCAAAAGCAACATAGTTGTTGATTTGCTTCAGGCACATTTTGAGGGTCAGAAAAAGCACATGACCGTTCTTGAAGATGATGAGCTTGATGTTATATTTGAAACCTTTACCAAGGAAAATCAGGTAGAGGATCTTAACGAATATTTTGAGTATATGCCTGCTGCAAAGAAGGCTAAGGAAGAAAAGTCGGAAGAAGAAAAAGCTCCCGAGGCTCCCGCCGAAAAGCCTGCAGCAGAAGAAAAGAAGCCTGAGAAAAAGGCTGAAAAGCCTGCAGAGAAGAAGTCCGGAGAAAAGAAGGCTGCTCCTGCAGAAAAGAAAGAGCAGAAGGCTGAAAAGAAGCCTGAAAAGAAGGAAGAGCCTAAGCAGAATGCTCAGCAGGCAAAGCCCGGCAAGCTTCCTCCCATGCCTCAGAAGAAGCAGCCCAAGGCTGAAGAGGTTAAGGAATCAAAGCCCATGCAGTCAAGAACAAAGGGCGAAATGCGTACAATCGACACCCGTGCCGATAACGTTGACCTTGAAAAATATAACGAGAGATATGAAAATATCGCTCCCGAAAACAAAACAAAGCAGCATGAGGGTGCGGTTAAAAAGCAGAAGCTCAAGCAGAAGAGCCAGCAGTACAGAAAGCAGGGCGGTATGCGTTCGTCAAGACGCGAAACAGAGGCAGAAAGACTCAAGAGAATTGCTGCCGAAAGAGCAAAGAAGCCTCAGCTTCAGCTCAAGCTTCCCGAGGAAATCACCGTCGGCGAGCTTGCCGCAATGCTCAAGATGACCGCAGCAGAGGTTATCAAAAAGCTCTTCACTCTCGGTCAGATGGCAACCGTAAATGAAGTTCTCGATTATGATACCGCAGCTATTGTTGCAGAGGAGCTCGGTGCAAAGGTTGAGAAAGAGGTTGTTATCACTATCGAAGACAGAATTATCGACGACCACGTTGACGATGAAAGCGAGCTTATCGCAAGAGACCCCGTTGTTGTTGTTATGGGTCACGTTGACCACGGTAAAACCTCACTTCTTGACGCAATCAGAAACACCTCCGTTACCGCAACCGAGGCAGGCGGTATCACTCAGCATATCGGTGCTTACAGAGTTGACCTTAACGGACAGAAGATTACATTCCTTGATACTCCCGGTCACGCAGCGTTCACATCAATGCGTCTGAGAGGTGCAATGGCAACGGATATTGCTATCCTTGTTGTTGCCGCAGACGACGGTATCATGCCTCAGACAATCGAAGCTATCAACCACGCAAAGGCTGCAGGAGTTCAGATTATTGTTGCAATCAACAAGATGGATAAACCTGCCGCAAATCCCGACAGAGTTCTTCAGCAGCTCACAGAGCATGAGCTTGTTCCCGAAGAATGGGGCGGCGAAACAATCTGCGTTCCCGTTTCGGCACACACAAGAATGGGTATTGATTCACTTCTTGAATCCGTTCTTCTCGTTGCTGAAATGCAGGAGCTCAAGGCAAATCCCAACCGCTCGGCAAAGGGCGTTGTTATCGAAGCAAAGCTCGACAAGGGCAGAGGTCCCGTTTCAACTCTTCTTGTTCAGAACGGTACCCTCAAATCGGGCGATATCATCGTTGCAGGCACATCCGTCGGCCGTGTAAGAGTTATGACCGACGATAAGGGCAGAAAGGTTAACGAAGCAGGTCCCTCCGTTCCCGTTGAAATCATGGGTCTTGCAGAAGTTCCTCAGGCAGGCGACGGCTTTGACGCAGTTAACGATGAGCGTCTTGCAAGAGAGCTTGTTGAACAGAGAAAATCAAAGGCGAAGGAAGAGCAGTTCAAGGAATTCCAGAAGGTTACTCTTGATAACCTCTTTGCTTCAATTCAGGAAGGTCAGCTCAAAGACCTTAATATCATCATCAAGGCCGACGTTCAGGGCTCGGCAGAAGCAGTCAAACAGAATCTTATCAAGCTTTCAAATGAGGAAGTTCGTGTTAAGGTTATCCACAGCGGCGTAGGTGCAATTGTTGAAAGCGATGTTATGCTCGCAAACGCATCAAACGCAATCGTTATCGGCTTCAACGTAAGACCCGACAACGTTGCTGCAGAGGTTGCGGAGCGTGACGGAGTTGAAGTAAGAACCTACAGAGTTATCTATGAGTGCATCGAAGAGGTTGAGGCTGCTATCAAGGGTATGCTTGCTCCCAAGTTCAGAGATGTTGATATCGGTAAGGCAGAGGTCCGTCAGGTTGTCAAGATTTCATCCGTCGGCAATATCGCAGGCTGCCACGTTACAAGCGGCAAGATTACCAGAGGTGCAAAAATCAGAGTTGTGCGTGACGGTATCGTTATTACAGAAGACGAAATGGCTTCTCTCCGCCGTTTCAAGGATGACGTTAAGGAAGTTGCAAGCGGCTTTGACTGCGGTATCGGTCTTAACAAATTCAACGATATCAAGGAAGGCGACGTATTTGAAGCCTTCATTACAGAGGAGTACAGAGATTAATGGCAGGATACAGAATTGACAGAGTGTCCGAAGACATAAGAAGAGAAATTGCCGCCATAATGCGTGAGCTCAAGGACCCGAGAATTCAGGGAATGCTCACCGTTGTCAATGTTGAGGTCAGCTCCGATGCTTCCTTTGCAAAGGTTTATGTCAGTGCAATGGAAGGCATCGAAACCGCAAAGCTTGCGGTCAAGGGTCTGACCAGTGCAACGGGATATATCCGCAGAGAGGTCGGAAAAAGGCTTCATCTTCGAAAAACTCCCGAGCTTAAGTTTGTTGCCGATGATTCAATCGAAAAAGGAATGGGCATTGCAAGAATGCTCGGCAGCATGACTGAAAATGATTAAAAGGAGCGTCAATCCATGAGAATTGACCTGCGTGAAACCGCAAATATTCTTGAAAATTCCGATAATATATTGCTTTTGTGCCATGCACATCCCGACGGCGATACTCTCGGCAGTGCAACCGCTCTTGCCCATGCTCTTTCGGCAAAGGGTAAGAAAATAAGAGTTGAGTGCTCCGACCCCATTCCCAAGGATTTCGGCTTTATGTTTGAAAACCTTGAAAATGCGGAGTTTGAGCCTGCTCTTATTGCAGCGATTGATGTTGCGGATATCAAGCTTCTCGGCAAGGAATCCGAGGGAAAATATCAGGGAAAAATAGCACTTTGCATTGACCATCACGGTTCAAACATTATGTATGCGGATAGGGTTTGTCTTGAACCCGAATCGGCGTCCACGGCAGAAATGATGTTTTTGCTGCTCAGAGAAATCGGAGCGGAAATAACTCCGCAGATAGCATCATGCCTTTTTACGGGCGTGACCACCGACACGGGCTGCATGCGTTTTTCAAACACAACCGCAAGAACCTTTGAAATTGCGGCGGAGCTTGCAAAGAAGGGTGCGGATACCTATAATATTATTCAGACCTTCTTTGAAACAAAGACCAAAACCTTTGCCGCCCTCGAAAGACTTGCACTCGACAGCATGAGATTTTATTTCTCTGACCGCTGTGCGGTTATCTGCGTAACGCAGGATATGTATAAAAGAAGCGGTTCGGATGAGAGCGAGGTTGACCGTCTTTCAAATCTGCCCCGTCAGATTGAGGGAGTGCTTGTCGGCGTAACGATGAGAGAGCTCAAAGACGGCAATTTCAAGGCATCCGTGCGGACCCACGGTGATATTGATGCTTCCGCTATCTGCAAAAGACTCGGCGGCGGCGGACACATGGGTGCGGCAGGCTGTACTCTTTACGGCACAAGACAGCAGGCAATCAACTCCCTGCTTAAAGAAATTCAGGCAGAAATCGACGCTTTTGTGATTGATTAAATAATTATTCCCCCGTGCAGAAACACGGGGGAAATTATTTTGAAAAAATTAAAAATAACTCTTGACATTTACAGATTACTCTGCTATAATCTCTCTTGCAGTTGCGGATGTAGCTCATCTGGTAGAGCGCCACCTTGCCAAGGTGGAGGTAGCGAGTTCGAGCCTCGTCATCCGCTCCATAATAAAAACCTCGTCTTAATGACGAGGTTTTTTGTTTGCCGATAAAGTTGCTGAATGATGTTTTCGACAAACAACTGTTTCTGAAATAACATATTGATTATCTCAGCGATATATGTTAATATAACATCATCAACGAAAGGAGAATATAATTATGATCGGTTTAGGCAAATGGGCGTGCAATGTCAACACCATGTTTTTTTCGGGCGAAGTAAAGCTCAATGTTTTTGATAATAACGGCGAATACGGCTTTGAGGTTGATATTCCCGGCATTCAGATTCCCGATATTGAAATAAAGAGCGTTGAAGAGGATGATGATACCGTCAATGCGGTTGTGCAGACCTCTCTCCTCCCCGGCAAGGATATTGACCTTTGTGTTACCTTTGACGGCGATGAGTTTGACGGCTTCCTCAAAATTCCCTTCATCGGCAAGGTAAAATTCAAAGACGGCCACAGAGTTGAAGAATAAAAATTATGCCTCCCTTGTTAAAGGGAGGCTTCTTACTGTCTATAAACCTGATTTTTATATATAAACTGTAATTTGCTGTTTCGGCTCCCTCAAGAGGGAGCTGTCACGGAGTGACTGAGGGAGTTCCGGATTTTGCGGGAAACCATTGAGTTGTAAAAAATTTCCACTGATAACCCCCTCCGTCTTTTGCTTCGCAAAATCCACCTCCCCTGAAGGGGAGGCAATTCTGTTGAGCAGCTTTTCAGATTTATATTGACTTTTTTCGACAAACTGAAGCCTCCCTTGTTAAAGGGAGGCTTCTTACTTTTATTCCACAAATGTTACATCTGCAAATTCTGCACCGACATAATCCGCAAGGGCGGTTGGTTCAATACCGAGCATTGTTCCTCTGACGCCCGCACTGACATAGATTTTGTCAAAAAGCGTTGCGGTTTCGTCGATAACGGTCGGAAACTGCTTTTTCATGCCGACGGGTGAGCATCCGCCTCTGATATAGCCCGTTGTTTTAAGCAAATCTTTGACGGGTATCATCTCAACCTTCTTTTCGCCGAAGACTTTTGCCGTCTTTTTAAGGTCAAGCTCCTCGCAGGTCGGAATACAGCAGACGCCGAAGCCGTTTTTTTCTCCGCAGAAAACAAGGGTTTTGAATACCTGAGACGGGTCCTTGCCCGTCTTTTTTGCTATGGAGTTGCCTGAAAGGTCGTTTTCGTCAACGGGATATTCCATTATCTCAAACGGGATTTTTGCACTTTCGAGCAAACGCATTGCATTGGTTTTGGTCATATAATCACTGCTTTTTCGGCGGGAGCAAGCCCCCGCCTATATTATTTTTTTGAAATTCTGAATTCAAACTCAATCTTCTTGTGGCTGCTCAGTCTGTATTCCTTATGAAGATGTGCACAGCCGGGCATATCGCCGCCGACACCTCTCATTGCACCGTCAATGCTAAGGGTGATGCAGTTATCCTTATCGAGCTCATAAAGATGCTCTGCCTTGTCGAGCTTTTCGGGGTTATAGTAGCCGAGATTGAAGCCGAAGGGCTTATCCATGGCATCAATTCTGATTCCGAAGCCCGAGCGGTCGCTGACGGAAAGGCTTCTGACATCTGTTCTGTGTCCGTTTTCCTGAGGACGCATATATCTGTGCTCAAGCTCAGCAACGGTCATTGCGTGCTTTGCGATTTTTGCACCTGTTTTTCTGTCAATATATGTTTCGTGGGGACCTCTGCCGTACCATTCTGCATTTTCAAGAGTGCTCTTGATGCCCATTCTCATGCCGACCTTGAGCATGGGAAGGAAAAGACCCATTGCACTGTGCTTAACGCTGACTTCGCCTGCGGGTGAGAAGAGATAGGTTGTTTCAACGCCTGCAACAAAGGGTGCATTCCAGTTGACTTTAACCTCAACACCCGAGGGGGTTGAGCGTGCTTTGACCGAGCGGGCAACGGTCTGTGCGGTTGTTCTTCTCCACTGATAAAGAGGATGAATTCCGTTGATGGGGGGCACGAAATTGAGATATTCTCTGTCGTTATCGGTGAGTGCACGGAAGAAATCGGGTCTGAGGGGTGAGCCCTCTTCGATGATTTCCTTTTCGCCGTATCTGAGTGACGAAAGAGCACCTGCGGTGATTTTTGCGGTAAAGCCGCTGCCGACAATATTGACATTTGAGCCGCTCTTAAGGAATTTAAGGTCGCCCTTGGCAGGGTTTCTCTTTGCGGCGGTTAATTCACGCAGAACGAACTGGTTGAAGCTCTGCTCATATCCTGCCTTTGCCCAGGGCTTATCCTTGTTGAGAACAAAGGTGAGAGTGAGAATAACCTCGCCCTCGGGATAATCTGCAAGGCTTACGGGAAGCTGGATTTTTTCTTCCGAAAGAGGAGCAACAACAACATCCGTTATCTCGCCGCCCTTAACCTCGTCACCGTTGACTGTAAGACTCCAGCGGAAATTATAATCCTCTGTTGAAATAAAGAGGTTTTTATTTTTAATTTTAATCTGACCGTTTCTGCTGTCGCACTCAGCCGCTTCGAGATTTGAATAAACATTCTTGACCTCAAAATATGAAGGCTGAGGTTTTCTGTCGGCGGAAATTATGCCGTTTGCACAGAAATAATAGCTTGAAGCTCCTTCGCCGAAATCGCCGCCGTAGAGCCATTTTTCCTGACCGTTTTCAACCTTGCGGATGGACTGGTCAACATAGTCCCAGATAAATCCGCCGCACATGTGGTCATATTTCTCAAAATCGTCAACATATTCCTTGAAGTTGCCGAGGCTGTTTTCCATGGCGTGGGCAAACTCGCAGTAGATGACGGGATGGGTTTTATAGACCTCTTCGGGAATGGGCTTGTTGTCTGCCGCAAGAGCGTTTGCAATGTTTTCGTAGGGGCTGATTTTCAGCTCCTTCTGCTGACACATTGCCTCAACAACATATTCAACGGGATACATACGGCTGATGAAATCGCTCTTTGTGAAATCAAAATCACCTTCATAGTGGATAGGTCTTGATTTGTCGAGAGCAAGAATTGCATTCTTTTCATGGATGAAGTTTGTGCCGTCGCCTGCCTCGTTGCCGAGTGACCAGAAGCATACGCAGGCATGGCTTCTGTCACGCAGAACCATTCTTTCTGCTCTGTCTTCAACAGCTTCCTTGAATTCGAGGTTATCGCCGGGGCAGTTTTTGCGGCGTACGCCGTGGCTTTCAACATCTGCCTCATCCATAACATAGAAGCCGAGCTCATCGCAGAGATCATAGAAGATTTCGGCATCGGGATAGTGGCTTGTACGGATAGCATTTATATTGGCACGCTTCATAAGATGAAGGTCCTGATAATATCTTTCAATGGGAACGGCCCAACCGTTGTCGGGGTCAAAATCGTGGCGGTTGACGCCCTTGATGATAACTCTCTTGCCGTTCATATAAAGGGTATCGCCCTTGATTTCCATTCTCTTGAAGCCTATGCGGATGCTTTTTGCACTGAGCACCTTTCTGCCGCTTTTGAGGCAGAGAACAAGGCTGTAAAGATTAGGCTCTTCAGCGGACCATGCCTTCACATTTTCTTCGGTATATTCAAATTTCAGAACGGTTTTGCCGCTTTTTGCATCAAGCTTTTCTGCCGCAACCTTCTTGGGCTTGCCGTCAACGATGATAGCTGCCTCAAGTGAGCAGCTCTGCTCTTCGCCGTAATTCTGAAGGGTTACTTCAAGATTGAGAACGCCGTTTGTGTAAGTATCATCGAGAGAAGCATCTGCGAAGAAATCGCGGATGCAGAGCTTTTCCTCGGCATAAACATAAACATCTCTGTAAATGCCTGAAAGGAACCACATATCCTGGTCTTCGAGATATGTGCCGTCGGTGTAGCGATAAACCTCAACGGTAATCTGATTTTCGCCGATTCTGACATAATCGGTGATTCTGAATTCGGCGGGGGTCATCGAACCCTGAGAATAGCCGACCTGTCTGCCGTTTATATAAAGGAAAAAGCCTGCCTTGACGGCACCGAAATGAATGAAGATTTCCTTGCCTTCAAAGGCTTCGGGAATTTCAAAGGTGCGGCGGTAAACGCCGATTTCGTTGAGGTCGTGATTGATTTTGGGAATCTCGCTTTTAACGGATGAAACCGCCGCAGGAAGAGAGCTGCACAGATAAATGGGCTTGCCGTAGCCTTTGAGCTGCCACAGCGAAGGTACGGGCATGTCATCCCAGTCGGAATCGTCAAAATAATCGCCGTAATAGTCTGTTCTCAGATCGTCAACGCCCTGCTGCCAATAAAATTTCCATGTGCCAGCAAGGGAGAAACTGAGAGGTGCTTTTGTGCCGTCGAGAGCCTCCTTTACCGAGGGACGGGGCAGAGCGGTGTTGTGGCCGTCTTCTTTATTTACCTTGATAATATACGGATTTTCCCAATATTTCAGTTCGGACATTTTTATCTTCCTTTCTGTGAACGGATATACATATACATTATTATAATAACATAAAGAAAAAGAACGGTCAAGACCGTTCCGCGGATGTTGACAAAGCAGATGAAACATAAATGAAATCGCACAGTTCTTTTACCTCCTTTTTAAAGGAGGTGGATTTTTGCAAAGCAAAAAGACGGAGGATTGCATTCCGGATGGTTTATTGGTTTTACGGGCAAAAAAAATAGCCGCCCTTTTGGACAGCTAAATTAAAAGTGTCGGCGTCGACCTATCTTCCCGGGCCGCTTCCAGCCAAGTATTTTCGGCACTGTTGAGCTTAACTACCGTGTTCGGGATGGGAACGGGTGGACCCTCAACGTCATCAACACCGACTAAAAAACGCAACGGCGTTTTTTGAATGCTTGATGATTATATACCCTCATTCACGATTTGTCAAGACTTTTTTCAAAAAAATTTAATTTTTTTCAAATTTCCTCAGCAACCGCGGCAATAACCGTCATATCATCAAATTTTTCGCCGCATTTACGCCGTGCGGCTTCAAGAATATTTTCTGAGAATTCGTTTGCATCGGGTCCGCCCGAAAAAGCCTTGATTTCATCCTTCAGCCAGCTGCTGCCCGCACCGAGTATTCCGTCGCTGACCATAACAAGGGTATCACCGCCCCTGAGTCTGAGAGTGTAGCGGCTGAAGCTGACCTTGCTGAGAATCCCGAGCGGAGAAGAGGGAGTTTCAACGGTTCTGACCTTGCCCGAAAAGGTATAGAATGATGCCGCCGCACCTGCTTTATATATAACGGTGTTGCCGCTGAAAAGGTCGATTTCCGCAACGTCAAGGGTAGAAACGGATTCATCATCGGATTTAACGGAAAGAGCTGAATTTGTTATGCTCAGAGCGGTATCGAGGCTGACACCTGCCCTGATAAGACGGGAAAAAAGCTCAACCGTCATTGTGGAATCAATTGCTGCCCTGCCGCCCGTACCCATGCCGTCGCTGAGGATGATATAAGCCTTTGAATCCGTGCGGAAGCATTCAAAATAATCGCCGCAGAGCTTCTGGTTTCCGCAGCTTGCCGCCGCAGAGCCGATACGGATTTTAAAAAGCTCCCTGCGGATAAAAACAAGCTCCTTTCCGTTTTCGCATTCCCTTATTTTCGGGGGATTCAGCTGTGCTTCAAGCTCACGGGAGAGCTCGGCTGTAAGCCGTGAAAGAGAGGTTGAAACGGGAATATCCTCAACTTTGCAGGTGAGCTTCATTCCTCCCGACGGAGGATTTATGCAGCTGACGGAGATAACGCCGAAGCCGTTATCGGCAAGCACACGCGTTGCACTTTTTTCTTTGCCGAAAAGCACACGGGCACCGTTGCCGATTTCATCCGAAAGCTCTCGGAGAAGCGTTGAAATCCAGTCAAGCTGACCGCATGCAAGATCTCTGTTTCTTGCGGAATTTGCCTGCATGGCGTTGACTGCTCTCTGACCTGCGTAAACGCGGTTGAAGCTGTCGGCAATTCTCGGCACGCTCGGACATTTTGAATTGAAATTAACCGAAAAATCCTCGCAGCTGACCGATTCTCCTTGCGAAAGCTTTTTTGTTATTTCAGAAAATTCGCCTGCTTCGGGGCAGAAGGTGTTTTTCAGCGGACAGTCTGAGCATACCCGTTCACGGACTCTCATGCATACAATAACATCGCCTGCAGGGGCGAGAGCCTCAATTCCTTTTGAAACCGACGCAACGCATTCCGAAACGGAGCCGATTGCTTTTGCCGTTTCTCTGAGTCTTTCACCTGCGGAGCAGAATTCCGTTTCCGCACGGATTACGCCCGGCTCAACGATTTTGCTGCGGATTTTTTTCATATGTTTTCCGGGAACTGCCATGAAAACAAAAGCTGCCGCTGCCGCTTCCGCAAAAACCGAAACTCCCTCCTGCGTGCCGTCAAGCAGAGCGGCAATTCCTGCCGTGACAGAAAAAGTGATGGCACATGCAAGCCTGCCGAATTTTGAAAAAATGCCCGAAAGAAGACCGCACACGCCGTAGCAGATGCTCAGAGCAACACCTGTTCCCGAAACTGCAATGCAGCCTCCGAGTGCAATGCCTGCAATGCTGCCGCCCGAACGGCTGAAAAGATATGCGGCGGTCAGAATAATAAAGGCACCGAAGCACCTTGCGGGTCTGAAACCGAGAAGGCTTATCTGAGAGGCACCGAGAAGAAGGGTGCAGAGGCTTGAAATTATGCACACAAGCGAGTGGTTATCGAGCATATAAACATTCTGTCTGCGTTTTATGCAGTCAAAGGTCCCTGAATAAAAAACAACCGAAACACCGCAAAGAAGAGCGGAGCAGAGAACAAGAATGAATTCGTTTAATACGGGATTTTCGGAAAACATAACCGCCGTTTTGCAAACGAAGCAGAAAATAAAGGTGCTGAGCGAAAGTATCAGCTTTCTTTTTCGGTTTATCCCGAGCTTTTCAAGCAGAAAGACCGTTCCTGCAACCCCTGCAAGAGGGAGAATCGTGTTTATCATTCCGCTCTCATCAAGCCTCAATACCGCACCGGCAACACCGCCGAGGCAGACAAAAACCGCTTCGAGACCCGTGCAGGCGGCGGCAAGTCCGACACTGAGCGGAATCTGCATTGAAAAAAGCTCTGCTCCCGAGAGAATAAATCCGGAAACAAAGCACAGAGTGCAGGTCAGAACAGCAACTCCTCTGTCCCACAGAGTGTCCGAAATATCGGTGCTGATTGGTGCGGTGTTTGCTTTTTCCATTTTAAACATCCTTTCTTTAATATATCCCGGTTTTTGAAAATCTTTATTATTCATTTTTAATTTTTCACTTTTCACTTATTAATTCTTCCTACCCAGCATTTTACATACCCCTGCAACAAAATTCTGTCAGTTTTTATCTTCATAAATGAAAAAACACAAAAATTTTTTTGTAAAAATAATAATAATACTGTTCAAAGCTCTTGTTTTATGATATAATTGATTGAATATAGCTGAAAATAGGAGGAGTCTGCTTTATGGAAATGCAGAATGAACGCCAGGGACTTATAATCGGTCGCAACGCCGTTGCGGAAGCACTCAAAAGCGGCAGAACAATCGACTGTCTTATGGTTGCAAAGGGAGAGAGAGGCGGCTCCGTCGGAAAAATTATAGGTCAGTGCCGTGACAGAGGCGTTGTTATAAAAGAAACTGACCGCAGAAAGCTTGATAAGCTTTGCGAGGGCGAAAATCATCAGGGCGTTGCAGCGTGGGCGGCGGTTCACGAATATTCTTCAATCGAAGATATCCTTGCCAATGCCGAAAGCAGGGGCGAAGCACCTTTTGTTATCGTTTGCGACGAAATTGAAGACCCCCACAACCTCGGTGCAATAATCCGTACGGCGGATGCCTGCGGTGCCCACGGAATTATTATTCCAAAAAGAAGAGGCGTTGCCCTGACCTATGCGGTAGGCAAGGTTTCGGCGGGTGCGGTTGAATATGTGCCCGTTGCAAGAGTTTCAAATCTTCCGTCGGCAATTGATGAGCTCAAGGAAAAGGGTTTCTGGGTTTACGGTGCGGATATGGACGGCACACGCTGGGATAAGCAGGATTATTCGGGTGCGGTTGCACTCGTTGTCGGCTCCGAGGGCAAGGGCGTGAGCAGACTCGTGAAGGAAAAGTGCGATTTTATCGTATCGCTTCCGATGAAAGGAAAAATCAATTCCCTCAATGCCTCCGTGGCGGCGGGAATTTTAATGTATGAAATTGCGAAGAACAGGTAGGTGAATGCTTTGGACGAATACATAAACAAAACTTCAGGCGGCGATGAGCTGGAAGAAATTCTTGCTCAGGTCAGAAAATCGAAGCAGGAGCAGGAAGCTGATTCTCCGTCAAAAACATGGTCGCTTGATGATATTGACAAGCTTATCGCTCAGACAAACGGTGAGGAGTATGTGCCCAAGGCGGCGATACCTGCAACTCCCGCAAGGGATTTTGAAAGAATACTCAGCCGTGAATTTGATACTGGAATGTTTACCTTAAAGCCGATAACAGAGGAGCCGGCGGTTGAAATGCAGGATATTTCATCGGTCTCCGAGGATACGGATGTTGACGGTCAGGAAAGATTTTTTGAAAAAACCTATGAGTTTGACGAGGAGCTTTTCAATATTGAAACGGTGATTGTTCCCGAGGATATTCCCGAGCCCGCACCCGCCATGTTTGCATGGCAGGAGCCCGAAAAGAAGCCGCAGAAGAAAAAAGAACCCTCCGAAATCAAGGTTTTTTATGAGGGAGATGTAACGGCGGCGGATTTCTTCGGAAAGCCTGAGGAAAAGAAGGAAGAAGACGTTCATATCAAAGAATCCGACTATAAAACGAGGTTTTTCACAACCCTGAAGCTTGAACAGACTGCCGAAATGGAGCCTGTCGTTGAAGGCCCCGTTGACAGACCGGGAATTGTTGTTGCAAAATCGGGTGAGGCAGAGGAAAACGGACTTGAGGCAATGCCGAAGGTTCTCGCTGCCGAGGATGCCAAGGATTTTGTTGACGAAAAAACAAGAATCATGGATTCTCTCGGCTCGTCATCGAAAAAACAGTCAGAGCTGAGTGATGACGTTGAAGGTCAGATAATGCTTACGGGCTTTGATACCGAGGAGGACTGGGCACCCGAGCAGACGGATGAGGGCGATGTTGAGGTTCAGCTCTGGGAAAAACGCAAACAGAAAGCAAAGAATTTCAGGCTTATCGAAGCGATTGACCTTGATTCGGATTTTGACGGTGACTATGAGGCTCCGCCCGAGGATGTGGCGAGAGCCGAAAAGGCAAAGAAGAAAAAAGAAAAGAAGCTTGAGCTTGAGCAGGAGGAAGAGCTTTCGGTTGCAAACGAATATTCTTCGCCTGCGGAGCGTGCTTCGGTTCATAAAATGCTCAGCGATGCCGCAAAGAAGGCAACAACAAGTCTGCTTTGCGTGGGCGGCGTTGCATTTGTGATGATAATTCTCAATCTTATCCCCGTGATTGCGTCAAAGCTTTCGATTGAAACTCAGATGTTTGTTGAAGGTTCAACGGCAATGTGTGTTTTCAATGCGGTGCTTCTTATTGCGGCGGTTGCGTTTGACAGCAGCAAATTCTTTGACGGACTGACGGGAATTCTCAAAAAGAAGATAACCTCGTCAACGGCTGTCAGCCTTTCGGTTGTTGTTGCACTTCTGCAGAATACTCTTGCAGCGGTTGTCGGCGGCAACGGCACGGAAACGGCGGTTTTCTCTGCGGCGGCAGTCATCGCCGTGCTTATCGGAAAGCTTGCCGATAAGATGGATGCCGAGCGTATCCTCGGCAACTTCGAGGTATGTGCTTATAAATATGAGCATAATATGTATGCTGTGCACCCGTTTGAAAACGAATCCGAAATATTTGAACTCGGCAGAGGGCTTATGATGGGTAATGCGGAGCTTCTTTATTCCTCAAAGCTTGCTTTCCCTTCGGATTTTGTCAAAAATTCAAAAACCGATGTTTCCGACAGAAAGCTGATGCAGATTCTTGTGCCCGCAGCCTTCGGTGCGGCAGCGGTTGTTGCGATAATTGCCGGAATTTTTGAAAAGAGCGTTATGAGTGCATTTTCCGCCTTTGCGGGAACCTTCTGCATGAGTGCACCCGTTTTCTCGGCGTTCATACCCGCATTTATCGCAAGAAGCTCAAATCACGGGCTCAACATCAACGGCACAATGATTGCAAGCCTTGATGCGGCAGAAAAAACCGCTTCGGCAAATGCGGTTGTGCTTGATTCCGCCGATATTTTCGACCGCTCACGCTGCACCATGCACGGCATGAAGGATTTCAAGAATATCCGTATTGATGATGTGCTTCTTTATGCGGCGGCAATGATAATAAAATCGGGCGGACCGCTCAGGGAAAGCTTTGAGCAGGTTGTTGACGGCAGACAGGATCTGCTTCCTCCCGTCAAGGAGCTTGTTTATGAGGATAAGCTTGGCATTGCTGCAAGAATTCACAATCAGAAGGTACTTCTCGGCAACAGAAATCTGCTTGTTCATCACAATATCGAGGTGCCCGAAAAGGCTCTTGAAGAAAGATATTCCCACAGCGGCAGAAAGGTTATGTATCTTGCCGTTGCAGGCAAAATAGCGGCACTTTTCGTTGTCAGCTATGCGGTTGACAAAAATCTTACGGGTTATCTCAGGCTTCTCGAAAGCAACGGAATCCAGATTCTTGTGCGTACAAACGATGTTAACGTTACCGAAGAGCTTATCGCGGAAAGCTTCGGCATGCCTCAGCAGAATTTCAGGATTCTTTCCTCTGTTGCGGGCAGACTGTTCAAGAGAAGAAGAGATGCTGTCAGCGACAGACTTCCCTCAAGAATCGTTCACGACGGAACGGCGTTTTCAATGCTCAAGGCGGTTGCCGCTTCATGCAATATCGTAACGAAGCGAAAGCTCGGCACGGTGCTGCAGATTGTGTTCAGTGCACTTGCATTCATACTTTGTGCCGCCCTCTATTGCACGGCACTCGGATATATTCTCAACGGTCTTACCGCTTCGCTTTTCCTTATAGGCGGACTTGCGGTTTCGGCAGGTCTTATGCTTGTCGGCAAAATAAAATAAAAATTTGCAAAAACCCCTTGACAAACCGAGGGATATGTATTAAAATAACTTGCACAATAAAGCAGAGCAGGTTTTGCTCTCACCTTCCGGGAAACGCCCCGTGTTGGTCAATAGCTTAAGTTTTTATGCACTGTAAGTGCGTGAAGAGCGTTGATTGGCGAGGCGGAGTTTTCCTGCCTCGCTTTTAATTTTATGTTGGAGGTGCTTTAACATCAGCAGCAAAGAACAGCAAATCAATGAGGAAATCCGTGATAAAGAAATAAGAGTTATTTCTAATGACGGTGAGCAGCTCGGCATCATGTCCGCAGCAGAGGCTCTTAAGCTTGCAGAAAGCAAAAATCTTGATCTTGTCAAGATTGCTCCCGCAGCAAAGCCGCCCGTATGCAAAATTATGGACTACGGTAAGTTCCGATTTGAAAAGGCAAAGAAAGAGAAAGAAGCAAAGAAAAACCAGAAAATCATCGAAATCAAAGAAATCAGACTTTCTCTCAACATTGATACTCACGATTTTGACACCAAAATCAACCATGCCCGCAAGTTTATTGCACAGGGCAACAAGGTTAAGGTTTCAATCCGCTTCAGAGGCCGTGAAATGGCTCACAGCGACCTCGGTCTTGCAACCATGCAGCGTTGTGCAGAAGCATTGATTGACTGTGCAAGTATCGAAAAGCCTGCCAAGCTTGAAGGCAGACAGATGCTGATGTTCCTGGCTCCCAAAAGCTCAAAGTAAAAAGGTTTTATATTATTAAGGAGGAAATAACCATGCCTAAGATTAAGACTCACAGCGGCGCAAAGAAGCGCTTCAAGATTTCAAAGGGCGGCAAGCCCATCCGCGCCCATGCTTACAAGTCACACATTCTCAACAAGAAGAACACAAAGCGCAAGAGAAATCTTCGCAAGACAACTGTTGCTGACGTAACAAACTGCAAGCAGATCAAGCGTCTTGTTCCTTATAAATAATTTATAAGCTTGAATTTAACTACAGATTAACGGAGGATATAAAAAATGGCTCGTATTAAAGGCGCACTCATGACTCGCAAGAGAAGAAATAAAGTACTCAAGATGGCTAAGGGCTACTATGGCTCAAAGAGCACACTCTTCAAGACTGCAAAGCAGGCTGTTATGAAGAGCGGCAACTATGCTTACATCGGCAGAAAGCAGAAGAAGCGTGATTTCCGTCGTCTCTGGATTTCCCGTATTTCCGCTGCATGCAAGATGAACGGCATGAACTACTCAACATTCATCAACGGTCTCAAGAAGGCAGACATCAACCTTAACAGAAAGATGCTTGCTGAAATCGCTGTTGCAGATCCTGCAGCATTCACTGCTCTTACCGAAAAGGCAAAGGCAGCTCTCAACTAATCATAGAATTCATTCATCAGAGATGTGGCAATCCGTTACATCTCTGATTGTTTGTTTTTTATAATATAAAAGGTATCAAATATTTAAACAATATAGTGAGAATATTATGGAGAAGATTACCGCACGAACAAACGATAAAATCAAATATGCCGTCCGTCTTGGAGAAAGTGCTTCGCTGCGAAAAGAAGCGGGGGAATTTTTTCTCGAAGGTGCACGGCTCTGCTTCGATGCCGCAGGAACGGGTATCGGAATAAAGCAGGCGTTTTTTACTTCAAAAGCACTCCGTAAGTATGCCGAATATACTGATGTTATAATCCGAAAAAGCGACATATGCTGTGAAATAGGAGTCGAGGTTTCACAGAAGCTTTCCGATACCGAGAATCCGCAGGGTGTTTTCTGCATCTGCAGAATGAAAGACTCTGCAGGAGATGATTTCCTTAACCCCGAAGGAAAATATATCGCTCTTGAAAATCTTCAGGACCCCTCAAATCTCGGTGCGGTCTGCAGAAGTGCCGAGGCACTCGGGCTTGACGGTCTGATTGTCAGCGGCGGCTGTGATGCATATAACCCCAAGGCTCTGAGATCCTCCATGGGCTCGCTTCTGAGAATGAATGTTATTTCCGTGCCGAATCTTGAAGAAATCATTGCGAAAGCAAATTCGCTCGGAATGAAAACCCTCGCATCCGTACCCAGGAGCACGGCAACCGATATCAGAACCGTTGATATGAGCGGAGGAATTATCTGCTGCGTCGGTAATGAGGGCTCGGGTCTTTCGGAAGAGATTATCGGAAAATGTACCGGGCAGGTTACAATTCCCATGAGCGGCAGGGCGGAATCCTTCAATGCTTCCGCAGCAGCGGCAATCCTTGCATGGGAGCTGAAACGATGAACAACACAAAATATTGGGTCTGGCTTTCTCTTGCCCTCGGTACGGGAACGAGAAACGATGAAATCTTAACGGCTTTTCCCGATCCGAAAAAGCTTTATGAAGCCTCAGAAGCAGATCGGATGTCAGCAGGGATTTTTACCAAAAGACAGTTTGAAAAGCTCGGCGAAACAAAAATGGCGGATGCCGAAAGAATACTCGCAACCTGCACAAAATACGGTTGGCAGATTGTTACACCGGATGACAGAATTTATCCTGCAGGATTGAGAAAGCTTGTTGATATGCCGCTTGCTCTTTATGTTGACGGCGACATAAGCTGCCTGAGAGGCAAGGTCATAATCGGCGTTGTCGGAACCCGAAAGCCCTGCCATGAAAGCATCGCAATCGCACGGAAGATCAGCTCCGACCTTGCTTATGCGGGTGCGGTTGTCGTAAGCGGAGGTGCACTCGGAATTGACAGCTCCGCTCACGAGGGAGCACTTATCGCAGGCGGAAAAACCGTGTGCGTTCTCGGCTGCGGACTCGGCACGGATTATCTTATGGAAAATGAGGCACTCCGCCGAGAAATCAGCAGAAGCGGTGCGGTTGTGACGGAATATCCGCCGATGAAGCCTGCAACGAGATATACTTTTCCTGAAAGAAACAGAATTATTTCGGGCATGAGCCACGGAATACTTGTTGTTGAAGCAGGCGAAAAAAGCGGCTCGCTGATAACGGCAAAGCGTGCGGCAGAGCAGTCGAGAGATATCTATGCAATCCCCGGAAGCATTCTTACAACAGCGTATAACGGCGTAAACGCACTTATCCGTGACGGTGCAAAGGCGGTTTCGGGAGCAAGGGATATCCTTGCAGCCTATGAGGTGATTTATCCCGAGCGTCTTGATCTCGGCAACATTCCCGATACTCCGATTACGGTTGAAAAGCCCGGAGAAAAAAGAAAAACACGGACAGTAAAAAAACAGAGCGTCCAGGGTCTTGACCCCGACTGCACGGCGGTCTATAATCTTTTCGGGGAAGAATCGCTTCACCCCGACGAAATCTGTGCGGCAACGGGGCTTCCGCTTTCAAGGGTAATATCCGTGCTCATGCAGCTGCAGATGGATGATTATATTGAAATCGACGGCGGAAAGAATTACAGATTGAAATAACAAATTTTAATATATATTTACAGGGAGAAAAAACCTATGTCCAAGCTTATTATAGTTGAGTCCCCCGCAAAGGCGAATACCATAAAAAAATATCTCGGAAAGGATTATGAGGTCATCGCATCAAAGGGTCATGTCAGAGACCTTCCCGCTGCAAAGCTCAGCGTTGACGTAAAGAATAATTTTGCTCCGAAATATGCACTTATCAAAGGAAAGGAAAAGCTTGTAAAAGAGCTCAAGAGCATGGTTGACGAGAGCGAAGCAGTTTATCTCGCAGCCGACCCTGACCGTGAGGGAGAAGCAATTTCATGGCATCTTGCAACGGTGCTCGGTCTTGACCTTAACAAGGAAAACCGTGTTACCTTCAATGAAATCACCAAAACGGGTATCGCAAACGGCATGGCTAACCCCAAGAAGGTTAACCTTGACCTTGTAAATGCTCAGCAGGCAAGAAGAATTCTTGACAGACTTGTGGGCTACAGACTCAGCCCGTTTGTTTCTCAGAAAATCAGAAGAGGTCTTTCCGCAGGCAGAGTTCAGAGTGTTGCGGTCCGTCTTATAGTTGACCGTGAGGATGAAATCAATGCCTTTAATCCCGAGGAATACTGGATTATTGATGCAAAACTTGCAACATCGCAGAGAAGAACCTTTACCGCAACCCTTTATTCCGATGAAAACGGAAAAATCAAGATTTCAAACGAAGCGGAAGCAAAGAAATATCTTGACCGTCTTGACGGTGCGGAATATTCTGTCAAATCCGTCAAAAAGGGCACAAGAAAAAAGAATCCCGCACCCCCGTTTATCACCTCAACCCTTCAGCAGGAGGCTTCAAGAAAGCTCGGCTTCCAGGCTGAAAGAACAATGAAGGCTGCTCAGGAGCTCTATGAAGGTGTCAACATCAAGGGTGTCGGCATGACGGGTCTTATCACCTACATGAGAACCGACTCGCTCAGAATTTCGGAAGAAGCAAGAGCGGCGGCGGCAGATTATATAACAAATACCTTCGGAAAAGAATATATTCCCGAGAAACCCGTATATTATAAATCAAGAGCAAATGCTCAGGACGGTCACGAAGCTATCAGACCTTCAGCCCCCTCGATGACTCCCGAAGCAGTCAAGGGCAGTCTGACCTCCGACCAGTATAAGCTTTATAATCTTATCTGGAAAAGATTCATGGCAAGCCTTATGGCAAGCTGTGTCCAGAATACCGTGAAGGCTGAAATTCTTGCTTCAAAAGCTGAGGATTCAAATGAATTCTGCATCTTCACAGCAGCAGGCTATTCGGTTAAGTTTGACGGCTTCACAAAGCTTTATGAGCTTCCCGAGGAGGATGCCGAAAAAGGTGTTCTTCCCGAATTCAAGGCGGAAGAAAAGCTCAAACTCCGTGAGCTGAATTCAAATCAGCATTTCACCCAGCCCCCCGCACGCTACACCGAAGCTTCACTCATCAAGGAGCTTGAAGAAAACGGTGTGGGCAGACCCAGCACCTATGCAACAATTCTTTCAACCATCATCAGAAGAGGCTATGTTCAGAGAAAGGCAAAGCAGCTTGTTCCTACAGAGCTCGGCTGTGCAACAACCGGTCTTCTCAAGGATAAATTCCCCAAGATAGTCAACACAAAATTCACCGCTTCAATGGAAACAAATCTTGACCGTGTCGGCGGCGGAGAGGTTGACTATGTTAAGATGCTCGACGAGTTCTATACAGATTTTGAAAAGACTCTCGACAAGGCAAAGGTTGAAATGAAGAATGTCAAAATCCAGCTTGAAGAGGATACAACCGACATTCCCTGCGACAAGTGCGGCAGACTTATGGTAATCAAGACCGGCAGATACGGCAGATTCCTTGCATGTCCCGGTTATCCCGAATGCAAGAACGCAAAGCCGCTTATCGTTAACACGGGTGCAAAATGCCCCGTCTGCGGCGGTGAGATTATCGAAAGAAAGTCAAAGAAGGGTCATGTTTTCTATGGCTGCGGCAACTGGCCTAAGTGTAACTTTATGAGCTGGGATGCACCTGCAGGCGAGGCTTGCCCCGAATGCGGCAAAGCTCTTTTCAAAAAGAAAACAGGAAAGCTTGTTTGTATGACAGAGGGCTGCGGCTACGAAAAAACGGCTCGCGGAAAGAAAAAGAACGATGAATAAGGTTAAAATAATCGGCGGAGGCTTTGCCGGCGTTGAGGCTGCATGGCAGCTTGCAAACAGGGGAATAGAGGTTGAGCTCTATGAAATGAAGCCCGTGAGGTATTCTCCCGCACATTCGTCTGAGGGTCTTGCGGAGCTTGTGTGCTCAAATTCCTTCAAGGCAATGCGTCTCGGCTGTGCGGCAGGAATGCTTAAGGCGGAAATGGAGCTTATGGGCTCACTCTGCGTTGAGTGTGCAAAGGCAACGGCTGTGCCCGCAGGCGGTGCACTTGCGGTTGACAGAGATAAATTCTCCGCCCTCATTACCGAAAAAATACTTTCAAGAAAAGAAATAACGCTTATCCGTGAAGAGATAACCGAAATTCCCGACGGCGTTGTTATTATCGCCGCAGGCCCCCTTGCATCGGAAGGACTTTCCGAAAAAATCAAGGCACTTTGCGGCGGAAATTTGAGCTTTTTTGATGCCGCTGCTCCTATTGTTACCGCAGAGAGCATCGACCTTGAAAGAGCCTTCATGCAGTCGAGATATGACAGAGGTGACCCCGAGGATTATATTAACTGCCCGATGAACAAAGAGGAATATGAGGCGTTTTATGAGGCACTCGTAAATGCGGAAAGTGCTCCGACCCATGAGTTTGACAAGCGTAAGGGTGTTTATGAGGGCTGTATGCCGATTGAGGTTATGGCTTCAAGAGGGCACGATACAATCCGTTTCGGTCCGATGAAGCCCTCAGGTCTGCGTGACCCCCACACAGGGCACAGACCGTGGGCAAATCTTCAGCTCCGCAAGGAGAATACGGCAGGCACGATGTATAATCTTGTCGGCTTCCAGACCAATCTTAAATTCGGAGAGCAGAAAAGAGTTTTTTCAATGATTCCCGCTCTTGCGAATGCGGAGTTTGTGCGTTACGGCGTTATGCACCGCAACACCTTCATTGATTCGCCCCGTCTTATGGGAAGCGATTTCGGCTTCAGAGAGAAAGAAGGGCTGTATTTTGCAGGTCAGATAACGGGCGTTGAGGGCTATATGGAGTCCGCCGCGTCGGGAATTCTGGCAGGCATAAATGCGGCAAACAGAATTCTCGGCAAAGAAAAATTCGTTCCCTCGGAGCTGACCATGACGGGTGCACTTGCACGCTATATCAGCGATGAAAGCATTAAGAATTTCCAGCCGATGGGAGCATCCTTCGGGCTTCTCCCTCCGCTTGACGAAAAAATAAGGGATAAAAAGCTCAGATACGAGGCTCTTGCGGAAAGAGGGCTGAAGGAGCTTGAAAATCAGATTACAGCAAGTGAAAAATCGACGGATAATTGATTTCTGACCATAATTTTTATGTGTAGGGCGGCTTGCCCACAAGCCGCCGAAGAATGATGTTGATTCTGACGGCGGGATGAAGGCATCCCGCCCTACACCAATCGGTTTCGGGGCGATACAATCCATTTTACCTGTTTGAAAGGAATATTTTTATGCTTGAAAATTTGATTTCTTTTATTTGCGAAGAGCTTGGCTGTGACGAGTCAAATGTCGGCGGCGGAACGCTGCTCGGTGAGCTTGTCGGAGATGAGCTTGAAATCCGTGAGCTTATTGAAGCTCTTGAAAATGAGTTTGATACTCAGCTCGGCGGGAATATTGACGGCGACTGCTCGGTTGCCGCACTTGCCGGTATGATTGAAGAATAACAAGGTGAAAGAAAATGAACGATAATCTGATTCTTCTCCAAAAGAATCTCGGCTACAGATTCAAGGATATTTCGCTGCTTGAAACCGCTCTGACACATTCCTCATATGCAAATGAGCAGAATGACGGCACGGTTTGCAACGAAAGGCTTGAATTTCTCGGTGACTCGATTCTCGGCTTTGTTTCGGCAAAGTATTTCTATGAGAATTTCGATTCACCCGAGGGAGAGCTTACAAAGCACAGAGCGGCAAGAGTCTGCGAAAAGGCTCTCTGCGTTTTTGCGAAGGAGCTCGGCATCGGTCCTGCACTCAGACTCGGCAAGGGCGAAACAAGAACGGGCGGCAGGGAAAGACCCTCTATTCTTGCGGATGCTTTTGAAGCGGTGCTTGCGGCTGTTTTTCTTGACGGAGGACTTGAAGAGGCAAGCAAAATCGTGCTCAGATTTATTCCGAGACACGATGTGCTTGATGAAGCGAAGGACTATAAAACCACCTTGCAGGAGGTTATTCAACGCAATCGTGAGGAGCATATTGAATATGTTCTCACCGATGCGAGCGGACCCGACCATGCAAAGGTTTTCTCTGTTGAAGTGCATCTTAACAGCAATGTTATCGGCAGAGGCACGGGAAAAAGCAAAAAGCTTGCCGAGCAGCATGCCGCAAAGGAAGCACTTGAGCTTATGGGGATAAAATGAAACATATAAATATTGCTCTTTTTGTTGTGCACAAGGGCTGTCCGCATATGTGTTCATTCTGCAACCAGCGGAGCATTTCGGGCAGCCGGAAGGATATAACAGCCGAGGATGTTCACTCCGCTGCACAGACCGCAATTGCTTCTCTTTCTCAAAGCGAGGCTTGCGGCGGTGAAATTGCGTTTTTCGGCGGCAGCTTCACGATGGTTGAGCGGACATATATGCTTTCTCTGCTTGAAGCGGCTTATGAGTACATACAAAAAGGAATTTTCAAGGGAATAAGAATTTCAACAAGACCCGACGGCATCAGCCGTGAAATATGTGAAATTCTTAAAAAATACGGAGTAACTTCGGTTGAGCTCGGTGCACAGAGCCTTGATGACAGAGTGCTCATACTCAACGAAAGAGGGCACACCGCAAAGCAGGTGTGCGATGCCTGCAATCTGTTAAAAGAATACGGCTTTGAGGTCGGGCTGCAGATGATGACGGGGCTTTACGGCTCCGGGGATGCCGACAGCATTGAAACTGCAGAAAAAATCGTTGCTCTCAGGCCTGATACTGTGAGAATCTATCCCACGGTTGTCATAAAAGGGACAAGGCTTTATGAGCTTATGCGGACGGGTGAATTTATTCCAAAGGGAATACCCGAAACGGTTGAGCTTTGTGCAAGGCTCATTCCGATGTTTGAGGATGCTGGAATAAAGGTCATCAGAGTCGGTCTGCATTCGGGCGGCGATGTTGAAGGCAGCTTTGCGGGCGGTGCGTATCATCCGGCACTCCGTGAGCTTTGCGAGGGCAGAATTTATTATAATTATGTGCTCGGAGAGCTTGAAAAGCTCGGCAAGGGCAGCTATACCCTGCTTGTTGCGCCGAAGGAAATTTCAAAAATGACAGGACAGAAGAAACAAAATCTTACGCAACTTCTTGAAAAAGGCTATGACTGTACCGTAAAGGGTATGGAGGGTCTTTCGAAATACGAGGTTAAGGTGATTAAATGATATTAAAAGCACTTGAAATGCAGGGCTTCAAATCCTTTCCCGATAAGACTGTGCTCGAATTCGGAAAAGGCATAACGGCGGTTGTCGGCCCCAACGGCTCGGGCAAGAGTAATATCTCCGATGCCGTGCGCTGGGTACTCGGTGAGCAGTCAACCAAAACTCTCCGAGGTGCAAAGATGGAAGATGTCATCTTCGGCGGCACAAGTCAGAGAAAGCCTCTCGGCTACGCTGAAGTAACCCTGCGTCTTGACAACTCCGACAGAGGTCTGAATAATTACGATAAAGACGATGTTGCCGTAACCCGACGCTACTACCGTTCGGGTGAAAGCGAATATAAAATCAACGGCGAGGTCTGCCGTCTGAGAGATATTCACGAGCTTTTCATGGATACGGGTCTCGGTCGTGACGGCTATTCGATGGTCGGTCAGGGCAGAATTGCAGACCTTGTTTCCGCACGCTCAACCCAGAGAAGAGACATGCTTGAAGAGGCGGCGGGTATCTCGGCTTTCCGCTACAGAAGAGCCGATGCAAACCGCAGACTTGATCAGGCGGAGGAAAATCTTGTTCGTCTGCGTGATATTCTTGCAGAGCTTGAGGGAAGAATAGGACCCCTTAAAACTCAGAGCGAAAAAGCCCTCAAATTCCTTGCTCTTGCCGATGAAAAGAAAACTCTTGAAATCGGTCTGTGGCTTCATACGATAGAAAAATCAAAGAACGGCTTGCGTGAGCAGGAGCATAAGCTTTCCGTTGCTGCATCTCAGTATGAGCAGACGGAAACAGAGCTTGTTGAGCTTATTGAGCAGATTGAGCAGGCAATCAAAGAGGGTCAGGAGATGACTCTTGAAATCGAGCGTCTTCGCCAGAGTATATCGGAGGGCGAAGAAGAAGCCGCAGTTATCGACGGTAAAATTGCGGTTGAGAAAAATACAATTGAACATAACGAGCAGACAATCGAGCGTATCACGGGCGACATGGGCGACAGCGAAAGCTCCAAAGCTGAGATTGATGCACAGATTGAGGCAGCTCAGAAGGATACAGCCGAAAAAGAGGCTCTTGCCGCAGAAAAAAAGGCTGCTCTCGAAGCTGAAATCCGCAAGCTCGGAGAGCTTATGGGTCAGAACAGCGAAAACAGCGACAAGGCAAGAGAAATCAACGAAAAAATAACTGCCGCAGCTCTCAGACTTGCAGACATACGAGTTGAAAAATCAACCGCAGAATCCGCAAAGCATGAGCTTACGGCGAGAATTGCAAACATAGATGAGGTTATCGGAGCCCGTGGCGGAGTTATTGATGCTCTCGAAAACGAAAAAGCGGCAGCTCAGAAGGAGCTTGACCGTCTTAACGCAGAAGCCGCAGAGCACGAAAATTCGCTTGAAGGCTACCGCATGATTATCGGCACAAGAGCCGACAAGGTTGAAAAAATGCGTAAGGAGCTCGAAAGCATCAATCTTGACATTTATCAGAAGAATGCAAGAATCAGGATGCTCGATGACCTTGAAAAGAATCTTGACGGCTATGCAGGCAGTGTTCAGAAGGTTATCAAAGAGGCAAAAAGAGGTGCTCTCAGAGGCATCCACGGAACTCTTTCGCAGCTTATTTCAACGCCTTCCGAATATGCGATTGCGGTTGAAACCGCTCTCGGTGCGGCGATTCAGAATGTTGTTACCGATGATGAAAACACCGCAAAAAGAGCAATTAATTTCCTTAAGGATAACAGAGCGGGCAGAGCAACCTTCCTGCCGCTGACTTCGGTCAAATCAAGACCGTTCACCGAAAAAGGTCTTGAAAAATGCGAGGGCTTTATTGATATGGCGGATAAGCTGCTCGGATATGACAGCAAATATTCCGAAATTATCGGCTCGCTTCTCGGCAGAACAGCCGTTGTTGACAACATTGATAACGGCATCGACATGGCGAAGAAATATTCATACCGCTTCAAGATAGTTACCCTTGACGGTCAGGTGCTTAACGCAGGCGGCTCGATGACGGGCGGCTCGAGAGGCTCAGGAGCGGGCTTCCTGAGCAGAGCAACCGAAATTGAAGCTCTCAGAGAAAAGGTTGCCGTGCTTGAAAAGCAGCTTGACGAAAAGCAGTTATCCTTCAAAAACGTTTCGGAGGAGCTTGCACTTGTTCAGGCAGAGCTCGATGCGAGTGAGGCTGAGCTTATAAAGACTCAGGAAGATATCATCAGAGCAGAAAGTGCACTGAATCTTGTCAAAGACAGATATTCCGCCGCAAAGGGTCACATTGATGAGCTTGAGGCAGAAAAAGAGAGAGCAAAGGCAAGAATCATTGAATCCGAAGCAGCGGAAAAGAAAGCGGATGAAGAAATCGTTTCCGTTACTGCAGAAAGCGAAAAGCTTAATCTTCAGCTCGGCGAGCTCAATGCGGAGCGTGAGTCGCTTGAAAAGCTCCGTGAGGAATCGTCGGAAATCCAGAACGCACTCAATCTTGAAATTGTTGCACTCCATAAGGATATTGAGGCAAACAATGAAACAGTTGCGGGCTGTATGGAGCGAAAAGAGAATTTCAGCCGCCGTGCGGATATGCTGAATGAAGAAATTGCTCAGATAAAGGCAGAAAACGAAAATATCCTTGCAAATATTGCCGAAATGCAGGCAAAGGCGGTCAGTCTTCGCGAAGATTCGGTTAAGACAAACGAAAAGATAGAAGAGCTTCGTGAAAAACGCACTCAGGGCGAGGCAAAGAGCACGGTACTCCGCAACAAGGAGCGTGAGATGACCTCCGAAAGAGAAAAGCTCGGCGGCGAGCTTGCAAGACTTGAGGAACGCCGTGACGCAATGCAGCGTGAGCTTGAAACAGCTCAGAACAAGCTCTATGACGAATATCAGCTTTCTCTGCGTGAGGCGGCAGATATGAACATTGTGCTTGAAGATATTCCGAAGGCTCAGCGTACTCTGCAGGAAATCAAAAATAAAATCCGTGCACTCGGCAATGTCAATGTCGGTGCCGTTGAAGAATATAAAGAGGTTTCCGAGAGATATGAATACATGAGTGTTCAGATTGGCGATATCGAAAAATCCCGTGAGGAGCTTATGAAGCTTATCGAGGAGCTGACGGGCAAAATGGCTGAACGCTTCAGAGAGCAGTTCAGACGAATCAACAATAACTTCACCGAAACCTTCAGGGAGCTTTTTGACGGCGGCCGTGCAGAGCTTGTGCTTGATGACCCGCAGGATGTTCTTGAATGCAACATCAATATCAGGGTTCAGCCTCCCGGAAAGAATGTTCAGAATATCGACCTTCTTTCGGGCGGTGAAAAGGGCCTTGCCGCTATTGCGCTTCTTTTTGCAATTCTTAAGGTCACTCCCGCACCCTTCTGCATCTTTGACGAGGTTGAGGCTGCTCTTGACGATGTCAACGTCAGCCGCTATGCATCCTATGTCAGAGAAATGACGGGAAATACTCAGTTCATTCTTATCACTCACAGACGAGGCACAATGGACGAGGCGGATATGCTCTATGGTGTAACCATGCAGGAAAAGGGCGTTTCAAAGCTTCTTGAGCTCAAAACCGCAGAAATGGCGAAAAAACTCGGTCTGGAGTAATGAACAAAGTGTTAAATGTTACAAATTTATGCAAATGCATGAAAACACACACTTGATAAATCATATTTACCATGTTATAATCTAATAGTGACTATATATTCTTTTTAAGGAGGATTCTGAAATGTCAAACCACGGTATTATCAATTACCCCGATGCGCAGGCTGTTCAGAAGCAGCTTGACGAACTTATCAAAAAGCCTATTTATTCAATCAGCCCCGAAGCTCTCAAGGCATATGAGGATGAATATTTTGACAAGAAGTGTGCAAAGTCAAAGGTTATGATCGAAGAAGCAAAGCAGATCATTCCCGGCGGCGTTCAGCACAATCTTGCATTCAACTATCCGTTCCCCCTCGTTTTCACAAAGGCTGAGGGTGCATATCTTTATGATATCGACGGCAACAAATATTATGACTTCCTTCAGGCAGGCGGTCCCACCGTTCTCGGCAGCAATCCTCCTGCAGTCCGTGAAAAGGTTATTGAACTTCTCAATACCTGCGGTCCTTCAACCGGCCTTTTCCACGAATATGAATACAAGCTCGGCAAAAAGATTGCAGAGCTCATCCCCTCGGTTGACATGTTCCGTATGCTCGGTTCAGGTACAGAGGCTTGTATGACAGCTATCCGTGTTGCACGTCTTGCAACAGGCAAGAAAAAGATTCTTAAAATGGGCGGTGCTTACCACGGCTGGTCAGATCAGCTCGGCTACAGCATCCGTGTTCCCGGCTCAAAGTTCACTCAGGCTCCCGGTGTTCCTCTGTTCTGCTTCAGAGATACAGATGAATTCTTCCCCGGCGACCTCAATGACCTTGAAAGAAAGCTCAAGGCAAACAGACTCAAGGGCGGCACAGCTGCCGTTATGCTTGAGCCCGTTGGTCCCGAAAGCGGCACAAGACCCGTTGACAAGAATTTCTGCAAGGGCGTTGAAGCTCTTTGCCGCAAATACGGTGCACTCCTTATCTTTGACGAAGTTGTTACCGCATTCCGCGTAAGCATGAGCGGTGCTCAGGGCTATTTCGGTGTTTCACCCGACCTCACCGTATTCGGTAAGGTTATGGCAGGCGGATATCCCGGTGCAGGCGGTCTCGGCGGCAAGAAGGAATATATGAAGCATCTCGGCTCAGGTCTTGACGGCGACGGCAAGAAGATCAAGAAGGCATTCTGCGGCGGTACAATGACCGCTAACCCCCTCAGCTGTATTGCAGGTTACACTATGCTCGAGGAAATGGAAAAGGCAGATGCATGCTACAAGGCAGCTCAGATGGGCGACAGACTCACAGCAGGCCTTCAGGAAATCATCAAGAAGAGAAACCTTCCCTTCGTAGCATTCAATCAGGGTTCAATCTGCCATCTTGAAACAGTCGGCACAATGAACTATGCTATCAATTGGTGCAAGCCCTGGCAGATTCCCGGCGTTCTCAACGCAACATCAGTGCGTAAAAAGGAAATGACTCACATGGGTGCCGCTTATATGGCAGAGGGTCTCGTAACTCTTGCAGGCAGCCGTCTCTACACCAGCGCTGCATACACAGAAGAAATGATTGACGATGCAGTTGCAAGATTTGACAAGGTATTTGAAAATATCGTTTGCCTTGATAAATAAATTATAAACAACCAACGGCGGGATACCCGATATCCCGCCTTATTTTAAGTGAACAGTTAAAAGTTAACAGTGAAGAGTCGAGGATAGGCTTCGCCTATAATCATTATAATTGCTCCGCAAGAACTGTTTAAGTGAACAAGTTAATAATTATAATCGGGTGCGGGCAGCGCCCACCCAAAACTTTTCACTCTTCACTTTTCACTAATGAAAGGAAAAACACCATGGATGTTTTAACCGCAAAAAAGCTTGTTATTGAAGCAGGCGAAAGACTTGTTGAAAAAGGACTTATTGCAAGAACATGGGGCAACGTAAGCTGCCGTGTTGACGATAAAACCTTTGTTATAACTCCCAGCGGCAAGCCCTATATCGGTCTTGAACCCGATGATATCGTTGAGGTTGCAATCAATACTCTCGAATGGGGCGGCAACGTTAAGCCTTCATCCGAAAAGGGTATTCATGCCGAGGTTTACAAGCAGTTCTCCGATGCAAACTTTGTTATTCATACTCATCAGAAGGTTGCTTCTGCAATAAGTGCACTTTCAAACGGTATTGAAAAAGTAACGGGTGAAGCAGCAAGCCTTATCGGCAGCGTTATTCACATGGGCGGTTACGGTCTTCCCGGCACAAAGAAGCTTAAAAAGGGTGTTACAAACGCTCTTAAGCTTGGTCCCTCAAAGGCTGTTATCATGGCTCACCACGGTGCACTTTGCTTCGGAAAAGACAGCGAAGAAGCGTTTGAGGTTGCAAGCTCACTTGAAAATGTCTGTGCAGATTATATTCTCACAAACGCCAAGGAAAAGCTTGGCATAAAATCAGACAATCTTGACGATTTCTGTTCGGAAATCGCCGATAAGTTTGCAAAATCTAAAAAAACTGTTGAAATTGATAAGTCAATGATGTATAATAGTACATGCAACAGAGACAGCGGCGAAATCGTTTTCACCAACAATGAGGGTGAAGAAGCTCTTAAGATGGAGCTTAACGGTCCTTCATCGGCTATAGGCGATCTTGCCAAGGTTGCAAACGCACACAAAGATATTTACATGGCATGTCCCAAATTCAACAATATAATTCATAATGCATCAAGCGAGGTTGTTGCCGTTTCCAGACTCGGCAAAACAATGAAGCCCCTGCTTGACGACTTTGCTCAGATCTGCGGTCCTACCGTTAAATGTGCAAAAGCTCCCGAATATGCCGCAAAGAAAATCAAAGGCAAAAATGCCGTGCTCATCAAGGATATGGGTGCTCTTTGCTGCGGTGCAAACGAAGGCGATGCACAGGCTGTTGACATGATTATGAGCAAAAGCGGCCTTACCTTGCTCACCTCAAAGGTGTTCGGCAAGTCAAAGGCAATCAACCCTGCCGAAGCATGGCTTATGAGAATTGTTTATACTCTCAAATATTCCAAGCAGGCAGAGAAATAATTAACTTGATTACTACCATCTTTTGTCCCCCCCGTTTTATACGAGAAAAATCCGAGGCTTCAGGCCTCGGCTTTTTCTTTATACGGATATATGCATAAAAAACCTCCGCACCGTTGCCGATGCGGAGGTAAATTATTATTTCAGATTAATATTTGATGTTTGTGTATTCGCCCTTTGTGATAGCAGCGCCGTCACCGTCAACGTTACCAACAAGGATCTTAACCTGAAGAGTTGCTGCGAAGTTGTACTGATAAGTCATCTTAACAATCTTGCCGCCTTCAACGGTAACTGAAACCTTGATGTTTGTATAGTCAACATTTGTGCTGTTAAGAGTAATAAGGCCTTTTGCTGTATCTTTGATGCTTTCGTCAACTTCTTCATGAGTAATGAAGTCGTTTGTGAATCTGTGAAGAGGAGTTGCACCTGTCTTTTTGGGGTTAGCAGCGTTAGCAAGAGTGAAGCTGTAAACGCCGTCTGCATAGCTGAAGTTCTGGAGATCAGCTTCCTTGAGTGAAGTTGCCTTGAGCTGATAATCTTCATCGGGCTTATCTTTGGGGAATGCACCCTTCTTTGTGCCGATTCCGAGGAAACCGCCTACAACTGTGCTGATGTTTGAGTTTTTATCAACCATAGCAATAACTTTGTTGAGAGCTTCTGTTGAGTCACCAACATCAATTTCGTCTGTGTATGAGCAGGTTCTGTTGAAGTTGTATGAACCCTTTGCTGCCTTAGCTGTTTCAGCGTTAAGGAAAGCAACGAATTCAGCCTGAGTCATTTCTTTGTCTGCAACTGCTGTTGTTTCTGCTGCTGAAGCGTCAACTGCTGAGGGATCAGCTGCTGAAGGATCAGCGGGAGCATCTGTAGCTGCTTCTGAAGCGTCAACGGGAGCGTCTGTAGCTGCTTCGGTAGCTTCATCTGTGGGGGCATCTGTTACAACTTCTTCTTCTGTAACGGGAGCGGTTGTGGTTGCTTCGTCATCGTTTCCGCCGCAGGCTGCAAATGCAAAGAGCATTGATGCTGCGAGGAGAACTGCGAGAATTTTTTTCATGATTCTTCCTCCTGAAAAATAATAAAAATTTTTGTGCAGTTCTTATGATGATTCTGCACACTTGTAATATAAAAATACTCCATAATCACAAATTTGTCAAGTATATAGCCTAAAATAGCATGCCAAAAAATCAGACAAAAATTTATTAATGTTTACAATATATTAATATATATAATAGGTGACAATTAAAAAAAAGTATGATATAATACTATAAACTATAATGGAGGATTATACGGTATGGCGGTTAAAAGATTTGTTTCATGGAATGTTAACGGAATAAGAGCATGTCTTAACAAGGATTTCTATGAAAGCTTTGCTTCTCTCGATGCCGATATCTTCTGTCTGCAGGAAACCAAGATGCAGGAGGGTCAGGCTGAGCTTGCCCTTGACGGATATCATCAGTTCTGGAATTATGCCGAGAAAAAGGGATATTCGGGCACCGCTGTTTTCACCCGTGAAGAGCCTCTTTCCGTTTCATACGGTCTTGGAATTCCCGAGCATGATACCGAAGGAAGGGTTATCACGCTTGAATTCGATAAGTTTTATTTTATAACCGTTTATGTACCGAATGCACGCGACGGACTTGTGCGTCTTGACTACCGCATGGAGTGGGAGGATGCCTTCAGAAAATATATATGCGAGCTTGATAAGAAAAAGCCCGTTGTTTTCTGCGGTGACCTTAATGTTGCCCACAAGGAAATCGACCTCAAAAACCCAAAAACAAACCGCAGGAATCCCGGCTTTACCGATGAGGAAAGAGGAAAATTCACCGAAATGCTCGAAAGCGGATTTGTTGATTCGTTCAGATATTTTTATCCCGATCTTGAAGGTGTTTACAGCTGGTGGTCTTACCGATTTTCGGCAAGGGCAAAGAATGCGGGCTGGAGAATTGACTATTTTATTGTGTCCGAAAAGCTTAAAAACAACATGAAGGATGCAAAAATCCACAATGAAATTTTTGGCTCAGACCATTGCCCGGTTGAGCTTGAGATAGAAATATAAGTTAAAAGTGAAGGGTGAAAAGTGAAGAGTTAAGGACGGGTTTCACCCGTACCCGAAAACATGTATTTGAGGTCATATTTATGATTAATCAAAGTCCATTAATTAACCAATCAATAGAGTTTTCAATCAGTATTGTAAACTATTATAAATGGCTTGCTTTTGAAAAGAAGGAATTTGTTATGTCAAAACAAATTCTGAAAAGCGGAACAAGCATAGGAGCAAATATACACGAAGCGAACTTTGCCGCAAGTAAAGCAGACTTTATTTCTAAAATGCAAATAGCTCTTAAAGAAGCGGCTGAAACTGCTTATTGTATTGGAAAAAACAGCTTATCTGCCGGAAGAATTTTATTTTTTGAAGAATGATTGTGAAAGTTTAAAGATAATGCTGATAGCAACTCTTAATACAAGTAAAAAATGATGATATCAGCAAATTTTTTAAAAGCGTCGCAGACCCTTAACTTTTCACTTTTCACCTTTAACTTTTCACCAAAAAGAGGAGAATAGAAATGAACACAAAAACATTAAAAATATTAACCGCCGTGCTTGCGGTTCTGATGATAGTATCGGGAGTTGTTTTCTTTATATCGTCAAAGGGCGGCGATACTCAGATTATAAACAAAGATCCTGAGCCCGTTGCTTATTCCTATGAGCAGAGTGAATATTCTCTCAGCACCGCTCTTTCGGTCAAGGGTGCAAACGGAGAAATATATCTTCCCACCGATTTTGCAGGTGTTTATTATTCTGCAAGCCTTAACGGTGAGGTTAAATTCTTTGAATACGCAAACGGTGCAATGAATCCCTCCGCTCTTGAGGTCAAAACCGTAAAGGCAAATCTCAAGGCAACCTATGAAACAATCCCCGTTACCGTCAGCTATATCGAAAAAGACGGAAAGGCATGCGGCTACGGCGTTTTCACATCGGATATGAGCAAGGATGTTGATGTTTATTCCTATGCTTTTGTGAAGCTCACCGCAAAGCCTGCGGGCTACGGCGAAGGTTATCTCTTGCTTGCCGATTTTGATAAAAATAATTTCTATAAGGCGGAAAAGCTTTATTCCGAAATCTATAACTTCAACCTTGCAAAGGGTACAGCTTCAACATATGTTTCAAATCATACCAGGATGATTGATAAAAACGGTTCGTTCCGTCAGGACTGGACACTTCTCACCGATGATTTGGTTAAAAATCTCGGCGACTCGAAATATTTTCTTTCATCGAGATATTATAATGAAAGCGACAAGGGCAGAAGATCCGATGTTATGGAGCTTTCAAATGCCTACAGACCCAAAATCGTTGTCAGGGATATCCTCGGCGTGTGGTTTGTGAGCGATAACAACGGAATGCACTACCTCAAAAAGAACGAAAACGGCTTTGCCAACATGAATCTTGTCAACGGCGAGGAGCGTGTTCTCACTCAGTTTGAGGGCGATTACTACAACGACTACATGCAGTGCGGAAAATATCTCATCAATAAAAACAGTCTGGTTATGACCGACCTTATGACGGGCACAACACAGACCTTCAAGGATATCAATATTTCTTCTGCGGATGTATTTTCAGTAAGCCCCGACGGCACAAAGGCAGTTTTTGCATCATACGGCGAGGTTAACGCAAACGGTGCGAAGGTGCAGAGCATTATTTACTGCACGGCTGACGGCACAAAGGCAGTTTTTGCAGAGCCCCTTCTTTTTGATGAAGCTGCAGGTTTTGTATGGCCCGATAATTCATGCGTTATGAGTGTGCGTGCACTTGACGGCACGGGTGCAAAGGTCGGAAGCGTGGTTTATACTTTTTAAATAAAATATTTTGGGTCGTTCCGATTTTGTTTATTAGTTTATCGTAGCGGACAGACCTCCGTGTCTGTCCGCAACAAAACAGAAAACAAAAAACGGCGGGAGCAAGCCCCCGCCATATAAAAATACGCATTAAATATTTTCTTCTCTGAAATCAACTGTCAGCTCGTCCTTTGCGGGCTTGAGCTGGGTATATTTAACTCCTGCGGAGTCAAACATTCTTTTTGAGGCTCTTGTGCCCGGAGTTTCGGCATATTTATCCGAAAGATAATAAACTTCTTTTATTCCGCACTGAATGATTGCTTTTGCACATTCGTTGCAGGGGAAAAGAGCAACATAAATTTTGCAGCCTTCAAGGCTTGCTCCGCCGTTGTTGAGGATTGCATTGAGCTCGGCGTGGCAAACGTAGGGATATTTCGTGTTGTATTCATCGCCGCTTCTTTCCCAGGGAAAATCATCATCGTTGCAGCCTCGGGGGAAGCCGTTATAGCCGACGGACATAATTTTATTATGGTTGTTGACGATGCAGGCACCGACCTGAGTGTTGGGGTCTTTGCTGCGATAAGAGGAAAGCAGGGCTATTCCCATGAAATATTCGTCCCATGAAATATAATCTTCTCTTTTAGGCATGGCAAATTCTCCTTGAAATGATTTATATGGTTTTTCCGCAAGGGGAAGGTTCCTGAAAAATTCTACCATAAAAAAATAAAATTTACAATAGAAAATAATAATTCCGCATTCCGGATTAAACAGAGGTGTATTATGGGTCTTTTAAAGAAAATATTCGGAGATTATTCCCAGAAAGAGGTTAAAAAAATCCGTCCTCTTTGCAACAAGGTTCTTGACCTTGAAAAGGAATATGAAAAGCTGACCGATGAGCAGCTTCAGGCAAAAACTCCCGAATTCAAGCAGCGTCTTGCAAACGGAGAAACTCTTGACGATATTCTTCCCGAGGCATTTGCCGCCTGCCGAGAGGCTTCGTGGCGTGTTATCGGTCTTAAGCATTTCCCCGTGCAGATTATCGGCGGTATCATCCTTCATCAGGGAAGAATTGCCGAAATGAGAACAGGTGAAGGTAAAACTCTTGTTGCAACCCTGCCCGCATATCTTAATGCTCTTTCGGGCAACGGTGTTCATATTGTTACGGTCAACGATTATCTTGCACGCCGTGACAGCGAGTGGATGGGCAAGGTTTACCGTTTCATGGGTCTTTCGGTCGGTCTTATCATCCATGAAAAGGAAAACGAAGAGAGAAAAGAAGCCTATGCCGCAGACATTACCTACGGTACCAACAATGAAATGGGCTTTGACTATCTGCGTGACAATATGGTTGTTTATAAAGAACATAAGGTGCAGAGAGGTCATAACTTTGCAATCGTTGACGAGGTTGACTCAATCCTTATCGACGAGGCAAGAACTCCGCTTATCATTTCGGGCAGAGGCGAAAAATCAACTGATCTTTATAAAATGGCAAACCGCTTTGCTCTTTTGCTCAAGTGCACAAAAATCAAGGAGGTCAACTCAAAGGAAGAGGTTGATGACCTTGTTGACGAAAGCTGTGACTATGTTGTTGACGAAAAAGCAAAGACTGCAACCCTCACAAAGGCGGGTGTTGCAAAGGCAGAGGCTTTCTTTAACCTTGAAAACCTCATGGATGCCGAGAATATGACAATTCAGCATCATATCAATCAGGCACTTAAGGCAAACGGCGTCATGCGCCGTGACGTTGACTATGTTGTTAAGGATAATCAGGTTCTTATCGTTGACGAATTCACGGGCCGTATTATGATGGGCAGACGCTATAACGAGGGTCTTCATCAGGCGATTGAAGCAAAGGAAAACGTCAATGTTGAGCATGAGAGCAAAACCCTTGCAACAATCACCTTCCAGAATTATTTCCGTCTTTATACAAAGCTTTCGGGTATGACGGGTACTGCGATGACCGAGGAAACCGAATTCAATCAGATTTATAATCTTGACGTTATCGAAATCCCCACCAACAAGCCCATGATAAGAAACGACATGCCCGATGTTGTCTATAAGACGGAGCAGGCAAAATATATGGCGGTTATTCAGACTATCGAGGAATGCCATGCCAAGGGTCAGCCCGTGCTTGTGGGTACTGTTTCGATTGAAAAATCGGAGCTTCTGAGTGCACTTCTCAAGAGAAAGGGCATAAAGCATGAGGTGCTCAACGCAAAGCATCACGATAAGGAAGCTGAAATTGTTGCTCAGGCAGGTAAGCCCTATGCAGTAACAATTGCAACCAACATGGCAGGTCGAGGCACCGATATCAAGCTCGGCGGTAATGCGGAATATCTTGCAAAATCCGAGCTTCGCAGAAAGGGCTATTCCGAGGAGCTTATTGCGGAGGCAACGGGCTTTGCAGAAACCGACAACGAAGAAATCCTTCAGGCAAGAGCGGAATATTCGGCTCTTGAAAAGAAATATGATGCCGAAATCGAGCCCGAGGCAGAGAAGGTCCGTGAGGCAGGCGGTCTTTTCATCATCGGCACGGAGCGTCACGAATCAAGACGAATTGACAATCAGCTCAGAGGCCGTGCAGGCCGTCAGGGCGACCCGGGTGCAAGCCGCTTCTTCCTTTCGCTTCAGGATGACCTCATGCGTCTTTTCGGCGGCGACAGAATCACAAGCGTTATGAATACCCTCAAAACGCCCGAGGATATGCCGATTGAAGCAAAGATGATTTCAAACACAATCGAAAGCTCTCAGAAGAAGATTGAAGGCAGAAACTTCGGCATCAGAAAGAGCGTTCTTCAGTATGACGATGTTATGAACCGTCAGAGAGAGCTTATTTATAAGCAGAGAAATCAGGTGCTTGACGGCGAGGAGCTCAAGCCCGTTATTCTCCGCATGATTGAAGGAACAATCAACGAAGCGGTTGATTTCTTCTGCTCCGACAGCCTTTCAAAGAAGGATTGGAATATTGACGGTCTGCGTGACAAGTTCAAGGGCTGGCTTACGGGTCCCGACGATTTCAAGGATGACTTTGACAAAGAAAAAGCAAGAGAGCTTCTTCTTGACAGAGCTCATAAGAGCTATGAAGCCCGTGAAGAACAGTTCGGCATCGGCGATAACGGCGAGCCGATTATGCGTGAGCTTGAAAAGCAGATTCTTCTTCGCAACGTTGACAGACAGTGGATGGATCACATTGACGCAATGGATCAGCTTCGCAGAGGTATCGGACTCCGTGCCTACGGTCAGACCGACCCCGTTGTTGCTTACAGAAACGTGGGCTCCGATATGTTTGACAGCATGAATGAAGCAATCCGTGAGGATACGGCAAGGCAGATTCTTACCGTTGTTATCAGAAGCCAGGAAGAAACCAAGCGTGAACAGACCGCAAAAATCACCGCAACAAGCGGATCCTCCGACGGCACGGATAAGAAACAGCCCGTGCGTAAAAAAGAAAAGGCAAGACCCAATGACCCCTGTCCCTGCGGCAGCGGAAAGAAATATAAAAATTGCTGCGGCGATGTAAGAAAGCAGTAAAATTGATTCCCCCCGACTGCCCGTCGGGGGATTTTTGCCTGATATCTTAATAAACTTGTAACTTTTTTGCTATTCTTTTTGTAATTCCGCCCCGTTATAATCATAATTGTTCCGTGGGATTGAATTTTTTTGAGGTGAAACTGATGTATACCGTACTCGTCTGCGATGACGATATCGCAATTCTTGATTCCGTTGAAATTTATTTAAAGCTTGAGGGATATAATGTTCTCCGTGCCGAAAACGGCAGGCAGGCACTCGAGCAGGTTAAGAATAATGAGGTGCACTGCGTTATTCTTGACATTATGATGCCGGGCCTTGACGGACTTCAGGCTACTCTGAAGCTCCGCGAAACAAACAATATCCCCATTATTCTGCTTTCCGCAAAGAGCGAGGATACCGACAAGATAACGGGTCTTTCCTTCGGTGCGGATGACTATGTTACAAAGCCCTTCAATCCTCTTGAGCTTATGGCAAGGGTGAAATCGCAGATAAGGCGTTTCACCGCACTCGGCTCAATGGAGAAAAAGGAAGGCGTTATAACAACGGGGGGTCTTTCGCTTGACGTGCCCGCAAAGGAGCTGACTCTTGACGGCGAAAACGTTAAGCTTACCGCAACGGAATACGGAATTATGAAGGTGCTTATGGAAAATCTCGGCAGGGTGCTCTCCTCCGACCAGATTTATGAAGCGGTCTGGGATGAGCCTGCGTTTGACTCCAGAAAGACGGTAACGGTGCATATCAAGCGAATCCGTGACAAAATTGAAATCAACCCCAAGGACGCAAAATACTTAAAGGTGGTGTGGGGCATTGGCTACAAAATCGAAAAATATTAATAAGGGAATAAAAATTGCCGCCCTTGTCATGGCGGTTGTCATGTTTCTTGCATCGGGCTTCTTTGCGAGCGTGTTCATAAGAAGCTTTGCACATTATGCGGGCGACACAAGCCCGACATTTATTGAAACTCCCTCTTTCCGCTGGCAGATGAATCAGTTCATAAGAGATATGTTTCATTCTGCACAGTATCTGTCGGTCAACAGTGTTGAAGATTATCAGAAAACAACTGACGGCAAGGAAATAAATCAAAGATGGCAGTCTGAGGCGGAGCGTGTTTCGCAGGCGTTTGATCTGCTCTCGGCTTCGGAAGTCAGGGTTTACCGTGATGCACAGAACCGCTACAGATATTCATTTGTATATAATAATGTTATTTATTATTTCAATTATGACGGCAATTTCATTTCCGCAGAAGAATTCTCGGATCTTTTCTATGTTGAGTCGTATGCAGAAGAGGTTTATGCGGATGAGGAGTCAACAACCGTTGTTGATGTTCCCGTTACGATTGTTGACAACGGAATCGTATATACTCAGGTTTCGGTCGAAAATTCCGGCTATGCTTATAATCCGTACGAATCAGGCAATGCTCCCGAATATGTCAACGACATAAGCAGGGCTCTGAACACGCTTTATTCTGTTGACGGCGGCTATTGCTATGGCGAGGCGGAAAAAGAAACCTTTCTCGGTATGGTTGAGAATAACCGCATAGCGGAGCTCAGCGACAAGCTTCACAGAAACAGCATAAACAGAAGAAATATCAATAATACAAAAAACGTCAACTATGCCATGATTTATAAATCGGGAACGGTTGTTACAAACTGCGGAATCACCGCCAAGGATACCGAGGAGCAGATTCTTGAAAAGCTTGTCGGCAGCGGCAGATTTGCAGAGGGCATCAAAGACGGCAAATATACATTATATAAAGGCACGGCATACACCGAAAGCAAGGGTGTTTTTGCTATGCTCAGAAGCTGGCTGTTCAGCGATTATTATACCAAGAGCGAGCTTGAAACAAAAAATTTCCTTAACGGGTATTTAGAGGATGTTCAGGCGGCATATTTCGGCATTCCCGTTTATAAGGGAGTTGACGGCTTTTCAATTTCGGAGCAGGCATATAATGAATTCCGCAATGTGCATATTAATTCTCCCGCACTTCTTCTTACGCTTACGGTCATAACCTTTGTTCTTGCATGTGCAGCCTGCATTTATCTTGTTTGTGTTGCGGGCAAAACGGCAGACGGAATTAAAATCAATTTTACGGACAGGGTTCCTGCCGAAATCAACTGGGTTCTTGGTATTGCAACAATGGCGTTGCTTGCGTTTGCCGCGTTCTGCCTTGTTGTCGGTGAATTTGACCCCGTTGGTCTTGCTGACGATGTTTTCGGCGACGAGGTGAGCTACCTTATCGGAACGATGAGCACTCTCAGCCGTATGACAAGCGAGCTTATCGCCGTCTGCGTTGCAGGTTTCTTTATGATTTGGACAGCTCTCAGCATGAGCCTTGCAAGAAATATCCGCAACAAAACCTTTATTAAGCATACGCTCTGTTATCTCATTCTGATTCTTGCATTCAGACTTGTTAAGCTTGTTTTCAAGCCGTTCGGAAGATTCTTTAAATTCCTGTGGAAAAAGACAGACAGACTTGCGAAGAAGCTTGAATTTATTTTCACCTGCGATTATTCAAAGGGTCAGGGCACAAAGTTCAAGATTCTTGCCTGCGTTTTGTCGGCAATGTTTGTTGTTGCAACGGCTGTTTATTATCTTATAATGGGTGTACTTTTCAGCTATGAACCCATTATCGCTTTTGTGATGCTTGCTTTCGGCATCATCGGAGATGCTGTTATTCTGCTTTTCATGCTGCTTGTCATTGTTTCTGCAGACAGAATTTTTGAAGCGGTCAACGATATCAGAAACGGTAACCTCAACCGCACGATTGACACGAAATACATGCCGCCGTTTATGAAACGCTTTGCAGAGGATATTCTTTCAATGCAGGACGGACTTCAGAATGCGGTTGAAAGTGCGGTGCGTGACCAGAGGATGAAGGCAGAGCTTATAACAAATGTTTCGCATGACCTCAAAACACCGCTTACTTCAATCGTAACCTATGTTGACCTTCTCAAAAAGTGCAGCATAGATAATGAGGATGCAGACAGATATGTTTCGATTCTCGATGAAAAGGCTCAGAAGATGAAAAAACTTATTGAGGATCTTGTTGAAGCTTCAAAGGCATCGTCGGGAGCAATGGAAATTCATCCCGTGAAGATAAATCTCTGCGAGTTTGCGGCTCAGGCTGTCGGCGAGCACGAGGATGAGCTTAAGAGCAGAAATATTGAAATTCTTCTCAGGATGCCTGAAGAGCCCGTTGTTGTTACCGCCGATTCACAGAAAACCTCACGCATAGTTGAAAACCTTTTCTCAAACATCAGAAAATACGCCATGGAGGGCACAAGAGCCTATGTTGAGGTGCTCGGCGGCGAAGAATACGGTACGCTGATTTTCAAAAACATTTCCAAAGAAATGCTCGATGTTTCGGCAGAGGAGCTGACACAGCGTTTCGTCAGAGGAGATGCTTCCCGTTCAAGTGAGGGAAACGGTCTGGGTCTTTCGATTGCAAAGAGCCTCTGTGAGCTGCAGAAGGGCAGACTTTCCGTTGCGATTGACGGCGACCTTTTCAAAGCAACGGTTGTTCTTCCGAGATAAACGGCTGAATTAAAATAATGTTAATAAATCTTAATAAATTCTTAGAGATTTTCCCTGTTTAAAATTAGAAATTGAACGTATATAATACAGTCATAACAAAAAACATTCAGGGGGACATTAAAATGATTCTTTTCAAGGCTTTGACGGTTGTTATTCTCGCACTCACTCTTGCAGCATGCATTCTTTCGGGTCAGGAGTATTCCGAAACCGAAGAAGAAACGGCATAAAGAAAAAATTACAGGGCTGTTCGGTTGAACAGTCCTGTTTTTTAGTTAAGAGTGAAAAGTGAATAGTGAATAATTTCGGAAGGGCTTCGCCCTTACCCGATTATATAATGAAATGCGTAATCAATGGTCGCTTCGCTCCGATTTTTTATATAGCCCCTTGGCTCCTTTGTTAACTCCCTCAGTCTCGCTTCGCTCGCCAGCTCCCTCTCGAGGGAGCCAAATCGCTGTCGAGCGAAGCGAGACTGAGGATTGATGAATGCGTAATCATTCGGGCGATTCGTGAATCGCCCCTACTTACCTTTTTTAAATGCAAAAAACAAATCATCGTAGGGGACGGCCTCTGTGCCGTCCCGATTTAATAATCAAAAGACAAAAACGGCACGGTTTTTCAACCGTGCCGCTGTTTATTTAAGGATTAGTCAGCCTTGGGAGCATAGAGGTCCTTAAGACGAAGGAGGTGATCATATCTCTCAACTGCTGTCTTCTCAGCAAGAGCGAAGAGTTCTTCTGCTCTTTCGGGGAATGAGCGTGTGAGTGATGAGTAACGAGCTTCGTTGAGAAGGAATTCTCTGTAGCTGCCTGTTGCGGGCTTGCTGTCGATGGTGAAGGGATTCTTGCCTTCAGCCTTGAGTGCGGGATTGTAACGGAACATGTTCCAGTAGCCGCAGTCAACAGCCTTCTTCATTTCAGCCTGGCAGTTAACCATGCCGCCCTTGATTGAGTGCATTTCGCAGGGTGCGTATGCGATGATGATTGAGGGACCGTTGTATGCTTCTGCTTCAGCTATAGCCTTGATTGTCTGGTTTGCGTCTGCACCCATAGCAATCTGTGCAACGTAAACATAGCCGTAGCTCATTGCAATTTCAGCAAGTGACTTCTTAGCGATGCCCTTACCTGCTGCTGCGAACTGAGCAACCTGACCGATGTTTGAAGCCTTTGAAGCCTGACCGCCGGTGTTGGAGTAAACTTCGGTATCGAATACCATGATGTTAACATCTTCGCCTGCTGCAAGAACATGGTCAACGCCGCCGAAGCCGATATCGTATGCCCAGCCGTCGCCGCCGAAGATCCATACTGACTTCTTAGCGAGATATTCCTTGCTTGCAAGGATTTCCTTGCCTGCTTCACAGCCGCAAGCTTCAAGAGCTGCAACGAGAGCTTCTGTTGCTGCACCGTTCTTTGCACCGTCGTTAACTGTGTCAAGGTATGCTGCTGTAGCTGCCTTGATTTCTTCTGTTGCACATTCAGCTTCTGCAACTGCCTTAACCTTAGCGATGAGGCTGTTACGGATAGCGTTCTGGCCGAGGTACATACCGAAGCCGTGCTCTGCGTTGTCTTCGAAGAGTGAGTTAGCCCAAGCGGGACCGTAGCCCTTCTTGTTGACTGTATAGGGTGATGTTGCTGCGGGACCGCCCCAGATTGATGAACAGCCTGTAGCGTTTGAAATATACATTCTGTCGCCGAACATCTGAGTGATAAGGCGTGCATAAGCTGTTTCAGCACAGCCTGCGCATGAGCCTGAGAACTCGAGGAGAGGAGTCTTGTACTGGCTGCCGATAACGGTGTTATCTGCAAGGTCAGCCTTGACTGTTACATTTTCAACCATGTAGTCGAATACGGGCTGCATAGCATCCTGGCTCTCTCTTGAAACCATCTTGAGTGAGTTTGTGGGACATACGCCTACGCAAACGCCGCAACCCATACAATCGAGGGGTGAAACAGCGAGGCTGTACTTATATGAATCCTTGCCCTTACCCTTCTTGTCAACGATGATTGCGTTGGCAGGAGCGGCAGCAGCTTCTTCAGCTGTGAGAGCATAGGGTCTGATAGTTGCGTGGGGGCATACATATGAGCACTTGTTACACTGAGCACATGTTGCACCGTCCCATGCGGGAACGAGAACAGCAACGCCTCTCTTTTCGTAAGCGGAAGCACCCTGCTCGAATGTACCGTCAGCATGGTCAACGAATGCTGAAACGGGAAGTGAGTCACCGTTCATAAGACCAACGGGCTTCATAATGCCGTCAACCATCTTAACGAGCTTCTCTGCACCCTTTGATGCTTCGGGAGCTGCGTCGTCAGCTGCGTCTGCCCAGTCTGCGGGAACGTTGATCTTAACGAATGCTGTTGCACCTGCGTCAATAGCTTTTTCGTTCATTTCAACGATTTCCTTACCCTTCTTCATGAACTTCTGTGCCTTTTCTTTCATGTAGCCGATAGCTTCGTCCTTGGGAAGAACGTTTGAAAGAGCAAAGAAAGCTGACTGAAGAACGGTGTTTGTTCTCTTGCCGAGACCGATCTGAGCTGCAAGGTCGATAGCGTTAACTGTGTAAAGCTGAACATTGTTCTTTGCAATGTATCTCTTGGCTTCTGCGGGAAGCTTTGCAGCAAGCTCTTCCTCATTCCACTGGCAGTTGATGAGGTAAACGCCGCCGGGCTTAACATCGTTAACCATCTTGTAGCCCTTTTCTACATATGAGGGGTTGTGGCAAGCAACGAAGTCTGCCTTGTTGATGTAGTAGGGGGACTTGATGGGGCTGTCGCCGAAACGAAGGTGAGAAATTGTGATACCGCCGGTCTTCTTTGAGTCATACTGGAAGTATGCCTGAACATACTTGTCGGTATGGTCACCGATGATCTTGATTGAGTCTTTGTTTGCACCAACTGTGCCGTCGCCGCCGAGACCCCAGAACTTGCACTCGATTGTGCCTTCTGCTGCGGTGTTGGGAGCTTCCTTCTCTTCAAGTGAGAGGTTGGTAACGTCGTCGGTGATACCCATTGTGAACTGAGCCTTGGGAGCATCCTTTGCAAGCTCTTCATATACTGCGAAGATGCTTGAGGGAGGAGTATCCTTTGAGCCGAGGCCGTAGCGGCCGCCGATTACCTGAGCACCTGTTCTGCCTGTTGCAGCAAGAGCAGCAACAACATCAAGATAAAGAGGCTCGCCGAGTGAACCGGGTTCCTTTGTTCTGTCGAGAACAGCAATCTTCTTTGCTGTTGCGGGGATAGCTTCAACAAGCTTTTCTGCTGAGAAGGGTCTGTAAAGACGAACCTTAACAAGACCAACCTTCTCACCCTTAGCGGTAAGATAATCAATAACTTCTTCTGCTACGTCGCAAACCGAACCCATAGCGATGATAACTCTCTCTGCGTCGGGAGCACCGTAGTAGTTGAAGAGCTTGTAGTTTGTGCCGAGCTTTGCATTAACCTTATCCATGTATTCTTCAACGATAGCGGGAAGAGCATCATAATAAGCGTTGCAAGCTTCTCTGTGCTGGAAGAAGATGTCGCCGTTTTCGTGTGAACCGCGCATAACGGGTCTTTCGGGGTTGAGAGCTCTCTTGCGGAATGCTTCAACAGCATCCATGTCGCACATTTCCTTGAGGTCTTCGAAATCCCATACAGCAATCTTCTGGAGCTCGTGTGATGTACGGAAGCCGTCGAAGAAGTTGATGAAGGGAACTCTGCCCTTGATTGATGCGAGATGAGCTACGGCACCGAGGTCCATAACTTCCTGTGTATTTGTTTCAGCGAGCATTGCGAAACCTGTCTGACGGCAGGCATAAACGTCTGAATGGTCACCGAAAATGTTAAGAGCATGTGAAGCAACGCAGCGTGCCGAAACGTGGAAAACGCTGGGAAGAAGCTCACCTGCGATTTTATACATGTTGGGGATCATAAGAAGAAGACCCTGTGATGCAGTGTAGGTAGTTGTGAGAGCACCTGCTGCGAGTGAACCGTGAACGGTACCTGCTGCACCTGCTTCTGACTGCATTTCAGCAACCTTAACGGTTGTGCCGAAGATGTTCTTCATGCCCTGTGCTGACCACTGGTCAACATAGTCTGCCATGGGGCTTGACGGAGTGATGGGGTAGATGCCTGCAACTTCTGTGAAGGCATATGACACCCATGCAGCGGCGTTGTTACCGTCCATGGTCTTCATTTTTCTTGCCATAGTCTTTTTCCTCCTGAAAGTTTTTAAACTATAATTAGTGAGTTAATTATACACCATTGATTATACTATCACTTTTAGTCCCGTTTGTAAAGTCTTTAAATATTCCAAAATGCACAAGTTTTTTATAATTAATTTGTATATTTCTTTCAATAAGCGGCAAAATGATGTGCAATGTCAGATAATCGGACAACCGTGCATTTTTTGATTGAAAATCCGACATCAGCATGATTTTGTCGGACAGGAACGCTTCTTTGAATATTGACACCAAATGTAAATAAATGGTAAAATACGAATAAAGAAACTGATTGTATGAAAAGGAGTGTAAAAACATGAAAAAACTTTTAAAGAAAAGCATTGCTGTTATTCTTGCGGTGACGGTTATTGTGTTTACCTCATTAACCGCTTTTGCGTTCACGAGCTGCACCGAGTGCGGCAGAATTTTTGAAAGCGAATCCGATTATTCAACACACAAAAAAATCTGCGTTTCAGAAAAAACAACTGATGCAATAACTTATTACTGTGGCTACTGCGAAGCTGTTTTCCAGACAAAAGAGCTTCTTTCCGCTCATATCGACGGCTGTGTGCTCAAGCCTGTCATTGCAACGACCGGCAACAACAACACCTGCCCTCATTGCCTTGATTCTTTTGATGTTGAGGCAGAATACAATAATCATATTCAGCTTTGCATGGCTGTTTATTCTTGCTCGAAGTGTGCCCAGGAATTCAGATCCTCTGCGGCTGCCGCAATTCACAAGATTGCCTGTGTTTTTGTTCCTTCCGAAATCAAAATTGAAATTTCCATCAAAAATAATCCGGGCTCGGCAGAAATCAAATACGGAGAAGTTCTCGTTCTTACGGCGGAAACAAAAAATCTTCCTTCGGGAGCTTATGTTGAGTGGAAGGCAGACAGCGATGTTGTCAGCCTTGAGCAGAGTGCTGACGGCAAAACCTGCAGAGTTGAATCCGTAGGTAACGGAACGGCAAAGGTTATGGCGAGAGTTGTTGATGCTGCGGGAAATCCCATTAAAACTCTTGACGGTGCAGAAATCTATGCAACCCAGACTATCGTTTCAAAGGGCGGATTCTTCTGGAAAATAATTTCTTTCTTCAAGAATCTTTTTAAAACAGACAGAACAGTTATTCAGTCGATTTTTGAGATGAGCATCTGATTTTACGGTCAAGAAAATCAACCGAAAATAATATCTGAAAATGAACGGCAAAAAGCTGATTTGCGGAGAACACCTTTGCAGGTCGGCTTTTTATTTTGTGTTTTTACTTTTCAGAAGCCGAAAATTCATTTAAAATCCGCTTTCATTCGGTTGACATTTTTTTGTTTTGGTGGTATCTTTTATATATATTTTTTATTTGGAGGCATACATATGGAATTGAATTTTGTTCAGCAGATTTTCTTCAAGCTTTTTGCCCTTATTATGTCAATGGTATATTCATTCAACGGCGGCGTTGTTGCTCCGTCAACCGATGATATCATCAAGGCAAAGAATGAAGATGCAAAGCTTGTTTTCGCAACAGTTGCAGACCCCCAGGTTTCAAACTATATGTTTGGCAGATATCAGTCTTTCCAGGAGGCATGCATTGACCTTCGCAACGCAGACAGACTCGATGCAATTGTAGGTGTCGGCGATATCGCAGAAAACGGTCTTGCAGAGGAATATCAGCTTGTTTATGATGAGCTCAAGGGCATTGCTCCCCGCTACATCATGGCGGAAGGCAATCACGACATCAGACTCCGTGCATACAGCCAGAGCTACAGCCGTTTTTCGGCATTCACAAACGCTCTTAACGGTGACACATCCATGACGGATAACGCTTATGCAGAAGGCAAATTCGCATATTCCGAAATCGTCAACGGTTATAAATTTATTGTTATGGGTTCGGATAAAATGGTGTTTGAAGAAGCATACATCAGCCCCGAGCAGATTGCATGGATTGATGCCGAAATCGCATCGGTTGAAGACGGAATGCCTGTTTTCATTATCGTTCATCAGCCCCTCAAGCTTACTCACAATCTTCCCACAACATGGGGTAACGGCACAAACAAAGAAGCAGGCTCAATCGGCGACCAGAACGAAGAAGTTAAGGCTGTCCTCAGTAAATATGCTGCAGACAAAACCGTAATCTTTATCAACGGTCATCTTCATGCAGGTTTCAGCCAGTACAGCTATGAGAAGATTGACGGCTTCCACTCATTCAACGCTCCCGCACTTTCAATCGAAAACGAAGACGGTGAAGATGGCGGCAACGGCTCGGGTCTTACCTATATCGTTGAGGTTTATGATAACGAAGTTCTCTTCAGAGCAAGAAATTGCTGCACAGGCGAATGGCTCACTCAGTGGGATGTAACAATCCCTCTTAAATAAAACGAAAGGAAAATAAAGAAATGAAAAAGACGTTCATCAGAATTCTCAGCATCGTTCTCTGTCTTACTCTTGTTTCGGGCGGAGCAGCATTTTCGTCGGCTGCAAATCTTCCCGCAACAAACACAGACGCAGTTGCAACTCCCGATGCACCTGCAACCCCCGATGCTCCCGAAGTTGTTGTAACAGATAATACACCCTTCCGTATTTCCGTTGCAGTCAACGGTGATACAACCTCATCAAAGGGTATCACATGGTATACCAAGGCAAACACCGCAAGCGTTGTAAATGTTTATGACGAAAGCGGCGTAAAGGTAAATGTTCCCGTTGCTTATGCAGAGGTTTTTGAATTTGAAGGCAACTATGTTCACAAGGCAACCGTAACAGGTCTTGCTGCAGGCAAAACATATTCATACGAAGTAGGCAACGGCACAGTATTCAGCCCCGCAGGAAAGTTTGTTACAGATAACGGCGACAGCAAGTCGGAATTCATCGTTATTGCAGACATTCAGGCAAGCAACCTCAGAAATTTCCAGTCAGCGGCAAGAGTTGTTGAAACAGGCTTCAACACCATGCCCGGTGCAGAGTTTATGATAACTCTCGGCGACTTCACAAACGACAGCACCAACGAAGAATGGGATCTCTATGACGAGGCAATGAAGGCTGTCAACCTCAACACAACAATCGCTCCCGTTGCAGGCAACCATGACGGTCTCGGCGTATGGCATTGGTTCAACAATATGTTTAACCTCGATACAACCGAAAGCGTTCAGAATCTCAACGGTGTTAACTATTCATTCGATTACGGCAACGCTCACATTGCTGTGCTCAACACAAACGACCTTCTTTCAATTTCGTTTGCTCAGCTTACATGGCTCAAGAATGACATGAACGGCACCGATAAGGACTGGAAAATCGTTTGCATGCACAAGTCACCCTATACCCTCGGCAAGGACGGCAAGTGGCCCGATGCTCTTTATCTCAAGAGATCGCTTGCTGCTGTTGTTGATGCTTGTGATATCGACCTTGTTATGAGCGGTCACGACCATCAGTATCTCAGAACTCAGCCCATGAGATTCAACATGGTTAACGAAAACGGTGCAACCTATGTTCTTGCAGGTACTGCAGGCACAAAGAGATACGGTGTCCGTAACTTCCTTGAAGGCTACATGATGAATACCAAGCATATCGCTGCACTCACAACCCAGAATGACGGTCACTACTGGGACGGCGAAACTCACGAAAAAGAAAATGAGCTTTATAAAGGCGGCATCTTCAACACAATCGCTATCGACGGCGGAAAGCTCAGCTTTAATTCATATGTTGTTTCCGACCTCAAAGAAGACGAAGAGGGCAACATCATTGATGAAAATGAAGCTCCCACCGTTACCCTCCATGACAGCTTCACCCTTGAAAAGGAAGTCGGTCAGAACGAAATCACCTTCACGGGCGATAACACAACAAGCGAAGCAGAATATTATCTCGGAGCAATCCCCAGCTTCTTCGGTCTTGCTGCTTACACATTTATTGAGTGGCTTCCCAGAGTGCTTGTAATGCTTCCCGAGCTTCTTGTTGATGTAGTTTTCCTTGACGGTTCATTCTAAAAATATTTTCACCGCGGGTTCAGATGATTCCGCGGTGATTTTTTTGCGTATTCTATTGACTATTCTTAAAATAAGTTATATATTATAAGAGTATATGGTTACAAAAAACCACATTATTCAAGGAGGAATAACAAATGAAAGTATTTATGATCGGCGGCACAGGTCTTCTCGGCTGCGAAGCAGCAAGAATTTTCATTGAAAGAGGCCATCAGGTAAAGAGCGTTGCTCTTCCCCCTCTTCCCGAAGGTGCTCCCATTCCCAAGGAAATGGAAATCGAGCTTTGCAACATTTATGAAAAGTCAGATGACGAAATCAAGGAAATTATGAAGGGCTGCGACTGCTTCGTTTTCGCAGCAGGTATTGACGAGAGAGTTGAATTCCCCGCTCCCGTTTATGATGCATACTATAAGTACAATATCGCTCCTCTCAAGAGAATTCTTCCTCTTTGCAAGGAAATCGGCATGAAGAATGCGGTTATCCTCGGCTCATACTTTGCATATCTTGCAAAGGAAAGACCCGACATGAAGCTCACAGAGAAGCATCCCTATATCAGAAGCAGAATTGATCAGGAAGAGGTTGCTTTCTCATTTGCAGACGAAAACTTCGACGTTGCAGTTCTTGAGCTTCCCTATATCTTCGGCACTCAGCCCGGCAGAAAGCCCGTCTGGGTTATCCTCATTGAGCAGATCAAGATGATGGATAAGCTTCCCTGCACAATGTATCCCGGCGGCGGCACAGCTATGCTCACAGTCCGTCAGGTTGGTGAAGTTATTGTCGGTGCTGCTGAAAAGTCAAAGGGTGCAAAGGCATGGCCCATCAGCATGTATAACCAGACATGGAAGGAATTCCTTAAGATTGTTTATGCCGCAAGAGGCATGGGCGACAACAGAAAGATCATCAGCGTTCCCGCATGGATGATGAGAATGGGTCTCGGCAAGGTCAAGAAGGAATATGCTGAAAAAGGCATTGAAAGCGGTATTGATGTTGACGGACTTGCAGATATCATGGCACTCAACCTCTTCATCGACAGAAAATATTCTGTTGAGCTTGGTGCAACAGAGGATGATATCAAGGCAGCCATCACAGATTCAATCAAGGTCAGCCAGGCTTCCTATGACGGAACAGTCAAACTCCTTGAAATGAAGGGCGAATAATCAAAAACATACAGGGGCTGTTGATACAGCCCCTTTTTAAAGTGAAAAGAGGTAAACTTAATTATGTCCCAGTTGAAAATGTATTGGCTCAAAGGCACCCCCGTAAGAGACCTTGAGCTTCCCGAGGGATATTCGATCGTAAACTACAAGGACTGCATTGAAGACAAGGCTGCATGGGTGGAATGCTGCAAAAACGGTCTTGTAGGCGATGATACAGCTCCCGGATTTTTTGATGAATGCGTTGCGGATGTTGATGACTGCGTTCCCGAAAAAGACGTTTTCTTCCTTGATTACGAAGGTGAGCATATCGGTACCGTATCGGCTATCTTCCATCCCGGAGAGAAGGAAGGCCAGGTACACATGGTCGGTATCAAAACCGAATTCAGAGGTAAGGGTCTCGGAAAATATCTTAATAACACAGCTGTTAAAAAGCTTGCCGCACAGGGTGCGGAATATATGTATCTCACAACCGACGAATGGCGTAAGGGTGCAGTCAAGAGCTATCTTTCGGAAGGCTTTATTCCCGTTGAATATGCTGAAGGCGAGGATATGAAGGGCCGTTGGGAATGGATGCTCTGCGAGCTCGGAGTTGACAGCGTTGATATGGTTTACGAAGACCGTACCTTCTGCAGAAAGCTCGAAAAAGCTCCCGTTGTCAGAGTCGGCGTTGTAGGCGTTGGCAGAGGCAGAACAATGATTAACCATTGCGATAACGTCAGGGGTGCAAAGACCGTTGCAATCTGTGACAATTATGATATTCTTCTCGATAAGGCAAAGAAGGATTATGCCGACAGAGATATCACCTTCTATGATAACTATGAAGATTTCCTTAACCATGACATGGATGTTGTTGTGCTTGCAAACTTTGCAACAGAGCACGCACCTTTTGCCGTTAAGGCACTCGAAAAAGGCTTCCATGTTCTCAGCGAGGTGCTTCCCGTTCAGACAATGAAGGAAGCTGTTGAGCTTATAGAGGCTGTTGAAAGAACAGGAAAAAAATATTTCTACGCAGAGAACTACTGCTACATGGGTGCTCCCAAAAAGATGAGAGAGCTTTACCGTGAGGGCGAGCTCGGCGAATTTGAATACGGCGAAGGCGAATACATGCACAACTGCGAGAGCATATGGCATAACATCACCTTCGGTGACCCCGACCATTGGCGTAATCTGATGCATGCCTGCTATTACTGCACGCATTCAATCGGTCCGCTTATCCATATCACAGGTCTCAAGCCCGTAAAGGTAACCGGCTTTGAGCTTCCCTTCAACGCAAGAATGGCAAGAATGGGTGCAAAGGCAGGTCCCGTGGGTATTGAAATGATAACTCTCGAAAACGGTGCCGTTCTCAAGAGCATCCACGGTGTAGGTCCTTCAAGAAACTCCGTGTGGTACAGCATTTACGGTTCAAAGGGCAGAATGGAATGTGCCCGTGAGGATGCCTGCGAAAGCGATCATGTCAACAAGCTTTATGTTAACCTTGATGAATATGAAGGCGAAAACGCAAACGAACCCTACGAAAAGTCAACAGGTGATGCATTCAGCCGTCTTGCTGCACCTTCGGGTCACGGCGGTTCGGACTGGTATGTGATGCACAATGTTGTTGAAACCGTAAGAGGCAGAGAAAATATGGATATCGTTGATGTTTACGAAGCCATGGATATGTTCCTGCCCGGCATGTTTGCTTACCGTTCGGTTCTCAAGGGCGGAATTCCTCTTGATATTCCCGATCTCCGCAATCCCGAGGAGAGAGAAAAGTGGAGAAACGATACCGAATGCACCGATCCGAAGGTTGCAGGCGATATGCTTGTTCCCGGCTACTCCAAGGGCAATCCTGATATTCCCGCAGAGGTTTATGAGGGAATAAAGGCTAAATTTGAAGAAGAATGGGCAAAGAAAATCTCTGAAGATAAATAAAAGGAGAGTTTTTATGGAAAACAAAAAATATGTCGGCAACAAAGAGCGTTGGATGTATGCTCTCGGTGCAGGCGGTCAGGGCATGATTTATGCCATGATGTCAAGCTATATCAGCGACTATTATGTCAATGTTCTTCAGCTTCCGCTCATGTTTGTTCTTATCCTCATGCTCGGTGCAAGAGTATGGGATGCAATCAATGACCCGATGATGGGCATGATTGTTGACAGAAGAACAATGAAAAACGGCAGAATGAAGCCTTATATCATTATGGCAACTCCCATCATCTCCGTTCTTACCCTTCTCATGTATCTCAGCCCCGATATGCAGCAGACTCCGCTTATGATATTCTCTGCGGTTGTTTATATTCTCTGGGGTATGGCATACACCATGGCGGATGTTCCCTTCTGGACCATTCCGAATGTTCTTACCCCCAACTCAAAAGAGAGAAGCGATGTTATTTCCTTCACAAAGATTATCAACAGCATCGGTTCAGCTCTTCCCGAGGTTCTTTTCCTTGCAATTCCCCTTATCCTCAATGCGATTTATGCAAAGTCGGGCAATGCTCCCAATCCGCTCGACTTTGAAAAGAGAAAATATTTTCTCATTGCACTTTTTGCGGTTGTTATCGGCGGAATAATGTATGTCAACTGCTATTTCCATATCAAGGAAAGAGTTACGCTTCCCAACAAGAAGAAGGTTCCCGGTCAGCCCGGCAGCCTTTCAAGAATTTTCCACTGCAAGCCCCTTATGCTTGTTGTTATGATGGGTATTCTTTCAAGCGGCAGATATCTTGTTCAGGCGGCGGCAATCCATGTTGCCCGTTATTCCTTCTACATAGGACCCGAAAATCCCACACAGGCTGATATCCTCAACAGCATCAGCCTTGTCAAAACAATTTTCCAGGTCTGCACAATCGTCGGTATGTTCGGCACAACTCTTGTTATGCCCATACTCATGAAGAAGTTTGACTACAAGAAAATCGTTATCACAACCTGCCTTGCAGGTTTTGCCGCAAGCGTTGTTACAACCGTTATCGGCTATGCAACCGGACTTGCAAGCATTTATATTCTTGCTCCGTTCATTATGGTTCAGTCGATCCCCCTCGGCGTTATCAATGTTATTTCATATGCAATGATTTGCGACAGCCTTGACTATATGGAGCTTACCACAGGTGTAAGAGAAAACGGTCTCGGATCAGCTTGCCAGGGCTTCATCAACAAAATCGGCAACGCATTTTCAACCTGCGGTATCATCGTGCTTTATATGGCAATTGATATGGATCCTGCCGCTATGCTTTCAAAGGAAGCAATCATGGCGGCAACGGATGTTGATCCCGGTCAGAGATTTGCAATGTTTACTCTTGTATCACTTCTTCCCGGTCTGAGCATGCTTCTTTGCTCAATCCCGATGTTCTTCTATAAGATTTCGGGCAAGAACAAGGAAAAGATGCTTGCAGACCTTGCTGAAAAGCGTGCAAAAGAAGGATTTAAGATTGAAGAATAAAATTTTCTGAAGTGAACAGTTAAGAATGAAAAGTGAAGAGTTAAGGGTGGGCGTTGCCCACACCCGATTTTTCAATCGGTCACAGGCGGAGCCTGTCCTGTACTTTTCACTATTCACTTTTAACTCTTCACTAAAAATAAAAGAAAAGGTGACTCCCTTGTCCAATAAAAAAGATTTAAGAAATATTGCTATCATCGCTCATGTTGACCACGGTAAAACAACTCTCGTTGACGAAATGCTCAAGCAGAGCGGAACCTTCCGCGAAAATGAGCAGGTCGCCGACCGTGTTATGGACTCCAACGACCTTGAGCGTGAAAGAGGAATAACAATCCTTTCAAAAAACACTTCGGTGCATTATAAGAACACAAAAATCAATGTTGTCGATACTCCGGGTCATGCCGATTTTGGCGGCGAGGTTGAGCGTATTCTTATGATGGTTGACGGCGTTCTTCTTCTTGTTGATGCGTTTGAGGGCTGTATGCCTCAGACAAGATTCGTTCTTAAAAAGGCTCTCGGTCTTAAGAAGAAGGTTCTTGTTGTTATCAATAAGATTGACCGCCCCAATGCACGCCCCTATGAGGTTGTTGACGAGGTGCTTGACCTCTTCATTGACCTCGGTGCAGACGAAGACCAGCTTGAATTCCCCGTTGTTTATGCCAGTGCAAGAGACGGATATTCGAGCCTTGACCCCAATGAAAGAAGCGACAACATGCAGCCTCTTTTTGATGCCATTCTTGAAAATATTGCTCCTCCCGAGGGCGACCCCGACCAGCCTCTTCAGGTGCTTTTCTCAAGCCTTGATTATGATGACTATGTGGGCAGAATCGGTGTTGGCAGAGTTGAAAGAGGACGCATTAAGAAAAATCAGCAGATTACTCTTTGCAAAGCTGACGGCACAACCCAGAATGTCAAGGTTTCACGACTTTATCAGTTTGAGGGTCTTGCCCGTGTTGAATGCGAAGAAGCTGAAGCAGGCGATATCATCTGCGTTTCGGGCATCGAAGGCATCAATATCGGCGAAACCGCCTGCCATCCCGACCATGTTGAGGCTCTGCCCTTCATCAAGATTGACGAGCCTACCATTTCGATGAATTTCATCGTTAATGACAGCCCGTTTGCAGGCAAGGAAGGCAAGTTTGTTACCACAAGAAACATCCGTGACAGACTTTTCAAAGAGGTTGAAACGAATGTGAGCATGAGAGTTGAAGAAACGGAATCAACCGATACCTTCAAGGTTTCGGGCAGAGGAGAGCTTCATCTTTCAATTCTCATTGAAACAATGCGCCGCCAGGGCTACGAATTCCAGGTTTCAAGACCCAAGGTTATCTTCAAGGAAATCGACGGTCAGCTTATGGAGCCCATGGAGCTTCTTATTGTTGAAGTGCCCGAGCAGTATGTCGGTGCGGTTATCGAAAAATTAGGCTCACGCAAAGGTGAACTTGAAAATATGGGTGCCCGTGAGGGAGGCTCAACCCATCTTGAATTCAAAATTCCGTCAAGAGGACTTATCGGCTACCGTGCTGAATTCCTGACAGACACCAACGGAAACGGAATTATGAATCAGCTTTTTGACGGCTATGCACCCTATAAGGGCGATATACAGACCCGTGAAAGAGGCTCAATCGTTGTTCACGAAACAGGAATGAGCACCGCCTACGGACTTTTCAACACTCAGGACAGAGGCCGCCTCTTTATTCCTGCAGGCGTTGAGGTCTATGAGGGTATGATAGTCGGTGAATGTGCAAAGAATGAAGATATAGTCTGCAACGTATGCAAAACGAAGCATCTGACAAACACCCGTGCTTCGGGCTCGGATGATGCACTCAGACTTGTGCCCCACAGCGTGCTCAGCCTTGAGCAGTGCATGGAATTCATCAAGGATGACGAGCTTCTTGAGGTTACTCCCGATTCGCTCAGACTCCGTAAACGCATTCTTTCAAAGGAGCTGCGAATGAAGCAGCAGTTTAAGAAGAAATAATATGACTGAAAGAAAAACCGCCGTAACTCTCGGCAGCTTTGACGGACTTCACAAAGGACATATTGCAGTTATCGCCTGTGCTTTCGAAATGCAGAAGGAGCACGGGCTTCTGCCTTTGGTGCTTCTTTTTGACAAGCATCCGATGCTTACCGTTTCGGGCAGGGCTCCCGATATGATTCTGCAGTCTGCTCTGCGTGATGAGCTTATTGCAAAAACGGGTGCAGGTAAAAGAATCGTACCCTTCAGAGAGGTACGGAATATGTCGTGCCGTGAGTTCTTTGAGAAAATTCTCATCGAAAAGCTCAATGCAGGCGGAGTCTGCTGCGGCTGGAATTATCGCTTTGGAAAAAATAATGAGGGCGGTATCAGCGAATTAACGGCTCTTTGCGAAGAATACGGAGTTATGCTCAGAATAACTCCGCCCGTTGATTTCGGCGGCGAGCCCGTAAGCTCAACACGAATCAGGCAGGCAGTTGAAGGCGGAGATATTCCGCTCGCAAACGCAATGCTCGGCAGAGAATTCCGCTACAGACTGACGGTTGTTGACGGGCAGCACAGAGGCAGGCTTATCGGTGCACCGACCATAAATCAGAGGTTTGACGAGGGTTTCGTTATTCCGAAAAAGGGCGTTTATGCTTCCGTAACGGTTGTTGACGGCACGGAATATGCCTCGGTGACGAATATAGGTCTGCGTCCGTCGTTTGAAAATGAGGATTTCCGCAGCGAAACCTGCATTCTCGGCTTCAGCGGCAATCTTTACGGGCAGGAAATTGAGGTAAGACTGCTTCAATATCTGCGTGATGAAACAAAATTTGATTCTTTGGAAAAGCTTTCGGAGCAAATCGGCAGAGATGCCGGAAAATCCGAAGAAATTTTCAGAAACAGAGGAGGAAACGGCGATGTATGAATCATGGGAACAGCTTAAAGCCGACTGCATGCAGTGCAGAAAATGCTCTCTTTGCGAAACGAGAACAAACCTTGTTTTCGGCGTAGGCAACGAAAACGCAGAGGTTATGTTTATCGGCGAAGGTCCCGGCGAAAACGAGGATTTGCAGGGCGAGCCTTTTGTCGGCAGAGGCGGAAAGCTTCTTGATAAATATCTTGAAGCGATTGACCTTGACCGCAAAAAGAATATTTATATTGCGAATATGGTTAAATGCCGTCCTCCCAAAAACCGTGACCCTCTGCCTGAGGAGCAGGATAAATGTATTGAGTGGCTTCGTGAGCAGACAAGGCTTATCCGCCCGAAAATCATCGTCTGTCTCGGCAGAATTTCGGCTCAGAGGCTTATTTCAAAGGATTTCAAGGTAACCAAGCAGCATGGTGAATTCATTGAAAAAGGCGGAATTCTTTTTATGGGAACCTTCCACCCTGCCGCACTTCTCAGAAATCCCAACCAGAAGCCCGATGCACTTGAGGATTTTCTTGCACTACAGAGAAAAATCAAGGAAATCTGTGATCATACATATTGATAAAATTATCCCCCGCATAAATTTGCAGAAAGCCGAATTTATGCGGGGGATATTGTGTTTTATCCGAGCATTTCAAGAAGAAGAGCTGCCTTCGGGGAGTTTTCTGTTATATAATCCGTGCCGACTCTGTCGCGGCGGTCGGTTACGGTCTGCTTCCAGCGGTCAAAATAATCCTGACCGTTTTCTGCGGCATATTTTATTGCTTCGCCGCCGAGAAGACCTTCCATAATTTTCTGCATAATCCTTCCCCTTATATCAGTCTGACCGCCTTTGAGAAATTCGGAGAAGATATACCTGAGTGCATACTCGCCATAATAAATCAGTTTTTCTTCTTCATCGGGGCAAGCGTTAAGATAATCAACGGGATTATCTGTATTTATTTTTGCTGATGCAATTTTTTCAATAAGCTTTTCCGCAACGGCATCAGTATTGATTTTATAAAATTCAACCGCCTGTGCATAGCATTCCTGTGTCTGACTTAAAGAATTGATATGACCCTTTTCAGGCATATCGCCTTCTTCGTAGTTGATTTCGGAAAAGCTTATGAGCACATATTCGTTGACATCGTCAACCTCGAAAGTAAAGGTCATGGGCTTTCTGTAGCTGTTGACTTCTTTCAACTCGCCTCTGTCAAAAGTAAATTCAGCATATCTGATAATCGTGTCTGCAGTACAGCCTCTTATGTGATTTAGCTCTCCCTCAACGGGAGTACCACTGAATTCATTTACCGAGATATATGAAATGCTCACGCAGCGGAAAAGTCCGTCGGGCTTATCCTTTTTGTGATGTGCAATTACCGCATTGCTTATCGCCTCGGTAAGAGGGTCAACAGTCACATCTGATGAAACGGAATCGCCGAGAAGCTTTCCCGTTTTATCGTAGAAATCATATGAGTAAGTGAAGCCCGGGGATATGTCTCCTGCAAGAATACGGCTGTTGAATTCCTTTGTCTGGTCAGCAACTATGAGTGCGGGTGTGTGGTTGACGAGGAAGGTTTTTTCGTAATCTCCCGTAAACACAACCCTTGCAAGCTTCTTGTTCATGCTGAAAATAATGTGATATGTGCCGCCGTCTTTTGATGTGTACGGCAGAGAATAAACGTCTGTTTCTCTTACGATGAAATTACTTTTATCTGCAGTATATTCAAGCTTACAGCCGTTTTCCGATTTTGAAAATACGGCAAAGCCCAGGTCATTTGCACCGCAGGTGCAGCCCGCAAAAATAAAATCGCCGAAAAGCTGAACATCAAAGAAAGTAACCGAATGCCAGCCGAATTCCTTTGCGGCTTCTTTGTGATTCTTTTCGCTCAACAGAGATTCGGGAGAAACAACCGCATCAAGCTCGCTTGAATTTATGATTTTACCGCCCGTTTCCTCCTGCACCATGACTATGTCGCTCTCGCTTGTGAGATTTGCAACATAAGAGGAATAGCTCGGGTTATCCGTATAAGGCTCACGCCTGATCTTGATTGTTGCTTCGCAGAGAGTTTTTAAATCCTTATATACATAAAGCGTGATTTCTGTTTCTTCTGCTGCATCTCCGTCACCGACCGTCGGGCACCAATAAATGTTATGACCCTTGTCGAGCTTCAGAACCTTGTCTGCCTTCTGTTCACCGGGATAGGGGGTGTCAAAATCAACAAGCTGACCCTCGGTGCAGCCTGCCTTTACGCTGTCATAGTCAAGGTCAATGCGAATCGGGAAATAATAATAGCCCGTGTAGCTGAGCATAGGCATGTAGTCCCATTGAACATCGGGATATGCATAGCCTTCGTGAATGTATTTTTCCATTTCGGTATGAAAAATGCGGCTAAGCTTCTGCGGATTTTTAATTCTGTAGGTTTTGCTCGGCTTCACTCCGTTATCAAACCATATTTCCCTGAAATCGTCGCTTATATTCATTGCGGTGTGTTGCTCGCTGTTTTCGGTGTTGTAGTAAAACAAAATCTGATAATCCGAAGCACGGTCTTCGCTTCTTGAATCGGATATCGGAGCCTTGCTGATGCGGATTTCTCTGAGATATCCGGTTGCTTCTTCAATTGCGGCGGGTGAGGAAATATTATAAGAGTTTTTACCGGAAACAACGGATATGCGGTAGTTTTCTTCAAGCAGCCCCTCATAAACCGTTTCAAGCCCCGCACCCGTCGGAGTGGTCATAAAGCAGACGGCAACGGCAACGCTTGCAACAACGGCGATAATTATAATCCAGAACGCAGGCTTTTTATAGTTGAGAACGGATTTTATTCTCTGCTTAACGCCCACTTCACCGAAGGCAAGCGGACATGCGGCAATCATTTTTCTCGGTACGCTGCAGTTGAGAAGTGCTTCGGAATAGGGCTTTTTGATTTCGGTGCCGAGATTTCTGATAACCTTTTCATCGCATGCAAGCTCAATATCACGGCAGAGAAGAATATATGCGACCCACATCACGGGATTGAACCAGTGAAAAGAGAGAAGAAGAAATCCGAGCGGCTTCCACAGATGGTCGCAGCGGCTGAGATGTGCCTTTTCGTGGGCAATGACAAATTCCGTATCCTGCTCGCTCATATCCGACGGAATATAGATATGCGGCTTGATTATGCCGAGAATGAAGGGCGTTTTTATTCCGTCACAAAGGCGGATGTTATCTCTCAGCGGTGCCGAAATCCTGACTCTTCGCCTTACGATGAAGTAACTGATTGCGGCATAGACGAGCATTGCTCCCGCACCGTAAATCCATGCCAGATAATATACAACGGACTTCATGCCTGCCGAATCGACGGGACCTGTTGTGTAAGTAACAGCCTCGGGATAAACGGGATTATCCACAATGGCGAGGTTATAGTCGTCGTGCTGTACTTCCTGATACATAAACTGCTCCGTGGGTATTGTTTCGGCACTCGGAATAAGGCTGAGTGCACTTTCGATTGTGAACGGGCAGATAAGCCTTATTGCAACAAGTCCCCACAGCACAACGAAAATTGCCTTGGGTGCCCTTTTCAGCACAAGCCGCAGAATTACGATTGCCGCAACAAGAAAGCTTGCGGAAATGCTTGTGTTGATTACCCAGAAAAACAAGTCGGCATAAAGGCTTTCGGCTGCGGCTCCGAAGGAATTATAAAGGGTCTGAAAAAATTCTGTCATGCTCAGCCCTCCTCATATGAATCAATCATGCGGCGGATTTCCGAAATTTCCTCCATCGAAAGCTTTTTGCGTTTGGTAAAAGCGGCAATAAAAGCAGGCAGAGAGCCCTTAAAGGTCTCGTCAACAAATTTTTCGCTCTGTGCGGCATAAAAATCCTGCTTTGAAATAAGAGAAGTGACCGTGCCTGCGTTATTCTGAAAAATTCCTTTTTCACAAAGCTTTTTCAGCACGGTGTAGGTGGTTGACTTTTTCCAGTCAAGCTCCTTTTCGCAAAGTCTTACAAGCACGCCCGAGGTAAGCGGTTCATTCTGCCAGATGATATCGGCGAAATGCGATTCAACGGCACCGAGTTTGGTTTCGTCCATCTTTTTTGTCCTCCTTTCGGTCTACTGTCTATAGACTGTAACTTTAGTCTATCAGCAATAGACCGATTTGTCAAGAGGAAAAAACAAAATATCCCCGTGAAATTCTGAAAACAAAATTTCACGGGGATATGGTTAACAATTATTTATAAAGGGGACCATAGTTTTCGCAAGCTCTGAAGTCTGCACCTTCAAGGTCCTTTGTGCCGAATGCACCCCAGCAAGCGGGACGGAAAATCTTTGATTCATCAACGTTGTGGAGAGCAACGGGAATGCGGAGCATTGATGCCATTGTGATGATATCTGCACCGATATGACCGTAGGAAATTGCACCGTGGTTTGCACCCCAGTTATTCATAAGGTCATAAGCTGACTTGAATGCACCTTCGCCTGTGCATCTGGGTGCGAACCATGTGCAGGGCCATGTGTAGTCTGTTCTCTTCCAGATGATGTCTGAAACTTCGTCGGGAAGGTTAACTGTCCAGCCTTCAACAATCTGAAGAACGGGGCCGAGACCCTTAACGAGGTTAAGACGGATCATTGTAGCGGGCATTTCAGCTCTGGTGAGGAATCTTGAGGAATATCCGCCGCCTCTGAAGTAGCCGTTGTCGGCTGCGTTCCATGTGGTAGCTTCAAGAATCTTGTCTGCATCCTCTTCGGTAACATTATACCATTCCTTCATGATGCCGTTGCCGTTTTCGTCCTTAACTTCACCGCAAGCATCAAGGCAGCAAGCACCTGAGTTGATAAGGTGGATAAATCCGCCTGCTTCTTTAGCCTTGCCTTCGATTTCATAGCCTGTAACTCTCTTGACAGCGTCTGCACTCCAGTGAGTACGAACGTCGGCAAACATCTGAGGTCTGTTGGTGAGCAATTTCATGAAGAGCATACCGATACCGTTGAGAACGTCGTTTTCGGTTGCAAGTATATAGGGCTCTCTTACGCCTTCCCAGTCAAATGAAGTGTTGAGAAGTGCTTCAGCGAAGTCAGCGTTGGGATAGAAGTCTGTCCACTGTCTCTGACCCTGGAAGCCTGCAGCGATAGCGTTGTGGCCGACCTTTTCTTCTTCGCAGCCTGCGGGAAGATTTTCGTTGCCGTTCATGAGGTCCTTGATAATGCACATCATCTTAACAACGAATTCCCAGTCCTTTTCCTTCTGTTCGTCGCTCTTTCTTACGAATTCGGGATTCTTGTCGAAGCCTTCCTTGCACTTTGCCTTTGTCCATGCAAGAGCCTTCTGATATTCAGCCTCGTCATAGATGCCTTCGCTCATTCGACGGATGATTTCAACCTCGTCAACGGATTCAACTCTCATGCCGAGATATTCTTCGATGAAATCGGGGTCGATAACTGAGCCCGCAATACCCATGCAGGTTGAACCGATCTGAAGATAGCTCTTGCCTCTCATTGTTGCAACAGCAACAGCCGAGCGTGCAAAGCGGAGGAGCTTTTCCTTAACGTCATCGGGCATTGATGTGTCGTCAGCATCCTGAACGTCCTTGCCGTAGATGCCGAAAGCGGGAAGACCCTTCTGTGCATGAGCAGCAAGAACAGCTGCAAGATAAACAGCACCGGGTCTTTCGGTTGCATTGAAGCCCCATACACCCTTGATTGTGTTGGGGTCCATATCCATTGTTTCTGAGCCGTAGCACCAGCAGGGAGTAACGGAAAGGGTGATATCAACGCCTTCCTTCTTGAACTTTGCTGCGCATGCTGCTGCTTCAGCAACACGGCCGATTGTTGTGTCAGCGATAACAACCTTAACGGGTTCGCCGTTTGAATAACGGAGGTTTTCTTCAAAGAGAGCCTTTGCTGCCTTTGCCATGTTCATGGTCTGGTCTTCAAGGGATTCTCTTACCTTGAGGGGACCTCTTCTTCCGTCAATGATGGGGCGAATACCGATTACGGGATAATCGCCGATAAGTCTGCTTTTTGCCATAATAGCATCTTCCTTTCTATAGTTGATGTATGTTAATTTAAATTATGGGTTATGAAATTGTGGGTGAAGAAATTTTAAAGATGTTGGAGTCGGATAAATATCTTTGATTAAGCAGAGTTTCAACACGATCTTTTCCGGCTAAATAATATACACTTTTGGTAGCGGAATCAAGATGTAATTTATCAGTAAAATCAAGATCACCATTGAAGCAAAAACTTCCGTCTGAAGAAATCATACAAATCACATCTTCGTATAAAAAACTAAGACCGTTTGATTCTCCTATAATAAGATTTGCATCTAATGTAATTTGTTTTCCGGCTAAACTTTCGGGTGCGGAACCGTTGAAGCTGAGAGAAAGCACAGGCACTTTACCTGAAATTGAATCGGGCTCGTAATTTACACCGCAGTCTATAGAGTCGGTGACAGTTTCAAAATCTTTAACCTGAACTGCGATATCTGTCACATAAACAAAAATATCATCTTCTTTAATCTCATCAACTTTGTTGGGTGCGATATATTTCAACTCGCCGTTTTCGTTTTCTCTGAAAAGGAATTTAGTATTGGAACTTTGGGCGAGCTTCAGATAATCGCCGACCTCGAGATAGTCTGTGCCGCCTGATGCACCGCTGTTTCCTTCGCTCTCACGAAGCTCCGCAACTTCAGCTTCGAGAGTTGCAATTCTCTCATCAACTGTAATATCGGTAATGGTATAACCGAAAATACCTACCATAGCCGATAATAATGCTGCAATAAATTTTTTCATAATATTTTCCTGCTTTCTTTTTTGCTTCGCAAAACTGAGTTTAAATCCCTCCGTCTTTTGGCTTCGCCAAAATCCACCTCCCTTGAAAGGGAGGCAATGAAACCGCTAAGCTTTCTGTAAGGCTGAAGCTTGCGGTTTGGGCTCCTCCTTTGGGGGAGCTGTCGCATAGCGACTGAGGGAGTTAAATATTGTTTTGAATCAATCAAAATCTATACGGTTTTTTACAAATGCATCAATATATTCGCACACACCGTAAAAATTCTCATCCACTTCATTATTCGGAATGCGGATAACTGTCAGATTGAATTCTTCAAGCTTTTCCGTGCGGATTTTATCTTTTACCATATCGGTTTTATTATAATGCTGTGAGCCGTCAAGTTCAATAACAAGTCTTGCTTTAAAGCAATAGAAATCAACAATATAGTTACCTATGGGTTTCTGACGCTGAAATCTGACGGGGTAATCACGCAGAAATTCATACCACAGTTTGCGTTCCCACGGTGTCATGTTTTTTCTTAAAACTTTGGCACGGGCTACATTTGAATGTCTATATTTCAGCAAACGAAATCCCTCACATTCATTTTGTTGTTAAGCAAAACTTATTATTTAAATCCCTCCGTCTTTTGGCTTCGCCAAAATCCACCTCCCTTGAAAGGGAGGCAATGAAACCGCTAAGCATTCTGTAAGGCTGAAGCTTGCGGTTTGGGCTCCTCCTTTGGGGGAGCTGTCGCATAGCGACTGAGGGAGTTAATAAACCCCTCCGCTTCACTCTGCTCAGCACCTCCCCTGAAGGGGAGACTGAATAAACTCAATTTGCTGTAACCGCCTTGAATCTCTCGTAAGCCTCTGACCATGCATCGGCATTTTCGGGAGCATATTCCACGGTGTTTTCGCTTGCTTTAACGATTTTGCGTGCCTGATCAATGCTTTCAATCGCACCGCAGGAGAGGAGCTGAACGGCAATGTTGCCGAGAACGGTTGCTTCAATCGGACCTGCAACAACATTTCTGCCGCATGACGATGCCGTCATCTGACAGAGAAGGGTATCCTTTGTGCCGCCGCCGATAACATGAATTGCAGGGTAGCTTTTGCCCGTGCAGGCTTCAAGATTATCGAGAGTCTGGCGGTATTTCATTGCAAGGCTCTCATAGATGCATCGCATAACCTCGCCGACGCTTTCGGGAACGGGCTGACCCGTTCTTTCGCAGTAGTCACGTACTCTCTGCGGAATATTTCCGGGAGGAGTGAATTCGGGTGCATCGGGGTCGATGAAGCACTTGAAGGGCTCTGAAGCAAGTGCAAGCTTTTCGAGGTCTGCATAGGAATAGTCGCTGCCGTGTCTGTTCCAGTGGCGGCGGCTTTCCTGAATGAGCCACAGACCGATGATATTTTTAAGGAAGCCGATGGTTGAGCCGTAGCCGCCTTCGTTGGTAACATTCATTTTAAGTGAGGTTTCGTTGACGATGGGCTCTGCAAGCTCGGTGCCGAAAAGTGACCATGTGCCGCTTGAAATGAAGGCAAAATCCTCGCCCTCCGCAGGAACGGCAGTCAGTGCACTCTGGGTATCGTGACCGCAAACGCTGATAACGTCAACCTCGTCAATGCCGCATTCCTCGCAGATATCCTTGCGTACCTTGCCGAGCGGAGTGCCCGAAGGAACGATTTCGCCGAGAAGGCGTGTGGGGATGCCAAGCCTTTCGATAAGGTCGGTTGCCCAGCCTTTTTTATGGATATCATACATCTGTGAGGTGGTTGCGATTGAATATTCGGTTGTCATTTTGCCCGTGAGCATATAGCCGAAAAGATCGGGCATGAAGAGAAGTCTGTCCGCTCTTTCGAGAATATGCGGACGGTATTTTTTGAGGGCATAGAGCTGATAAATCGTGTTGAGCTCCATGAACTGAATGCCCGTTGCACCGTAAAATTCATCGTTGGGAACCGTTTTTGCACATTCCTCAATCAGACCTGCCGTGCGAAGGTCACGGTAGTGAACGGGGTTTTCAAGAAGGCAGCCGAATTCGTCGATAAGACCGAAGTCAACGCCCCAGGTGTCGATTCCGATGCTGTCGAAGCCGCCTGCAAGCTTTGCGTTGACGATGCCCTGCTTGATGTTATAGAAAAGGCGAAGAACATCCCAATACATGGTGTCGCCGACCTTTACGGGGTCATTTGAGAAGCGGTGAACCTCTTCAAGTGAAATCTTTTCGCCGTCAAATTTGCCGATAATGGCTCTGCCGCTTGATGCGCCGAAGTCAATGGCTAAAACTCGTTTTTCCATAAATTCTCCTTACTGAATAACAACGCCTTTTTTAAGGATGATGTTTGCATAGATTGCTGTTTCGCCTGTTGCGATAACCGCATATGCCTTCTTTGCTCTGTCATAGAATGCAAATCTTTCTACAAGCTCGATATTCTTTTCGCCTTCCTCGGCAACGATGGTCTTTTTATAGTCTGCCCAGATGGGAGGGGGATTTGATGCGTCGCCGTTATCCATAAGAGCAACGGGAGCTTCAACATATGTATCAAGGGGCATGAGCTTGAGAATTGCTTCAAGAATTTCGTTAACGCCGTGACCGTCAAGGCGGACAAGCTTCTGAGCTATTGAAGCTGAAGGAAAATTGCCGTCACCGATAACGATTTCGTCGCCGTGGCCCATTTCCATGAGAATTTTAAGAAGTTCGGGTGAAATGATGGGGGAGATGTTTTTAAGCATGGTGGTAGTTCCTTTCTTTTTACATTATAGCATACATATTATACATATTGCTGTAGATGCCGCCCTTCTGCATCAGCTCTTTGTGTGAGCCGTGCTCGGCAATGCCTTCTTCGGTGAGCACAACAATTTCATCTGCATTGCGGATGGTTGTCAGACGGTGGGCAATGGTGAGGGTTGTTCTGCCCTCGGCAAGTCTTTCAAGCGACTCCTGAACAAGCTTTTCGCTTTCGTTATCGAGAGCAGAGGTTGCCTCGTCAAGCAGAAGCACGGGAGGATTCTTGAGGAAAACTCTCGCGATTGAAATTCGCTGCTTCTGACCGCCCGAGAGCTTGACGCCTCTTTCACCGATATATGTGTCAAAGCCGTCGGGAAGAGCACTGATAAAATCGTATGCACCCGCTTTCTTTGCGGCTTCGATTATTTCTTCTTCTGTTGCATCGGGCTTGCCGTAGATGAGGTTATCGCGGATTGTGCCTGAGAAAAGGTAAACATCCTGTGCAACAACGCCGATGTTGGAGCGGAGAGAATGGAGAGTAATATCTTTTATGTTTTTGCCGTCAAGCAGAATTTCGCCGCTTTCGGGCTCGTAAAATCTGGGAATAAGGTTGCAGAGTGTTGTTTTTCCGCCGCCGCTGGGTCCGACAAGTGCAACATTTTCACCCTTGTTGATTTTAAGATTGAGATGATGAAGAATTTCCTTTTCGCCCTTGACATAGCTGAAGGTAACATCCCTGAATTCGATTTCACCCTGAACATCATTGATTTCAACCGCATCGGAGCTGTCTGTGATGTCGGGAACTTCGTCCATAATCTCTGCAAAACGCTCGATACCCGTTACGCCCCTGCTGAACTGCTCGCTGAAATCAACGATTGAACGGATTGAACCGAGAAGCGTTGAAACAAGCATAAGGCTTGCGGCAAAATCGCCGGGAGTTGTTACTCCGATGTGCATGAAATATGCACCAACGCCGACAACGGCAATATACATCGTTCCGTCAAGAAGAGTAACGGTCGAATGAAATTTGGACATATATTCATAGCTCTTCTTTTTTATATTGACATAATCTCTGTTGCCGTCGGAAAATTTTCTTTTTTCGGTCTGCTCATTGGTGAATGAACGGACTACTCTTACACCAAGAAGGCTGTCTTCGATTCGGGCGTTGATTTCGCCGACCTGATGACGGCTCTGACGGAAGGTGTCACGCATTTTTGTGCGGGTTTTCTTTGTGAGAATAATCATAAACGGCATCATCACAAAAACACAGACTGCAAGCCGCCAATCCATTGAAGCAAAAATAAAGAAGCTTGCAAAGAATTTTATGATTGTGTTGAACACCATTTCAGGAAAGTGGTGTGCCCATTCGGCAATGTCAAAAAGGTCTGAGGTCATGCGGCTCATAATCTGACCGACCTTTGTGTTATCAAAGAAAGTAAATGAGAGCTTCTGGAGATGGTCAAACATATCCTCTCTCATTCTGTTTTCGATTTTAACGCCCATTATATGTCCGTAATATGCCTGGCAATAGCTTGCGAAGCATGCAACCGCCTTGAAGCATATGTAGAAAAGGCAGATAAAGAGAATTCTTTTCAATGTCAGTGAAGCAACATTCTCTACGCCGACATTTGTTATTTCACGGACAATCAGCGGCAGGGTGATGTCACATGCGGCAGTAACCGCAACGCATAAAAGCACGAGAGCTTCGGTGCCGAGATGCTTTTTAAGATACGGAAAAAAGCGTTTTACAAGAGAAAAGCTTTTTTTGAGCGAGTTTTTCTGTTTTTCTTCTTCGGGCGGAGGTCCCGGCGGTGATTTTCTCATTTTTCTTTCTCCTTTTGGTTTGCACACTTTATAATTATACATTATATATTATGTAATAAAATTCCGGATTTGTAAAGACTGTTTTTGAAAATATATCTTTTAAGTTTCTTAACAATTCTTAATAAATTCTTAGAGATTTAGCTGCTTTTTTCTTAGAAATTGGCGTGATATAATAAAGCCATGATAAACAAAGCGAAACACAATAAAAATTAACATAAAACGGAGGACAAAAAAATGACAGTATTTGCAACAATCGTAATCACTCTTTCAGTAGCAACAGGAGTTCTTCTTTTCAAAGACGATTCACCCGTAGTTGCGTGAAAGCTCTTAATTCAAAAGTTTCACTGTTGACATAAAACACTACCTTTCAAATTTGGGGACAAAAGGTATATAAGAGGAAGCAAAAAAGGACGCATTAAGCGTCCTTTTTGTTATATATCCGTTATGCCGGTATATATTCAAATGTAAAGCAATGGGATTTGATTGCAAAATCGAGAACATAGCAGCGGAAATCATTGCCTCTGACGGTTTTGTTGCCTATTCTCACGGTTGTTGCATAGCCGAGATTTTCGTTCATTGATGCATCGTGCTCAACTATTTCAATCCATTCTGCGGGATTATTGCCGAGAGCGAAATCCTCCCAGCCTTTGCTCTTTGCGTATGAGGTAAGATATTCTCTCATTTCCTCGGCAGTTATCGTTTTGTCGGAAACCATAACCTCCTCGGGACTTGAAACGCCGCCGCAGAGATAGGGATATTTGTCACCGCCGCCCCATACGCTGTCGGCAGAAGCGGTTTTGCCTGCAGCAGTTGCAAAATAAATTGCATTTACGGCAGCACCGTTGCATTCAATGTATTTTGCCTTGGGAGCATCGGTGTCGCTGCTCATTCCGAGCACCGCAAGACATGCCCTGTGGATATCCGTGCCGATGTATTCATAGCTTTCGGAATAGGCGTGCTTTGATTTTGCAACATCAAAACCGTTGTATTTTGCGAAGGTATAAACGCAGACTACCTGTGCCTTGAGCGATTCCATGGGGGAATTGTCGCCGATTTCACGGAAGGTTGTTCTGCAGAGATATTCAACAATCGGAATATCCTTGCCGCCGTATTTTATCGTTACGGGAGTTGCGGAATCGGTCTTGACGGAAGAGCCGGGATAGTAGTGGGTAAGGATTTCTTCGTATGAGCTGCCGTCTCTTGCCATCTGACGTGCACCGTATTGGCTCATTCCCACGCCGTGACCCCAACCGTAAACCTTGAAAACAAAGCTGCCCGTTGATGAGCCTGCGGTTGCCGACTCAACCTTTCCGCCCGTTGCCGTTGTTGTGGGGGGAACGGTGGCGGTTGGTCTGACGGTGGTTGTTGCTTTGGTGGTTGTGGTTGTCGGCTTCACAGTTGTAGTCGGTTTTGTTGTTGTGGGTGCTGCGGTCGGCTTTGCGGTTGTTGCAGCCGTTGTGACTGCCTTTGCGGTGGTGGTCACAATATTTTTTATTGTTGTAACGATTTTTGCTGTAGTAAGAGTTGCGGTTGACTGCATTGATGTTGATACGGCAGAGACTGAAGCTTCGGTCTGGAGTGCAACCGCCTGCATATCGAGAGCCTCCATGTTGCCGTTACCGTTGCCGTTGTAGCCCATATTTTCATAATAATTATTATCCTGCTGAATAAAATCATAGCCGCCGGCACTTGTTAAATCTGAGGTGTCGGAGTTCTTTTCGCCGCCGAAAACAACTGCAAGTATAATGCATATGACAACAGCGATTGCTATTCCGACTGCGGTCAGGATTATGGGAAGCTTTGAATTTTTTGCCCATTTTTTTTGCTTGTCAACGGGAAGGGCGGGATTGACAAGACCTTCAGCACCCGAAAGCTCGCCGAGCATTTCGCAAAGCCTGATAACCGCCGCCGCAACGAGATGTTTTTTCTCCTCGCCGGGATTGGAATAAACCTTTGCCGCCTTTGCTCTGTCGGAGTCCGCAACGCAGACAATAACAAAATCGCTGTCATCGGTTTTGTCCTTATAAATCGGAGAAACGCTTATTCCGAGGTCTGTACCCGCGTTTTCCTTTGAAATTTTTGCACATTGAGCGGTATAATCCTCAATGCTTTCGTCAGGAAGCCTGTCCCTGAGGGCATTATCCTGAACGAAAACCTCTTCGCAGCCCGGAACGGTTGAAATTGCTGAAATCAGGGGCTTGGAGCATCCGCCGGGAGCAACAGCAACTCTTTTTCCGTTTGCGATAACGGTTTCAACGCTCTTTCTGAGAGAAGAAATGCTGTTTCCGGAAGATGAAGCGGAGGTCTGAGGTGTTGCATCGGGGAAAATTGTGCCGAGAAGCCTTGCAAGCCCTGCATCAAACATATATCCGAGTCTTTCGCTGTCAAGCGGAAGAAAAATTACAAGGCTTTTTCCGTGTTCTTTAATGAATGCGGAATAAAGACCGTCAGCAGATTTGAGAGCCTTTGCTTTTTCGGGGATTGCGGCGTGAAGGTCACGCTCCTTCGGGTCTGCGGGAGCATTTTCACCCATGGCGGCAGAGATTGAATTGCTTCTGACTATCTTTGAAGAAACGGTTTTGATCAAGCGGAGCTTCGCATTAAGGAAAACGGAAAGGGGAGCGGCGGCAACAACAATTCCTCCCTCACGGGTGCAGGAATCAACACCTGCAGCAAAAGCTGCGGCGTTTTCATGGTCATTTACCGTAATGTCGGCGGAAAATGCCGTTATCCTTTGTCTGAGATAATCTGCGGCATCCCGTGCCTGGGCGGCACAGAGAGTGCAGATGCTCACCTTTCTGTTCATAAATATCACCGTTCCTTAATTATCAATTACCATCTTGAATCCTCTGCATAGGGATTCTGCTTTTTGTTTACATCGTACCACTTCTGGGGATACTTGGGATTGGGATTATCGTATGCCTTTGAGGTATCAACGCTGATGCTTTCGCCCTCCCTCTTTTCTCTTGCAACAACAACGATCATTGCTCCGTCGAAGTCGTAAACACATGCCTGAAGGGTAAGAATCTTATCGTTTTCGTTGATGTCAACGCCTGTTGTGTAAAGCTTTCTCTTGTCGATTTCGCTGATGTAATCTTTGAACTTATCGGTTGAAACATCAATGAAGTTATAGGGAAGGAAGTAGCCGTTGTCATCGGATGGCTTTGAGTTTGTGATGAATACGGCATAAACAAACCATGTGTGGTCGCCGAAAATGGTGTTACATTCAATAACGGGTGCCTGTGCAAAGCCTTCTTTTGTTCTGTAGTTTTCAAGCATACCGAAAATGTAGTCATCATGGCGCATGTTGTGGCCGTAAACCATGGTGTTCTTGTGAAGCGTTCTGAGATTTGACATTCTGTAGTCAAAGAAGGGAACACCGTAGCTTGTATACTTTTTATATATATCTCTCTTGAGATAATATTCGTTGTTGTTGCCCTGAGCGATGGGAAGGTTGATGCCGAGACCTTCAATGGTTATCCAGCCTGCGAAATCATTGTTCTGTGCGTAGAGCTGTGCATATTTTGCGAGCATTCCTTCGGGGAAGTCGGTTTCGGGATTTTCGCTTTTGATCTGCTCGTTGACAGTTGCTTCCTTATCATGCTCGTCGGAGTTGACGCTCATCTGCTCAACAAGTTCATCTGCATCCGACTTGAATCTGTAGGGCTCGATGAAATAAGTATTGATAAGAATTCCGCAGCTTACGATAATTGTGATAATCGAGAGAGAGAGCACGATTTTTCTGACAACATCGCCTGCGGTAACCTTCTTTTTGCCTTCCTCGGGCTGCTCATCTTTATTTTTCTTTTCTTTTTTGCTTTTCTTCTTTTTTTCGTCGGAGTCACCGTCATAAAGGTCAGGATCATCCTCGAGAGTCTGAGTGCTCATGGGAGCAGCTTCATAGAGCTTTTCGGGAACAAGAGCCGCTTTTTCATAGTCAACACCGTCGTCGGGAACGTTAACAACAAAACCGTGGGCTGCCTCGTTGGATTCTTCGTTTTTGTCGGTTTCGTCCGGAAGAGCTGAAAGCTCCATGTCAAAGGCAGATTCTTCCTCTGAAGTCTGCTCTGAGAAGGGCTCTGCGTTTTCGATGACGGGCTCAGCCATATTGATTTCGGGGAATATGGGTGCAGGCGGTGCTTCGGCGGGCACACTGTCGGAATATTCGAGGTCATCCCAGTCGATTTCATCATCTGTGAATACAACCTCTTCATATTCTTCCGAAGCATCTCCGACAGTGTCTTCTTCGTAGGATACTGTGTCGGAAACAAGCTGAGAGGCTTCCGAAAGCTCGGTTGCAACGGGCATGATGCCTGCGTTTGTTTCGATTTCGGTGAGAAGATCGTCATAGCCGGTTTCGCTGCTGCTTTCTGATTTCAGCAGGTCAATCATGCTGAAAATGTCGCTTTTTGCCTTGTCCTCTTCTCCCATCGCGGCAAGCTCGTCCACGGGAGCGGGATCAAAGAAAGCGTCCTGAGATATTCCGCCGTCAAGGAAGCTGTCTGCTTCGCCGTTGTGCGAATCATCGAGAGAAACAACGGGAATATCATCATCAAAATAATCCTCGGGATTCATCCAGAGGGAGTCAAGATTTGTTTCTTCGGGCTCTTCGGGAATTTCGGGGTCGGAAAGAACTACTTTTGCAGGCTCCGCCTCTGTTGCCGTGAGCACCGACATGGGCTTGGGTACGATGGTTTCGGGGCCGCTGCTCATAATGTCGTCATACAGGCTCTGCAGCTCATTTTCAAGGCTTTTTTCGGTTGCCTCGATATCCTCATGGAAGCCTTCAAAAAGAGGAGAGGATTTTGAGCTTTCCTCAAGAAAATCGGTAAGATTTATTTCTGTTATAGCTTCGTCGTCTGCAATCGAGCTGAGTCCCTCGGGGAGAGACGAAGGCTTTTTCTGATTATCGTTATTCATAAAATTAACCCTCCTTAGTTAGCACTGGGCTGCCATTTTTCGGCGTTCTTGTAGGGATTTGTCTGTCCGTTACGGTTATACCAGACCTGGGGTCTGCGGTAACCGGGGTTGTCCTTGACGAGAGAAGCATCAATGCTTTCGCTTTCACCCTCGTGAAGAAGTCTGCCGACAACAACAAGTCTTGTGTCAACGCTCTTGCCGTAGTCATAAATGCAGGTTGAAAGGGTGATTATCTTATCGGTCGGTTCAAGGGAAACGCCTGTATCATAAAGCATTCTCTGCTTTACCTGCTCAATATAGCCGACCATGTTGCCTTCGCTCATGTCGGGATAAATGTAGTTGAAGAAATATCCGTTATCATCCTTTGTCTGGGTTGACGAAAGGAAAACAGCACATATCTTAAATGTATATTCTTTATAAAGGGTGCTGTATCTGATAATGGGGTTTTTAATGAAATGGTTCATATCTCTGTAGTCATAAAGCGAACGGAACGACTGCTTGGGAATGCCGTCGGATTTGCCCGTTGTGTGACCGTGGATGACCATGTTTTTTGAAAGATCGGTATCGCTGCAACGATAGTCAAGATAAAGGTTGCCGTAGTTTGTGTTTGTCGTTTCGGAGGTGTATCTCTCATAGAAATCACGCTTGAGGTAATAATTATTGTCGTCACCCTGAAGAACAGCGGTATCCATTTCCGTTCCGGGAATCGAAAGCCAGCCGACAAGGTTGTTGTTGATTGAATATGCCTGCTTAAGCTCCTCACGGATGCCCTCGGGGAATGACTGCTGAGCTTTCATGTCGTTTGAAACAACCGAAGCAAGGGTCTGTGAAAGAGAGTCGGTAACGGTTTCGGCATTCATAACGAATTCCGCCGCCTTTTCGTCAATCTGAATCTGAGTATCGGGCTCCTTAGTGAAATTCAACACGGAAAGAACCGTCAGAACAGCGGTGACAACCGCAAAAACAGGGCAGAGAACTGCCGCAAGCTTTTTGAAATTCATCTTATTTTCTCCTCTGTATATACTCTGGCAAGATTGAGTGCACGGGAAGCTGTCACATAGCGGTTATATTCCCTGTCGCTCTTGCCTGTTTCAATTTTTTCACAAATCTGTCTGTCCTTTGCATCAAGAGCAACGAAGCACAGACCTGCAGGCTTTTCTCCGTCGCCGTCGGGTCCTGCAATACCCGTTACGGAAATTCCGATATCCGCACCCGAAAGGCGTCTTATTCCCGCCGCCATTTCTCTTGCGGTTTCTTCGCTGTAAACGCCGTATTTTTCAATTGTAACGGGATTTACGCCGAGAATATTTATTTTCATTTTGTTTGAATAAGTAACCGCACCGAATTCAAAAATATTGCTTGCCCCCGCGATATCGGTTATTCTTTTGGGGATATAGCCTGCGGTGCAGCTTTCGGCTGTTGCAATTTTAAGTCCGCTTTCTTTGAGAAGCTCAACAACCCTCTGCTCGATGCTTTCGCTGTCGATGCCGTAAACATATCCGCCGAGCCTTGATTTTATTTCTTCAATGATGGGAGCACAGAGCTTTTCCGCTTCTGCTTCGCTTTCCGCCTTTGCGGTGACTCTCAGAAGTGCCTCGCCCTTTTTTGCATAGGGGGCGACGGTGGGGTTTTCGTTTTCAAGCAAATCCGCACACATTTCCGCCATTGCACTCTCGCCTATTCCCATGGTTCTTACCGTGTGTGACACAATCGCACCTTCGGCATATTCCGCAAGATAGGGGATAACGCTTTCCTGATACATCGGAGCCATTTCATAGGGCGGCCCCGGAAGAATGACAACGCACTTTCCGTCTTTTTTAAGACCGAGACCGGGTGCGGTGCCGTGGTTGTTTTCAAAAACCGTTCCGCCGACGGGCACATAAGCCTGACGCAGATTGCTTTCGGGCATTTCATAGCCCTTCGAGGCAAAATAGCCTTTTATGCCGTCTGCGATTTTTTTATCGAAGGTCAATTCAAAGCCCATGACCTCGCAGCAGACATCTCTTGTTATATCGTCTGCCGTAGGGCCGAGACCGCCCGTTGCAATAACGATATCGCTTCTGCCGAGAGCGGTTTTAAGGGCTGCGGAAAGTCTTTCGTGATTGTCGCCGACGGTGGTGTGACGGAGCACGGAGATGCCGAGTTTTGCAAGCTCGGTTGACAGATATTTTGAATTTGTGTTAAGAATATCGCCGAGCAGAATTTCCGTTCCTACGGAAAGTATTTCGCAAACCGACATAAAAGCTCTCCTTAATAAGCATTAATGTGTATGAATCTTGTTCCCTCAACAGCCTCTTTAACGAGTCTGTCAACCTCAAGAGCCTCCTCGCACTTCTCAACATAATCGAGAGTGGGGCGGGTTTTGGGATGCTTCGGAGTGAATACCGTGCAGCAGTCCTCATAGGGAAGAATTGAAATATCAAAGGTTTCGATTTTTCTTGAAATCGCCACAACCTCATCCTTATCCATGCCGATAAGCGGACGGAAAACGGGCATTCCGCAAACCGCATCCGTGCAGGCAATTGCAGGCATCGTCTGGCTTGCAACCTGTCCCACGCTTTCGCCCGTGATGAGAGCACCCGCATGCTCTCTCTGAGCAATAATCTGAGAAACTCTCATCATCATGCGGCGCATGACAACGGTGAAGATATCCTCGGGGCAGTTATCCTTTATCTGCTCCTGAGTTTCGGTGAACGGAACAACAAAAAGAGTTATTCTGCCCGAATATTTGCTGACCTGCTTTAAAAGCGAATGAACCTTCTGCTCTGCTCTTTCGCTTGTGTAGGGAGGTGATGCAAAGTGAATTGCGATAAGCTCAAGACCCCTTTTTGCCATCATATATGCAGCAACGGGGCTGTCGATACCGCCCGAAATGAGCACGGCTGCTCTGCCTGCGGAGCCTGTGGGCATACCGCCCGCACCTTTTATCTGAGTGCCGTGGATATATGCATGATTATCTCTGATTTCAACCGTAACGACAAGGTCAGGATTATGAACATCAACAATAAGGTGAGGGAATTTACGAAGAAGATATCCGCCCGTTTCCCTGCAGATTTCGGGAGAAGTGAGGGGAAATTTCTTATCGGAACGCTTTGCCTCAACCTTGAAGCTTCTGATACCGAGAAGCTGGGGAGCCAGGTATTCTTCGGCACTTCTCAGAATTGTTTCCATATCCTTTTCAACGGCGGCTGCTCTCGAAAAGCCGGCAATACCGAAGATTTTTTCGATTCTGCTGACTGCCTCGTCGAAATCGGCGGAGTCGTCAACGGGCTCTGCAACGATTGTTGACTGAGCAATTGTGAAATTGAATTTGCCTGCAGATTCAAGTCTGCGGCGCATATTTTTAACGAGCATATCCTCAAAGGTTCTTCTGTTGAGACCCTTGAGGGCAAGCTCACCGTTTTTTATAAGAATAACTTCTTTCATTTGTTTACCCCGAATAATTTATTTTACCGCTCTTATAACCTTTTTGCCTTCGGCAATTCCCTGAATAAGAGCATCAACTTCCTGAATTGTTGTGTATCTTGAAAAGCTTATGCGAACGGGACTGTCGAGCCTTCTGCGGTCAAGACCCATCTGCATGAGAACATGGCTCTTTTTGCCCTTTGAGCATGCCGAACCGCTTGAAACGCATATTCCTCTTTCGGAGAGGAAATTGAGCATCGGCTCGGATTTGATTCCGAGAACGGAAACATTGGTCACATAGGGCAGGGCATCAGGGGGCGAGTTGATAACAACGTCGCCGAGCTCCGTGAGCTTTTCGACCATATAATCCCTGAGCATTTTTATGTGCTCAAGCTCTTTCTGCGTGTCGGGCAGGGCTCTTGCCGCTGCGGCAAAGCCTGCGATTGCGGGCATCGCTTCGGTGCCCGGGCGGATTTTGCTTTCCTGCTCTCCGCCGAAGGTTCTCGGATTGATTTTAACACCCTTGCGGATGTAGAGTGCACCGACACCCTTGGGACCGTGAATTTTGTGGGAGCTGACCGTCATAAGGTCAACGCCGAGTGCGGAGGGCTTCACCGGCATTTTTCCGAACGCCTGAACTGCATCGCAATGGATGAGAGCAGGTGAGCGTGCCATCATTGCGGCTCTTTTTGCCGCCTGAACGGGCATTATTGTTCCCACCTCGTTGTTGACAAGCATCATCGTTATCAGAATCGTGTTTGAATTGACGGCGGAAAAAAGCTCACGCTCATTGATTCTGCCGAAGCTGTCAACCTTAAGCTTTATAACCTCAAAGCCCTCGTTTGCGAGCTTATCGAGAGTTTCGTCTATGCTTGAATGCTCAACCGCCGTTGAAACTATTCTTTTACCCATGCGACGCATGCGGTGAGCCGCACCGATAACGGCAAGATTGTTGCCTTCAGTACCGCCCGAGGTAAAGAAAATCTCTTCGGGTCTGCAGGAAAGACATTTTGCTATTGACTCTCTTGAGCTGTCAAGCAGCTCCTTTGCGGCATTTCCCGAACGGTGGAGAGAGGACGGATTGCCCCAGCAGACCGTCATTGCATCGGTGACTGCCTTAACCGCTTCACAGCAGGGTGCGGTTGTTGCACTGTTATCAAAATAGGCTTCCATTCTGCGTCTTTCCTCCTGTCGGCACTATACCCATTATAATAATCATATTTAAAACATTATACACTATTTTTCCTCCGGTTGCAATATTTTTTTATATTTATTATAAATATACAATATATAGAGGGAAAAACACGGATTATCGGTTTGCAATAACATTATATGCCGATGCGGTGATATGGTTTAATTGGCAGTATACAATTAAACCACATTTTATTTAACAGAAATGATTATGTTTGTTAACAGTTTTTAAAAAATCGAAGATTATAATATGAATTGAATTTGTTAATGTTTTATGTTATTATACTTTTATCAACAGTTGATTTTTGGTTGTTTCGGCTCCCTCTTGAGGGAGCTGTCACGGAGTGACTGAGGGAGTTTGTGATTTTGCGTTGAATTGTTAATTCTCATAAATTCACACAAATAAACCCCTCCGTCTTTTGCTTCGCAAAATCCACCTCCCCTGAAGGGGAGGCGAAAACTACTGTTAATAAAAGTATAGAATCATAAAAAAACAGAGGTGAGTATATGCCGGAATCAACCGCAAACAAACAGCCGATATTCAAGCAGGTAACCGTTTTGCTGCTTATGACGGCTTTTCAGCTGCTCAGTGCCGCCTGTGTTTTTGTCAAGCAGGAGGAGCTCAGCCTTACCCTTGTTTATATTTTCTTTGGCTACATTGCCGCCGAATGGATTTATATGCTTATCGGTACCCTTGTTACCCACAACGATTATTTTGAGCTTGAGGCGATAGCTTTTTTTCTTTCGGGAATAGGTCTTACCGTTTGTGCAAGCATAAGCGAATCTTACGCTCTCAAGCAGTTGATTGCGATTGCCCTCGGGCTTGCGGTTTATCTGATTATGCTTGTACTTATAAAGGATGTCCGCGTTGCGTGCATGCTCCGTTATCCTGCGGCGGTCGGTGCAATCGGCGTGCTTGCACTCAATCTTGTGCTTGCAAGCAGCATCAACGGCACACTCAACTGGATTGACCTCGGATTCTTTTCAATCCAGCCGTCAGAGCTCGTGAAGATTATGTTTATTCTCGTCGGAGCGGTTTCTCTTGAAAAGCTTATATCTGTCACAAGCTTGACCAAATATGTAATTTTTTCGCTTGGCTGTGTCGGAGCACTTTTCCTTATGAAGGATTTCGGTACGGCTCTTATATTCTTTTTTACATTTATACTTATAGCCTTCATGCGTTCGGGCAACATCAGAACCATTGTTCTTATCTGCACGGTTGCTCTCATGGGTGCGATGCTTGTCATTTATTTCAAGCCCTATGTTGCAAACCGCTTTGCTGCTTACCGCCATGTGTGGGATTTTATCGACACAACGGGATATCAGCAAACGAGAGTTTTGATTTATTCTGCAAGCGGCGGACTTTTCGGTCTCGGAATCGGAGAAGGTTATCTTCGCAATGTTTATGCGGCTTCGACCGACCTTGTTTTCGGCCTTATCTGTGAAGAAATGGGGCTGATCGTTGCTCTCGCGGTGCTTCTTTGCTTTGTCGGAATTGCTTTTTTTGCCGTAAAAAGTGCAAAGTCAACGGGTTCAACCTTCTATGCGATTGCCGCAGTTTCTGCGGCGGGAATGCTGCTTTTCCAGCTTTCTCTCAATGTTTTCGGAATAACGGATTTACTGCCTTTGACGGGCGTTACCCTGCCCTTTGTCAGCAGAGGCGGCTCAAGCATGCTCTGTTCATGGGGACTTCTTGCATATATCAGGGCGGCGGGAGCACCGTTTGAGCCTCCGAAGCCCGACATCAGCGTTAAAAAAGCTCCTCAGAATTCAGTCCGCAGACCTGCGGCGAAGGGAGGAGCATTATGAAAATAACAGCAAAACGTGCAGCCATTGTATATGTTCTTATTTTTGCATTCCTTGCAGGTGTGGGATTTTTTGTTGCAAGCATTATGACAGACGGTGCGGAATGGGCATCCAACAAGGCGAACCGTCATATCTATTCGGGCGGAACGATAGTGAATGCAGGCACGGTTTATGACCGTAACGGAGTTGTGCTTGCAAAAAGCTCGGACAATGAAAGAGTTTTTGCGGAAGGCTCAGCTCTCCGCAAAGCCGTGCTTCATATAGTCGGTGACACGGCAGGCAGAATTTCAACGGGCACTCATTATCTTTACCGTGACGTGCTTTCGGGTTACAGCCGTATCGAGGGAATTTACAACCTCAAGCAGACAGGTGTCGGCACGGATGTAAAGCTCAATATTGACAGCGAAGCAAACAAAATTGCCTATAATGCACTCGGGGAATATGACGGCGCGGTTGCCGTTTACAACTACAAAACGGGCGAGCTTCTCTGCAGTGTTTCAAAGCCTGCTTATGACATAAAAAACAGACCTGATGACCTTCTCACCAATGAGAAATACAACGGAGTTTTTCTTGATAAGGTCGTTTCGGGAATTTATACTCCCGGCTCGATAATGAAGATTGTAACCGCTGCTTGTGCGATTGAAAATATCCCTGATATTTATACACGGACATTTGAATGTGACGGTGAATACGAAACGCGCGACGGTACGGTTATCTGCAACGGAGTTCACGGAAAAGTGGATTTTCAAAAGGCGATGAATGAATCGTGTAACTGTGCCTTTGCGGAAATCTCAATTGAGCTCGGTTCCGTGAAGCTTGAGGAAACAGCTAAAGCCATGGGCTTCAACGTTCAGCTTTATGCAAAGGAAGTGAGGCTGACAAAAAGCAGGTTTTCTCCGTCAATAACAAGCAAAGCGGAGCTCGGCTGGGCAGGCATCGGCCAGTCAACAACCTATGTCAATCCCGCTCATTTTCTTACGATTATGGGAGCGATTGCCAACGGCGGAGAGGGATATGCACCTGACAGAATCCATTCTCTCGGCACGGTCAGCGAAATTGTCGGAAGACTCCCCGAAAGCATTATTTCCATAAATCCCGAAACAGCTGAAAAACTTGATGAGCTGCTTCGCTCAAATGTTGCCGATAAGTATGGTGATTGGAAATTCAAGGGGCTCGAAATGTGTGGAAAAACGGGTACGGCACAGATTGACGGCAAAAAAAGCCATTCTTGGTTTGCCGGATATTCAAAGAGAGAAGACCTGCCGCTTGCTGTTGTCTGTATTGCAGAGCACGGAGGCTACGGCTCAGGCGTTGCAACAACCGTGTCAAACAAAGTGATGCAGTATTTTGCAGAGAATATGTAAGAGAAACGGGTGTCAGCGGACACCCGTTTTTGATTTGATAAACATCAAAAATTACAAAAAACATGTCAAAAATTACATTACACACAAAAGATGAAAAATTTGCGGTATTATGCAGATGTCAACAGGGAACACCACCTGAAAAATAAAACTTGAAAACGAGGTAATGAAAATGGTAACAGTAGCAACAACAGCAATCATTTGTGTGGCAGCAGTAATGGCAGTGGCAATCGTTTGCAGAGTATTTTAATTGAAAGAAAACGAGGAGGATAATAAGATGGTAACAGCAGTAGCAACAGTTCTTATCGCAGCAGCGGCAGTTGTGGTAATGGCAATCGTGGCAAGACCCTTCTGATAACGGTCAGAAATACTTGCATCGCCGTGCGGGCAGCCCTGTGTGGCTGCCTGTTTTGTTTCTGTAAATAAAATGTAGATTTTTTTGAAAATATATGCTAATATGGAGGAAATACAATTGAGGAGAAAGAATATGCAGCGTTGTTACGGATGTATGAGGGAATTCGGCAAGCAATACGAGGTGTGCCCGCACTGCGGTTATATCGTTGAAACCGAACCCGAATCAAAAAGCCATCTCGTTCCGGGTACTGTGCTTGCGGGCAGATATATGCTCGGAAAAGTTCTCGGTCACGGCGGCTTCGGAATTACATATATTGCATGGGATAGCAAAATCAATAAGACTGTAGCAATAAAAGAATATTTTCCTAATGCTTTTTCAACGAGAAGTGCGGGCGAAACCCAGGTTTCCTGCTATAACAGCAAGGCAGAAAAATTCCTCAGACAGGGCATCGAAAAAATGCTTGATGAGGCAAGAAGAGTTTCTAAATTTTCAAAAAACGAAAATATAGTTGATATTTACGATTTCTTTGAGGAAAACAATACGGCATATATTGTTATGGAATATCTCGAGGGCAGAGACCTTAAGATTTATCTTGAAGAAAACGGTGGAAAGCTCACTCCCGATAAGGCGGTTGAGCTGATGCTGCCTGTTCTCAACGCACTCGAGGATATGCATAAGGAAAATATCATTCACCGCGATATTTCGCCCGATAATATTTTTCTTTGCGAAAGCGGCAAGGTAAAGCTGCTTGATTTCGGCTCGGCAAGACTTGCGGTTGAGGACAGCGACAAGAGTCTTTCCGTTATGATAAAGAGGGGATATGCTCCCAGAGAGCAGTATTCGAGCCGTTCAAAGCAGGGCACATGGACGGATGTTTATGCTGTCTGTGCAACACTTTATAAGATGATAACGGGAGAGCTTCCGACCGAGAGTACCGAGCGTGACGAAGAGCCGCTGAAAAAATTCTCCGAATTCGGAATCAAAGACTGCTCCGACCTCGAAAAGGTTGTTTTCAAGGGGTTGGAGGTCAGCTACACCGACAGAATTCAGACTGTTACAGAGCTCCGCAACGCTTTGCTTAAGGCGACGCAGAAAAAACCTGCACCTGTTGTTGCAGAAACACCGAAGAAGCAGGATGCACCTCTGAAAGCGGAAATTCCGAAGAAGGCAGCAGCTCCCGAAAAGCCCGTGTCTGCAAAGCAGACTGACATAAAAAAGCAGCCGGAAAAGAAGACGGCTTTCAAGTTTGATTATAAAATATTGCTCGTCGTTGCTGCTGTGATAGTTTTCGGTGTGGGTATCGCATTCGGGATTAATGCACTCAAATCCAAGCCCGACACCACGGATTCCGATGCAAATGCAAGCACATCCGCTGCAACAACAGCGGCGGTCGAGGCTGTCAATATTGCTTTGAATGAAGCGGAAACCAAAGAAATCTATGAACGGTTTCTTAAGTCAGATGAAATGAAATCGGCTTACACTGACATTAATGCGGTTATTAATAAAGATTATTCATTGTTCAGTAATGAGGATATTAGTGATCTTGAATTAGATTTACTTGACTTGAATGATTTATCAGATTCTGTTTTGAAAAAACATTTTTATGATTTTGATTCTGATGGAACAAACGAAATGTTAGTGTCTCTTGATCCTGACGGAGAAGAACAAAGAGCAAATGTATATTTGTTTGATATAGACAAAAACAAAAATGTGTTTGCAGGTGCCGTATGGAAAGGTCTTGCATCCAGCAGAACATACAATCATATGACGGTCATGAAAGCGGACGATGAAACCTATTATTTTATAGAATTTTCAAGTGACGGTCTTTACGGTAAAGATTGTGAGAAATTAATATACAACGGAACAGAGTTAAAAAGGGAGTTTAGTTTAAGTGTTCCAGATTATAAGTTATTAGGATATTCTGCTCCTGATTTTAGGAAATGCAGCGTACAAAATAAAACTCTCAGCATGGTTAGCTCAGTTAATGCAGAGTATCCCGAAGAAAACGAAATAGAGAATCTTTCTTATGAGCAAGCTTGCAAAGAGTGGAACGAGTTGTTTTCTGCAGAAAGAATAGTCGGTTTTTGTGACTTGTCGAGATCGGATTTGATGGGAAGTGTAAAAATTTCAGATAAAGGAGAAATCAACGACACTATTATTTGGAAGCTTTACGAAAACGGATATTTGTCAATTGAAGGAATGGGTGCAATACCTGATTACGGCACTCCTTGGGAAGAAAACTCAAAAATAAAATATGTTTACATTTCGTCGGGCATAAATACTATAGGAGAGCGAGCTTTTGGTGGTTGTAATTCTCTTCGCGAAGTTATGATATCGGAAGGGGTAGAATTTATTAATCAAGGTGTGTTTAGCGGCTGTGCACTTGAATATATTTATATTCCGAAAACAGTTGAATACATAGCATCAGATGTGTTCTCGGGATGTTCTGAATTAACGGGTATATCTGTTGATGTGGAAAGCATATACTATTCTTCAGATGATTCAGGCGTTTTATTTAACAAAAACAAAACCGAATTGTTGCACTATCCGAACGGAAGAGAAGAAAATCATTATGATGTTCCTGACACTGTTATCGAGATATGTTCAGGTTCATTTGCAGGATGCAAAAATTTGAATAGTATCACCATACCGAGAAGTGTTACAACAATACATAACGATGCTTTTATGTACTGTACAAACATATCGGAAATTACTCTTTCGGAAAATGTAAGATATGTAGAAGATTATACATTTGAAGGGTGGGGCAAAGATCAAAAGATTATAATAGAAAACACTCCGTTGTTTGTTGAACGAAATTGGGAAAGCAATTGGGATATTGCTTGTAATGCAAATATTATTTACGCAAAGATATTATAATTACAACAAAAGCACGGTTTCGGCCGTGCTTTTGTTGTGCTTTCGGGACGGCCTCTGTGCCGTCCCGTTTCCATGCAGAGTACAAAGTTCAAAGTGCAGTAGGGCGGGATACCCACATTCCGCCGTTGATAAAACGAAAAAGCACCGTAGAGGAGGCGTTCCGCCTTCCGGAATCAATCTGAATAACTTCCCGGAATTGCAGCGGGAACGGTACCCTTTTTTCTCGGAAAATGGTGGATTATTGAAAAACTCCGGCATTTTATTTTCGTCAGCTTCAACAAACTTATTTTCAAAACTTTGTTTAAAACGCAGAATTTGTGTTGAAATGCCGTTTTCGACACAATATATCGTGCATTAGTTATTAGTTATATATACATTTTATATATGTGGTTTCTGCAGCAAATTTCAATTCAACGCGGTAAAGTGCCGAAACCCTTGATATCATTGAGATTCAGGCTTCAAAAAAAGTTGAAAAAATATCAAAAAAACTATTGACATGCTATTTACATTATGTTATTATATCCAAGCACGGGTTTCGGACAAAGGGGCAATTATGCCCGAAAATCACCGGAATCCATGCTGATATGCGTTGATGCAGGAGGTGGCCGCTCACCGAAGCGGGAAATTTCTGCGGAGTATGTCCGATTTTAAACCGGGCGAATTGTGTCCTTGCTTAAGGTCTGCCGTTCCCGGGCAGCCTTGTTGCGGGATACCTATGTGCAAATAGCGTAAAAGCTAACCCGGAAATATGTTTTTCCGGTTTTTAAATCGGAACGGGTTGAAACACCCGGGTCGGTTTTCACGAATTTGCAATTCACAGCCCGCCAATTATTTAAGGAGGCGTTCACCATGGCAGTTAAGGGAAAGATCAGAATCAGACTCAAGGGTTACGATCACAGCCTTGTTGACAAGGCAGCAGAAAAGATCGTTGAAACAGCTAAGAGAACAGGTGCTCAGGTTTCAGGCCCCGTTCCCCTTCCCACAGAGAAGGAAGTTGTTACAATCCTTCGTGCTGTTCACAAGTACAAGGACAGCAGAGAGCAGTTTGAGCAGAGAACACACAAAAGGCTTATCGACATCATCAGACCCTCAGCTAAGACAGTTGAAGCTCTGACAGGTCTTGAGCTTCCCGCAGGCGTTGAAATCGAAATCAAGCTTTAATTTCAACAAATGCAGGTCATGTTGGCTTGAAAGAGTCAACCAATAACCTAACAGGAGGAAAGCAATATGCAGAAAGCACTCATCGGCAAGAAGATCGGTATGACTCAGATCTTCGACGAAAAGGGAAATGTAGTTCCCGTAACAGTTGTTGAAGCAGGCCCCTGCACAGTCGTTATGAAGAAGACAATCGAAAACGACGGTTATGAAGCAGTTCAGCTCGGCTTCGGCGATGTAAAGGTTCAGCGTGTGAATAAGCCCATGATGGGCCATTTCAAGAAGGCTGACGTCGCTCCCAAGAAGACACTCAAAGAGTTCAAGCTCGAGGGTGACCTCAATGTAGGCGACACAATCAAGGCAGACATCTTTGCAGCAGGCGACAAGGTTGACGTTGCAGGCACAAGCAAAGGTAAGGGTACTGCCGGTTCAATCAAGAGATGGAACTTCTCCAGACTCAAGGAATCCCACGGTACAGGTCCTGTTGCAAGACATGCAGGTTCACTCGGTGCTTGCTCCGATCCCTCAAGAGTTTACAAGGGAAAGAAGCTTGCAGGTCACCTTGGCTGCGAAAAGGTTACAATCCAGAATCTTGATGTAGTTAAAGTAGACGCAGAAAACAACCTCATCGCTATCAAGGGTGCCATCCCCGGCCCCAAGGGCGGAATCGTTGTTATCCGCAATACAGTTAAAGCATAAGGAAAGGAGTAGAGAACAATGGCTAAAGTTAAAGTTTTTGACATGGCAGGCAAGGCTCTCGCCGATATGGAACTTGCAGACAGCATTTTCGCTATCGAGCCCAGCATTCCCGCTATGCATCTTTGCGTAGTAAGCTATCTGGCAAATCAGCGCCAGGGCACACAGTCTACTCTTACCAGAGCAGAAGTAAGCGGCGGCGGCAAGAAGCCCTGGAGACAGAAGGGCACTGGCCGTGCAAGACAGGGTTCAACAAGAGCTCCCCAGTGGTATCACGGCGGTATCGCTCACGGACCCAAGCCCCGCGATTACAAGAAGGACGTTAACAAGAAGGTCAGAAGACTTGCTATGAAGTCGGCTCTCTCAGCTAAGCTTGCTGATAACGAGCTCATCGTTCTTGACAGCCTCAATCTCACAGAGATCAAGACAAAGGCTATGGTTAACGTTGTTAACGCACTTGAAACAGGCAAGAAGGTTCTCTTCGTTCTTCCCGAGAAGAACGATATCATCTACCGCTCGGCTCGCAACATTGCCGACGTCAAGACAACTCTTGTCACAACACTTAATGTTTACGACATCCTCAACTGCGACACAGTTGTAGTTCTTAAGGATGCAGTAAGCAAGATCGAGGAGGTTTACGCATGAGCAAGTTAGCACAGGATATCATCCTTCTCCCCGTCATTACTGAAAACAGCATGGACGGCATTGCAGATCGTAAGTATACCTTCGTAGTTGCTAAGGATGCAAACAAGATTGAAATTGCGAAAGCAGTTGAAGAGCTTTTTGATGTTAAGGTTGCTAAGGTCAACACCATCAACGTTAACGGCAAGCTCAGAAGATACGGCCGCTTTGAAGGCATGACAGCTTCAAAGAAGAAGGCAATCGTTACTCTTACCGAAGACTCCAAGGCAATCGAGTTCTTCGACGGTATGATGTAATTTAAAGAAGTAAGACTAAACAACCCATAAATCCGGCGATAAAGTATGGAGAATGACATTGCTCCGCAAAGTCGCTATAAGGAGAGTGTAGAAAATGTCTATTAAGCTTTACAAGCCGACAGGCAACGCAAGACGTAACATGTCGGTTACAGATTATTCCGAGCTCTCAAAGGTTGCTCCCGAAAGAAGCCTTCTTGTTTCACTCAAGAAGAACAGCGGCCGCAACAGCTACGGAAGAATCACCGTTCGTCATCGTGGCGGCGGACAGAGAAGAAAGTATCGTATCATCGATTTCAAGAGAGATAAGTTCGATATTCCCGCAACAGTGGCAAGCATCGAATACGATCCCAACCGCTCCGCTTTCATCGCACTTCTTCAGTATGAAGACGGCGAAAAGAGATACATCCTTCAGCCCGCAGGTCTGAAGGTAGGCGATACCGTTCTTGCAGGCACATCAGCCGACATCAAGCCCGGTAACGCACTTCCCCTCACCAACATCCCCGTTGGTACAGTTATTCACAACGTTGAGCTCTATCCCGGCAGAGGCGGCCAGCTCGCAAGAGCAGCAGGCAACTCAGCTCAGCTCATGGCTAAGGAAGGCGTTTACGCACTCCTCAGACTTCCCTCAGGCGAACTTCGTAACGTTCCCGCAAGCTGCATGGCTACAGTTGGCCAGGTAGGCAACACAGACCACGAAAACGTTAAGGTTGGTAAGGCCGGCCGTAAGCGTCACATGGGCTGGAGACCTACAGTCCGCGGTTCGGTTATGAACCCCTGCGATCACCCCCACGGTGGTGGTGAAGGTAAGTCACCCATCGGCAGACCCGGTCCTGTTACTCCCTGGGGCAAGCCCGCTCTCGGTTACAAGACCAGAAACACAAAGAAATCGTCCGACAAGCTTATCGTAAAGCGTCGTAACGACAAGTAAGTGAAAGGAGCAGATAATAATGGGCAGAAGCGTTAAAAAAGGACCTTTTGTGCAGCCTAAACTGCTCGAAAGAGTTCAGAAGATGAATGAAGCCGGCGAGAAGCAGGTTCTCAAGACCTGGAGCCGTTCATCAACAATCTTCCCCGACTTTGTCGGCCACACATTTGCAGTTCACGACGGACGCAAGCATGTTCCTGTATATGTAACAGAAGATATGGTCGGACATAAGCTCGGTGAGTTTGCACCTACAAGAACCTTCAGAGGTCATGCAGGTTCAAAAACATCAAATAACGGTAAATAATCGGCGAAAGGAGTGTATTAACAATGTCAGATATGGCAGTTGCAACAGCAAAAGCAACTTATATCCGTATTGCGCCTCGTAAGGTTCAGATTGTTCTCGATTTAATCCGCAATCAGCCTGCAGACAAGGCAATGGCTATTCTCAAGTACACGCCGAAGGCCGCGTGTGAACCCTTGATGAAGCTTTTAAAGTCAGCAATCGCAAATGCTGAAAACAACAATAACATGGATGTTTCCAAGCTCTATGTTGCAGAATGCAGCGTAAGCCAGGGTCCCACTCTCAAGAGAATCAGACCCCGTGCACAGGGCAGAGCATTCCGTATAAACAAGAAAACATCACATATCACCCTTGTGCTCAAGGAAATGGAATAAGCGAAGGAGGAGGTTAAACAATGGGACAGAAAATTAATCCTACCGGTTTAAGAATCGGTGTTATTAAGAACTGGGAATCTCGCTGGTATGCAAATCCCAATAAGTTCGGCGATACTCTCGTTGAAGACTACGAACTTCGTGAGTACCTTCTTGAGAAGCTTGCTCCTGCAGGTGTTCCCAAGGTTGAAATCGAACGTGATGCAAAGCGTGTTTACGTTAACATTCACTGTGCAAAGCCCGGTATGGTTATCGGCAGACAGGGTGCAGAGATTGAAAAGCTCAAGAAGATCTGCGAGAAGAAGCTCGGCGGCAAGGAAGTTTCGCTGAACATCATCGAGATCAAGCAGCCCGACCTTAACGCACAGCTCGTTGCTGAGAGCATTGCTGCTCAGCTCGAAAGAAGAGTTTCTTACCGCCGTGCTCTCAAGCAGGCTATCGGCCGTGCAATGAAGCTTGGCGCAAGAGGTATCAAGATTCAGGCATCAGGCCGTCTCGGCGGTGCTGAAATCGCTCGTAGCGAAAGCTACCATGAAGGAACAATTCCCCTCCAGACCATCAGAGCAGACATCGACTACGGCTTTGCTGAGGCAAAGACAACCTACGGTCGTATCGGCGTTAAGGTCTGGCTTTACAGAGGCGAAGTTCTTCACGAAAGCAGAAGAACAAATTCACGCCCCAGAAGACGCAGAGAAGGAGGTAACCAGTAATGCTTTTACCTAAGCGTGTTAAGCACCGCAGAGTGCAGAGAGGCAGACTTAAGGGTAAGGCTACCAGAGGCAACAAGATTGCATACGGTGATTTCGGCCTTGTGGCTCTTGAGCCCGCATGGATTACCTCAAACCAGATTGAAGCAGCCCGTATCGCTATGACAAGATACATCAAGAGAGGCGGTAAGGTCTGGATTGATATCTTCCCCGATAAGCCCATCACAGAGAAGCCCGCTGAAACCCGAATGGGTTCAGGTAAAGGTTCACCTGAGTATTGGGTAGCAGTAGTTAAGCCCGGCAGAGTAATGTTTGAAATCGCCGGTGTTGACAAGGAGCTCGCTCGTGAGGCTATGCGTCTTGCAGCAAACAAGCTTCCTATCAAATGTAAATTTGTGACTAAAGAAGAAATGGGTGGTGAGCAATAATGAAAGCCAGTGAAATCAGAAAACTTTCCGCCAAAGAGTTGGATGCTAAACTCGTTGAGCTGAAGGATGAGCTGTTCAAGCTGCGCTTCCAGCAGGCCGTAAACCAGCTCGACAACCCGATGCGAATCAGTGCCGTTAAAAAAGATATCGCTCGTATCAAGACAGTACAGAGAGATATCGAACTTCACGGCACTAAGGCGTAAGGAAAGGGAGGTTAAAGTTCAATGGAAAGAAACCTCAGAAAAACTCGCGTTGGTATTGTTACCAGCGACAAGATGGATAAGACCGTAGTTGTTTCAGTTAAGGACAAGGTCAGACATCCTCTTTATAAGAAAATCATCAACAACACATACAAGCTTAAGGCACACGATGAAAACAACGAGTGCGGCATGGGCGACCGTGTCCTTGTAATGGAAACCCGTCCCCTGTCAAAGGACAAGAGATGGCGTGTAGTAGAAATCATTGAGAAGGCTAAATAATTTAGCCGTAGTGTAAGGAGGAAAACACTGTGATACAGCAGCAGAGTTACCTCAAGGTTGCCGACAACACCGGTGCTAAGGAGATCATGTGTATCCGAGTACTCGGCGGTTCCGGCAGGAGGTATGCCAATATTGGCGACGTCGTTGTTGCTTCTGTTAAAAAGGCAACACCCGGTGGCGTAGTAAAAAAAGGCGATGTTGTAAAAGCGGTAGTAGTACGCACCGCAAGCGGCCTTCGCCGTGAGGACGGAACTTACATTCGCTTCGATGAGAATGCAGCCGTCATCATTAAAGAAGACAAGAACCCCAGAGGTACCCGTATCTTTGGACCAGTAGCAAGAGAGCTTCGTGAAAAGGATTACACAAAGATTCTTTCACTCGCTCCTGAAGTACTTTAATCGGAGGTGCTATGAAGATGCATGTTAAAAAAGGCGATGAAGTAGTAGTAATCAACGGTAAGTACAGAGGCAAGCGCGGCAAGGTTATGGAAGTAAGCCCTTCAGAAGGTAAGGTTATCGTTGAAGGCGTTAACATTGTAACCAAGCACGTTAAGCCCCGCAAGATGGGTGAAGCAGGCGGCCTTATCAAGGCTGAAAGCGCACTCTATGCAGACAAGGTTCAGGTTATCTGCCCCAAGTGCGGCAGACCCACAAGAACCGGTCACAAGATTAATTCCAAAGGCAAGAAAGTCCGCACTTGCAAGAAGAGCGACTGCCTTGCAGAGTTTGAATAATAAGGGAGGACATAACAAATGGCAGCAAGATTAAAAGAAATGTATGTCAAAGATGTTGCACCTGCTCTTATGAAGAAATTCGAATATAAGAGTGTTATGCAGATCCCGAAGCTTGAGAAGATTGTTATCAACGTTTCCAGCGGTGAAGCAATCACCAACTCAAAATCAATTGATGCAATTGTTTCAGACCTTAAGCAGATCACAGGTCAGACACCTGTAAAGTGCAAGGCAAAGAAGTCAGTTGCTAACTTCAAGCTCCGTGAAGGCATGGTTATCGGTGCAAAGGTTACACTCAGAGGCGACAGAATGTATGAGTTCCTTGACAGACTCTTCAACCTCGCTCTCCCCAGAGTTCGTGACTTCAGAGGTATCAACCCCAACTCATTCGACGGAAGAGGCAACTATAACATGGGCGTTAAAGAACAGCTCATCTTCCCCGAAATTGATTACGATAAGATTGACAAGGTAAGAGGTATGGACATCTGCTTTGTTACAACAGCAAATACTGACGAAGAAGCTCGTGAGCTGCTCACCCTTATGGGCGCTCCGTTCTCGAAATAAGGAGGGATTACCGTGGCAAAGACATCAATGAAAGTCAAGCAGGCACGCCCTGCAAAGTACAGCACAAGAGCGTACAACAGATGTAAGATCTGCGGAAGACCCCATGCTTATCTTCGCAAGTACGGCGTTTGCCGTATCTGCTTCAGAGAGCTGGCTCACGCAGGTCAGATTCCCGGCGTTAAGAAAGCAAGTTGGTAATTGAGCGATTGCAAAGGAGGTAAACAGTATGCAGATTACTGATTCCATCGCTGATATGCTCACCCGTATCCGCAATGCGAATGCGGCTAAGCACGATACAGTGAAGGTTCCCGCATCTAACATGAAGAAAGCGATTGCTCAGATTCTTCTTGATGAGGGATATATTAAAGGATTTAAGGTTGAGGATGACGGAAAGCAGGGCATGATTGAAATTGCTCTCAAGTACGGTCCCAACAAGTCTCAGGTTATCACCGGTCTCAGAAGAGTTTCAAAGCCCGGTCTGAGAATTTACACAAACTGTGAGGATATGCCCAGAGTTATGAAGGGTATCGGCATTGCCATCCTCTCAACATCAAAAGGCGTTATGACTGACAAGGACGCACGCAAGGCCAACGTTGGCGGCGAAGTTCTTGCATTCGTATGGTAAGGAGGTGCCGTAAATGTCACGTATAGGTAAGAAACCTATTGTTATCCCCGCTGGTGTGGAAGTGAAGCTTGACGGCACAACAATTACCGTTAAGGGCCCCAAGGGCACTCTTACAAGAGATCTTCATCCCAACATGAAGGTTGAAATTGAAGGCGCTGAAATCAATGTAAGCCGCCCCAATGACAACAAAGAAAACAGATCACTTCACGGTCTCACAAGAACTCTTATCAACAACATGGTAACAGGCGTTAACGAAACCTTCAAGAAGGAACTCGAAGTTAACGGTATCGGTTACCGTTGCGAAGTTAAGGGTCAGGTGCTTACCCTCAAGATCGGTTACTCACACGACGTTGTTATGACCGCTCCCGAAGGTGTTACCGTTGAAGTTCCCAACCCCAACAAAATTATTATCTCAGGTCCCGACAAGCAGAAGGTCGGACAGTTTGCCGCTAACGTTCGTGAGAAGAGACCCCCCGAACCCTACAAGGGCAAGGGCATCAAGTATGCTGACGAACACATCCGCCGCAAGGAAGGCAAGGCCGGTAAGGGCGGTAAATAATAAGCGTTACCGGATATTACCGGTAGCTGCTTAAGTCTAATTAAGGAGTGAAAAATTATGGTTAACAGACCGGACAGCAATAAGGCCAGACAGACTCGCCATAAGAGAGTCCGTGCCAAGATTTCAGGCACAGCTGAATGTCCTCGCCTTAATGTATTCCGCTCCCTCCAGAATATCTACGCTCAGTTAATAGACGACGTTAAGGGTGAAACCCTTGTGTCCGCATCAACTGTTGAGAAGGATTTTGAGGAATACGGCGGAAATAAGTCTGCTGCTCACAAGGTGGGCGAATTAATTGCAAAACGTGCCGCAGAAAAGGGTATCGAAAACTGCGTTTTCGACCGTGGCGGCTATATCTATCACGGCCGTGTTAAGGAACTGGCCGACGGCGCCCGTGAGGGTGGCCTCAAGTTCTAAGAAGGGGAGGAATACTTTTGGCTAAGATTGATGCATCGGCATATGAGCTCACAGAGCGCGTAGTAGCCATTAACCGTGTTTCCAAAACCGTAAAGGGCGGTCGTATCTTTAAGTTTGCGGCTATCGTAGTTGTCGGCGACGGCAACGGCATTATCGGTTTCGGACTTGGCAAATCAGGTGAAGTTCCCGACGCTATCCGTAAGGGTATCGAAGATGCTAAGAAGAATCTCATGAAGGTAGCTCTCAAGGGCTCAACAATCCCTCATGAAATCATCGGCAAGTTCGGTGCAGGCGTTGTTCTTCTCAAGCCCGCTGCACCCGGTACCGGCGTTATCGCAGGTGGCCCCGTTCGTGCGGTTGTTGAAACAGTAGGTATCAAGGATATCCGTACAAAGGCTCTTCGTTCAAACAATCCTACTAATGTTGTAAGAGCTACTATCGACGGACTTTCAAAGCTTCGCAATGTAGAAGAAGTTGCTGCTATCCGCGGCAAGTCTGCAAAAGAAATTTTAGGTTAAGGAGGGCGGATTACAATGGCAGATATTCAGGTAAAGCTCGTTAAGAGCCTTATTGGAAGCACCAAGCCCCAGATCGCAACCGCCCATGCACTTGGTCTTCATAAAATCGGCGACGTTTCAGTTCAGCCGGACAACGCTGCTACTCAGGGCAAGGTAAGAAAGATTTCTCACCTTGTTGAGACCAGCGAGCAAGGAGGTGCAAACTAATGAAGTTGCACGATCTCTCACCCGCAGCAGGCTCAGCAAAAGAGCGTAAGCGTATCGGTCGTGGTCCCGCATCAGGTCAGGGTAAAACAGCCGGTAAGGGTCATAAAGGTCAGAAGGCACGTGCAGGCAGAGGAATGCGTGCCGGCTTTGAAGGCGGTCAGATGCCCCTTCAGAGAAGAGTCCCCAAGAGAGGATTCAACAACATCTTTGCAACAGAGATGGCAATAACAAATATTGCTACTCTTGATAAGTATTTCGAAGACGGTGCAACCGTCACAATCGACGCTCTTATCGAGAAAGGCATTATTAAAAAGACTTTGGACGGCGTAAAGATTTTGGGTAATGGCGAAATTTCGAAGAAGCTCACCGTTCAGGCAAATGCTTTTTCAGATAGCGCAAAATCAAAGATCGAAGCTGCCGGAGGAAAGGCAGAGGTGATCTAACATGCTTCAGACACTTGTTAACGCATGGAAAATCGCTGACCTTCGCAAAAAGATGATCTATACTGCATTGATCATCCTCATTTTCAGAATAGGTTCAGCAATCCCTGTTCCTTTCACTGATATTGGTGAAGCCGGTATCATCGGCGACCCCAATGCAGGAACATTCATGAACTATCTTGCTATGATGACCGGTGATGCATTCACATACGGAACAATTTTCGCTATGTCAATCACACCCTACATTAACAGCTCGATTATCATGCAGCTGCTCGCAGTTGCAATTCCCGCCCTTGAAAGACTTCAGAAGGAAGGCGAGGAAGGCCGCAAGAAGATTGCTTCCATCACTCGTTTCGTAACCATCGGTCTGGGTCTTCTCCAGAGTACAGCTTACTACTTCTATCTCCGCAGCCAGGGCTACCTTGTTAAGGATGCAACAGGTGCAGACTTCACAGGCTTTGCTGCAGTCTTCCAGGCAATCGTTATTATTCTCTGCTTCACAGCCGGTACAGCCCTCATCATGTGGCTCGGCGAGAGAATCAACGAAAAGGGCATCGGCAACGGTATCTCAATGATTCTTTTTGCAGGTATCGTTTCAAGAATCCCCACTCTCATCACAACACTCTTCGGCCCCGAAAACGGTTATATCCGTCTTGGCGGTCCGTACTATTTCCTTTCTCCGTTCGTAGCAATCTGCCTTATTCTTATGATTGCTTTCATCGTATGGATGGATAACGCAGAAAGAAGAATTCCCGTGCAGTATGCAAAGAGAGTTGTCGGCAGAAAGATGTACGGCGGTCAGAGCACACATATCCCCATCAAGGTTAATATGTCAGGTGTTATGCCCGTTATCTTCGCTTCATCAATTCTCTCACTTCCTCCCACAATTGAGATGTTTGTAGGTTCAAACCTCAAGGAGGACGGTTTCTGGAAAGGTTTCTTCGGAATCTTTGCTTATGACCACTGGGCATACAGCATTATTTACTTCATCTTTATCATTGCTTTTGCATATTTCTATGCAAGCATTCAGTACAACCCCATCGAAATGTCAAAGAATATCCGTGATAACGGCGGTTCAATCCCCGGCATTCGTCCCGGCGAACCTACCTCAAGATATATCTCGAAGATTCTCAACAGAATGACACTTCTCGGAGCTCTTCTCCTCAGTATTGTTGCTCTCTTCCCGATTCTCTTCTCACAGATTTCTTCCTTCTTCCTCAACATGTGGAACGAAGGTGCAACAATGAACGTTTCGCTCGGCGGTACATCAATCATCATTCTTGTAGGTGTTGCTCTTGAAACAGTCAAGCAGCTTGAAAGCCAGATGATGATGAGACATTACAAGGGCTTCCTTGATTAATGTTTTTCGGTAAGCCAAGGCTTACATTTTACGGAGGATTAGCATGATAGTGCTCAAAACAACAAGAGAACTCAGCCTTATGAAAGAGGCATGCGTTATCGCTGCAGGAGCATTAAAGGCAGCAGGTGAGGCGGTTGAGCCGGGAGTTTCCACGGAAGAAATCAATCGCATTGCACATAACTTCATCGTGAAGAGCGGAGCAATTCCGACCTTCAAGGGTTATAACGGTTATCCTGCTGCTGCATGCATTTCCATAAACGATGAGGTCATTCACGGCATTCCGAGCAAAAAGCGTATAATCAAAGCCGGCGATATAGTCAGCGTTGATGTAGGCGCAACCTTCAACGGCTATGTCGGCGATAATGCCGCCACTTTTGCGGCGGGGGATATTTCTCCCGAAGCTCAGCGGCTGTGCGACACGACCAGAGAAAGCCTTTACGAAGGCATAAAGATGGCTGTCGCAGGCGGCAGACTCGGCGATATCGGCTCAACAATCCAAAGGTATTGTGAGGAAAGAGGCTTTTCGGTGGTTCGTGAATTTACGGGCCACGGAGTCGGAAAGCAGATGCATGAAGACCCCAGCGTACCGAATTTCGGCACACCCGGACGAGGTGTGCGCCTGCTCCCCGGCATGACAATTGCTATCGAGCCCATGATAAACATGGGAGGTGCAGGCATCAGGCAGTTGCCTGACGGTTGGACTATCAAAACAAAGGACGGTTCACTTTCAGCTCATTTCGAGCATACAATTGCGATAACATCAAACGGTCCTGTAATTCTTACCAAAATATAAGGTGAGATTATGGAAAAGGGAACGGTGGTTAAATCGCTTGCAGGCAGAGATAAGGGCAAGCTTCTTGCAGTGATGCAGAGCAGCAAAGGCTCGGTGCTCGTCTGCGACGGAAAAGAGCGTCCGCTTGATAGACCAAAAAGCAAAAACATTCGGCATGTCGAGTGCGTCGGATTATCCGTTACGGAAAACGACATGAGAACCGACAGGGCTCTCAGAAAAGCACTCAGACAATTAATGCAGAGTTAACGGCAACAACTTAGGAGGTTATTATGTCTAAGCAGGACATGATCGAGATTGAAGGTACGGTAGTAGAATCATTACCCAACGCAACATTCCAGGTTGAGTTGGAAAACGGACACAGAATATTGGCTCACATTTCCGGTAAGCTTCGCATGAATTATATCAAGATTCTTCCCGGTGATAAGGTGACGGTCGAGATGTCGCCATACGATCTCACTAAGGGCCGCATAACATGGCGTTCTAAGTAAGTTCAAGGAGGTATTCTAATATGAAAGTCAGACCTTCTGTCAAGAAAATTTGCGAAAAGTGCAAAGTTATTAAGCGCAAGGGAAAAGTAATGGTTATCTGTGAAAATCCCAAGCACAAGCAGCGTCAGGGTTAATCCCGACGAAAACCAAGTTTATTTGGAGGTGCAACTGACAAATGGCGCGTATTTCAGGTGTTGACCTGCCCAGAGAGAAGAGAGTTGAAATTGCTCTTACTTACATCTACGGCATAGGTCGTAAGACTGCAAGCGACATTATCGCAGCAACCGGCGTTGATCCTGACCTCAGAGTTAAGGATATGACCGAAGACGATGTTTCAAAGCTTCGTGATTACATTGAGCATAACCTTACTGTAGAAGGTGATCTTCGCAGAGAAACCGCATTCGATATCAAGAGACTTATCGAAATCGGATGCTACCGTGGCGTTCGTCACAGAAAAGGTCTCCCCGTAAGAGGTCAGAGATCAAAGACAAACGCTCGTACACGCAAAGGTCCCAAGAAGACCATTGCAAACAAGAAGAAATAAGCTAGGAGGGATATTATGGCTAAAGCAGCAAAAAAGACAACAGGTACTCGCAAACGCCGTGAACGCAAGAATATCGAGCGTGGCGCAGCCCATATCCAATCCACCTTTAACAACACTATCGTTACAATCACTGATACCCAGGGTAACGCAGTTTCATGGGCAAGTGCCGGTGAAATGGGCTTCCGCGGCTCAAAGAAATCAACTCCCTTCGCAGCTCAGACTGCAGCCGAAACAGCAGCAAAGATTGCTATTGACCACGGCATGAAGACAGTTGAAGTTTATGTTAAGGGCCCCGGCCAGGGTCGTGAAGCGGCTATCAGAGCTCTTCAGACAGCAGGTCTGGAAGTTAACATGATTAAGGATGTTACTCCCATTCCTCACAACGGATGCCGCCCGCCCAAGAGAAGGCGCGTGTAACCAGAATTTTTTGGAGGTGTAACACAATATGGCAAGATATACCGGTGCGGTATGTAAACTGTGCCGCCGTGAAGGCAAAAAGCTTTACCTCAAGGGTGAGCGTTGCTACACCGGCAAGTGTGCTGTAGAGCGTAGAGCATATGCTCCCGGCCAGCACGGTCAGAGCCGCAAGAAGGCAACTGAATACGGTCTTCAGCTTCGTGCTAAGCAGCAGGCTAAGCGCTACTATGGTATTCAGGAAGGCCAGTTCTATAAGTATTTCCTTATGGCTGAGCGTAAGCAGGGCGTAACAGGTGAAAACCTTCTCCGCATCTGCGAAAGCAGACTTGATAACGTTGTTTATCTTCTCGGCTGGGCTAACTCCAGAGCAGAAGCAAGACAGCTTGTTACTCACGGTCATTACAAAGTAAACGGCAAGAAGGTCAACGTTCCTTCATATCTCCTTAAGGCAGGCGATGAAATCGCTATTAAGGATAAGAGCAAGGAAAGCGACAAGATCAAGGCAACAGTTGAAGCAAATGCTTCAAGACCTGTTCCCCAGTGGCTTGACCTCAATGCAGAAGCTCTCACAGGAAAGGTTCTTGCTCTGCCCACTCGTGAGCAGATCATGGTTCCCGTTGAAGAGCATCTCATCGTCGAACTTTATTCAAAGTAATAGCCGTACTGATTTGCCTGCAAAGGCAATTCAGCGGTGGTTACTCGCTGCGTACAGCGTTTTTGAATGCATTTTAAGCAGGAATCATTCTCCTGCGTTTTATAAAGGAGGGTTTTAGAATGATTGGTATCGAAAAGCCCAGAATTGATACAGCTGAAATTTCCGAGGACGGAAAGTACGGCAGATTTGTTGTTGAACCCCTCGAAAGAGGCTACGGCACAACATTGGGTAACAGTCTGAGAAGAGTTCTTCTTTCATCTCTTCCCGGATACGCGATAACCTCCGTAAAGATTGACGGAATTCTTCACGAATTCAGCACCATCCCCGGAGTTAAGGAAGATGTAACAGAGATTGTTCTCAACCTCAAGAATGTTATCCTTAAGATTCACGGAGACGGTCCTAAGACAATCTATATTGATGCAAACGGTGATGATGAAATCACAGCCGGCAGCATCAAAACCGATTCAGAGGTTGAAATTCTCAACCCCGAGCTTCACATCGCTACCCTCAACTCTGATGCACATGTAAGCATGGAGCTTACATGCGACAAGGGCAGAGGCTATGTTTCTGCAGACAGAAACAAGCAGATGATGCAGCCCATTATCGGTGTTATTGCAATTGACTCTATTTATACACCCGTATTAAAGGTTAACTACACAGTTGAAAATACCCGTGTAGGTCAGATTACCGACTATGATAAGCTGACCCTCGAGGTATGGACAAACGGAACCATCAATGCTATGGAGGCCGTTTCTCTCGGCGCCAAGATCCTCAACGAGCACCTCAACCTCTTCGGTGACCTCTCAGGCGAGGCATACGACACAGAGGTTATGGTCGTTAAGAACGATAGCGGCAAGGAGAAAGTCCTTGAGATGACCATTGAGGAACTTGACCTCTCTGTGCGCTCCTTCAATTGTCTGAAGAGAGCTCAGATTAATACGGTTGAAGATTTGACCAACAGAACCGAGGAAGATATGATGAAAGTCCGCAACCTCGGCAGAAAGTCTCTTGACGAAGTTGTTGCAAAGCTCAATTCACTTGGCTTTGACCTTCGCAGAGATGAGGACTAAGAGTAACGAGTATCGTTACACTACACGGTAAAGGAGTGTGAATTTATGCCCGGTACCAGAAAGCTTGGCCGCGCAAGCGATCATCGCAAGTCGATGCTCAGAGGCCTTGTTACCTATCTTTTGGAAAACGGCAGAATTGAGACCACCGTTACAAGGGCTCAGGAAGTTCGTGCAATGGCAGAAAAAATGATCACCATTGCTAAGGACGATTCTCTCCACTCAAAGCGCAAGGTTCTTGCATACGTTACAAAAGAAGACGTTGTCAAGAAGCTCTTTGATGAGATTGCCCCCAAATATAAGGAAGTTAACGGCGGTTATTGCCGCATAATCAAGACAGGTCCCCGTAGAGGTGACGCAGCTGAGATGTGCATCATCGAGCTTGTCTGATTAGCTTTTAAAAAAGGACACCCTGCTTTTAAAGCAGGGTGTTTTTGCATATGAATTAAGTTTTTATTCGGGCAAAGTCATTATGCCGCTGAGCTCGTCCCATGTATAATGGCAGGTATAAACGCCTGAGTGCTGCGGATTGAAAACATAGCTGCTCATGTAGAAGCCGACACCGTCGGCGGTGAGATAGAAATTCTCATAAAAGAAGGAATCGTGAACAAGCTGCTTTTGCTCCTCGCTGAGAGGCTGACCGCCGTAAAAATATGATGATACAGAGGGACAAAGAAGCCGGTCAATGATTTTTCCGGCAATATCATCTCTGTTGCTGTCAGGTGCAAAGTCTGTCAGATAGCAGGGCGATCCGTCGAGAACATTAAAGGTGGCAGATCTGTATGCAGGCTCGCCTTCGGTGCCGTCGGAGGAGAAATATTCCTTGATGATAAAGCTGAGGAAGCGACCGTTAAGGAAGGAAACTTCAAAGTCAATTCTTCTCGACCACGGAGTGGCAGAGTTGCGGGAATCCATGAATTTTGAGGCATTCTCAATATTCAGCTCAGCCTTATCACAAGCCTCTTTGAAAATTTCATTTGAAAGAGTATTGACCTGAGCCATAAGAACCGTATTTTCAAATTCATCGAGATGAGGAACAATAACGTCAACCGTATAAACAACCCTGCCGTTTTCATCCCTGAATTCTTCGGAATGGGTTGATTGTTCGATTTCCGGCACGGGAAGTGTGGTTGTCGGTGCTGTTTCTGCTGTGGTGGTTTCGGAGGTATCATCCTTTACGGAGCAGGAAGCAAGGGAGAAGCAAAGCACCGCAGCCAGAAATATGCAGAGTAAACGTTTCATAAAAATCATCCTTAATATGTAATGAATATATTCTATCAGCAATTCTCCCGTCAATCAAGAATAAAAATATAAATTTTTTATTATTGCATTTTATGAACTGGTGATATAGAATAAAAACAGTATAAGTAAGGAGGTCAATATGAAGAATATACTTAATGCACAATGGATAAAAAGCTCAAAAGCCGCTCTCGACAGAGAGGTTGTATTTTCGAGAGAATTCAGAACGGAAAAAGAAATTGTCAGTGCAACCCTTGAGGCAACCGCACTCGGCGTTTATGTTGCACATATCAACGGTGAGAGAGTCGGAGATTTTATCCTCGCTCCCGGCTGGACTTCGTACAAGCATCATCTGCAGGTTGATACCTATGATGTAACATCCATGATTAAGGATAAAAACATAATCACCTTCGGCGTGGCACCCGGCTGGAAGGCATTCAGCTATTTCGGCAGGCATTCGGGTGACGGCGGTCTCGGATTCAACGAAGTAGCCGCAATCTGTGCTCTCACAATCGAATATGCCGACGGCGAAACCGAGATTATCACCAGCGGCGGAGACTGGAAATGCGAAAAGGGAAAATATGTTTATTCACACCTCTATAACGGCTATATTTATGACCCTGCCTATAAGGATATCATGCCTTCTCAGGCGCAGGTTTTCGAAAAAGACAAGAAGGTTCTTCTTGACAGGCTTGGAGAAAAGGTTGTTGAAAACGAAAGGCTTTCACCCGTTGAGATTATAAAAACTCCCAAGGGCGAAACCGTTCTTGATTTCGGCCAGAATATGACGGGCTATGTTGAGTTTAAAATAAAGGGCGAAAAAGGTGAAAGAGCAGTTATCAGCCATGCTGAAGTGCTCGATGCAGAGGGTAATTTTTATACTGGTAACCTCAGAAGTGCAAAGGCTCAGGCAGTTTTCCTTTGCGACGGCAAGGAGCATGTTCATAAGCCCGACTATAACTTCTACGGCTTCCGTTATATCAGACTCGAAAACTGGAGTGACGAGGTCAGAAAAGAGAATTTCACGGCAATCGTTGTTCATTCCGATATGAAGAGAACGGGATATTTTGAATGCTCGGATGAAAGAGTGAATAAGCTTTTCTCCAATATCATCTGGGGTCAGAAGAGCAATTTCCTTGATGTGCCGACCGACTGTCCGCAGCGTGACGAGCGTCTCGGCTGGACGGGAGATGCTCAGGTTTTCGTCAAAACCGCATCCTATAACTACGACGTTGAAAGATTTTTCATAAAATGGCTTGCTGACCTTCGTGCAGACCAGACCGATTGGGGAACGATTCCTCATGTAATTCCCGGAGTTTTCGGTCCTGATGAAGATTGCTCCGCTGCATGGGCAGATGCCGCAACAATCTGTCCGTGGCAGATTTATCAGACCTATGCAAACAAGCAGATTCTTGAAGATTCGCTCGATTCGATGAAGGATTATCTCGAGCATATCGAGCTTCGCAGTGATAACGGAATCTGGAGCAGAAGCTGGCATTTCGGCGACTGGCTCAATCTTGACGGCAGCAGCCCCGAGGATTGCTCAAAGGGCACGGAGAAAAATCTTATCGCAACCGCATACTATATTTATTCAAGTGCGATTTATGCAAAATCACTTGAGCTTTGCGGCAAGGAAGCTTCAGATGTTTGGGCAAAGAGAGAAAAGTCGATTGAGGCATTCAGGCGTGAATATATGCAGGACGGCAGAATCCTTCCCGAGTATGCAACCCAGACAGCCTGCGTGCTTGCTCTTCATTTCGGCATCACCGATAATGCAAAGGCAACTGCAGAGCAGCTCAATGACCTTGTCACAGAATGCGGACATCTCAAAACCGGCTTTGTCGGCACACCTTATCTGCTCCATGCACTCAGCGATAACGGCTATGCCGAAACGGCATACAGCCTTCTTCTCCGTGAAGAATATCCGTCATGGTTATTCTCTGTTAAGATGGGAGCAACAACAATCTGGGAGCATTGGGACAGCGTGCGTGAGGATGGCACGATGTGGAGCACCTCGATGAATTCATTCAATCATTATGCATACGGCTCGGTTGCCGACTGGCTTTACGGCGATGCTGCGGGTATTAAGATTGATGAGAGCAAGCCCGGCTTTGAGCACATTATTCTTGCTCCGGTAACCGACAGCAGACTCACTTATGTCAAAGCCTCGATTGAAACACGCAAGGGACTTGTCAAATCCGAGTGGAAAACAGAAAACGGAAAGACAGCCTATGAATTTACCGTTCCCGAAGGTGCAACGGCAACCGTTATCCTTGACGGCAAAGCAACCGGAATCGGTGCAGGTGTGCACAGCTTTTAATTCTGAAATATAAATTTTAAAAAATGTATCGTAGGGGACGATCTCCGTGTCGTCCCGCAAAACCACAAACAATAAACCCGAAGGACGAAAATCCTTCGGGTTTTGTCTGTTATCAATCCAGCTCAAACTGGCCGGTATAGAGCTGATAGTATTTGCCCTTCTGGGCGATGAGGTCGTCGTGGTCGCCACGCTCGATGATTTCTCCGTTTTCGAGCACCATAATTGCATTTGAATTGCGGACGGTTGAAAGTCTGTGGGCAATAACGAATACCGTTCTGCCCTCCATGAGCTTATCCATACCTTTTTCAATCAGGCGTTCCGTTCTTGTGTCGATTGAGCTTGTTGCTTCGTCAAGAATAAGCACGGGCGGGTCTGCAACTGCAGCTCTTGCGATTGCAAGCAGCTGACGCTGACCCTGAGAAAGGTTGGCACCGTCGCCCGTAATCATTGTGTCATAGCCGTCGGGAAGCCTTGTTATGAAGGAATGAGCGTTTGCGAGCTTTGCGGCTGCAACGATTTCTTCGTCCGTTGCATCAAGCCTGCCGTAGGCAATGTTGTCTCTGACCGTGCCCGTGAAAAGGTGGGTATCCTGCAGAACCATTGCCATTGAGCGGCGAAGCTCGGCTTTTTTGATTTTCTTTATATTGATGCCGTCATAGGTGATTTTGCCTTCGTTGACATCATAGAAACGGTTGATGAGATTGGTGATTGTTGTTTTACCTGCACCCGTTGAACCGACGAAAGCAATTTTTTCGCCCGGGCGTGCATAGAGCGAAACATTTTTGAGAACGGTCTTTTTGCCGTCATAGCTGAAGGTTACATCGTGGAAACGAACGTCACCCTTCCATTCGGTGTAGGTGAGCGTGCCGTCACCGTGGGGATGCTTCCATGCCCAGATGCCAGTTCTTTCTTCGCATTCAACGATCTCACCGTTTTCAAGCTTCTTTGCGTTGACAAGGGTAACATAGCCCTCATCCTCTTCAACGGGAGTGTCGATGACTTCAAAAATTCTTTCGGCACCTGCAAGGGCGGCTATGATGTTGTTGAACTGCTGCGAAATCTGGGTTATCGGTTGGAAAAACTGACGCGTATAAATAAGGAAGGTGAAAAGAGCACCGACGGATATTCCGAAAAAGCTTTCTTCGGGAACGGTCATAATCAGAACAGAGCCTATTGTTGCGGTTGCGGCGTAGGTGATATAGGACATGTTGCCCATTATAGGCATGAGAATGCTTGCAAAGGTATGGGCGTTGGTGGCGGCGTGGCGGAGATTTCCGTTGATAATGCCGAAGCCGTTGTTGGCTTCATCCTCATGGCAGAAGACCTTGACCACCTTGAGACCCTCGATATATTCTTCAATATATCCGTTGACATCGCCTACGCATTTCTGCTGTGCCCTGAAATATTTTGCACTCTGACCACCGAGAATTCTGATAACAAAGAAAGCCACAAAGAGCATTGCCACAACAAAAAGCGTGAGGGCGGGGCTGTAATAGAGCATCATGACGAAGGTGCCGATAACGGTTGCGATTGATGAAACGAGCTGAACAAAGCTCTGGCTGATGCATTCACGCAGAACATCGGCATCATTGGTGTAGCGGCTCATCAGCTCTCCGTGGGTGTGTGTATCAAAAAATGAGATGGGCAAATCCATCATGTGGTCAAATAAATCCTTACGGATGATTGTCAGAGTTTTCTGTGCAACCTGAAGCATGATTCTTGAATATGCATAAGAAGAGATAACTCCGAAAAGATAGATGAAGCCGAGAGAAACGAGGATTTTTACAAGCGGAGCAAGAAGCTCCTTTGTGATTTCCGAGCCGATAATCGGCAAAAGGATGTCATCGGTAATTGTTTCAACAAAGGAGGTACCGATAATGCCTGCAAGTGCACTGAAAATAACAAAAATAAAAACGAAAACAAGCATTATTTTTGATTTGCCGAGATATCCGAGCAGACGGGAGAAGGTGGCTTTTGTGTTTTTAGGCTTGGGTCCCTTGGGTCCGTGACCGCCTTTTGGCTGTTTTTTTGCTGCGTGTGCCATTATTCTTCTCCTCCTTCCTGCTGTGAGTTATAAACATCGGTATAGATTTCGTTTGTACCGAGAAGCTCATCGTGCGAGCCGATTGCATTTATTTTTCCGTCATCGAGAACAACGATTTTATCGGCATGCTGAATGGAGCTTATACGCTGAGCAACGATAACTGTTGTAACATCGCCGTGATTTGCCTTGAAGCCTTCGCGGATTTTTGCATCCGTTGCAGTGTCAACGGCACTTGTGCTGTCATCAAGAATAAGAACCTTCGGGGATTTGAGAAGTGCTCTTGCGATGCAGAGACGCTGCTTCTGACCGCCCGAAAGATTAACGCCGCCCTGACCGAGATTGGTCTGATAGCCGTCAGGGAAGGAGGTGATAAAATCGTGTGCCTGAGCAATTCTGCAGGCATTTTCGATTTCTTCCTTTGTTGCATTTTTGTTGCCCCAGCGAAGATTATCTTCGATTGTGCCCGAGAAAAGAAGATTGACCTGAAGCACCATTGCAACCGCATCACGCAGATTCTGAAGCGTGTAATCCGCAACGGGTCTGCCGCCGACCTTAACAACGCCTTCCGTAACGTCATAAAGGCGGGGAATCATCTGAACAAGGGTTGTTTTGGCTGAGCCCGTACCGCCGATTATGCCGACGGTTTCGCCCGATTTTATGTGAAGATTGATGTTGTCAATAACATTCTTTTTGCCTGTTTTCTTATATTTGAAGCAGACGTTTTCCATGTCGATATCGCCGTTTTCAACGGTGAGGGATGGGTCTGCCTTATCGTCGTTGATATCGGGAACCTCTTTTATAACCTCGGCAACTCGGTTGATTGATGCTCTCGACATTGTAACCATGACGAAAATCATTGAAATCATCATAAGCGACATGAGGATGTTGTTGACATAGGTTATGAATGCTGTCAGGTCTGCAATCTCCATTGTGCCGCCGATAACAAGATTGCTGCCGAACCAGAGGATTGAAATGATGCAGGCGTAAATAGTCATCTGCATAAACGGGCCCGAAAGGATGAGAAGCTTTTCTGCTGCGATTGAAGCATCCTTGAGCTCGTTGTTTGAAATCTCGAATTTGTCTTTTTCGTGCCTTGCTCTTACAAATGCCTTGACTACTCTTGCACTGATAAGCGTCTCCTGGATGGATGCGTTGAGACCGTCATATTTTTTCATCAGCTTTTTGAATCTCGGAAGAGCAAGAGCACCCATAGTGCCGAGAAGCACAAGCAGAACCGGTGCCGCAACGGCAAAAACAACCGAAAGCTCCGGACTGATTCTGTAGGCATAGGTAAATGCCATTACGAGCATGATAGGAGAACGCACAAACATTCTGATTATCATGGTGTAGCCCATCTGAACGGTGTTTGTGTCGGTTGTCATACGGGTAATGAGTGAGGGAGTGCTGAAGCGGTCAATGTTTGCAAAAGAAAAATTCTGAATTCTTCTGAAAAGCTCGGCTCTGACATTTGCACCGAAGCCCATGCCTGCCTGTGCCGCAAATCTTGCCGCACCCGCACCGGCAATAAGGGAAACAAGTGCCATTACAACCATTTTGCCGCCTTCTCTGAGGATGTATTCAATTCCTGCACCGCCGAGGATGCCGTTGTTGACCATATCAGCCATAACAAACGGAATCTGAACCTCCATAAAGACTTCAACAATGATAAGCAGGGGTGAAAGCAGAGAAAGCAGGCGGTAGCCCTTGGTCTGCTCCAAAAGGGTTTTAATCATTTTTATCATCTCCGTTTCTTTGATTATCTGCGTTTTTAAGGTAATTTATCGCATCCTTGTCGCTTATGCCGTCACTCGAAAGGTTGTCGGCAATTTTTGAAAGCATATCCGAAAAAGCAGTTATTTCTTCTTCCGAAAATCCGTTGAACATGATTTTGTCGATTTTATCACATTCTGATTTACCGGAAAGCAGAACATTTTTTCCTGCAGTTGTTATTCTGATGCGGTTAATGCGGCGGTCGTTTTCGTCGGGAGTTCTTTCAATGAAGCCTGCTTTACTCATTCGCTTTAAGCTTGTTGCAATTGAAGCGGGTGAAACCCCGAGAGAATCCGCAAGCTCCTTCTGTGAGCAGTCACCGTGGTCGACAAGATAGCCGAGGATTTCGGGCTGACCGCGATATATTTTAAGCCCCGAGAGGGCTGTTATTACCCGATATCGGCTCAGCAGGGAAACACGGTGGAGATTATGTGCCGCTCTGTGACACGAATTATCCATAATAAATTCCTTTCGACAAAATTATTAAACGGTTAATAATTAATCGGTTAACTGTTTTGTATTATAAATCCCCGTGACAGTTGTGTCAAGGGGAATAATGTAAATTTCCGTTATCTCTGAACCTCGCCCGTGATTGCGTTGATAACATTCTGAAAAACCGCAACATGGGAGTTTGAAATGTATTTATCAAGATGCATAGAGCCGAAGAACCAGCGTCTGAAGCGGCAGACCTCCGAAAGTTCCTCGAGATAGGTGTTAAGCCCTGTTACGCTTGCGGTTTCGCTGTCCTTGAGTTTGAGGAAGCTCTTGATTTTCATGGGAGGCTCGTGGGTGACAACATAATCGACCTGACAGTTGAGCTTTTCGAGATTTGCGGCACCTTCAAGAAGCTCTTCACGGCAGGGGAATTCATACTTCGACCATGCATTTTCTTCAAAGCGGATATCAATATCGGGGCTTTCGCCGCCGCCCATGGTGAAGAAGGTCATATTGTCAATCTTGAAAATCTGACCTCTCATAAGGTGAAAAATGTTGCCTGCAATGCGGTGAACCTTGCCGCCGTTCCACATTGTTACGGGGTAGGCGTTGAGAAGCTCAAAGTTCTCGTGTGTTCCGTCAATGAAGCAGATATTGAATTTTTTGTTGCTGAGCTTTTTGAGGATTTTTTGCTCGATTTTACTGTTATCCCAGATAAAGCCGAAATCGCCGCAGATGATGAGGGTATCGTCTCTGCGAAGCTGCTTTATTGCAGGGGAATCAAATCTTGAAATATCTCCGTGCATATCGCCGGTTATATAAACCATGTTGACGGCTCCTTTTTTCTTTATCAATTTAATATACTTTATTTTCATTAAAAAATCAAGACTTGAAGTTTAATTTCAATAATTATTGAAAAGAATGTTCAATATTTTTACATTTACAAACAGAAAAAATTGTGATATACTGTTTTGTAATTACGAAATCTGTTTTAGCGGTGTGAAATTATGAGAAAAATATTAAGTATATTAACGGTATCGGTGCTGATGCTTTGCAGCTTTTTCTGTGTTCCTGCAGGTGCGGCATATGACGATGTTATGGAATCCATGGAGCTTTACTCGGATTGTCTTCTGCTTGTCAGCTCCGATAATTCCGAGGTTATTTTTGAAAAGAACGCAGGCAAGCAGACCTCTCCCGCAAGCCTTACCAAGGTTGTAACGGCAATTGTTGTTATTGAAAATTGCAAAGACCTCAATCAGCTTGTAACGGTCACGGAATCCGCAATCAGAGAGCTCGACGGCACGGGCAGCTCGCTCGGCGGACTTCAGGCAGGTGAGCAGGTAAGCGTTTATGACCTTCTTTGCAATCTTCTTATGCAGAGTGCAAACGAGGCGGCAACAGCTCTTGCCGATTATGTTTCGGGCAATGACAGAGCAAAGTTTGTGGGCATGATGAATGAGGTTGCCGAAAGACTCGGCTGCAGCAACAGCCATTTCGTAAATCCTCACGGACTGGATGATGATAACCAGTATGTTACTGCCGAGGATATGGCAAAATTCGTTTCGCATGCAATGACTCTTCCCGTTTTCGAAGAAATTTTCGGCAAATTTACATATACTCTCAAGGCAACTAACCTTCAGGAGGAAAGAGTAATCCGCAACACAAACGGCATGATGAACAGTGCGGTTGAAGATTATTACTGTGAATATGTCAAGGGCGGAAAGACGGGCTCAACCTCAATCGCAGGCCGCTGTGTTGTTGCCGTTGCATCAAATGACGGCTATAACTATATCGGCGTTGCACTCAACTCAACCATGCAGGATGTGGATAATGACGGCGTCAACGAAAACGGAGCCTTCCTCGACTGCAAGGAAATGTTTGAGTGGGCATTCAAAAATATTGAGCTTGTCGCTATTTCAGACACAACAAAAATAGTTGCTCAGATTCCCGTAAAATACGCAAAAACAACGGATTATCTTACCCTTTCACCTGCCGAAACGGTCTACAGCCTTGTTCCCTCGGGCACGGATTCAAGCAGTCTGCTTGTTGAGCCTGTAGCGGATACCTGCCCCGATTTTGTCAGGGCACCCGTGAAGAAGGGCGAAAAAATCTGCCGGGCAAAGGTGCTTTATGCAGGCAAGGTTATAAAGGAAATCGACCTTGTAGCAAGCATGGATGTTGAAATCGGAATTTTTTCATTCCTCGGAACCCTCGTCAAAACGCTTGCATCCTCGTGGATATTCAGGATAGCTGCCGTTGCTGTTATCGCGGCACTGGTTATTCTGCTTCTCATCAGACGCAAAAGAAGCAGGGATAAAGCGGCAGAAAACAGCTACAGAGTTCTTAACTACAATGATTTTATGAAATTAAAATGAGGAAATGAAAATGGAAATTTACAAAGGCAGAGGCACGGAAGCGGACGAAAAAGAGCTGATTGAGGTTATTGATGATGTTTTCTTTTCGGAGGATGACGAAGCAACAAAAAGAAATTTTATCGAGCTTCTTCCGAGTCTTTATAAGAAGCAGTATTCACCCGGCTACAACAACCTGATAGTAAAAGAAGACGGTGCAATCAAAGCGGCAATCGGCTGCTATCCCCGTGAGGTGACGGCAGCAGGCAGAAGCCTTAAGGTTATGGGCATCGGAAACGTGGCGGTTGCAAAGGATTCACGCCGCAAGGGTTATATGGTTGATCTGATGAATATTGCCGTTGATATAACGAAAAACGAGGATTACGATTATTCGCTCCTCGGCGGTGACCGTCAGAGATACGGCTATTTCGGCTATGAGCCCATCGGCTACGGTCAGCGTTTTTCAATCAACAGAAACAACATAGACCATGTTGCGGGAAGGGATTTTGCAACAACCTTCACCGCAAAGGAAGTTACCGAGGATGATACCGCAACGGTTGATAAGATTGTTGCTCTTTATAAGTCGCTTCCTTATCATATGAACAGAACACGCGAAAACTGCCTTGATGTGCTCAGAAGCTGGAGAAGCATTCCCTATGCAGCATTTGAAAACGGTGAGTTCAAGGGATATTTTTCGGTTCAGAAATTCGGCGGACTTCAGGAAATCAAGGCTGTCAATGTTGAGGATACTCTCAGCCTTATCGACTGTGCAATGAAGGTTATCGGCACCGAAAGTGTCGGTTTCACTATCCCCGTTTTTGATACGGATTTCTGCGATTATATGATAAAAATCTGCTCGGGCTCGGCACTCAATAATGCCGATATGATAAATATTTTCAATTTCAGAAAATTCATCGAAGCATTTCTTGCAATAAAAGCGGAGAGAATGAATCTCTGCAGCGGCACGCTGAATGTTCTTATCCACGGCTTCAAGCAGGATGAGAGTCTTGCAATCACCGTTGACGGAAAGAATGTTTCGGTTACCGAAACCGATGCAAAGCCCGATATCGAGCTTGAGCATCACAGAGCGATTGATATGATCGGCGGAATGTTCTCAAAGGAGAGAAATTCCCTTCCTGCATTTGCTCAGGGCTGGTTTCCCCTCGATTTCTTTGCCTACGGACAGGATAATGTTTGATTTACAGAAAAATACCCCCGTAATTTTGTTTTCTGACAAAATTACGGGGGTATTGCGGTAGTTTTAATAATATCTGTAGCTTGCGATAACCTTGCCGAGAATTATAACTTCATTGACAATAATGGGTTCAAGCAGATCGTTTTCGGGCTGAAGTCTGAAATGACCGTTTTCCTTATAGAAGGTTTTGACCGTAGCCGAGTCTTCGATAAGAGCAACAACCATTTCTCCGTTGCGTGCATCGGGAGTTCTTTCAACAATAACGATATCGCCGTCAAGGATGCCTGCCTGAATCATGCTTTCGCCCCTGACCTTCAGAGCAAAAAGCTCCTTATCCTGAGCACCGACCATAGAGAAGGGAAGATATCCCTCGATATCCTCAACCGCAAGGATGGGCTGACCTGCCGTTACCGTGCCGAGCAGGGGAACATGGGTAACGTTATCTGCCTGACCGACGATTTTGATGCATCTTTTGAGCATGGGAGGACGCTGAATGTATCCTGCTGCTTCAAGTGCATCAAGATTTGCCTGAACGGAGGATGTTGAACGCAGGCCTACCGCGGCACCGATTTCACGCACGCTCGGCGTTGTGCCCGTTTTTGACATTTCAAGAAGAAATTCATAAATTTTCTGCTGTATCGGAGTAATGGGTTTCATAAATTTTTTACCTCATTTCTGTTGGGTTATAGTCTTCCGACCCTATTATAGCACAAATGTTCAGAAAATGCAAACATTTGTTTGATATTTTTTAAAAATTTTTTGGCAATATACTATTTAATTGTTTAATATTATGTGCTATAATTAAAAAATAATGGAATAATATTCTCAAAATTCAACGGGAGGTAGCTGAGATGGCAGATATCAACACAAAGAGCATACCGAGAGCGGATTTTCCCGAGCAGGTCGGAATCAGTTCGGGAGAAATTGCAGCCTTCATAAACGATATTGAATCGAGCGGCGTTGAGGTTCATTCAATGATGATTATCCGCCACGGAAAAATCGCATTTGAATGCTACCGTCATCCATATAACAGCGAATCTCCCCACACGATGTATTCGGTCAGCAAGAGCTTCACTTCAATTGCAATGGGCTTTGCGATTGATGAGGGGCTTGTCAGTCTTGATACAAAGGTTATTGATATTTTTCCTGAATACAGACCGAAAAAATATGATGACAATCTTGAAAAAATGACGGTACGGCATCTGCTTACCATGACTGCAGGTAAGGATGTAAGCCTTATCAGCGACAAAACAAAGGGCAACTGGGTCGAGCAGTTTTTCTCGTCAAGATGGGGCTTTGCACCCGGTGAGGGCTGGCGTTATATCAGCGAAAACACCTATATGTGCAGTGCCATAATAAAAAAGCTGACGGGAAAGGGTCTTATTGATTATCTTAAGCCCCGTCTTTTTGAGCCGCTCGGAATAACAAGACGACCCTTCTGGGAAACCGACCCCGACGGTCTTGAGGCAGGCGGCTGGGGATTGTTTATAACAACAGACGAGCTTGCACGCTTCACTCTCTGCCTTCATCAGGGCGGCATGTATGACGGTGTTCAGGTTATCCCCGAATGGTATATAAACGAAGCAACCGGAAAGCAGGTTGATAATCCGCAGTATTCCGACAGAGACGCCTGCTGCGGCTACGGATATTTCTTCTGGCTCAACGACCTTAAAAACAGCTACCGCTCAGACGGAATGTTTTCCCAGTTCGGAATTGATTTCAAGGATTATGATGCCGTGCTTGCCTTCACCTGCAGCGAGGTTTTTGAGCAGAAGGCAAGAGACTGCATCTTCCGCCATTTTCCGCATGTATTCATTGATGAATGCGAAAACGGGTCTGCGGATGCGGCGAAGGAGCTTTCGCTTTCACCTCTCCCCGTACTCGATGCCGCACCGAGAAGCGTAATCGAAGAGTTTGTTGCGGGAAAAATAATTCATCTGAATAAAAACCGCCTTCTCAATGCGGTCGGATGGCCCGTTTCGATGCTGCCGATGGCGGTTGTATATATGTCGGCAAACAGAGCAGGCAATATTGATAACATTGTTCTCGAATTCGGCGAAAACGAATGCACCATGACCTGGGATGAGGGCAAGGAGCATAACACAATTGTCTGCGGCATGGACGGAAAAGAAAGATACAGCAGAATCCGTCTGGGCGGAATAAAGTTCACGGCAGTTTCAACTGCGGCATGGACCGAAGACAATGTTCTTGAAATATGGATGAGACCGCTTGAGTCAATCTGCGAAAGACGCATAAAGCTTGAATTCAAGGGACAGAATGTTACTCTCATCCCGTCAAGCAGTCCGCCGCTTTCAACAATCGCAGACAGTCTTAAGGATATTGTCAAAACCTTTATGCCGATAGAAAAGGTTGCCGAAATCGGCGAAAAAGCATTTATGAAGCTTGATGCGATAGCGGAGCCTCCGCTTTCGGGAAAGATAGTATGATTTTATGACGGATGTAAGAATGCAGAATAAAACAAACAAAAGCAACGGTAACAGGAAATTTCTTGTTGCCGCCGCTTGCGTTGTTTTTATTCTTGCGGTTCTTATTGTCGGAGCACTTTTTGCCAAAAATCCTGTCTATACGGCGATGGCTCAGAAAAAAGCGGAAAACGGAGATTTTCCGGCTGCGGCAGAGCTTATCACCAAAACCGACGGAAAGAAATCGGAGGTGCTCGATAAATATATTCTGCTTCGCCTTGATATCAACAGAAGCTATCCCGATCTGCTGACGGAATTTGATGCGGAAAAGATATCAGACTGGAGCGAAACCCTGATTTATCTCAATGAAAATTCCGATCTGCTCGGCAGAAGTATTACCGCCGAAATCTCACGGATATCACAGACCGTTTCGTTTATTACGCAAAAGGTTGATGAATATGAGGCGATGAGGGAGGATGTTCTTTCAATGATGGATGTTTTTCTTGAAATCAACCGCCTCCACACAAAGGGCGAGGACGGAAAAAACAACGGCTTTACCGTTGCGGAGGAAAAAGAGAAAATCCGCAGGTGGGAGCAGTATTGCGAGGCGCTTGAGCAATTTTCGCTTAGCATAGACCCCAACGACAGTCTTTATCTTCTCACCTATCTTATCAAAGAGGTTCAGGGTGAATGTGCCGACCTCGGAAAGGCTGTTGATTCGGTTACGCAGAGCGGCTACAGCGAAACAGATAAAGTCCGTTTCAGCGGTGAAGGCAGAAAGAGCTACCCCGACATCCGCAGCAGCAGTGCTTCGGTCAATCTTCTTGAAAAGGATAACTATGAGCTTCACCTGCATAAAGGAATATGCAGGATGCTTGTTGAAGGTCTCGGAGAATTTTATAAGCCGTAACAACATCAACAATTATTTAGGTTACGCAACCATTGACAAATTTTTTTACATATGATAAAATACGGTTTACAGGTTAAAGGGGAGTAGCTTCAGGCTTCGTCCTGAGCCGATTGTCAACAACCGTTGCTTTAATGCATCTGGCAAGCGGCCTGATTACGGTAAGCAAGACCTTTGACAGAAACTGTGTTTATGGTTTCTGCCAAAGGTTTTTATTTATATAAAAAATAAATTTGAAATATCGAAAGGAATGAAACGCATGAAGTTCTATCTCGAGCAGATTGAGTCCGTTTTTTCTCATGTCAAGAGCTCCGAAGCAGGTTTGACAACTGCCGAAGCAGAAAAAAGACTTGCTGAAAACGGAAAAAACAAGCTCAAAGAAGGCAAGAAAAAGACAATACTTCAGAGAATCGGAGAGCAGCTTTCCGACCCGATGATTATTATTCTTATCGTTGCCGCAATCATCTCCGCAATAACCGAATGGTTTGAAAGCGGAAGCTTCCATTTCGTTTTCCCCACAGACACGGTTATCATCATGGTTGTTGTTGTTATCAACACCGTTCTCGGCGTTGTTCAGGAGAGCAAGGCTGAAGCCGCAATTGAGGCACTTCAGGAAATGAGTGCCGCAACCTCCAAGGTTATCCGTGACGGAAAGCTCGTTTCCGTTCGCAGCGAAGATCTTGTTGTCGGCGATGTGGTTGTTCTTGAAGCCGGCGATGCCGTTCCCGCAGACTGCCGTATTTTTGAGTGTGCAAGCATGAAAATCGAAGAAGCTGCACTCACCGGTGAATCCGTTCCCGTTGACAAGCTCATTGCTGTTCTCAACGGCGGTGACAAGGGCGAGGTTCCCCTCGGCGACAGAAAGAACATGGCTTACATGGGCTCAACCGTTGTTTACGGACGTGGCAAGGCTGTTGTTGTCGGCACTGCAATGGATACCGAAATGGGCAAGATTGCAGATGCTATCGCACAGGCAGAAGAGGGTCAGACACCTCTCCAGATAAAGCTTGCTCAGCTCTCAAAGATTCTCACAAAGCTCGTTCTCGGCATCTGTGTTGTTCTTTTTGCATATCAGATGATCGTTTCATATGTTCAGACAGGTGCAATGCCTGAAATCACAAAGATTCTTGACAGCTTCATGGTTGCCGTTTCACTTGCTGTTGCGGCTATTCCCGAAGGTCTTGTTGCCGTTGTTACAATCGTTCTTTCAATCGGCGTTACAAATATGTCAAAGAAAAACGCCATCATCAGAAAGCTTACTGCGGTTGAAACTCTCGGCTGTGCTCAGATTATCTGCTCCGATAAAACAGGTACTCTTACTCAGAACAAGATGACCGTTGTTGACCACTACGGCGATAACGAAGCACTTATCGCAAAGGGTATGGCTCTTTGCTGTGACGCTGAAATCGACGAAAACGGCGAAGTTACCGGCGAGCCCACAGAGGCTGCTCTCGTCGGCTATGCATATGCGCTCGGCATGCATAAGAATGACCTTGTTGCAAATGCTCCCAGAATCGGTGAAGCCCCCTTCGACTCAGGCAGAAAGATGATGTCAACCGTTCATCAGACCGCAGAAGGCATTATTCAGTATACAAAGGGTGCTCCCGACGAACTTCTCAAGAGATGCAAGCTTGCTCTTGTTGACGGAAAAGAGGTTGCATTCACAGACGATATTAAAGCTGCAATTCTTGCAGATAACAAGAGAATGGCAGACCAGGCACTCCGTGTTCTTGCCGTTGCTTACAGAAAATATGATTCCGCTCCCGCAGACTTTGCTCCCGAGGCACTTGAAAATGATCTTGTTTTCATCGGCCTTACAGGCATGATCGACCCTGCCCGTCCCGAGGTTAAGGCAGCTATCGAGGAATGCCGCTCGGCAGGTATCACTCCCATTATGATTACCGGCGACCACAAGGATACCGCGGTTGCAATTGCAATGCAGCTTGGCATCATTGAGGATGCTTCAGGTGCTATCACCGGTGCTCAGCTTGACGAAATCAGCGATGAAGATTTTGCCGAAAGAGTTACCGAATTCAGAGTTTATGCACGAGTTCAGCCCGAGCATAAAACAAGAATCGTCAACGCATGGCGTGCACGCGGCATGATTACCGCAATGACGGGCGACGGCGTTAACGATGCTCCCTCAATCAAGAGTGCCGATATCGGTGTCGGCATGGGTATCACGGGCACCGACGTTACAAAGAATGTTGCAGATATGGTTCTTGCAGACGATAACTTCGCAACAATCGTTGCCGCAGTTTCGGAGGGCAGAAGAATCTATGACAACATCAGAAAGGCAATCCAGTTCCTTCTCGGCTCAAACCTTTCCGAGGTTCTTTCAATCTTCACTGCAACTATCCTTAATTTCACAATTCTCAAGCCCGTTCATCTTCTTTTCATCAACCTTGTAACAGACAGTATTCCCGCTCTTGCACTCGGTCTTGAAAGACCCGAAAGAGATATCATGCAGAGAAAGCCCCGTGACAGCAAGGAAGGCGTTTTCGCAGGCGGCATGGGCTTCGACGTATTCTATCAGGGTGCACTTGTTACAATCCTTACTCTTGCAGCTTTCTTTATCGGCGAATTCCTTCAGAACGGTTACTGGCAGTTCACCAACATTGACCCCGCTCACTGCGGCGAAGGCATGACAATGGCATTCCTTACCATGTCAATGTGCGAAATTTTCCACTCATTCAACATGCGTTCACAGAGGGGCTCGGTTATCGGAATGGCTCTCGGTCAGAAGTCACACAACATCGTGCTTTACGGTGCGATGGTTGCATCTCTCATTCTCACTACTGCTATTATCGAAATTCCCTTCCTCGCAGATATGTTTGAATTCACTCACCTCGATCCTCTTGCTTACGGCATCTCGATCGGTCTTGCATTCCTCGTAATTCCTATCGTAGAAGTTGTCAAGGCTATCCAGAGAGCAGTCGCAAAGAAAAAAGCATAAGCTTAACGGGCAGTCCGTAAGGGCTGCCCGTTCTGGACTGTCGATAAAGTCGCTGAAACATAAACGAAATAAAATGTGGGGGGGCAATGACCCGATGACCCGCATTAACGCCCCGCAAGAGTAGGGCGGGATGCCCTCATCCCGCCGTATATCCTTTCGTTTTATTCGGCATTTTTTCTCCCGTCGGAGTACCTTTGTACGCCTTCGGTCGAAGATTAACCCCTCCGCTTCACTTTCGTTCAGCACCTCCCCTGAAGGGGAGGCAGTCATTCAGCTTTCTTTCTCAACAGTCACCACCTTGTCGAAAAACAAGTTTTTCGACAAGCTGTAACGGGCAGTCCGCAAGGGCTGCCCGTTCTTTTATTAATAAATTATTTAATTATTAGTAAAAAAATTATAAAATATGTCTTTTATTTTATAATTAATAGTGCTATAATATGTCCTGATTATGGAGAATTATGCTCTGTTGAGCATTATAAAACGGGAGGTTAAAATGTCTCAGATTATTTCCGTAAGAAACCTGAGCAAGTCCTACGGTAAGCACCAGGTCTTGTCAGATGTTTCTTTTGACTTTGAAGGCGGTCAGATTATCGGTCTTCTCGGACCCAACGGCAGCGGTAAAACCTCGCTGATTAAAATTCTGACAGGTCTTATCAACGATTATTCGGGTGAAGTGCTTATCGACGGCAACAAGCCCGGCAAGGTCAGCAAATCGCTTGTTGCGTTCCTGCCCGAGAAAACATATCTCGCAAGCTGGATGAATGCAGACGATGCGGTTAACTACATTGCCGATTTCTATGATGATTTCGATAAGGTAAAGGCTATGCACATGATGGATGTTTTTCAGCTTCCTCATAAGCAGAAAGTCAAAACCATGTCAAAGGGTATGCAGGAAAAGCTCCAGCTTCTTCTTGTTATGTGCAGAAATGCAAAGCTCTATATCCTTGACGAGCCCATGGGCGGTGTTGACCCTGCCGCAAGAGATTTTATTCTTGAAACCATCCTCAAAAACAGACCTGAGGGTTCAACAATCCTTATGTCAACCCACCTTATCCAGGATGTCGAGGAAATTTTTGATTCCATTCTTATGATAGGCAGAGGCTCGCTTCTTATGAAGGATACCGTTGCCAATATCACAAAGAGCGGAAAAACCATTAACGATATATTCAAGGAGGTGTTCAGCGTTGACTGGAACTTCTAAGCCCAAGGGCAAGTTTTTAATGCTTCTCAAAAACGATTTTCTTGCAAGTGCAAGAGTTATCAGCCTTTTTTATATTGCCCTTATAATTCTTTTCGGAATTTTCGGCATCTGTAATTTAATCGGCGGCTCTGATTCAATCAACATGGAGCTTATTGAAAAGGCAACCTCAGTCCGCAATGTTTCAATTGTTCTTTCGATTGTTGTTTCATTCCTGCTTATTTTCGTAACCTTCTTTTTTGTTGTTTACGATTTCTTCAAATCGCTTTTCAGTCCTCAGGGCTATCTGAGCTTTACCCTTCCCGTATCGAGCAACCAGCTTCTCGGCTCAAAGGTTATCGTTTACGGCGGATGGATGCTTCTGAGCTATGCGGCATTCATGTTTACAAGTGTTTATCTTATGAACTACACCGCAAATGAGGTTGTCGGCAGAGATAAGATTTCGCTTATTGAGTCGCTTCTTACCATGCTCGGCGATTTCCCCTCAACAACCCAGATTGTTGCTTATCTTGTTTACATGGTGCTGATGTTCTTTGTTATTTTCCTCAGCTTTGTTTCAATCGTTTATTTCTCGATAACCGTTTCACATATCAGACAGCTCCAGAAGCACTCGGTTATTGCTTCGATTATTGTTTTCTTCATTACCGCTCTTGTTTTTCTCTGGATATCCTTCAAAATGACAGATATCGTAAATTTTGTTATGGTATTCAATGAGGATAAGACTCTCAGCTTCGGCATTCTGAGCGAAAACGAATATCTTGTAGGCAACAAGCTCGGCATGGAGGTTACTCCCGGCTTCGCCTTCCTCATTCTTGATGTAATTATGTTCTTTGCAACATCACACATCATGCATAAAAAGGTAAACCTTAAATAAGGAGAGATTACCATAAAAACCGGAATTTTCGGAGGAACCTTCAACCCTCCCCATTCGGGTCATGTCAGGCTCGCAACCGAAGCGGCAGACAAGCTCGGATTTGAAAAGGTTCTGATTGTTCCTTCCTGCATTCCTCCCCATAAAATGCCCGGAAAGCTCGCAAGCGGGGAGCACAGGCTTGAAATGTGCCGCCTTGCTTTTAACGACGAACGCTTTGAAGTTTCGTCAATCGAGCTTGACAGAGGCAGCAGAAGCTACACGGTTGAAACCCTGCGCGAGCTGAAAAAAATCTATCCCGATGATGAGTTTTATTTTATAATCGGGTCTGACATGCTTGAAACGCTGACGGGCTGGTATCTGTGGGAGGAAATAATTTCTCTTTGCCATATCTGTGCAGCATCAAGAGAAGACGGCTTTGTGCCCGACCTTTCATGCTTCACCGATGAGCAGAAAAAAAGAATAATCCTGCTTGATATTCCGCCCTATGAGGTCAGCTCAACCGAAATACGGGGAATAATAGCCAAGGGTGAAAAAAACACGGAGCTTATCAGTCCCGCTGTTGCGGATTATATCCGCAGAAACGGTCTGTATGACGACGGTCTTTCGGATTACAGACGGCTGTTGACCGAAATGCTCGATGAATACAGACTCAACCACAGCGAGTGCGTGAGTGAATGTGCTGCCGTGCTTGCCGAGAAATACGGTGCAGATGCAGAGAAGGCACGCCTTGCGGGTCTGCTCCATGATGTTACCAAAAATGTGCCGCGAGCGGAGCAGCTCGGAATTATCGAAAAATCGGGAGAACCTCTTTCGGGGGTTGAGCTTTGCAACCCGAAGGTCTGGCATCAGATTTCAGGTGCGGCTTTTCTGAAGGAAAACGGGATAATTTCCGATGAAGAAATTCTCGGTGCCGTCAGGTGGCACACAACGGGCAGAGCAGATATGACTCTGCTTGAAAAAATTGTTTATGTTGCGGATTTCATTTCCGCCGACAGAGAATACAGAGATGTCAACGTTGTCCGCAGGCTTGCGGAAATCAGCCTTGAGCATGCAATTCTTTATACCTCACGGTATACGGTGGAAAAGCTCGTTTCGGCGGATTTACCCATCCATCCCGCAACCGTTGACTGCTATAATGATATGCTTCTCCACTTTAAAATACAGAAAGGATAATGTTAATGATGGATTCCGAAAAGCTCGTCAAAGAAATAGCAAAGGTTCTTGACGAGAAAAAGGCGATGGATATCACCGCCATAAAAACCGAAGAAGTAACAATCGTTTCGGATTATTTTGTTATCGCTTCGGGTACTTCAAATACCCATACAAAGTCGCTTGCCGATGATGTTGAATACGAAATCAAGCAGCGTCTTGACATCTCTCCCGAACACATTGAGGGCAGAGCAACGGGCTGGATTCTTCTTGATTACGGCACGGTTATCGTTCATGTTTTCCAGCATGAGGACAGAGAATATTATAATCTCGAACGCCTCTGGGCAGACGCATGCGTGGTTGACCTGAGCGATGTTATAACTCCGGATTAAATTAATGAATAATGAAAAATGAATAATGAAAAATCAAGGGTCTGCGACGCTTTTTATAACGGGTAAGGGCGAAGCCCATCCGAAATTATTCATTCTTCATTATTAATTATTCGTTTAATATAAAAGGTTGAATTTGAAAGGAAGATGAGCAAAATGGCTCAGTATGATTTTAAAAATGTAGAAAAAAAGTGGCAGGACAGATGGGATGCCAACAAGACCTTTGAATGCACAGAGGATTATTCAAAGCCCAAGTTCTATGCTCTTGTTGAGTTTCCCTATCCCAGCGGTGCAGGTATGCACGTCGGCCATATCAAGGCTTATTCGGGTCTTGAGGTTGTTTCAAGAAAAAGAAGACTTGAGGGATACAACGTTCTTTTCCCCATCGGCTTTGATGCTTTCGGTCTTCCCACCGAAAACTATGCAATCAAAACCAACACTCATCCCAGACAGGTTACCGATAACAACATCGAAAAGTTCACAAGCCAGCTCAAGAGAGTAGGCTTCTCCTTCGACTGGTCAAAGGTTGTTGACACAACTCAGGAGGATTACTATAAGTGGACACAGTGGATTTTCCTCAAGATGTTTGAGAAAAATCTTGTTTTCAGAGATAAGACTCTTGTTAACTACTGCCCTCATTGTAAGGTTGTTCTTTCAAACGAGGATTCGCAGGGCGGCAAGTGCGATATCTGCCACAGCGATATCGTTCAGAAGTCAAAGGATGTGTGGTATCTCCGTATCACCGAATATGCAGACAAGCTCCTTGAAGGTCTTAAGGAGGTTGACTATCTTCCCAACATAAAGCTTCAGCAGGAAAACTGGATAGGCAAGTCAACGGGTGCTTTCGTTAACTTTGAGGTCAACGGCACCGATGAAATGCTTAAGATTTACACAACAAGACCCGACACTCTCTACGGCGTAACCTTCATGGTTATGGCTCCCGAGCATCCTCTTATTGACAAGTATGCTGAAAAAATCGGCAACATGGATGAGGTTGAGGCTTACAGAGAAATGTGCAGCAAGAAGTCTGCGTTTGAAAGAACTCAGCTTGTCAAGGATAAGACAGGTGTGAAGCTCAGCGGCTTCAGCGCAACCAATCCCGTTAACGGCAAGGAAGTTCCCATTTATATTTCCGACTATGTTATGATGGGCTACGGTACGGGTGCAATCATGGCTGTTCCCGCACATGACCAGCGTGACTGGGAATTTGCAAAGAAATTCGGCATTGACATCATTGAAGTCATCAAGGGCGGCGACATCAGCGTTGAAGCCTACACAGGCGACGGCGAAATGGTTAATTCAGGCTTCCTCAACGGCATGACGAACAAGAAGGACTCCATCGAAAAGATGGCTGAATATCTTCAGGAAAAGGGCATCGGTGAAAAGGGTGTTCAGTATAAGATGAATGACTGGGCATTCAACCGCCAGAGATACTGGGGCGAGCCCATTCCCATCGTTCATTGCCCCCACTGCGGAATTGTTCCCGTTCCCTATTCGGAGCTTCCTCTCAGACTGCCTGCAGTTGAGAATTTCGAGCCCGGCACAGACGGTGAAAGCCCCCTTGCAAAGATTGATTCATTTGTAAATTGCAGCTGTCCCGTATGCGGTCAGCCCGCAAAGAGAGAAACCGACACCATGCCTCAGTGGGCAGGCTCATCATGGTATTTCCTGCGCTACATTGACCCCCACAACACAGAAACCTTCGCAGATAAGGATAAGCTTAAATACTGGATGCCCGTTGACTGGTATAACGGCGGCATGGAGCATGTTACACGCCACCTTATCTATTCAAGATTCTGGTATAAATTCCTCTATGATCTCGGCGAGGTTCCCGTTTCAGAGCCTTATGCAAAGAGAACTGCTCAGGGTCTTATCCTTGGTCCCGACGGCGAAAAGATGTCAAAATCGAAGGGCAATGTTGTTGACCCCAACGAGGTTGTTGACGAATTCGGTGCAGATGTTCTTCGTTCCTATGTTCTCTTTATGGGCGACTATGAAAAGGCTGCTCCCTGGAGCGAAACAGCAGTTAAGGGCTGCAAGCGTTTCATCGACAGAGTATGGGGTATGCTCGATATCGTGACTGACGGCGATGTATATTCCAAGGAGCTTGAAAGCTCATTCCACAAAACAATCAAAAAGGTTTCAAGTGATATTGAAAACCTTAAATATAACACGGCGATTGCCGCAATGATGACTCTCACAAACGAGATTTATGCAAAGGGTGCAATCAACAAAGCAGAGCTTAAAACCTTTGTTACCCTTCTTAATCCCTTCGCTCCTCATATCACAGAGGAAATCTGGGAGCAGATGGGCTTCGGCGGCATGCTTAATGAAACAACATGGCCTTCATATGATGAAGCAAAATGCGTTGATAACGAAATCGAAATTGCCGTTCAGATCAACGGCAAGGTAAGAGAAAAGCTTGTTATCGCTGCAGAAGCAACTCAGGAAGAGGCAATTGCCGCAGCAAAGGCTCTCGATAAGATTTCAGAGGCAATCAACGGCATGACAATTGTCAAGGAGCTCTATGTCAAGGGCAGACTTGTAAACATTGTTGTCCGTCCGTAATAAAATTTTAATATAATTTGTGTTGACAAGCAGGTATGGGTTATTGTATAATACTATACAAGCTATGAAAATTAGTCCCTGTATTTAGACGAGGGGAGGGAATACATTGAGTCAGGTAAAAGTTAAGGAAGGCGAGTCACTCGAGAACGCACTCAGAAGATTCAAAAGACAGACTTCAAGAGACGGCGTTATCCAGGAGGTTCGCAAGAGAGAACACTATGAGAAGCCTTCAGTTAAGAGAAAGAAGAAGTCAGAGGCTGCTCGTAAGCGTAAGTTTAAATAATTAAATCTTACAAAAGCAAAATCCACTCTCATAACGAGGGTGGATTTTTTGTTTCGCTTGAATTGGTTTTTGCCCTGCACGGCATACCCGTTCGGCTTCAGACTCTGCTTTTTATATCGCTCAAGCCTAAAATATAGTCCGTGGTGGTCTGATGATATTTTGCGAGTGCAATGAGGATATAGGTCGGGATATCACGCTGCCCCAACTCATAGTTTGAATAAACCTGCTGCGAACAGTTCAGAATCTGTGCCATTTGTTTTTGTGTTAAATCGGCATCTTCTCTCAAATCACGGATTCTTTGGTACATAACATCACCAAAAATATTATATGTTACCGCGTTTTGTTGTATTGACAAATACCGCAAAATGCAGTAACATATACTTAACAAATTTCAGGAGGTTATTTTATGGTTTGTAAAAAATGCGGACGTGAAGTTGAAGAAGGCTTTAACAATTGCCCGAACTGCGGCGAGAGTGTGAACGGAAAGAAAAAGGAAAAGAAGCCCATATTCAAAAAATGGTGGTTCTGGGTTCTTGCGGTAATTCTTGTTATAGCTATTTTCGGTTCTCTTACAAGCAGTGATGAAGATGATGCTGCAACTACTTCCGACGGTTCAACAGTTGCTGCGGTTGCAGAAGTTGATGATACAACGGCTGCAGTTGAAACAGAGCCTTCAACACCCGAAACATGGTCGAAGAACTTCTATGTTGATGATTTTGATGAGCCTACAGATGAATGGTATATTTCAAGATCGTTTGCAGGCACATTCTCAAACAGTGCCACAAGTGATTCCCGTCTTACGGGCTACATATTCATAGATGCCGAGGATATATGCATTTTCCTTTATGAATATAACAGCCATCAGGTAAAGAATGTTTATTCCCGTTCCAAGGATTACGCAATTTCCGTTCGTCTCAGCGACGGAACAACAAAGGAATTTTCGGGCTCGATTTACAGCGAGGGCGACCGCATTGTTGTTGATGAGTCAGACACCGCAGAGCTTAAGAATCTTCTTATAAACGGCGGCGAAATGAAGTTCTATATCTATGAAGAGGATAATTCGGTTACAAATTATCTCTTTGAAGTAAGCTCCGATAATCTTAAGGATATAATCGGCTGAAATTCATAAACAATAATATACCGACCGGGTGTTTGTAAGAATATCCGGTCGGTTTTGTTTGTTTTTTAAAAGAACGGGATGCCCGAAAGGACATCCCGTTAAATGTTTTTATCTTGCGTAGTCGCCGACCATCATCATGTAGTTACCGATTTCTGCACCGAATTCGGGTGCACCGTCCATGATAAGCTTGCCGGTTTTTGTGAATTCGAGCATATCTGCGGTACCCATGAGGATGCCGAGTGCACTGTCAAGGCTGTCAAATCTCATCGTGAAGAAGGGAAGAGCACGCTTGTAAACGCCTCTGCCTGCCTTTGACTTACCTGCCTTGATGCGGATATATGCAGAGATTTCGGGGTAGCCGTTGACTGCCCATGCATAAACTCTGTCGGGGCTCTTGAGAGTCCAGTTGTGGATTTCCTCGTGACCCTGCTTGTTGAGAGTGCTGATACCGCTTGAAAGCAGGTAGAAATAGCACTTGACAAGGAGTTTCTTTGCTTCTTCATCCTCGGGAGCTTCGGTAGCTGTGAGGAGAGATGACATTTTGAGGAGTGTCATCATAAAAGCAAGGAAAACAGCAGGCTTCTTTGCAACGCCCTTCATTGCAGGGAGAGTTGCAGGTCCGATTTTTCCTTTGAAGAATGCGTTCATTGTTTCAATGTTCTTGAATTCAAGCTCAATGTCAGCGTTGGTTGCAACCTTATTTGCATGGCAGAGCCATTCGCCGCTGTTGACAACAAAATGTGTTGAAAACTTGCCGTCGGGTGACTCGGGGTCTTTTGCACTGACCTGGATAACTGCATGAGCATGCTCAAATTTCTTTGCAAGCTTGGGGTCATCCATTGCTATTGTCTTGATAAGAGGAAGAACCGCACAAAGGAAAATTTTATTGGTCAAATAGTCTTCTCTTGAAGGCATATCAATCATTCCTTTCGGTTGGATGTATGTTACAGATTAATTGAAGTAACCGATGAATTTTTCCATAAGCTCATGAACACCGTCAAAACCCTGAGGAAACATATTATAGAAGATTATTGTTATAACCGATGAGATTGTTTCAAAATCTCCGGCTTTCAGGCATTCAAGCAATTCCATAATTGTTGCCAACGTAAACATTGTTGTAAATCCCATAATAAAACCTCCTGTTTATATAGGTTTCGGGCGATTCGTGAATCGCCCCTACGCATATAAAACAGACAAATCAAAATGATACAGGAAGCTGTGACAGTAAATTTGAAAGACCTTCAAAGGCATCGGATATAGCAACAGAAATTGTTCCGAGCAACAGGGAGAGAGATTCAAAATCACCGGTTACGGCAAAGAAAACCAAATGAATCATAACAGCTGAAAGCATAGCAATGGTAATACCCATTTGAATACCTCCTATATTGTTTTGATTTCGACATGTTATGCACAAGTTATATCGGGTAGGGGCGGATATTATCCGCCCGTTTTTATTCATCGGGTTTGTGGAGCGTCGAGTCGCCGCCCACTTTCGGTTATATAAAGTGAAAAGATAAAAGTGAAAAGTGAAGAGTTTAGGGTCTGCGACGCTTTTATAATGGGCACGGGTGAAACCCGTCCTTAACTATTCACTCTTAACTATTCATTATTCACTGAAAATTATGCTTCGTCGTCCCAGTCGTCGTCGAGCTCGAAGTCCTTACCCATAACTTCACGAACTGCGGCAATGATACCGTTCTGGTCAATGCCGAGAGTTGACATGATGTCTTCGTGAAGACCGATGGGAGCAAACTTATCGGGGATACCGAGCTGCTTGAATGCACAGCCCTTACCTGCTTCAACAATAACTTCGGCAACAGCTGAGCCGAGACCGCCGAGAATGTTGTGGTCCTCTGCGGTGATGATGCGGCGTGTTTCCATAACAGCCTTGATAATAGCTTCCTTATCAATGGGCTTGATTGTGTGCATGTTAAGAACTCTTACCTTAAGGCCGTCGTTAACCTCAAGGAACTTTGCAGCCTGATATGCCTGGAATACGCATGAGCCGCAAGCAATGATTGTGATATCGGAGCCTTCGTTGATTGTTACAGCCTTGCCAACCTCGAAGCCGTAATCGCTTGTTTCATAAAGAACGCGGTCAAAGCCTCTGTTGATACGGATGTAATAGGGTCCGAAGTTATCGTATGCAGCGTGAACTGCATTGTAGGTTTCAAGACCGTCTGCAGGGCAGATAACGGTGAGGTTGGGGATTGAGCGTGCAACAGCCATGTCACAGATAGCATGATGAGTTGAACCTGCCTGACCGAATGAAGTACCTGCATGGGTAGCAATGATTTTTGCGTTAACATTCTGATAGCAGATGTCGGTGTGGAGCTGGTCAGCACTTCTGAGAGAAGCGAAAACCGAGAAGGTTGAAAGGAAAGGAACAAGTCCTGCTCTTGCCATACCTGCAGCCATGCCGAACATATTCTGCTCTGCGATACCTACGTTGAAATATCTGTCGGGGAATTTTTCGCCGAACATACCGATTTTTGTTGATTTACCAAGGTCAGCTGTGAGAGCAACAACCTCAGGATGCTTTTCGCCGAGCTCGCAAAGAGCCTTACCGTAAATTTCAGCCGTTGAGAAAGCGGTTGATTCGGTTGCGGTATAAGTCAGTCCTCCTGCCATGATCAGATGCCCTCCTTTTCTGCACGAGCAACGCGTGCTGCATAATACTTTTCGAGGCTTGCCTTTGCAAGCTCATATTTTTCTTCGTTAAGTGCACCGTAGTGCCACTTATAATCGCCTTCCATGTAATCAACGCCTGCACCCTTGATTGTGTCGGCGATAATCATAACGGGCTTTTCTTTAACTGCAAGAGCAGCATCAATAGCCTCTGAAAGAGCGTTCATGTTGTGACCGTCAACCTCGATAACCTCGAAGCCGAAGGAACGCCACTTGTCTGCAAGGGGTTCAAGCTTCATAACTTCTTCTGTAGGTCCGTCGATCATGCACTTGTTTCTGTCAACAAAAGCAATGAGGTTGTCAGCCTTGAAATGAGCGGCAGCCATACCTGCTTCCCAGTTTGAGCCTTCGTCGCATTCGCCGTCGCCGAGGATACAGTATGTCATGTAATCCTTGCCGAGAACCTTTGCTGCAAGAGCGGTGCCGAGAGCGATTGAAAGACCGTGACCGAGTGAGCCTGTTGAAGCGTCGATACCCTTAACCTTGTTTGAGTCAAGGTGGATACCCATTGTTGAGTTGCTCAGGTTGAAGGTCTTGAGCTTTTCTTTGTCGTCAAATCCGAGGTGGCAAACAAGGCTTGCAAGAGCAACGCCTGCGTGACCCTTACTGAGAATGAAGCGGTCTCTGTCTTCCCACTGGGGATTTGCAACGTCATATTTCATGTACTTGTAGTAGAGAATGGTGAGCATATCCATAACGCTCATGCCGCCGCCGATGTGAGCGGAGCCTGCCCAGTATGTGGTGTCGAGGCAAAGCTTGCGAAGCTCATTTGCCTGCTTTTCAAGCTCAAGCCATTCCTGCTTGGTTAATGCCATGGTAAATTCCTCCTTAATATAAATATAAGCGTAATTGCTTTTGTTCTTTTGGTGAAAGGTTTTGGAGTAGGGCGGGGACTTGCTCCCGCCGCAAACATATTCTCCGTACCTGTCGGTGCGACGGGTCGTCGGGTCGCCGACCCCTACGACTCATTATCCGAGCTCGGGGTGATTCTTGCGGACTGCCTTGAATGCGTCCTCTGCAACCTCGATTGTGTGCTTGATATCTTCGTCGCTGAGTGATGCGTTGATGAAGTGGTTGTGGTGGTTGGTCATATAGACGCCTCTCTTTACAACTTCAGCAATCCATTCCTGATGAAGCATGAGCGAATCGTCATCCTTAAGCATCAGATAGAAGAGAGCGGGCTCGCCCGAAACGTTGAGGTGGAAGCCGTTGTTTGCGGCTGCAGCCTTAAGTCCGTCGCAAAGCATTGTGCCTTTTTCGAGGCAGAACTTGGGCAGGTCGATTTCCTTCATCTTGTTGATACATGCGATAGCTGCCGCAAAGGGAACGGCACTCATCCAGTAGCTGCCCGTGTATGAAAGACCGCTGATTGAGCTCTTGAGCCAATCCTTACCGCAGAGAGCGGAAACGTTCCAGCCGTTTGCAAGAGCCTTGCAGAAGCAGATAAGGTCAGCCTCGAAGCCGTAGTGATGGTCAGAGCCTGCAAGATCAAGTCTGAAGCCGCAGCGAACGTCATCAACGATAAGAACGATGCCCTTGTCGGTGCAGAGCTTGCGTACCTTCTGCCAGTAGCCCTCAGCGGGAAGCACGTTATCAACAAAGTTGCCGTGCATATAAGGAGTTGAAATGAATGCGGCGATTTCGCCTTCGTTTTCGGCAACGATTCTTTCGAGCTGCTCGAAATCATTCCAGTCAACATAAAGGTTGTTTGAAACATCCTCGGGAATAACGCCGGGATAGTCGATCTTCTGGCACCAGGGAGCTACGCCGTGATAATAGCCCTTAACGAAGATAATCTTCTTTCTGTGGGTTGCTGCTCTTGCGGTCATAATAGCTGCGGTTGTGGTGTCGCCGCCGTTCTTTGCAAAGAATGCCCAGTCTGCGGAAGCAACGGTATCAACCATGAGCTCTGCAAATTCGATAATCTTTGTTGAAGGAGCGGTAACGCAGTTTTCAATCTTCATCTGCTCCATAACAGCCTTGTCAACGTCGGGATCATTATAGCCGAGAACGTTGGGGCCGTATGCACACATGTAGTCGATGTATTTGTTGCCGTCAACATCCCAAAAATATGTACCCTGAGCCTTCTGGCTGAAGAGGGGATATGCCGAAACGGGGATGCAGCAGCCTTCTGCGGGGCCCTGATGTCCGTAAAGACCTGAGGGAATAACCTTTGCCGCTCTCTGGAAGAGCTCGGCACTCTTGGTATGTGTGTTAATTTTCATGCTCATTTCTCTTCCTCCTTATGCAAGATACAGAGCAACTCTGTCAAGAATTCTGTTAAGGTTATCGAGCATTGAAATCATGCCCTTCATAACGATATCGCCCGTTCCGATGCAAGCGATGGCATTGACATTGCCGTCAAAGAGGTCTCTTGCAAGTCTGATGTTTGCGAACTCCATAACAGCTCTGGGGTTTTCGCTGGGCTTCTTGATTGCAAGAAGTCTGTGGTTTTTAACTCTTACGGTTGCTGCGGGACCGTCCTTGATGCTGAATGCGATTTCACCGTCAACCATCTGCTGAGCGGAGAACTTGCCGATTTCATCATTGTTGCCGATCTGAGCAATTGCAACAGAAATGGTATACATCATAAGAGTTGTGCTGATTCTGAAGAAATCCTCATCTTCAAGGTCAGCGGGCTCGGGTCTCATGTACTTATTGAGCAAGTCTGTGAGCTTTGTGAAGTCTTTGAGAAGGAAACCGATGTGAAGGAATCCCTTTGAGGGGATGGGGGTGACGGTTCCGTCAATAAGTCCGTTGAATTTTTCGCATGAGCTGAAGGGAAGCTTGACATCGCACTTTGCACAGCCCTGCTCCATTCTGCATTTGCCGTTTTTGAAGGTAATTGTGGCACTCGGACCGTCCTTAACTTCAAAACCGATTGAGATGGGTTTTTTGTTTGTGAGAATACTCTTTGCCTCGGGAGCAAGCTCGCAGAGGTTTTCGAGAGTACCCAGCACGCCGTACAGATTAATGTACGCCAATGTTCTTTGGTCAATCATTCTGATTTCCTCCTTTAATAAAAATTAAAGATATTCAATTTATTTTAACAAATAATTTGTAAGTTGTCAACAAAATAAGATATTTAATTTTACGATAAAGAAGATATTTTGCATAACAAAAAAACGGGCATGAAAACCATGTCCGTTTCAGAAGCAGTAATTTTATTGACAGGTTAAAAGTTAATGGTGAAGAGTGAACAGTTAAGGAAGGGCTCCGCCCTTACCCGATTATATTTAAAATCCCTTCGTCTTTTGGCTTCGCCAAAATCCACCTCCCTTAAAAGGGAGGCTATGAAAACAGACAGCTGTTTGTATAGCAGAAGCCTGCTCCTTCGGCTCCCTCTTGAGGGAGCTGTCACGGAGTGACTGAGGGAGTATAACATTTTTTGCGGAGCGAAGCGACCCTTAATTTTTCACTTTTCATTTGTTAATGGAAATATACAATATTCAGCATTCCGCAACAAAATATTCAATTAGCTTTGCCGCATTTGCCGCCGCAATGGGAAGAAATTCGCCGTAATCCATGTGTGACGAGCCGTCGGCACAGTCGGAAACCGCACGCACAACGCCGAAGGGCACGCCGTTTGTGTAGCAGACCTGAGCGATGCTTGCACCTTCCATTTCACACACAACGGCATTGAAGTTGTCAACGATGAATTTTTTCTTTTCTTCGCTTGCGATGAACTGGTCGCCCGAGGCAATTATACCCTTGAGAGCCTTGACGGAATCAAGCTTTTCAACGCATTTTACAAGAGTGTCAACAACTTTTTTGTCAGCAGGCATGTTGACAACATTGATACCCGAGATAAGACCGATCGGGTCACCGAGAGGTGAGGTGTCCATATCATGCTGCACAAGGCTTTCTGCAACCGCGATATCGCCGATAGAAAGCTTTGTTGAAAGGCTTCCGCCGACACCCGTGTTGATGATGCAATCGGGAGAATATTTCAGAATCATGGTCTGGGTGCACATGGCTGCCGCAACCTTGCCTATTCCGCAGGCGGCGATAACGATATTCTTGCCGTGAAGAGTACCCTTCACATATTCAACACCGCTTATTGTTTCGCTTGTTTTATTTTCCATAAGTGATTTTATTGTTTCAACCTCTATGTGCATTGCACCGATAATTCCTGTCATAAAAAAACACCTCTTTTTGATAAAAATACCGGATTTCTGATATTATATATCAGGATTTGATGATAAAATCAAGTTGTATTATCGGATATTTTACCACAAGAAAAAAAAGAATGCAATACAGCTGTTGTCAAATAAAATTTATCTGAAATATTGCTATTATATCAATTTTATGCTAACATATACAATATGTATCTGCAATGGAGGGTTGTTGTTTGGAGTTTTACATAATAATCGCCATGCTTGCAGCGGTTATTGTTCTGCTTGCCGTTCTGATATTCAGGCAGGGCAAAAGCAAAGGAGAGTCGCTTGAGCACAAGCTTGACGGCATTTCCGATAAGACCTCCGCACTTACTCAGGCACTCGGAGCCGAGTTTGAGCGCAGCCGCCGCGAAACGGCATCAAATCTTCACAACATGCGTATCGAAACTTCATCAAGGCTTTCCGAAATGGGCGAGAAGGTTGAGAATATCCGCATCAATAATCTTGAGCAGAACGCAAAGCAAAGCCGAGATCTTTCCGAAGCGGTTGACAGAATGCGTGAGAGCAACGAAAAAAAGCTTGAGCAGATGCGTCTGACCGTTGATGAAAAGCTCAATGAAACTCTCTCAAAAAGGCTTGACAGCTCGTTCAGAACTGTTTCCGACAGACTTGAAAATGTTTATAAATCGCTCGGCGAAATGAAGGAGCTTTCAAACGGAGTTACCGCCAATGTAACAACGCTCAACAGAGTTCTTACCAATGTGAAGGCAAGGGGCACATGGGCTGAGGTTCAGCTCGGTGCGATTCTTGACCAGACAATCCCGGGTATGTATGAAACAAATTTCGCCTGCGTTTCCGGTTCAAAGGACAGGGTTGAATTTGCGGTCCGCATTCCGTCATCCGATGGCGAAAAGATAACTTATCTTCCCATTGACTCAAAATTCCCCATGGAAGATTATATCCGTCTTTGCGATGCTGCCGATTCGGCAGACCCCGATGCTCTTGCCGCCGCAAGAAAGGCTCTTGAAGCAAGAGTTCTCGGCGAAGCAAAAACGATAACGAAATATATAAATGTTCCGCTGACCACTCCGTTTGCCATAATGTATCTTGCAACCGAGGGGCTTTATGCGGAGATAACCTCGTCACGCTCGGGAATTGCCGAAAAAATTCAGAGCGAATTCAATGTTATGATTGCGGGTCCGTCAACGGTAACGGCTCTGCTCAACTCACTCTCGCTCGGCTTCCGTGCGGTTGCGATTAACGAAAAAGCAAACGAAGTGAGGCTTCTGCTTGCTGCCGCAAAGGTGCAGTATGACAAATTCGGCATCATGCTTCATAAGGCAAGGCAGAAGATTGATGAAGCAGGCAAATCTCTTGATGAAGCTGACAAGCGAAATGAAATCATCCGCAAAAAGCTTCGCAATGTTGAAGAAATCGACGGCGTTAAAGCCGAAGAAATATTATCCCTTGAAGAAGTTAACTCAGATATATAAAGGAGGACATAATAATGAAAAATCCCGCAGAAATTCTTGCTCAGATGACTCTTGAAGAAAAAGCCGCTCTTTGTGACGGTGCGGATTTCTGGCATCTGAAGGGAATGGAAAAATACGGATTCCCCTCAATCATGGTCTGCGACGGCCCTCACGGACTCCGTAAGAAGGACTACAGCAAGAAGGGCGACAGCCTTTCAAACAGCGTTCCCGCAATCAGCTATCCCACAGCTGCAACAACAGCAGCCTCATGGGATCCCGGGCTTCTTTACGAAATGGGCGTTGCTCTGGGCAAAAAGTGCCTTAAAGAAGAAGTCGGCGTTCTTCTCGGACCCGGCATCAACATGAAGCGTTCTCCTCTTTGCGGCAGAAACTTTGAATATTTTGCAGAAGATCCCATCCTTGCAGGTGAGCTTTCCGCAGGCTTCATCAACGGCGTTCAGTCGATGGGTGTGGGCACATCGCTCAAGCATTTCTGTGCAAACAGCCAGGAAACACGCAGAATGACCTGCGATTCCGTTGTTGACGAAAGAGCTCTCCGTGAAATTTATCTTACCGCTTTTGAAATTGCGGTTAAAAAAGGCAAGCCCTGGACCGTTATGAATTCCTACAACAAAATCAACGGCTTCCACGGCTCCGAAAACAGACACACACAGCTTGAAATTCTCCGCAACGAATGGGGCTTTGACGGCGTTGTTGTCAGTGACTGGGGTGCAGTCAATGACAGAGTTCTCGGTCTTAAGAACGGCAATGACCTTGAAATGCCCTCATCATCGGGTGCGGGTGCAAAGAAAATCGTTGAAGCGGTAAAGAACGGAACACTTGATGAGGCTGTTCTCAACGAAAGAGCACTCAATATGCTCAATCTCATCAAAAAAGCTGTTGACGGTTCAAAGCCCGGCTATGCATATAACGATGCCGATGACCAGCCCTTCGCAAGAAGAATTGCCGCAGAATCAATGGTTCTTCTCAAGAATAACGGCATTCTTCCTCTTAAGAAGAGCGGCAAGGTTGCTGTTATCGGTGAGCTTGCAAGAACTCCCAGATATCAGGGCGCAGGTTCATCACACATCAATCCCACTCAGCTTGACAATGCCCTTGATGAGCTCAAAAAGGTTGGCTATGATGTTGAATTTGCTCAGGGCTATGAGCTCAAGCTCAAGAAAGCAAAGAATAATGATGCTCTTATTGCTCAGGCGGCAGAGCTTGCAAAGAGATGCGAAAATGTTATTCTCTTTATCGGTCTTACAGACGACTACGAAGCAGAAGGCTTTGACAGAACTCACATGAATCTTCCCGACGCACATGATAAGCTTGTTGCGGAGATTCTTAAGGTTAATAAAAATGCTATCGTTGTTCTTGCAGGCGGTTCACCCGTTGAAATGCCCTGGAATGACGGCGTTGCAGCTATTCTCAATTCATATCTCGGCGGTCAGGCAGGTGCAGGTGCGGTTGCAGATATCATTTCAGGTGCGGTCAACCCCAGCGGTAAGCTTCCCGAAACCTATCCCATGTTCTATGCCGATACTCCCGCAAAGAACAACTTCCCCGGCAACCCCGCTTCGGTTGAATACCGTGAAAGCATCTATATCGGCTACAGATACTATGAAAAGGCAAAGAAGGCAGTACGCTATCCCTTCGGCTACGGTCTTTCATACACAACCTTTGAGTATTCCGATATCAAGCTTTCCGATAAATCAATAAAAGACACAGATACACTCACCGTAACTGTCAGGGTTAAGAATACGGGTGCGGTTCCCGGCTACGAAATCGTTCAGCTTTATGTTGCCGATAAGGAAAGCACAATCTACAGACCCGAGAAGGAGTTAAAGGGCTTCAGAAAAATCTGGCTCAATCCCGACGAAGAAAAGGAAGTTGCATTTGAGCTTTCAAAGAGAGCATTCGCTTTCTATAATGTAAACATCAACGACTGGTGCGTTGAAAGCGGTGATTTTGATATCCTTGTCGGTGCTTCAAGTGCCGATATCAGACTTTCGGCTACCGTCAATGTTAAGGCTGAGGCTGTTGAAATCCCCGATTATTCCGCAGCTGCTCCTCTTTATTACACGGGCGATGTTCAGAATGTTCCCGATGAGCAGTTCATCGCCGTTCTCGGCAGAGAGCTTCCGCCCTCAACATATGCTTCCGACAGAGCACTCAGCATTCAGGATACCTTCGAGAGCTGTGCACACACAAAGAACGGTGCAAGATTCTATAAGCTTCTCACCACGGTTATCCCTGCAGGCTTTGCCCAGGCCATTGCACTCCAGACCCCGTTCCGTGATTTCATCAGCATGAGCGGCGGCGTTATGAGCGAGGATATGGCAGACGGTCTTGTCAAGTGGATTGCAGGCGAAAAGGGCGGCATCCGCAAGATTCTCAAGGGTATTCCCGGAGCAATCGCAGGCATCGGTCCTCTTCTTAAAAACATTTAATAAAATAATATGCCCGAAAGAAAAAGCTCTTTCGGGCATTCGGATTTTGAAAAAAGGAAAGGCGGAAAACATGAAAAAAGGATTTTCAATCAGGCTGGTAAGCGTTATGCTTTCGCTCGCAATACTTGTTGCGTGCATCCCGATGTCGGTAAGTGCAAACACCGCTTCAATCCGCTTCGGAGTTATCACGGATACCCATTATTATCCCGATGTGCTGAAGGGCGACAGAGGCGAGGAATGGCAGACCTTCCTGAAAAACAAACACAAAATGTATGACGAGAATAATTCTCTTATCGACAATGCACTTGACGGTGTTATGAGAAACGCCGCCGAGGACGGTGCAACATATCTTCTTGTTCCGGGTGACCTTACCAAGGACGGCGAGCTTGAAGGTCACAAGGCTCTTGCGGAAAAATTCAGAGCCTTTGAAGCGGAAACGGGCATTCCCGTTTACGTTATTCCCGGCAACCACGATATCAACAACACAAATGCATGCACCTTTGAAAACGGTGTGAAGGAGGCTGCAGAGCCGACCTCTCCCGAGCAGTTCAGAGAAATCTATGCAGAGTTCGGCTATGACGAGGCAGACAGCGTTTTTGTTCCCGAGGAAGGCAAAAAGGGCGGCATGCTCTCATATGCAATTACTCTCGGTGAATACAGACTCATCGCAATCGACAGCTGCATGTACAGCGAGGATAACGGTGCAGAGGGTAACGAGCACATGACCGACGGCAGAATTGCAGAAGGTCTGCTTGACTGGATTATCGAAGAATGCGGAAAGGCTGAGGAGCAGGGGCTTACCATTGTGGGCATGCAGCACCATAATCTTGTTCCCCACATGGATATTGAAGAAGCAACCTTCTGGCCCTTCGTTGTGCAGGAATGGGAGAAGATTGCCGATGCATATGCCGATGCAGGCATGCACTATATTTTCACGGGACATCTCCATACAAACGATGTTGTTTCTTATGTTTCCGACAACGGCGAAACAATTTATGATATACTTACTCCCACTCTGACGGGCTTCCCCAACAACTACAGAATTGTTGATTTTACAAGCGACGGCAGAAATATTGACCTTGACATGAAGCTTATGGAAATCGACGAATATAAGAATGTTGTTTCCGACGGCGGCAGGGTTTATGAAAAGCCTTTCAAATACACCTATTCCTTCGGCAGAACCTTCGGCGAAGGCGGCGTTAAAACTCTTATCATGGATTCAATTGAGCCTCTGATTACCGATATTTTTGCGGAAATTTCGGAAACAGGCGGTCTTATAAAGTATCTTGCAACAAAAAATCTTGACCTCGAAAAGATTATCGTTGATGCTCTCGGCACAAACGGACTTGCTCTCGGTCCCGTTGATATTCTTACCGTCAGCGGCAATGTTATGGGCTTCCTTAACGATCTCGGCTCACAGATTGACGAGGTTTATATCAATCAGCCGGAGCTTACAATGGATAAGCTTGAAGCTATCGTTGACAAGCTTATCGGCTTCAAGGTCAGCGATAAGCCCGCAACACGCAACACAGAGCTTCTCGGCTTTGAGGGCAATAAAGAGTATTGCACCCTTGCCGATGCGGCTGTTTCGGTAATGCTCAATTTCTATTCGGGCGATGAGGATATCAGCGATTATCCCTGGCTTACCGATGCTCTCGAAGGTTTTGACAGCGGCGTTCTTGCAGAGGAATTCTTCACTCTTCTTCTTGAGGTTGTCAAGGATGACCTTGTTAAAAACGAAATCCTCGCAAACCTCGACTTCAATCCGGGCGAGCTTTTCCCCGAGGGCACACTTTTCTATGTTTTCGGTGCGATTCTTCAGCAGGGCGTTGAGCTTCTTCTCGGCGGCGATAACAGCTTCCTCAATCTTGTTGAATCCGTGCTTTCAATTCCTCTTGTTCCCGAGGATTACAGCTCGATTGATTCAATCATCAACACCCTTCTCGGTGAATATATCACCTTCAGTCAGTATCAGGCATGGGGCGGCACAATCGCGTGGATGCTCGGCTCACTCTGCATTGACAGTAATCCCGATGCGGGTATGGACAGCAATGTTAACCTTCCCTATGACGGCAGGGTCGAAGTAATCGCAACCAAGGATAACTACCGTCTGCCCTCGCATATCGTTACAACCCTCAGTGAGGATTCTTCAACCGAAGCGAATATAACATGGCTTTCAAAATACAGCCTCACCGACACGGATATTCAGCTTGCTCCCTACAGCGAAAATCCCGATTTCACCGATGAAATACCCGACGGCGTAACCGTTACCGCAACGAGCGAAACCGTTGTCAAAACCTATCCCGGTGCCGACCTCGGAATATTCTCGCTTCTTCTGTTTGAAAAGGATTACACCAAACACATCGTCAAGCTCAGCGGACTTGAGCCCGGCACAAAATACAGCTACCGTGTAGGTAATGCGGAATACGGCTGGTGGAGCGAAGCAGGTGTTATCACAACCGCAGAGGGCGGCGATGATGCCTTCACCTTCTTCTATGTTTCCGACCCGCAGGCACAGAGAAGAGACCAGTATGAGAGATTTGCTCAGGTTATCGAAACTGCGGTTGAAACTCATCCCGACGGCAGATTCATTGTTTCCGCAGGTGATCAGGTTGATGCAGGCGAAAATGTGAAGCATTGGAATTATCTTCTCAACTCAACCGATGCACTCCTCAATCTTCCCTTCATGCCCGTAACCGGAAACCACGAGGATGAGGGTGCGGTTATTACGGAAAACTTTGTTCTTCCCAACATTCCCGGGCAGGAGCTTGACACGGGTGTGTTCTATTCATACGATTATAATGATGTTCATTTCACCGTGCTCAACACAAATGACGATGAAGACGATAAGCTCAGCGAAGCACAGATTTCGTGGATGAAGAACGATATCCTTTCGAGCGATGCAAAATGGAAGGTGGTTGTTTTCCACAAAGCCCTTTATTCAAACGGTTCGCACTATGACGACGGCGATGTTGAAGGCATCAGAAAGCAGCTCGGAACTCTTCTTCCCTATCTCGGAGTTGACCTTGTGCTTCAGGGTCACGACCATGTTTATCTGAGAACCGATGTTCTCGCAAGCAACGTTGTTGTTCCCACCAAAGAAGGCACAAAGACCTACGGAGGCAACGAATACAGCGTTAAATATAATCCTCTCGGCACGATTTATTCAATCTGCGGCACCTCGGGCGTGAAGGTATATCACACCAAGGATGCAGCCGCAACAGACGAAAAATTCCCGAGAGCGGAAGCAATTGTTGATGTTGAAAACTCAATGTTCTCGGCAATTACCGTTGACGGCGACACGCTTTATTACAACGCATATCAGGTTGACGGCGACGAGGCGGTTAGAGTCGATAACTTCGCAATTGAAAAGACCGACGATACGGCACCTGCAGATAAAATCGGCAATGAAACATTGACGGAGCTTATAGCGGATATCCTCGAAAACTTCAGCTTCGGCGGACTTTGGAAGGTTGTCAATTCAATGCTCGGTATCTTCGGCAAAATGATGCAGATTATCTGGAATATCGCATAAAACTTAACCGGGACGGCTCAGCCGTCCCGATTATTTTTCTCTTGTAAAATATATAATTGTATGTTATAATTTGGAAAAATATGATTTCTCAAATTTTATAAGGAGAGATGCAAAATGTCAGACATGTTCAAAAGAGTAACCTCCGTTGTTCTTGCGGTGTTAATTCTCACGGGAACATTCTCAATCGGCGGCCTTATCGGAGCAAAAGATATTTTTGTTCCCGATGCACAGGCGGCTGAAGCGATTGACGGATATTTTACCTATGAGATTGACGGCAGCGGCAACGCAACCATCACAAAATGCGACCCGTCTGTGAGCGGACCATTCAGTATTCCGCCGACTCTCGGCGGCTGTGATGTTACCGCTATCGGCGATAACGCATTTTACAACTGTGACAAAATAACCCATGTCTATATTCACGAGCTTATAACCCGTATCGGGCAGGGAGCGTTTCGGGACTGCAATAACCTTGAAAAGGTTGAGTTTTCACCAAAGAGCGAAATAATTGATATTGAAAACTACACCTTCCATTATTGCAGAAAGCTTACCGATATCAACCTTCCCGACGGACTTCTGAGCATCGGTGATTATGCATTTGGTAATTGTCAGGCTCTTAAAGAAATAGAAATACCCGATACAACCGAAACCATCGGAAACGATGCTTTTTGTTGGTGCACAAGCCTTGAAAAAATCGAAATTCCCTCAACAGTAACAACAATCGGTTACAGAGCTTTTAGCAGCTGTCAGAAGCTTGCCGATGTGACTCTCAACGAGGGTCTTGTCAGTATTGGTAATTATGCATTTTCCGGTTGTTATTCACTTGAAAAAATTGAAATCCCCTCAACGGTTACGACTATCGGAGAAAGGGCTTTTGAAAGCAGCGGACTTAAAAAAATTGAAATTCCCGCAAGCGTTAATTCAATCGGATTGCATGCATTCCTTGCTTCTGTTTCCGAATTTGATGTTGACGAAGAAAACAGAATGTATTCGAGCGACGAAAACGGTGTTCTGTTCAATAAAAACAAAACAGAGCTTATTCAGTATCCTTCCGTAAACGAAAGAACAAGCTACACCGTTCCCGACGGAGTAGTTTCGGTAGCCGAGGGAGCTTTTATTAATGCAAAAAAGCTTGAAACCGTTGTTTTGCCTGCAGGTCTGAAGAGAATAGGCGACCAGGCTTTCTCCAACTGCAGTGCTCTGTCCGGAATTACAATTCCTTCAGGCGTTACATCGCTTGGCGGCGGTGCGTTCAGCGACTGTGACGGTCTGACCGAAATCACTATCCCTGCAAGTGTCGGAATTATTGGAGCAAGCGCTTTTATAGACTGCGAAAGCTTGTCAAAGGTTGAGATCTCCGACGGCGTAACCGCTATAGGTTCATATGCGTTTGAGGATTGTGATGCACTTAAAGAAATCATAATCCCTGCAAGCGTTGAAACAATAGGATATGATGCATTTAGCTGGTGCGAAAGTCTGACCAAGGTAACCCTCAATGAAGGGCTTGTTCTTATTGACGATCGTGCATTTGATTATTGTCCCAAGCTTGCTGAAATCACAATTCCCGCAAGCGTTACATATATCGGCTATGATGCATTTTACGGTTGTGGTGCTCTGAAAACCGTAAACATCGGCGGAAACAAAAATATTACAATTGACACAAGAGCTTTCCGTAGTTGCAATGCTCTTGAAGCAATCAACGTTGACGAAGCAAATGCCGGTTATTCAAGCGAAAACGGCGTTCTTTTCAATAAGGATAAAACGGCTCTTATCAAATATCCTGCAGGAAAGACCGAAACAAGCTATGAAATCCCCGACGGTGTTGAAACTATAGGCTATGAGGCTTTCGAGTATGCAAAAAATCTTGAAAGCATAACCATGACCGACAGCGTGAAGAGAATTGAAGAATACGCTTTTGAAGGCTGTGAAAAGCTCGAAAAAATCACAATTTCCGATAATATTGAGTATATCAGCGAAGATGCATTTTACGGCACACTGTTATATAACGAAGAAGAATTTAACCAAGACGGTGCGCTTTATGTTGACAACATCTTTTTCGGAATACGCAGAGATCTGGAAACGCCCGTAACGGAATATGAAATAAAAGACGGTACGGTTTATATCATGCCCGGTGCGTTTTCATCAATGTACGATCTTACCAAGGTAACAATTCCCGCTTCAGTCAAGGTTATCGGCACCAACGCTTTTGCTCAGTGTCAGAAGCTTGCAAGTGTTACCTTTGAAGACGGAAGCATGCTCAAAGAAATCGGCGACAGAGCATTCGCAACCTGCCTTTCGCTTTATGAAATCAATGTTCCCGACGGCACAAAGAAAATCGGTCAGGAGGCATTCTACGGCTGCACCAATCTTAAGGTGATTTCTCTTCCCGATTCAACGGAATCTGTTGCCTGTGATGCCTTTGAAGATGCAATCTATCTTCTTAATACCGATAACTGGGAAAACGGCGTTCTTTATATCGGCAATGTTCTTTATACAGCCGACCCCGAAAAGCTCCCGGAGTCTTATGAAATCAAGGCAGATACAGTCTGCATTGCCGATATGGCTTTCTATGATTGTCGCAGTCTCAAATCCGTTGTTATTCCCGATACGGTGAAATATATCGGCAACGGTGCCTTTTATAATTGCGGTAACCTTGCAAATGCAAACATTCCTACCGGTGTGGTTTCAATCGGAGCTTCAGCTTTTGACAACTGTAATTTAAAATCGGTTACCATTCCCGCTTCGGTAACAGCTATAGGCGAAGGTGCGTTCCAAAATTGTGATAATCTTACCGAGGTAATCTTTGAAGAGGGAAATCAGCTTGAGAAAGTGGAAGCCGAAACATTTAGTTGGTGCTCGAATCTCAAATCAATTAGCCTTCCCTCAACCGTAACCGAAATAGGTTATGAGGCATTTTACTATATGAATCATTACTATAGTTGGAATGATAATGGTATTGTAGAATTTGCCTTCCCCGAAAGCCTTAAGGTTATCGGAGAAAATGCTTTTTACAATGCAGGAATAAAAAATGCAGATATCCCCGAGGGAACGGAAGAAATCGGAAACTATGCTTTCCAAAATTCTGCTGTTGAAACCGTCAGCATACCCTCAACGGTGACAAAAATCGGTGAAAATGCGTTCTTGAATTGTAATAACCTGACCGAAATAACCGTTGCACCCGAAAACCCCGTTTATTCATCCGAAAACGGTGTTCTTTTCAATAAGGATAAAACTGTTTTGTTTGCATATCCCAAGGCTTTGGTGGCCTCATACACCGTTCCCGCTTCTGTTGAGAAAATAGAAAATGATGCTTTTTATTATGCAAAGATAACAGGATTATCATTTGCGGAAAACAGCAAGCTGAAGGAAATCGGCACAAATGCATTTTATAACTGTGACGGTCTTACGGGCTTGCTTGTTTTACCCGATGCTCTCGAAACCGTAGGCGGCAATGCTTTTGATAATTGCTACGGAATAACAGATATCAGCATTCCTGCAAGTGTATCGTCAATCGGAAGCTGGGCATTCCATAATATGAACAGTCTTACATCAATTACGGTTGATGCAGATAATGATTATTATTCCTCAGATGAGAACGGTGTTCTGTTTAACAAGGATAAATCCGTTCTGCTTCTCTATCCCCGTGCGAGTGCTCTTACCGAATATGAAATTCCCGCTTCAGTAACGGAAATTTCGGAATATGCTTTCTATAATGTTTCAAAGCTTTCGGAAATCAGCTTTGCGGATAACAGCAGACCTACATTAATCGGCAACGATGCTTTTCGGAATTGCAGCAGTCTTGCGGAAATTATCCTTCCCGAAACGGTTGGATATATCGGCAATGGTGCATTTGCTAATTGCACAAGCCTTCCCTCAATCCACATTCCCGATGCGGTTACGGCTTTGAACTCATCCACATTCTCTAATTGCACAAGCCTTGAATCCATCACCTTTGGTGATGACAGCCGACTTTCTGTGATTGATTCAAACGCAATCAGTTCTTGCAATGCTCTTGAAGAAATCACAATTCCAGCAAGAGTAAAAAGCTTTTCTTATGGCAAATACAATCCTTTTGATGACTGCCGGGGTCTCAAAGCGGTTAAGGTTGATGAAGATAACCGATATTTTACTGCTGAAGACGGCGTTCTTTACAGCTATGATAAGCAAACCGTTTATTGTTACCCCCGTGCAAAAGAAGCTGCTTCATATACCGCACCCGTTGAGCTTACAACAGTTGCAAACTATGCATTTGCTTATAATACTAACCTCACCGAAATCACCCTTTATGACAACATAACCTATATAGGTTATTATGCATTTAACAACTGTGGATATTACAACGATGCGAGCAACTGGGAAAACGGCATGCTCTATATCGGCAAGTATCTTGTTGCTACAAATTATGATTATTATGATGATGAAATTCCTGCTGTTCCTGCCGATTGCACAATAAAAGAAGGCACCCTGCTTACGGCATATGACACATTCGATGGTTGTTTTAACCTGGAAACTTTAACAATACCCGATTCGCTTTTGTATTTATACAGCGATATAATATATGATTGCTATAACCTCAAGACAATTTACTACGGCGGTTCACCCACTGAATGGCTTGACCTTAAAGTAAGAAGCGGCTACAGTGATTATTATTGGGAAGAGCTTACAAAGAAGGTTGAGGTTATCTATGGCAGAAGCGACGAAAAAGCAACTGTTTCCGATGAGGATACCGACATAAGCATTGAATACTATGAAGATATCTATAAGGACAAGGGCGAAATTGACATTAATGTTGAAAAATCTCTTGACGAAACCGCATTTGATATCATCAGCACTCAGCTTGATGTCAATCAGAAAAATCTTTATGATATCACAATGACTCTTGACGGCGTTGAAATCCAGCCCACAGGCAAGGTCAAGGTCAGAATTCCCGTTCCCGCAGGCTACGACCCTGCAAAAACCTTTGTTTATCATGTTGATATCGAAACCGGCAGAGTTGAAAAGATGAATGCTGTGGTTGAGGTTATCGACGGCAAGACCTATCTCGTGTTTGAAACAACACATTTCAGCTATTATGCTATAGTTGAAAAGGTGATGGAAGATCTTCCTGTTCCTCCTCCCACCAAGCCTTCCGAACCTGTAACCAAGCCTACCGAACCTACAACCAAGCCCACCGAGCCCTCAACTAAACCCACCGAACCTACAACCAGACCCACCGAACCTACAACCAGACCCACCGAGCCCACAACAAAGCCTGAAGAGCCTACAACCAAGCCTCCCGTCACAGAACCCGAAAAGCCGATTGAAATCAAGGCTCCTTCCGTGACCGTGATTAGATACGGCGACAGCATCAATCTTCATGCAAAGCTCGGCAGAGATGTCGGTCTTCCCGAGGGCTATTACATTAAATGGACCGTCAACAACGATAATTTCCGTGTTGTTTCAACCTCACTTGACAATATGTCATGCAATATCACACCTGAAAACAACGGCGACTCCGAGATTACAGTTACGGTCTATGATTACAACGGCGGTGTTATCTGCAGTGATTCTCAGACGATGACCGCAAAAGCAGGCTTCTTCCAGAAGATATTCGGCTTCCTGAGAAGAATTTTCGGTCTTAACAAAGAAATCCCCGCACTCATCAGAAAGTATTTCTGAAAACACAATCACCCCGAAGCTGCGGCTTCGGGGTGAACTGCTTATTCATAAACAATCGCAAAATTCCATAGCCTCCTTTTCAAAGGAGGTGTCAGACCGCCATGGTCTGACGGAGGGTTGCGTTACTCTTCCATCTGTTTTCCGAGAAATGATGCGGCAATCTGTGCAAGCTTTGTTTCGGTCTGAGTGGGGCATGAACCGTTGTCATTCATAAGCATGACTATTGCTCCCGAAACGTCGCCGCCTCCGATAATGGGAAATGCAACCGCCGCCTCTCTGTTATAACCCTCAACGGGTCTCATTCTCTCGCTGTCAACGCAGCAGACATAGTTTTCTCGTTTTTCCATAAGACTCTCAAGACTGCTGCTTATCCGACGGTCGAGCACCTCTTTTTTTGCTACGCCCGCACATGCAATAACGCTGTCGCGGTCGGTTATGATAACCGCAAGCCCGGTGCCTCTTGCAAGCACCTCGGCATACTGTGCCGTGATTGACGACAGCTCGCCGATAGGCGAATACTTTTTGAATATAACCTCACCGTCTGTATCCGTATAAATCTCCAACGGGTCGCCGTTATTGATAACATTGACACTGTAAACCTTGTCCGAGTGATTTCTGCTCACTTGGACTATTTCAGTTGATGCGATATCTACAGTGCCTGAATTAAAATTTGCGGCTTCCTCCAAGGGTTCGGGAAGCGTTCCGCATCTGAGAATCATATCAATATCGCGCTGAAGCTTTATTTCAATATGATCCTCAAAAACATAAATCGCTTCGATTATCAGCTCGAGATCATTACGCTCGAGCTTTTCTTTTGTGAGGATATCAGAGAAAATATCGATGGCAGTTTTTGCAACACGGTTAACTCTTATAATTGTGTTGCGCTTATCCGAGAGCAAGTCAATCTGATGCTTCAGACCGTCAATTTTTCTTTGTAAATCCGATTCAAGCTCGTCGTACATATCTTCAATATCCGCTTCACGGTCAGGATTTTTCATAATTTCACGGATACGCATACGTTTTGTTACCTTAAGTTCTTCATTCAGTTCAACAAGAACCTGAGCAATGTTTTCTGCAGTCTGCTCGGTTTCTTCGATATTCTCGTTTTCGTGTTCAAGGTCAGCATTGAGCCGATCAATCATAGCTGCAGAATTCTGCATGACTTTTTCAACGTAAAGCTTTACGACTTCATCAAGCTTGTCCACACGGATATGATGACTTGTGCAACCTTTGAGTCCTCTTCTGTGATAGGTTCCACAGGTATAGGCAGATTTTCTTGACTGTCCGCCCGTAGCAAACATCGGACTTCCGCAGTCACCGCATTTGAGTAAACCTGAATAAATATTATCGTTGATTTTTACGCCGCGGTAGTTGTTGCGCGAACGGCTTTCCATAGCAGCACGGGCGAGAGCGAAAGTATGGTAATCAATAATTGCCTGATGATGATCTTCATGGATAATATGGTTTCCGTCATCAAGTTTTTTGCTTTTACCGTTGATTTTTACCCGTGTATATTTGCTTTGTCTCAGAGTGCCGATATAAAAATCGTTCTGAAGGATACCGTGAATTGTTTCGATTGCCCAGACAGCCTTGACCTGCCGCTTATACTCTTTGCCCTCAGCTTCCTTCCGCATCTGCTCTGACATTCTCGGAGTAGGAACACCGCTGTCAGTCAGATAATTTGCGATGCTGTTATAACCCATACCTTCATTAATATAAAGGTCAAAGATTTTTCTGACGATCTCTGCTTCTGTAGGAACAATCTCAAATTTCTTGTGAGCATTGATGATATAGCCGTAAGGCGCAGCACAAATCCATTCACCGTCATTCTGGCGCCGTTCAATAACGTTCCTGACTTTTCTTGAAGTTTCCGTAACGGGCATTTCGTTCATAATAAAATGAATTGAAATTTTAAACCAGTCGTTGTTATTGGGGAAATCAACGTTATCACCAATAGATATGATACGCACACCTTCGTCACGGAAATTTTCCAATTCCATAAGACCCTGACTGGTACGGCGCGAGAATCTTGAAAAGTCTTTTACGATAAGAATATCGTATTTATGGGATAAAAGACCCTTTCGCATTTCCTGATAGCTTTCACGCTGATCAAAGGTGTAACCTGAGCGGTCACGTTCTTCAAAAAAGGTGAGATCGCTGCCGGGAAAATTGATTTTTACATAATCGGCAATAATTGCCTTCTGGTTTTCAATTGAAACATTGTCTCGGTCAAGTTCATCATCGACCGAAATGCGGACATAGCCCGCAATATTGAACTTTTCTGTCATTTTTTACACCTCTCTTCTGTTATCAAAGTTATCTGATTGTGTTTTGTGTTATTACAGACAACATTGTACAACATATTTCATCAAATTTCAAGTGGAAAATTAAATTGTTCAGAATTACGTTTGTGTGTTGATATCCCATGCTTCAAAAACCTGTTGATTTCAAACCGTAAATGGTATATACTATAAATGAAAGAAGGTGAGCTGAATGTGCACAAAGAATCAACTTGAAAAAATTACTCAGACTGTTGCTTCCCTTGCAAAGGAAATTCTTGATGACAAGCTTGTTTCCGTTATTCTTTACGGTTCATATGCCCGCGGCGACTATGACGATGAATCGGATATTGATATTATGATAGTTGCAGATATCCCGTCAGAAGAATGCTGGAGCTGTAATGTTCAGCTCATTGAAGGTCTGACTGACACAGAGCTTGAAAATGAAATTGTTATTTCTACTCACGTTGTTCAGGCAGATAATTTCAATCAATACCGTACCGCATTACCGTTCTACCGTAACGTAACAGAGGAGGGCATCAAAATTGCAGTCTGATGAAAAACGCACTTTATCTCAGGCAAGACTAAGCAAAGCAAAAGAATGCTTATCGGATGCCAAGTTGCTTATGGATAACGGAAGCTATAAATCCCTTGCGAACCGTTCATATTATGCAATCTTCCATGCAATGCGCTCTGTTCTGGCACTTGACGGATACGACAGCAAAAAACATTCGGGAATAATATCGGAATTCCAGAGAGTTTATATTAAAACGGAAATTTTTGATAAACAATTTTCTGTTGTAATTAAGAAACTTCTGCAGGCAAGAACAAGCAGTGATTATGACGATTTCTTTGCGATTTCAAAAGAAGACACGATCACGCAGTATTACGATGCTGAAAAATTCGTTGCTGCAGTTGAAGCATATCTGAATAATAACTAAACAATATTATAACCATGGGAATGCCTCTTTCGGGAGACATTCCCTTTTTGTTTTATCATAAAGCCGCCTGCTTTTCTTTCTTAACTTCAAGCTCGGGAATGCGGCGTTTGTTATATGCAAGCAAATCAAGCGTGCCCTGATATAAATCCTTTTCTCCGGATTCAAACACGGCAACAAGATATTTCATTTCTTTATATTTCTTATAAATGTCGTTCAGACCCTTTCGAAGAACGGGGTCATTTTTTTCGGCATTTGTAAGCCATATATCGACAATTTTCTTGTCGTCTCTGACGTTAATTTCCAAATAGAATCACACTCCTTTCTCCTTATTTTTACTTGTGGCGGCTTCTTTATTCGCCGCGTTATTCCTTGCGATTTTTATAAGTTCGGGCGGTAGACCATCAACTGTTTTCCTCAGTTCTTCAAGTTCGCTGAGCTTCTGATTGATTTCAAGCTTTCTTTGCACGCTGTCTTTTGATGCAGAGTCAAGCTTCTTTTCGAGTTCACTGACTTCTTCGGTCAGCTCCTTATATGCCTTATCGTATCTTTTCAGCTTTGTTCTCAAAGCTTCAACTCCGGGAATATATCTTTCAAGAAGAGCTTCAAGCTCCTCGGTTTTTGTCTTTTTATTGATTATGTTTGTATCCGCCATCAGGGTCATAATCTGTTCCTTCATGCGGTTAAGATGCACAGCTTCTTTGAAAAGCGAGGGAGGAATATGCGTTCTTCCCGTCACGCTTGCACTTTCGCCGCGCTCCATATCGGGATATTTCTTGACCATGTGTTTCCAGAATTCATCCTGCCACCAGGTCAGCTTTTTTCTGTTGCCGACTATGTCTTTTGCACTCAGTCTGCCGTCTTCCGTTATCGGAACGAACGACAGATGCATATGCGGTGTTTTTTCATCAACGTGAATTACCGCTGATATGATTCTTTCTTTTGGAACGTGTTTCAGAATGAATTTCAGTGCATGTTCAAAATATTCTCTGACCTGTGCTTTTTTCTTTCCCTTGAAGAATTCGGGACTTGCTGTTATAAGTGTTTCAACAACTCTCACGCTGTCTGTTCTTGTTCTGCAGCCTGCGGCTGCAATCTGTCTTTCCGCTTCCGCACGGTATTTTGAATTCGGTTTAACAAGATGAATGTTGTATTTGCTTCTCTCGGTATCAACGTCGGGATTGCTTGCATAAACCTCTTTCGTGCGTTCATTATGTGCCTCAATTCTGCTGATTTCGGGACCTTTGTATTTTGCAAATCTCATTATTGCGTGCTGACTTTTCGTTTCTTTGCCTATAAAAATCACTCCTTGTTTTCTTTGATATATTTTTCAAGATGTTCAATACAGTTGTTGCAGAAAAGGTCGTCAACAACCTCGTTCTGTTCTTCCATTGTGCCTGTGTCGAGAAGCTCCGCCATGTATTCGGTAACCTCAAGCATACGGCAGGCTTCGGCAAATCTCGGATGCAGTTTTTCATCTGCGGTTTTCGGTGCATAGTCAGTCATCCATTTCCGCAGAATGCGGTTGTAATCACAAAGAACACGCGCACATCTGTCACGGCGTTTCTGTTTTTCCTTATAGAAATTCAGTTTTGAATTAACGGAAATTTTCATTGTTTCAATGCCGTAATCGTCTGCAATTCTCTGCGCCGCATCGGCGGCAGACAAGCTGAGATGTTCAGCGACAAGACTGATAACGTCACCCTTTGCACCGCAACCGAAGCAGTAATAATATTTGTTGTTGAGTTTCATGCTCGGTGTACGGTCATCGTGAAACGGACAGCGGACCATCGAGTTTTTACCGATATCCATTCCGTATCTTTCTGCCGCCATGCGCAGATTTACTTTTGATCTGACAGCTTCATAAATTGACATAAATAACTCCTTTCGTTTTTAAAAATAGAAACGGACCGTAAGCAAAGCTCACAGTCCGATAAAGCAATATTAAGTTTTCTATGGGTTTTATTTCATTGCATCACCGCCCTTCAATATCATTATACGGTGAAAAAGTGTATACCTCTGAAATCCGCTGTTTCTGCAATTTTGCCATGCGATTCGGGCTGAAAACTTGCAAATCTGCAAATTTTCAGTGTTTTTCACTGCTTCAGAGTCCGTTTTTTGGGACATTAAAAATTATATTATATAGGTGTAAGATACGTTAATTGCCAAAGTGAAATTCGGATTTTCAAAGAAAAGAAAGGAAAAAAGTTATGGAAAATGTTTTTATCACGATAACAGGAGTCAAGAATTATTTCGGCATGAAACCGTTCAAGATCGGTAAGATTTTCAGAATTGTCAAAGAAGACGATAACGATTATGACGAAGAAGCAATACGCGCCGAGCTTCCTGCTATCGATACAATCGGGTATGTTGCCAACAGCACAAGCACCGTTTATGCAGGTACGGTCAGTGCAGGCAGACTCTACGACAAAATTGATGATTATGCCTATGCTCAGACAATGTTTATCACTCATTCAAGCGTTATCGCACTTGTGCTTTCACCCGATGAGGTTGAAGGCGACAAAGATGCTCCGCCCGTCAAAGAAAAGGAATCGGGTAACCGCAAACCGAAAACCAAAGCAAAAATCGGATTTTAAGAGGGAATAAATATGATATGGTTATTTGTCTTGTTATTGGGATTATCGGCGTTTTATAAAGAGTGGACAAAAGGATTATAAGAGGTGTTGAATATGTGGGTAATTGCTCTGATTGCATTGTCGGTTGGAGTGTTCATTAACGAAATTTCTAAAGATTAAAGGAGGACTGATAAATGACATATTTACGCGGAACACCGGGAGACAGAATTGTCGATTTGCGTAAGAACAAAGGCTGGAGTCAGGAAGGACTTGCAAAGCAGGTTAATGTCAGCAATTCAACAATCAGCAGAATCGAAAAGGGAGAATCACAAAAAATCGACAGTGATGTGATTCTGAGTATCGCAAAACTTTTCGGAGTGTCAACAGATTTTATCCTCGGACTTTCCGATGATCCCGAACCGAAAAATTTCAGTATAGGTGAACTAGGTCTGACTTCCGAAGCGGCAAAGAAAATTTATACGGGAGAGATTGACCCCGATATTCTGAATATGCTGCTTGAACATCCGGACTTCGGATCACTGTTAAATAAAATCGCTCATTTTTTCAAAGGTACTTTTGCCGAAGGGTTTGCGGCGCAGAACCTGCTTTATGAAATGATCAGCAGAAATGTATGCGGTGATGATGAAATTTCAAAGCAGGTGTCGGAAGATATACGTAACGCAAAAACTCCGGTATATCAGGCTGACCTGACCATGATTGAAAACGGATTTATGTCCATCGTAAAAGATATAAAGAAAACCGTCGACACCGATTTTTCACATTCAAAAAAGCTTACGCAAGAAATTTTTGCGGACATCAGGCAGAGCCTTGTCAAAGGTGGCGGCAGTCTGTCATACAGAAGAATAACAGCAGAAAAAATGGCAGATGCTGTTATTGACCAGATCAGTAACTTCGACGGTATTACTCAGGAAATGAAAGACAATCTTCGCAATGCTTTGATACCGATTTTCATAAAACCGCAGAAAGGTAAGCACAGATGACCAACGAAGAACTTTGCATTCTTGCACAGAGCGGTGATGAAAACGCAAAATGCGAGTTGCTGAAAAACGTTGAAAAATACATCTGGAAAATCGCAAACGATCAGGCTGAAGCATATAAAGATTACGGCATAGAAGCCGAAGAGCTTTTTCAGGAAGGAGTCGTCGGAGTGCTCAGAGCAATTCCGGGATTCAATCCCGAACGCGGAACAAAATTTCTTACCTACGCCACATATTGGATTGTAAAACATATCAATCTTTTCATCGAAACAACAGACTGCAACAAGACAATAAAAAACAAAGAAACCGATGAAGAATACCCTGTCACCTTCACAAGCTTTGATGATGATACAGATGATTACGACGGCGAAACCAATGCCGAATATATCGAACGGACTCTCTTTGAACGCAAGGCAGATACCTACCGAAATACTCCTGAAAACGTGTTTTTTAAAGAGAAAAAATACAGCATCGTCAACGAAGCAACCGCTCTCCTGAGCGAAAGACAGTGGCAATATATTTCCTACCGTTTCGGTATCGAAGATAATGTTTATCATTCAAGAAAAGAGACTGCAACCCATTTCAGTTTATCCGAATCCCGCGCAAAAACTCTTGAGAAACAAGCCCTGAAAATCATCAGAACTCATTTCGAATCACAGTGGAAATATATCAATAACTATGTTCCGCCCGATGAAAAAGAAAAGGAATGGCTCATAATTTTTTGCAGTAAATATGATGACATACTTAAATACAAAAATACAAAATGTTTGTTTCACGGTTGAAACTGTTGTTTTCTTCTAGCAAGCTATAATGCAAAACAAGCGACGGATTTCTCCGCCGCTTGTTTGCTTATTTTTCAATTTTGTTTTTAATTTCTTCAGCACGTTTTTCTGCTATATCTGCCTCAACATCGTAGCCTCTGCTGCGGTAGATATCTGCCATTTTCATGCATTCATTATAAGCCTTTTCATATTCTCCCATTTCTTCATACAGACCAACTTTGCAATCCATTTCATCGCAGAAGTACGTTCCGATTTCACCTGCTCTGTTGTAGTATTCCAGTGCCTCATCATATTTTTTGAGGTCCTTTGCGATGTCACCGCCGTGAATATACATCCGCCAATCATCGGGGAATTTTTTGATTGCATCTCTGAAAAGATTATAGGCATCATCATATTTTTCAGCCCAGATAAGTGCAACAAGAAGATTATCGGTTTCTCTCGGATTATCGGGATTTGATTTTACTTTTTCTCGGAGTTCGGAAATAATTTCATCCTCTTTGTGAAGAAGAAAGAACATCCATATTCTCTGCATGCAGGCGAGCTGATAATTTTCGGGGTCATCATTCGGGTCATCGCTGACCGCTTTGTCATACCACTCAATCGCAATGTCTCTGCAATAATTCATCATATACATATGAATCCACGCGTAGAGCCATTTATCCTCTGTTGACATCTCGCCCTTCTTTATAAGCTTTTCGTATTCGATACGGCAACGCATAAAATCTTCGGGGTCACGGGATTTCTCATAAACAGAAGCCAAACGCTGTGCGTAGTTATCGTAAGCAACGGTGCTCTTTTTGTAGAAATCATCAACAGTTACTTCATAGATCCTTGCAAGTTCGGGCAAAGTCAGAACGTCGGGCAAAGTTGTTCCACATTCCCAACGTGAAACAGTCTGAGAATTAACATTCAGTTTTTCTGCAACTTGTTCCTGAGTGAAGCCTTTTGCAAGACGGAATTTTTTGAGATTGTCGCTGAAAATATTGTTCATCATTTTCACCTTTTTCAATTTTTCTCGAAGCTTCTGTTGTGATTATATCACGCGAAAATCAATTTGATAAGGTCTTATTTTGTGAACAGACTCTCAATTTCTGTGTAGTCGACGCGAGCGTTTTTCTTCCGCTGCGGCGGGGATTTATATATACCGTTTGTTCCTTTTCCGAGCAGTCAGAAAAACAAATTTTTCTGTTCTTCCCTGAACTTGTCTGCCTGCTCTGCGCCAATGAAAAGTCTGCTAAAGCAATTTTGCAAGCAACAATCGCATATGGTTTTGAAAGGCATATTTCCGCCACATCTGCGTTGGAAATTCTTGAAATATCCTCGTATTTCTTCAAATTTCCGCCTTGCTGTGACGAAAATCTCCACTTCCAAAACTGCTTCGCATCTGAAACAAAAATGTTTCAGACATATGGAATTAATGCTTACAAAATTACCGGGCAACAGCCATCCTTTTCACCGCCGACGGAACAAAGGTATAACACACTAGACTTTGCGTGCCGCAAAATCGTGTACCAAAGGAGATTTTCTCCTTTTGGATATCCACTTGTGCCGATTGCTGTGTATATACAAATTGAATTTTTCTGGCAAAAAGGTACCCACAAAAGTTCAACCGCACACACAAAAATTTTGCAAAAACCAAACCGCAAAATTCAATCGTCACCTTCATTTTTTCGGCAAGTCTGCAACAACTTTTTCATAAAAACAAAAATTTTATATGCCTCAAAAAATGAAAAAAGTCCAAAAAAATTTCTCCAAATTCCAGAGAATTTTTTCGGACTTTATTATTCTTGCGAGAAGAATTGCATTGCATTTTTTATGCAACACAAACACGCAATTATTGCGTGTTTTATAAAATATTCATCCTATAAAAAGTCCCCGCAGGGAGAGTGAAACCTGCGGAGACTAAGTGAAAGAAAGTGATGAAAATGTCTAGAATTTTGTTGTTTACCATTCCTTGATATCAAACTGATGCATATTGCTATCAAGGAATGCTTCATATTCTTCGTAATTGGGATATTTGTGTTCTTCTTCTTTGAATGCTTTATCGTGAGAATGATTATCTCTGTGGAGCATTTCGTGATAGATAACAAACTTCACAACTTCTCTGGGCACATCTTTCGAATTAAGAACACAGTTAATACGGATTGAATTATCTGCGTGATAGAGCATTCCGTAATACTGTCTGTAAGGTCTGTCGGTCCATTCAATTGAGCCCAAACCGTCGTATGTTCCGCCGAATCTTTCGTTTTTAACCTCCTGAACAAGCTCGTCAAGATTATAACGAGGAGTTCTGTCAAAAGAAATAAGCTCAACGGGAAGCTCTTCAACCTTGAAGCCCTCAATGGCTGATTTATCTTTGTATATTTTCGCTTTGCATACCGCCATCTGATACTGCTCAAGAGTTCCGTATATATCCTGCGCAACATTGAACTGTTCATAAGCCTTGGTTGCCGCTTCAAAGATATCTACGCCCTGTTTTTCGGCAGCCATTGCAACGTAATAAGGCTCAACGCTCTTGCGGTTTTCCATTACCCTTGCAACGGGCATATCCTCGCAGTTTCTGACGTTATCCATATAGATTTCAAGGTCACGGGCAGAAGGTCTGTTGCAGAAATATGAGAAATACTTTTTCAGAGCATCCTCTGCGGTGAATTTCAGATTATCAATCCAGAATGCCTTGTCCTTTTTCATTGCAAGAAGACCTTTGAGCTGGTCTTCAAAAACAAGCATTCTGTAAAGCTCGCCCTCTTCGTCAATGAGAGTATACCACGCAGTCGGCAGAGAAACGGTTTTGCCGTATGCCGCCGCTCTTATGGTGCAGGAATCATAGATTTCCTTGCAGAGCTTCCATTCATACGTCTCATAATCGGGTTTCTTGTATCCCCTTGTTTCGGGAGCATCTTCATCGGCGATTTCATCTGAAATAACGTGCTGAGGATTAAGCCAGTTGCTGAAAACATCCCACTGATCGTGGAAATCAACTATGTTGACGGTTTCTGTGCCGTGCGCTACCTTGCCTCGCATACCTCTGCCGATCATCTGCATAAGCAGACCCTCGCTCTGAGTTGGTCTTGTGAGAAATACTGTCTGAATATCGGGCACATCCGAGCCTTCAGTCATAATGTTAACGTTAACGAGAACGTCAATTTTGTTTTCTTTGAAGTCGGATATAACAATCTGATTATCGTCTTTGCCCGAATAAACAAGACCGCATTTTACGCCGTTCTTTTTGAGTTCTTCATAGAGGAATCGGCAGTGAACAACATTCATGGCAAAGATAATTGTTTTGCCGTATTTTTCTTTGTTATCGAGATATTCTTTTAGGATTATCTGATTTCTGACCTGTGATGATGCGATTTTGCTGACAAGGGTTTCAGGCAATTCCTTGTATCTTCTGATTTGTCTTGCTTCTTCTTCACTTATCTGCGATTCGAAGTTTTTGCCCGTATCAACTCTGATACATTTCGGGTCTGAAAGAAATCCTTTTGCGATAAGTTCGCTCATCGAAACGTTATAAACAATTGAGTTTCCGTAGATGCCGAGAAGCTTTTTGCTGTCCTTTTCGTTTGCACGCACGGGAGTTGCAGTGAGTCCGAGAAGCTTTGTGTTCTTTCTGCATTTGCCGATGAATTTTATAACGTCCTGATATGTGGGGGCAAAGGTGTGATGTGCTTCATCAACAACAATCATAACCTTACTGCCGAGAATTCTTCTGAGGTGTGCTTTGTTTCTGCATATCGAACCTATGCTTGCAACGATAACCTCGCTTTTGCTGTCTTTGACCTGACGGATGCTGAGATGCTCGCCCGAAATGCAGTTGATTCTGTAATCTCTGATTTTGGGATTTTCAATTTTGGAAAGACCTGCAAAATCATAGAAACAGTCTGCCGCCTGGTCAAGAAGCATATGTCTATGAGCAATCCATAGAATCTGATATCCTCTGCTTATCATTTCACGGATGAGGAAATATGTTGCCGTGCGGCTCTTGCCGCTGCCCGTGGGCATAACAAGAAGCCCCGAAGTCATATCGTTATCAATAAAATGCTTTTTAAGCTCGGCAACAGCCTTTTCCTGATAATCGTGGAGAGGCACTTGCGCAACGGGAGTCTGCGCCATGTTCAACGAAACGGTGAATCTGAACTTGCTGTTTTCGTTGAGAACGGTTTCTCTGCCGCTGATATCAAGCAAAGCCGAAATATATGCATTGATAAGCGAAGTTGAGGTTGCTTTTCTTGTGAGCGTCGCTTGCTTTATGTTGAATGATGCGCCCGTAATTTTAAGAGCCTTGCAGATTTTTCGGATTTCGTCGGGGTAATTCTTGAGTAAATCCTGCTCGATAACCGCTCTGTAATTCATTATGAATCTTCTGTCGGGGAAATCGCAGATGCTGTTCATCATTGCGCAAAGACCGTAAATATCGTCTTCGTTTCTTATTTCATCATGTTCATCTTCAAATTCCTCGGAAGCGAGCAACACCGCTTTGAGAAATGAAGGGTCAAATTTTTCCCATGTAAAAGCCATATTATTCTTTCTCCATAAGATTTCTGCCCGAATAGTTTTCGATAGCTTCGAGAACTCTTTCGACATAATCTCTTTCTTTGAGACTGCCGTTTTCACCATTTGCAAACCATACGTTTGAACGTCCGAAACCGAATTCATAGCCGTTCTTTCCGCTCATGGGCACATACCATTCGCTCTTGGTGTAGCGTTCGTTGATCGGAAGTAAAACGCAGTCTTCTTTTTTGGCAACAAAATTATATTGCTGGCAGTAGTCATTTTCAAAATCCTGGAACTGAGGATAACGGTAAGCGGTTGCATTTTTATAAAAACCGACCACTCTTGTATTCTTACTGCCTTCGCCCTTTGCGCACCATACAACGGTTACGCCGTCAACGGATTCCAGATTTTTCGCAAGCTCACAGCCGTTCATTTTTTCAAGGTGAAGGGTCATATTGCCCGTTGACGATGTTCTTGCAATCATAACAAATCCGAGGCAAACGTCTTCGCCGTCAATATTTACGGGGTCAAAATTGTAGCACTCATGTGCTTCACCTGTTAAATCAACGTGAGAACCGCCGTTGACGGGTCTGTCCTTCTCTGTGTTGCCTCTGTAATACTCCATACTTGCCACTCTGCAGAAAATAACGGTTTTGGTTTTCATAATGTAACCTCCTTTTCAAATTGTGTTTTGTGTGTCAGTGTCCTTTTCTGTGATACCACAATAACACAACCTTACAGAAAGGTCGAGGTAGAAGTTCTCCCCTTTTTATTCGTAAAGCTTTTTCAATTTGTCAACTGTATGATAGTTATCGTATATTGCTGTGTATTTATTGACTTCATCAATAAACTTTATTATATCATCTCCATCCCTCAAAGCATTTCTGCATATATAATCCTCAACACAGTCTTCACGCAATTCACCACCGCACCTGACAAACAAATTGTTTGCTTCTTCAAGGCTCAGATGCAGACCTACCGTAAGTTTATAAAGAAACGGACGGGTGATTTTGATAGTACCCGCAACGCTTTTCTTTAATGTCGTTTCGCTAAGCTGACATATTTCTTCCAAACCGAAATATTTGGGTTTGATGTTGTTTTTTTCAACATATTTATTGATCACCTTGCGAACTTCGTTGTTAAGATCTTTATTCTGCTCAAATCTTTTCATCTCGTCGGCAGTTACATAAGACGATGTTCCCTGCTTTTCCTTAGGAGTAACAAACACTCTTTCAGCCATTTCTTTTTCGGTTACCATAAAAACAAACCTTTCTGAACTTTAATTATGATTTTATTCTACCAAAAATAATTTTGTCTTTCAATATAGAATAATAGTATTTAAAATACAATCTGACCATAAAGGCCAGACATTTCAGCGTTTGCACATAAGAAAAGTGTCGTTTCATTGTGTAAAAGATAACTTTGTTATGCAGAATTCTGTGCCGACATCAGACAAAAAATCAATCTCAAAGGAGACAGATTTATGCCAGACCTCAATGACTTTTATGCGTTCAATTCAACCTCACGTAATAGCTCAGGTGGCAATAACAACGGCGACAAAAATCCTCCCGGCAACGGTGGAGGAACTGGCTGTGGTACAGTTTTAATTGTATCAGCAATAATCGGATGGGTGTTGTGGTTGGTTGGAAATTTCTTCGGATAAAAACAGATTGTCATATTTAGTTGCAATCTGTTGAAATTGTTGGTAATGATATGTTATAATTTAGTTTGAAAAATTGTATATTAAGGTGAAAACTGTGCTCAAAATTTACAATAAACTTGTTCGTGACCGTATACCCGAAATCATTGAAGCTTCGGGGAATACCTGCATAACAGAAATACTCTCTGATGAAGAGTATCTTAAAATGATTGATGCGAAGTTTGATGAGGAGCTTGCAGAATATCACAAAGGCCAAAACATAGAGGAACTTGCCGATATGCTGGAAGTGATATACGCTGCAGCTGTTGCCCGTGGTTACAGTATTGAAGAACTCGAAAAAGTCCGAGTAGAAAAAGCTGAAAAGCGCGGCGGTTTTTCAAAGAAAATATTATTAAAAGAAGTCGAAGAAAAGTGAGGTGAAACAAATGTCGGTTTACCAGTCTGCTTCAGGCAGTCAGGCGGAAGATTTATTTATTGATATATTTGCTGATACTTTCGGTGCGGAAAAAGCCGGCTTTTTGTATTCGCAGTATCCTTTCTATGACATTTATCAGAATGCCCGCTTTGCTGATTTTGTTATCGAAGACGGCGCAAGGCGTGTTGCAATTGAAGTTGACGATGAGGCTTCTCATAATCCCCGACTTGTTTCAAAAGATAAATTTTATGATGATTTGCTCAAGCAGAATAGCATGATTCATCTCGGTTGGGATGTTTATCGCTGGGCTGTGCGTCAGATGCAAAAAACTCCCGATACCGTTAAAGATGAGCTTCGTGTTTTTCTCGGGAATGACCCTCGTTTTAAAGAAATCGAAGATTATCTTCCCACACAAAGAGGCAAAGCACTTGACGGCGGAAAACTTGAACTTCGTGAATATCAGCAAGAGGCTCTCGCTTCTCTTTCTGCAATGAGAGAAAACAAAGAAACTATTGCCCTGCTTTATCACGCAACGGGCGTGGGCAAAACCGTAACAGCCGTTATGGATGCAAAAAATCTCGGCGGCAGAGTTCTCTTTGTTGCACACACAATGGAGCTTGTAAATCAGGCTCTGGAAACGTTTAAAACAATATGGCCCGAAGCTGATGTGGGTAAATTTGCTGACAGCATAAAGGATATAGATTCTCATATTATCTGCGGCAGTATTAAGAGTATCGCCCTTAATCTCGATATGTTCAAGGATAATGATTTTGATTATATAATCATTGACGAAGCTCATCATGCAACTGCTGATACATATCAGAAGGTGCTTGCATATTTCAAGCCGAAATTTACGCTTGGACTTACCGCAACACCAGAAAGAGCAGATGATACGAATATCCTTGAAATTTTCAAGAATACTGCTCACAAATTGGATATTCAAACGGCTGTTGAAATCGGTGCTCTTGTACCTGTAAGATGTATCCGCATACACACTAATATTGATATGACAAAGGTTCGTTTTAACAGTGTTCAGTATAATATCCGTGACCTTGATGTTAAAATCTGCGTTACAGAGAGAAACACTCTTATTGTTGAAACTTGGCTTAATTATGTCAAAGACAAAAGAACGGTTGTGTTTTGTGCATCCGTCAAACACGCAGAGCAGGTTGCTGAACTCTTTAAACAATCGGGAGTTAAGGCTGTTGCCGTTTCAGGTACAATGAAAACATCCGAAAGAAATGAGCAGCTTGCAAAATTCGCTTCAGGAGAAATTAAGGTTCTTTGTGCTTGTGACCTTCTTAACGAGGGTTGGGACTGTCCACAAACAGAGGTTTTGTTTATGGCGAGACCAACGATGTCAAAGGTGCTTTACACACAGCAGCTCGGCAGAGGTATGCGCAATAGTGACGGCAAAGAGCATTTGATGGTATTCGATTTTGTTGACAATGCAAGTCAATATAATGCACCGTATTCTTTGCATAGATTATTTAAACTCAAGGATTATCATGCAGGCGGTACTGTTCTCGGTAAAAAAGGACAAAGAGAAGCTGAAAACGACCTCTATTCAAAAGGCGAACGCCCTGATGCTATAATTGATTATCCGGTTGATGCAACCGACTATGAAATTGTTGATATTTTCAATTGGCAGGAAGAAGCGTCAGGAATGATAAGCCAGATGGAATTTATCCGCCGTGTTGATGTTCAGTCCGAAACCATTGAAAGATATGTAAGAGAAGGTTTGCTTGTTCCTGATTTGATTGTTCCTATGAGCGAACACCGCACTTTTAAGTATTTCAAAGAGGAAACTCTTGAAATGTATGTAGAAAAATACGGCTGGAGACTCATTGATGATTCTAACCGCAAGGATATGTTTATGGAAATGATAGAGCAGATGGATATGAGTTATTCATATAAACCCGTTCTGCTCAAGGCAATTCTTGCTAATGCCGATAGTAAAGGCAGAGTGAAAATTGCCGACCTTGTTGCATATTTCAGGGCTTTTTATGAAAACCGAAAGAAAAACGGTCTTGTTCCCGAAAAGAGCAACAGTATTTATGCAAAAGAAGGAACAACCGACAAACAAATCGAGACAAATATTCTTTCAAACCCCTTCAAGCGTTTTGAGGATATGAATATGATGAGACACACACAAACGCTTGGTGTGATAGAAGTTGATTCCGTTGTATGGAAACGATTGACGGATGATGAGAAAAAGCGAATTGAAGAAATTTGTGACAGTAAATTAGAAGTGTATTACGATAAAATTATTAAGTGATTCAAACCAAGGAGCTGTTTTTATGAGCAAAAATCCGAGATGTTTATATCATAGTACTTTTGCATCATTTTTGAATAAAGACTTCGACTCGATTTTCGGCACATTATGCGATAATTATCACGGTGATGCGCTTACCACCACAAGAGAAGCGTGGCACGGAGAAATTGCGATAATGAAAAACGTAATTGCGTCGTTAAATGACCCGAACGGTCAAATCATATTTGAATATGACATTCCTCGTTTGGGCAAAAGAATCGACGTAGTTCTCCTCTATCGAGGAATTGTATTTTGTGTTGAATTCAAGGTTGGCGAATCAAAAATTCTTGAAGCAGATATTGATCAAGTTTTGGATTATGCTCTGGACCTTAAAAACTTCCATAAATTCAGCGAAGATAAAGTAATTGTGCCTATTCTGACGGCAACGGAGTTTTCAAAACACACAACAGATATTCATATGTCCGTTTACGATGACAGAGTGGTAAACCCGTTGGTTACAGGAAAAAACTGTATTTCTGCATTAATACAAAAAGTGTTGGAAAGATTTCCGTATGAAACTCCCGTAAATCCCGATTGGATTATCAGCCCTTATGCCCCCACACCTACAATTGTTGAAGCGGCAAAAACTCTCTACGAAAGCCATTCGGTTGAAAATATCACAAGACATGAAGCTGACGACGTTTCTACGGATGCAACAATCAGATATATTCTTGACGTTATACAGAAAAGCAAGTCAAACGGAGAAAAAAGCATTTGCTTTGTAACGGGCGTTCCTGGTGCGGGCAAAACACTTGTAGGTCTTGATGTTGCAGTCAGACAGACTTATCAGGGCAACGACTCTCCGGTCGAAGACGAAGGCGCCGTTTATCTTTCGGGCAACGGACCTTTAGTTGCCGTGTTAACCGAAGCACTCGCAAAAGATAATTTTCAGAAATGCCGTGACCGAAACGAACCGAAAAAAATATCCGATTCCCGCCGTGAGGTCGGTAAATTTATTCAGATAATTCACCGTTACCGCGACAATATGCTGGCTAAAATTAAAAACCCCGTAGAGAACGGAGTTTTGGAAATCGACCCTGAAAAAGCGGTGAAATTAGCCGAATCCGGATATGGCGAAGTTGAGCATGTTGCAATTTTTGATGAGGCACAGCGTTCATGGACTCACAAACGACTTGCCGATTATCTTAAACGTGGCGGAACCTACGGTAACAAACTAAAAGTTCCTAATTTTCCTATGTCTGAGGCTGCATTTTTAATTTGGTCTCTTGACCAGCGTGAAGATTGGGCAACTATTGTTTGCCTTGTTGGCGGCGGACAGGAAATCAACACAGGTGAAGCCGGAATATCCGAATGGATAGACGCCTTAAACGAAAATTTCCCTCATTGGAAAGTTTACATATCAAATAAGCTCACTGAGCCCGAATATGCCGAAGGAAAAGTAAACGAACTTCTCCAAAAGAACGCTAATGTTACATATTCAGACGGGTTACATCTCGGCGTTTCGTTGCGTTCATTCAGAGCAGAAAAGCTTTCTGCTTTTGTTCATGCTTTACTGTCACTTGACCCCAAAGCATCAGATTTGTATAGTGAAATCAAGGACAAGTATCCGATTGTGCTGACAAGAGATATGGATAAAGCGAGGAAATGGCTGCACAGCAAGGTAAGGGGAACAGAGCGCACCGGTGTTCTTGTAACAAAAGAGTCTGCCCGTTTCAAGCCTCTTGCAGTACACGTTCTGCCTTCGGGTGATGAAAATGCGGTTCATTGGTTCCTTGAGGATAAAATCGACACCCGTTCATCAAACTACCTTGAAGATGCCGCAACGGAGATACAGGTTCAAGGCTTGGAGCTTGATTATACCTGCCTGCTGTGGGATGCCGATATGAGATACGAAAACGGTGATTGGCATTTCTATAGGTTCAACGGTCAGACAAAATGGGTTGAGCAAGTTGGAAATACCGAAAGCAAACAAGAATTAATGAAATATATGCTGAACGCATACAGAGTTTTGCTTACTCGTGCCAGATCCGGAATGGTTATTTGTGTACCAACAGGCAATCCCAACAAAACATTAAATGGATTTTGGGAAGATAGCACTCGTCTGCCCGAATTCTATGATGGTACTTATGAATACTTGAAGAGTTTAGGAATCGAAGAAATATAACAATACATAACCTTGATAAAATCGGTGGTGTTGGTTAGAAAAATGGATAATAAATCAACTGTGCTTAGCGAAAAAGTCAAAGAGCTTTTCACAATTACCAATGAACTTGAATCTCTTTATCCCGGAAGAAAATTTACAATAGACGGGCACACAATCGGCAGTATAGGTGAAGTTTTGGTTGCTGAAAAATATAATCTTGAACTTTTGAAGCCTGGTTATGAAACTTATGACGCAAAAGATAAAAACGGTAATTTATATCAAATTAAAGCAACTCAAATAGATAGAATATCATTATCTTCATGTCCTCAAAACCTCATAGTTATTAAGTTTTATTCTGACGGAAATTGGGAAATAGTTTATAATGGTGACGGAAAACTTATATGGGATAACGCTGGTAAAATGCAAAAGAACGGACAAAAACAAATCACATTATCAAAAATAGAAAAATTGCAGGAAAATTAACATGATTAAAGAACTCATACACGACCCGATTTTACTTGCGAGGAAATCGGAAGTCGCAACAAAAGAAGATTTGCAGGTAGCACAGGATTTGCTGGATACTCTCACCGCCCACAAAGACGGCTGTGTAGGTATGGCGGCGAATATGATCGGTGTGCAAAAACGCATTATTGCTTTTGATAACGACGGCACATATATGGTTATGTTTAACCCCGAAATCATAAAAAAATCAGGTCCCTACGATGCGGAAGAAGGCTGTCTTTCTCTGCTCGGCGGTCCCCGAAAGTGTAAGCGCTATCAGACAATAAAAGTGCAGTGGCAGACGGCTGAATTTCAGACCCGTATCAAGACTTTCACAGGTTTCCCTGCACAAATAATTCAGCATGAGGTTGACCATTGTGACGGAGTATTAATATGACAGCATTACTTATTGTTATCTACATAGCGTTTGTTTCACTCGGATTTCCCGATTCGCTTTTCGGCGTAACGTGGCCAGTTGTTCACCTTGAATTCGGTTTACCCGAAAGCTTCGGCTCGGTTTACAGCGTTGTTACGGCTGTTTCCACGGGCGGTATTGCATTCATTGCAGGTCCTCTTCTTCGAAAATTCGGTACGGGCAGAGTAACATTTTTCTCAACGCTTCTTACCGCACTCGGACTTATCGGCATCAGTTTTTCACCGAATATCATTGTGATGATGATTTGCACAATCATTATGGGCTATGGTGCAGGTGCGATTGACACGGGTCTGAATAACTTCGTTTCGCTTCACTACAAGGCAAAGCATATGAACTGGCTTCATTGCTGCTGGGGTCTCGGGGTTACAATCAGTCCTATGATTATGTCCGCATTCCTTGGCGGTGACGGAACGTGGAGAGGCGGTTACCGTGTTGTTGCACTTATTCAGTTTGCGATTGCACTTATCATTCTTGCGAGCCTGAAAAAATGGAATGTTCAGCCCAAAGCAGTTGCCGAAACCGAATCCGCACAAAAAGAATTGCCCAAGAAGAGCTTTTTAGATTTGCTGAAAGAAAAAGGAATGGTAACAAGCATTCTTTCGCTCGGACTTTACTGTGCAGGCGAATTCACGATAGGCACATGGGGTGCTACATATGCGGTCAATGTTCTTGCCATTTCACCCGACGAAGCGGCAAAATGGATTTCACTTTATTTCTGCGGAATTATGGTTGGCAGAATCATTGCAGGTTTTCTTTCCGAAAAGCTTTCGGACAACACGCTGATTAAAGGCGGAATGGTAATTGCCGCAGTCGGAATGATAGTTATGCTTCTGCCAATCGGCAAAACAGCACTTGTCGGTTTGCTTTTAATCGGTATGGGTTACGGTCCCGTATTTCCGAGCGTGCTTCACAGCGTGCCTGCAAGATTCGGCGCAGAATATTCGGCCGACATCACAGGTTACCATATGAGCGGTGCTTACGGCATCGGATTTGTGATTCAGTTTGCTTTCGGATATATTGCATCGGCAACAACCTTTGCAATTATGCCGTTTATGTTACTTGCATTCGGTCTCGGGGTAATCGGAACAACGATTGTTACGTTGAGAAAACTGAAAAAATCGGAGCATTGATATGATAGCTTATACATACAAAGAACACGGGAAATTTGAGCTTACGGACAAGCCGAAGCCTGAGATAATTGACAGCCGTGATGCAGTTGTGAGAGTAACTCTTTCGAGTATCTGCTCAAGCGATTTGCACATCAAACACGGCTCTGTGCCCCGTGCCGTGCCCGGTATTACAGTCGGTCACGAGATGGTCGGTGTTGTTGAAACTGTCGGCGCTGATGTTAAGAATGTCAAGGTCGGTGACAGAGTTACGGTTAACGTTGAAACATTCTGCGGTGAGTGTTTCTTCTGCAAGAATGGTTTTGTGAATAACTGTACCGACAAAAACGGCGGTTGGGCGCTCGGATGCAGAATTGACGGCGGACAGACCGAGTTTGTCCGTGTGCCTTATGCCGATATGGGGCTCAACAAAATCCCCGATACCGTTACCGATGAGCAGGCTTTGTTTGTCGGCGACGTGCTTGCAACGGGATTCTGGGCAACACGCATTTCGGAGATTACACCCGACGATACCGTGCTGATTATCGGCGCTGGTCCGACGGGTATCTGCACTCTGCTTTGCGTTATGCTCAAAAATCCAAAGAGAATTATCGTCTGCGAAAAGGACAAAAACCGAATTGATTTTGTGAAGTCACACTATCCCTACGTACTCGTCTGCGAGCCTGAAAACTGCAAGGATTTTGTGCTCCAGAATTCTGACCACGGCGGTGCGGACGTTGTGCTTGAAGTTGCAGGCGCAGAAGATACTTTCCGCCTTGCGTGGGAATGTGCAAGACCGAATGCGATTGTAACGGTTGTTGCGCTTTACGATAAACCGCAGAGCCTGCCTCTGCCCGATATGTACGGCAAGAATCTGATTTTTAAAACGGGCGGTGTTGACGGCTGCGACTGCGACGAAATCCTCTCACTCATCGAGAAGGGCAAGATTGACACAACCCCGCTGATTACCCACCGCTTCGCCCTCAAAGACATCAAAAAAGCATACGAAATCTTTGAGAATAAACTTGACGGGGTAATCAAAATAGCGATAACAGCTTAAATGTAATATAGATGACGCAAAAACGGACAGTTTTATAACTGCCCGTTTTTTCTTATACATATCCGATGTTGAAAACTCCGATAAGTCCTCTTTTTAGTATCGTAAGTCCTATTTTTTCATATTCAAAATATACCGCATCAAATTTTTGGTTTTCAAATATTTCACTTTCAAAAATATTTTGTTCAAAGGATTCAGATTCAAAAACCGCAACCCCAATATCTTCAAGAACCTCTGTCGGTAATTCATAGTTCTGTTCTACAATTCCGAAGAATGTCCATCCTGATTCTATGCAATAAGATATAATCAGTTTTTCCGTTGCGTTATATACAAACCCACCTACAACTGAACCGATAAAGCTTCCAAGCATAGAAGCGATAACAGGAACTTCGGCAAATAACACCTGAACAATTCCAGCTCCCGCCAGTGAAAAACCTGTGACAAAGTATGAACGCATTATTTCCTGCGCATATTCACCTTTGCTTATTTTTCCTGAAGCAAGCTTAAATGAATTTTCTGCCATATTTATTGTAAGCGCAACCAAAGAACCTACAAACATCGGGTCGGCAGTTTTCATCGCTTCACCTAACAAACCTATTTTACAACACGAAGTTAATGCGGCCGAAACTGTTCCGTTCAAAAAACCTCTCGCACTACCTGTTACTGCTGCAAGTCCTATTTTCTTCAGCTCATCGGCATCAACCTCACCGTTTGCAACAAGCATAGAGATAGCGTTAACGATTACGGGTGCAACGCTTAGAACAAACGAGATAAGTGCAGCTGAAGCACCGGCTTTGAATGCCTGACGCATGATATCAGAAGGTGAAACCAAATCTTTCAAAGTTATTCCTAACTTTTCAAGAACATCGTCCAATTCTCCGTTTTTTGCTGCTTCAGCGAGCATCTGTGCCTGCTGCCTTGTTAACTGAATTGAAGAATTACCTTTACCGTCTTCTATAACATCTGTAAGACTGTCAAGAACATTCTTCAGATTTTCGGCAACCTCCGTTCTTCCTGCTGCAAGTTCTTTCTGAATTCTTTTTTCAAGGTAAGCTTTTGCCTCTGCAAGTTGGTCGCTCGGAATTAATTTGCCTTGGCCGAAGTATATTGACTGGTTAGGGTCTGTGCCCTCGGGATAGCCTCTTTTTTTCATATACTCTTCAAGAGACATGAACTTTTCGCCCCTGCGTTCAGCGGCGACTCTTGCTTGCTCATAACGTTCTCTTATGGTGGTTTTTTGGCTTTTGGCTGAAGAAATAGCATCTTTATAGTATTTTAAACTGTAATCTCTGCCGTTAACTGAAAGGTCTACCGAACCGAAAGCGTTGCTTTCAGGCATTGTTGCTCTTGAAGAAGAACCCCTTATTGCTGCATTGGTATTGTGTGTATACTTGTGCCAGAATTCCGCTATAAATCCTTGAAGATGATCTGCATCAAGATTTTTGCTTCGAGCCGCTGTCTCCATAGCGATTTTCATTTCTTCAATTTGCTGTTCGCAAAGATTTGTCCATGCATCGCTACTCAGCGAACCGAAAACAGAGGAAAGATTTAATGAAACAAAATCAATTCCGCTTTTAAAACTGTTAGTCATTTTCAAACTCTTCTTTACTGTGTTTTTTCTGATTGGCATTTAGGCAATTCCATAAAATCAGCAAGGTGTTCCATATAGAATTTGAGAATTGCATATCTGTATAATTGGTCTTCAATCAAATTGCTGTTTTTGTGAACGTCTGATGTTATTTTTATGGCGGCACTTCCGACCACACCCACACCAGCAATTGCGCCTGCGGTTGCCATTGTTGCAACTTTCATGGCAGCAATAGCACCTGCTACACCGGTAGCTTTTCCTTCCTTTTTCTTAAAGAAAGATGTATATTGGTCAAAATATTCTTTTGCCGATGTTTTTGCCTGCGCATCATTTGAACCTATTTTTATTCTTGCGTTATATGTTTCTGTTATATCTTTATATTCCTTATAAAACTTTTCATATGTGTTGGATTTTTTTACTTTGTCGTCATCAACATATATAACAGCTTTGTTTCCGAGCCAACCCATATAAATGCCGAATTCGCTGTCTTTTGTTTCGAGGTTAAGATTCGGTATAACACTTTCTACGCAACCTTTATTGCCGATGAAAAGAGTTTTTTGCCTTGAAGAAGTGTGAGCGCGGTTATCGCGATATATATCATCTGTCCAGATAGCCGTGTCAACGGAGTCGTCTTCAATCGCAAAAATCTCCGTTTCTTGTGTACCGTCTTCCTTTTTTGTTTTGACGTCATCCTTGGTGCTTACGAGCAAGGAAAGAAATTCACAGTATACATCCGTTTCTTTACTTCCTACAATAATAAGTTTTTTGGCAGGTTTTTCAAACATAATTATTCCTCCGTTTTTATTTTCAAGGTTATACAACAAATATAACATACTTGTTGTACAATAAAAAGGTCTTTTTAAAATTTGATATATAAAAAATCAAAACTTATCATAAATCTTACGACAACAAGTTTTGCTTGCATAAATTAATTGTTTGTTTTCTCAAATTCTCTGCCATCTGCTTAAACTCCCATGCGCCACCGATGGGACGTGTGACATAGGTTACGACGATGTCGGATTTATTGAGCATCCATTTATTGCGGTAGTTGATGGCGAAGCGGCGGGGAACGGTTTCTATTCCTTCGGGTAGGATTGAGTGCTCGTCGGGTTCGGCATTCTTGCCCGGCATATAAGCAAGGACGACATAATATTTTATCGGATAAGTCTTTGACAAATCCTCAAGCTGACGGCGTACCATATCATCGAAATTGCCGTGGTTGCCGACGTAAAACACAGTTGCATTTTTATTTTCAATCAAATCTATCAGAGCCGACCGCAAGGTTGGCTCTATTTCTTTTGGAGTATCTCTGTGACCGAAGAATGTTACAGTTTGTTCTCTCATATGCACACCTTAATAAAAACGCCCGACGGACTTTAATGTTCGTCGGGCTATCTTAATGACCTCGCTATCAAAACCATCTCCACTTAAGGAGCATCCGAGCGGGGCGTTAATACAAACGCGCAGCCCATATAAACATATTGTATGTGTATAGCGGTCATCTAAGATTTATGCAATCTGTTTTTGCCAATACTAAACAAAGTAGAGGTCTAAGTTGATTATATCTAATCTAAATAGATATGTCAATGCACATTGATAAACAGATTAGATATTTATGCGGTATGTGTTTAGTATAATTATATGCGAAGGTGGGTGAGTTCCATGGAGAAAGAACAATTCAGCAAAAGATTGGTTGAATTAAGAATGAATAAAGGCGTGTCTGCCCGTGATATGAGCTTATCAATCGGACAGAGTGCAGGCTACATCAACAACATCGAAAACGGTGTGAATTTTCCGTCAATGACCGTGTTCTTTTATATTTGCGAGTATCTCGGTGTAACTCCGATGGAATTCTTTGAC
>JAFQRY010000012.1 GCA_017409845.1 Clostridia bacterium
GACAAGGAAATCATCATCACTCCCGTATACAACTACACAGTAGTTTATACATCAGACAATGCTGAAGTTTACAGCATCAAGGACAGAGCAGGCACAACCTACACTGTTCCCGCTGCAAGCAAGACAGGCTACACCTTCGCAGGCTGGACTCTTGACGGTGCAGACGCAGGTCTCACAGTCGGCGGCGAAGCAAGCATTCCCGTTGGCGGTGCAACTTATGTTGCAACATGGACAGCAAACGAAGGTATTGCATATACCGTTAAGACATTCCTTATGAATAATGACGGTGTAACATATGCAGAAAGCGAAGAAACTCTTTACGGCAAGGCAGGCGAACCTGCAACAGCAGCAACACCTGACAAGGAAGGCTTCACCTTCAACGCTGAAAAGAGTAACATCAGCGGCACAATCGCCGGTGACGGTTCACTCGTTCTCGAAGTTTACTACGACAGAAACAAGATTACTGTTGACGTAAATGGCGAAGAAGACGAATACTACTATGATGATGAAATCACTGAGCCCACAATCCCCGTTGATCCCAACGGCGGCGAATTCGGCGGCTGGGAAGATGAAGACGGCGATCCCGTTGAATTCCCCTACAATGTACCCGACGAAGAAGACAAGGAAATCATCATCACTCCCGTATACAACTACACAGTTGTTTACGTTGCAGAAGGCACAACAATCCACACCGTGAAGAACAGAGCAGGCTCAGACCTCGAAGTTCCTGAAGCTCCCGCTAAGGAAGGCTACAAATTCATCAAATGGATTGATGCTGACGGCGAAACTCCCGCAGATTATGCAACAGTTCCCGCCAAGAACGTAACATTCACAGCACTTTACGAAGTAAGCGCATATCAGGTTTACTACTGGGTCAACAATGAAGTTGTTTCAGTTAAGTCAGCTGAATATGGCGAAACAATCGTAACAGGTATCGAGGAAGGAGAAACCAAGGTTAACCTTCTTACATACGCAACAGAAGAAGGTTATGTATTCGACGGCTGGTACACAGATGCAGAAATGACAACCAAGCTTGCAAAAGGCGCAACAGTCGGTGCAGCAAGAGTTGACCTCTATGCATCAGAAACCGCAGGCACTTATAACGCAGTCTTCAATGTAGACGGCGAAGAATATGCAGTAGTTCCCACAGTATTCGGCGAAGAAATCGCTCTTCCCGATGAACCCACCAAGGAAGGCTTCACCTTCACAGGTTGGAACCCCGCAGCTCAGATAATGGATGCTGAAGGCAAGACCTTTGAGGCAACATGGATTGAAACTGCAGGTGCATATACCGCAACCTTCAAGGCAGACGGTTATAAGGATGAAGTTTTCGCAATGGCATTCGGTGACGAATTCGAATCACCCGCTGATCCTTACAAGGAAGGCTACACCTTCGGCGGTTGGTCAGATGTTGAAGGCGGAACAACAGCAGTTGAGCTTCCCGAAACAATGCCCGCAGAAAACCTCACATACTACGCAATCTTCACAGTTAATAACTACACCGTAAACTTCAACGTAAATGTTGAAACAGAGGAATCACCCTTCATGAAGGATGAACTCAAGGTTTACGAAACTGCAGATTATGACTTCGGCGAAGAAATCGTAATGCCCGCAGATCCCACCAACATTGAAGCTGATTTCTACACCTTCATGGGTTGGACAGATGTCAAGGGCGGCACAGAAGCCAAGTACACAGCAGAGTCAGTTATTACAATGCCCGCAGGCGACCTCGAGCTTTATGCAGTTTACGAGAGAGTATCGGTTAAGCTTGTTCCCATTGCAGGTTCAACAACCGTTATCGAAAGAAACGGCGTAAAAGAATCCTACAGCGACGATTCAGTAACAACCGATCCTTATGCAACTCCCGCAAACTTCAACCAGTATTATATCTACGGCTTTACCAACAAGAGATCACTTCCCACAGAAGCAAATCTTGAAACCAGATATATTACTTACACCGGCGACGGACGTATCGAAATCACACGTCGTGAAGGTACAGAAGGCTTTGCAAAGCTCGGTACCGGTACACTTGTAACTCTTTACGATAACGTAACCGGCGAGGTTGTTGAACAGTTCTATCTCATCTACTTTGGTGATGTTGACGGTGACTGCTATGTAACAGGTGCCGACTATACCAATGTAAATGCTGAATTGTCAAAGGGTAGAACATGGTCTGCTCTCAGAGGCTCAAGCAGAGTTCTTTACATGATCAAGGCTGCAAACCTTGATGGTCAGAACAATATCTACGGTACTGACCTTAACCTCCTCAACAGTGCTGTTAACGGTAAAGCTCTCGACCAGACCACAGGCGTAATGGCATAACAAAACATAATATTCGGGAGGGGAGTAATCCTCTCCCGGATTACCGCGTTTTAATTGAAGATTGTTAAAACCGGCAGTTTATCCCTTCAATATGGAAATTTCAGATAGATTTTATCTGTTTTCATATATACCTTAATAAAATAAGGGAGGAAATTATTGAATGAAAATTACCAAACGCATAGTCTCATTGGTGCTTGCGTTGCTTCTTGTTTTTGGTAATGTTTCTCTCCTCGCCAACGCTGCACTCAGCGACAAGGTCACGGTTCGTTTCAAATACTACCGTGAGGTTGACGGCAAGTGGGAAGAGACAAATAAAATCGCAAGAGGCGACACGGTAAAAGCGAGACTCTTTATGGATACTACTTTCAAACACAGCACAATGCTGTTGTTCATGTCGTATCCGAACACATTCATGAAACATGAATATGAAGATCTCGAGCAGGATCCTAACGACTCAGATATCTATTATCCTGCAAAAAATGCAGAAAATGCTGATGCTGTTGGTGCTGGTTTTGAATTCAATGTTGTTACATTGTATCCCGGATATAAGGACCAGCTCACAGATGATGGTGGCGGAGAATATGAACCTTATGTTCCTCAGAGTTATTTCGATGCTCACGATTGGATGACATCATTTGCTGCTGTTTATACTCCGTTCCAGTTCAAGTCATCTTCAGGTTGGGTAGCAGAATACGTTTTCACTGTTAAAGATGATGCTACCGGTGAAGGTTACATTGAAATTCCCGAAGGCTCAATCATGGCTCCCGGCGAGCAGGAAGCTGCAGTTACTTACATCGCTAAGGAAGAAGGCGGTGCACCTGTACTTTCAATGAACGAACCCTTCACATGGGACGTTGCAGATGACAATGTTCTCACACTTAACAACACAGTAAAATTCGATGCAGGCGAAGGCACTCTTACCGGCACAGCTTCATACGAAGGCTATATCGGTGCTCCTCTTTCTGACATCGCAGGCTTTGCAGTTCCCAAGGCATCTGCAAGCGGCAAAAACTTCCTTGGCTGGACTCCCGACGGCGGTGCAACCGTTTACACAAGCGAGCAGGTCAAGACTCTTGAAGTTGATTATGACGAAATGACTCTTACTGCTGTTTATGAAGCAGCAGACGCAACATATAAGCAGACTGTTTACACCATGGATACAGACGGCAACTATGTTGCAGGTGAAACCACCAACGAAGGTGCAGCAACAAACGATAAGGTCAAGGCTTCCGATTACGAAGTTCCCGCAGGCTTTACTCTCAACGCAGAGAAGAGCACACAGGGCGAAGTAACCGTTACATCAGACGGCAACGCTGCTCTTGACATTTACCTCACAAGAAACAAGTATGAAATCGCATTCGGCGATGCAAAGGAAAGCATCTATTTCGAAAAGGCATATACTGCTCCCGAAGGACCTAAGGTTGACGGAATGAAGTTCACCGGCTGGCTCGGTGCTGACGGAAAAACACTTCAGCCCGGCGAAACCGCAAATGTTGTTGTCGGCGGCATGACCTACACAGCTCAGTATGTTTCAGCTGAAACAACAGTAGCAGTTAAGGTTAAGTATAATGACCGTGCTAACGGCGGTGCAGAAAAGATTGTTGATGCTGCAACAGTTGACACAATCGCAGGCTACACCGTAGCTCTTGCAGAGGCAGCAGGCGATGCAGAAAAGACAACCTACTACCTCATCAAAGATCTTCCCGTAATCGAACATTACGAGTATGATGCAGAAAATACTGTAGCAACAGTAACCGCAGCAGAAGACGGTACAACCGTTCTTTACGCTGTTTATAAGCCCGTAAACTACACCGCAACCTTCGAGGGTGCACAGACATTCGCAGATGTAGCTTACTACAGCGAAATCACTGTTCCCGCAGGTCCCGTAGTTGCAGGCAAGACCTTCACAGGCTGGCTTGGTTCAGACGGCACAACTCCTGCAGTCGGCACCAAGATCAATGTTAAGGGCGATGTAACCTATACCGCTCAGTATGATGATATTGTTTACACCGCAACCTACAGCTTCACCGGCGAAACTCCCGATGATGCAAAGGTTCCCGGCGTTGCTTCAGGTATCAAGGGCGACGAAATCGTTCTTGAAGATCCCGCAGAGGTTACCGGCTGGACATTCAACGGCTGGACCGTAAACGGTGCAACAGTTACAGACGGCAAGTATTACTTCAATACTTCAAATGTAACAATCAAGGGTACATGGACCCAGAATGTTTATACTGCAACCTACTGGCTCGATGCAGCTATGACAGAGCAGTATGATTATCAGGAATATAACTACGGTGACATCATCGAGCTCCTTGACGCTCCCGATGCAACCTATGTTCCCGCAGGTAAGGAATTCGTTGAATGGGATTGCGGCTATGCATCAATGCCCGCTAAGAACATTGACATTATCGCAACCTTCAATCCTCTTTACTATTCAGTAACAGTCAAGCTTCCCGATGAGGATCCCTTCGTTCTCAATGATGCAGCACTTTACGGCGACGAAATCACCGCAGAAGAGCTTGCTGATTATGAAGAAATCGAAGGCTACACCTTCAACGGCTGGAAGGTAGCAGGTAAAACTGTAAATCTTCCCTATGCTATCACAGGCAACACCGTATTTGTTGCAGATGCAACAATCAATGCATGGGATCTTTACTTCTGGGCATCAGAAGAAGATTATCTTGCATTTGAAGAAGGCACCCTTACCTCTGACGATGCATATAAGTTCGTAGCTGATATTACATACGGTTCAGCTATTGATACTCTTACTCCCGTTGGTCCTTCCAAGGAGGGTCACACCTTCGCAACGTGGGATATGGAACCCACAATCATGGAAGACCAGGATATGCATTTCTATGCAACATATGATATCGAATCATACAAAGTTATCTGGGATGTTGACGGTAAGACATATGAGCATAATTATGATTATAACGAAACTCTTGCAGCTCCCGAAGTAAGCAAGGTAGGCTACGCCTTTAAGGGCTGGGCAGGTCTTGCAGAAGATGCAACAAAGATGCCCGATATCGGTAACAACGGTGCTTCAATCACCTATACTGCAGTTCTTGAGCCTAACACCTATGATGCAGTATTCTATCTTGATGCTGAAAAGACTCAGGTACACGCAACTGTTCCCACCAAGTATGATGCAGATATCATCGCTCCCGAAGCTCCTGCTAAGGCCGGCTATGATTTCGCAGGCTGGGCTCCCGCAGTTGGCAAGATGGACAGCGTTGACGGCAAGGAATTCGTTGCAACATGGACTGCTAAGGGCAACACTCCCTACACAGTAAATGTTTACACAATGGGTACCGACGGCGAATACGGTGCAGCTGATGTCAAGAATCTCACAGCAGCAACCGATTCAATGGCTACCTACGCACCTGAAATTGCAGAAGGCTTCTCGCTCAATGCAAACAGCGTAACAGAAGGCAAAGTTACCGCAGACGGCAAGCTTGTTCTTAACATCTGGATTGACAGACAGACATTCACTCTCACAACCGTTGTTGACGGCAAGACTGTTGAAACACCTTACCTCTACGGTGCAGCAGTTGCAGTTGAAACTCCCTCCAAGGTTGGTCACTCCTTCGCTTGGGATAAGGCAGTTCCCTCAACAATGCCCGCAGAAAACGTAACTCTTAACGGTACATTCACTGCTAACCAGTATGACCTTGTTTACATGGTAGACGGCAAGCAGCATTCAACCGAAAAGGTTACCTACGGCACACCCGTAACAGTTATTGCTCCTCTTACCAAGGATGGCTACACCTTCTCAGGTTGGAATAAGACAGGCACATTCAATATGCCTGCTGAAACCGTAACAATCAGCGGTACATTCACTATCAACAGCTATAAGGTTATCTATAAGGTAGACGGCAACGTTGTTCACGAAGCAACAGCTGAATACAACTCAAAGGTTGACCTTTATGACTACACACCCGAAGAAGGCTACACCTTCAGCGGTTGGGATAAGGAAGACGGCTTCACAATGCCCGCTTCCGAAGTAACCGTTAACGGTACAACTTCAAAGATCACTGTAACAATTACCTATAAGTTCATAGGAGATGTTCCTGCCGACTATCCCGAACCCGCACCCGTAACCGCAACATATGGCGAAAGCATCAGTAAGTATAATAATTACGAAGGCAACGATCTTGTTACCGGATATTCATCAACCTCTCATGAGTGGTCCGGTGTGGTTGATGGCGAAGACGGAAATTATTATGTAGGTTCGGAAGATATTGTCATTACCTATATTTGGAACAGAATTCCCGTAATGATAACAACTTCCTACACAGGTGATGTTCCTGCAGGCTATGAATCAAGCGAAGATTGGTCCAAGAAGTATAATGACAGCTTCACTCTCACAGCTCCCGTAGAAGAGGGTTATACCTTCAAGGGCTGGACTGTTGAAGGTGCAGCAGAATACGACGCAGCAACAGGTACCGTAAAGGTTGGTCTTGATGACATCACAATCACCGGTACATGGGAAATCAACAAGTATGACGTTATCTACATGGTAGACGGCGTTGAACACACAAGAGTCAAGGATGTTGCTTACGGCACTCCCGTAACAGTTCTTGATGACCTTGTTGAATCAGGCAAGACCTTCAGCGGTTGGGATAAGGAAGACTTCGTAATGCCCGATGAAGACGTTGTTATCAACGGTTCATGGACTACCAACACCTACACTGTTAAGTATTATCTTGACAGCGAAATGAACGCAGACGAAGTTGTATTTGATTACACAGGCGTTTTCGGCTTCGAATATAATGTTCCCGTTCCCACCAAGGACGGTCACACATTCGTAGCATGGCTCAATGCAGACGGTTCAGACTCAGGTCTCACCGCAGGCACAACAACAGCTATCCCCGTAAACGGCGGCACATACTATGCAACATGGACTGTAAACAACACCAAGCTTGTTTACAGAGCAGGCACAGATGCTAAGTTCTCAGACGGAACAACCCAGAAGACATATGATGTTCCTTACGGTACAGCACAGTCAGAATGGCCCGTTCCCACAGAAGAACTCACAAGACCCGGCTACATCTTCAATGGCTGGAACATGACATCCGCTCCCGCAACAATGGGCACCGCTCAGGTTAACATTGCTGCAAACTGGGATGCAATTCCCTACACCGTAACATGGATCAACGGTGACGCTGAACCCGTTGTTGATGATTACATCTACGGTAAGGAAATCATCGCTCCTGAGCTTGAAGACAGAGAAGGCTGGACCTTCGAAGGCTGGCTTGAAGCTGACGGTGAAACCTACTTCAATGATGGCGACACCATGGGCGAAAAGAGCCTTGTTTACACAGCTCAGTGGAGCGGTAACGAAGGCATCGAATATACAGTATACAGATACTTCGAAAACCTTGCTCAGGATGGCTGGATGAACGGTGCAGAAGCTGAAGCCCTCACAGGCAAGAAGGCTGAAACCGTTCTCACAGGTACCGCAGGTACAGAAGCAGAAGTAGATGCAGCTGCAGAAGCAGTTGACGGCTTCTACATCGACGGCGAAAACAGCGTATTCAAGGCTGTAATCGCAGGCGACGGCACAACAGCTCTTGTAATCTACTATTACAGAGATACCGTTAAGGTAACAGTTAAGGATCCCGACGGCGAAACCTTCATTGATGATGATTTCGTTTACGGCGATACAATTGAAGAGCCTGACCACGATAAGGAAGGCTATGACTTCATTAAGTGGGTAGATGAAGAAGGCAACACAGTTACCTTCCCGATGACAGTTCCCGCAACCGACATCGTAATCAAACCCGTTTATGAAGCAAAGAAATACACAATCACATTCGTTGATGACGATAACACAGTTATCGAAGCAGCTAAGGAAGTTGAATTCGGTTCAACAATCGTTGCTCCCGCTGATCCCGAAAAGGAAGGCTTCAAGTTTGCATACTGGATTGATGCTGACACAGGTGCTGTAATGCCCGCAACAATGCCTGCTAAGAACGCAACTTATAAGGCATATTACACTGCAGGCGATGACACAACATACTTCATCGAAGTATACATGATGGATACCAACGGTGACTACACAATGGCTTCACGCACCGCTGCTACCGGCACAACCGGTGAACCCATCAGCGTTGTTCCCGGCACAATCACAGGCTGCACATATGATGCAAGTCTCAGCGTTCTTACCGGCATCATCACTGCTGACGGTAAGGCAGCTCTCAAGGTTTACTATGCACGCAACATTTACACCGTAACCTTCAATGCAGCAGACGGCGTATTTGCAGACGATGCAACATCAGTAGGTCCCACCGATGTTTACTTCGGTGCAGCAATTCCCGTTCCCGCACAGCCCACAAGAGAAGGCTATGACTTCGCAGGCTGGGATAAGGAAGTTCCCGCAACAATGCCCGCTGATAACCTTACATTCAACGCAACATGGACTGAAGCTGAATATTCAATCACCTATGTTGTAAACGGTACTAAGGAAACCGTAAGCTACAAGTTCGGCGAAGCTGTCAAGGCTCCTGCTGATCCCGTAGTTGCAGGCATGACCTTCCTCAAGTGGGATACAGAAATCCCCGCAACAATGCCCGCTGAAGATCTTGTAATCGTTGCTCAGTTCGAAGTTTCGGTTTATAAGGCAACCTTCCTTGTTGACGGCGTTGTTTATGACCAGTTCATGGTTGGTCACGGCGACGAAATCCCCGTACCCGCAGAAAATCCCACCAAGAAATTCTACGTCTTCACAGGCTGGAGCAATATGCCTGATGACGGCAGAATGCCTGCTGTTGATATCGAAATCACAGCAACCTTCGAAAGAGTTCCTGTTAAGCTCGTTCCCATGGCAGGCTCAACAACCGTTATAGATGACGATACAATGGCTATCTATGGTATCGGCCTCTATGCAACAGAAGATTCACTCCGCAAAGATAAGCTCGCAGTTGAAGGCGACGGCTACTTCACAGTTGCTCCTTCAATGAGAACTGCTTGCGGTACCGGTACTGTTATCGAGCTCTACGATAACGTTACAGGCGAGCTTCTTGAAACCTACACAATCGTTGTCTTCGGTGACCTCAACGGCGACTCGAAGATCACCATTGATGACCATGCAATTGCTCAGGCTGAGTATGACTGGTTCACATCATGGTCAGATTCTTCAAGTTCAGAGTATGACTTCTACAAGACAATGGCTGCAGACTTCAACGGCGATAAGTTCATCACCAACGGTGAAGCAGCTGATATCGAAAGATATGTTCTCGGAACAGTCACAATCGACCAGACAACTGGCGCAGTAACCCATAACTAAATGCACATCTAACCTGAAATTGCCTGCGGGGGCAACCCCGCAGGCGGTGCAAAGATTTTAATCCGGTTTAATGAGCAGAGGGTGCAATCTGCTCATAAGCCCGCAACAGCGGGTACAAAATAAGGAGGATATCTCATGAAATTAACAAAAAGGTTAGTTGCTGTTGCATTAGCGATACTGATGATTTTTGGTTCGTTTTCAGCTGCGTTGACTGCAAGTGCTGCAGATGACGGAAAAACACTGAAAATTACAACCAGATTTTTCAGAAACGTTAACGGCGTATGGACCGTAACAGACAAAGTAGCCGCAGGCGAAGATGTCAAGCTCGGTGTTTATCTTGATACCGATTATCTTGCAGGCGACGGCAGTCTTCTGCTCTACTATAACAGTAATTTCTTTGAAGAATCATTTGATTCATATGAGCAGACACTTACAGTAGGCGATTATTACGGAACAGGAACAGCATACGATATAGCAGGCAGCTTCTATATCGGCTCTGATTCACAGGCAGGAACAATCAGCAACGGCATGAAGAATGCAGGTAAAGTTACCGAAGCATATCTTGCCGACCACGAGCCTATTTCCATTACTTATAAGTATGGCGAATCAGCAACTGCAAAGCAGTTTGACGGGGAAAAGCTTTTCTGTGAAATTCCCTTTAAGGTAAAGGAAACTCCTGCAGCAGCAGAAGGTCTTGCAGAGGCACTTGAGTCCACTGCAGCATCAACAACCTTCCAGCGCGGCAGAATCGATATTCCCAAGTCACTTGACGGTTATACCGGCACAAACTGTGACCGTATGTATAACTGGGATGCAACACTTATTTTCGAAGAAGAACCCGTTTCACTTTACGCAAATCCCGTTTTGGTAACCTTCAATGCCAACGGCGGTAAATTTGCCGTAGCAACGGACACTTCAACAAAATATGTTGCAAACCTTTATTCGGAAGGTGAAGCAGGCGAGGCAATCGGTAAGGTTATTACAACCGATCCTTCACTTGTTGATTCAGGCAAAGCAGTTCTCGAAGTTCTTCCCGAGCCCAAAAAAGACGGTTATACCTTCAAGGGCTGGAAGGTCAGCGGTGCAGACGATACAACAGCATCTGAAGTAGCAGCTTATCCCTCAGCAGATACAGAATTCGTAGCTGTCTGGGAAAAGGATGATTCCGCAGGCGACAAGCTCCATTTCAGAACAGAAATTTACAGACTTGATGAAGAGACCGGCGAATGGGTATATACCGAAAAGGTTAAGCCCGGCGAAGAAGTTAAGGCAAGACTTTTCATCGACACAGATTATAACGCAGGTCAGGCTCAGGTGCTTCTTTTCTACAACAACGACTTCTTTGAAGACGATTATGCAGAAGGCTCACCCGAGGCTCTCAAAATGAACCCCAGCGAAACAGGTCCGGCAGCTCAGTACAGACTTACCGGTAATGTTACAAAACCCGCAGCATCAGACGGTAACATCGAAGAGCTCAAGATGTTCGGTTATCTCGATGATGCATATCTCAAGGCAAATACTCCCATTATTGCAACCATCAAGTTCCCCACAGGTGCAAAGTGCCAGGTATTCAGCGGTGACGAATGGGTTGCAGAATTTGACCTCAGAGTCAAGAAGAACGCAGTCGGCACAGGTGACTTCATCGTTTATGAAGAGGCCATTGCCAACACAACAGACGGCTATTGGGCATATACCTCAGTTGCAAGACAGTCTGAAAACAGCGAATATGCAATGTATGCCGAAAACATGAGCCAGTGGGATGCTGATGTAACACTCGAAAGCCATCCCGTAAGCATTTACAACACAATCACCTTCGATTCAAACGGCGGTGTATTCGCAGCAGATAACACCGAAAAATATGTTATCGAAGGCACCGTAGGCGCAGCTGTTGATTACTCAACAATTCCTGAAGTAACCAAGGACGGCTGGACCTTCGTAGGTTGGGTAGATGCATCAATCGAAAATCCCGTTTATGATAACGAGAAGCCCGCAGAAGACGATGTTCTTACTGTTGACGAGCTTCCCTCAACAATGGTTTACAATTCAGATAACCAGGCTGAAACAGCACTTGTTTACAATGCATACTGGGTAAACGAAGTTGATATTACATTTGCTAAGATCAACCCCGTAACCGAAGAAACAGAAATCATTGAAACAATTACCGTAACAGCAGGTGATCCCTTCGTTGCTCCCGAAGAGCCCGTTATTGACGGTTACCGCTTCGTTAAATGGACAACAGAGTGGGATGATGAAAACAATGTTCTTGGTGCACTCACAGGTCTTCCCGAGAAGTATCCTCTTGCTGCTACAACATATTATGCAGTATTCAGCACCACTGAATATCCCGTAAACTACTATGTTCTCAATGCAGATATTGAGAATCCCACAATTGACGACTTCAAGCATGTAGGTAATGTAAATGCTGAATACGGTTCGGTAATTCCTGCAGTTCCCAACGGCTATAACGCTCCCGAAGGCTATGTTCTTTCAGTAGCTTATACAGATGTTGTTTATGCAGACCAGATCGTATTTGCAGATGCAAACAAGTTTATCTCAGGCACAACAATGCCCGCAAACGCAGTCAACCTCTACTTCAAGATTGAAAGAGGCGAATTTGAAGCAGTCTTCAATTCAAATGACGGTGCATGGGCAGACGGCGAAACCAGCAAGACTGTTCTCGCTGTTTACGGCGAAGAAATCGCTCTTCCCGAAGAACCCGTTCGCGAAGGTTATGTATTCGCAGGCTGGGAACCCTCAGTTTCAACCATGGACTCAGAAGGCAAGACCTTCGAAGCAGCATGGGCACTCGATGAATTCACCGTAACATACTATGTTGACGGTGCTGAATACGAAGCATATGATGTAGAATACACAGACGTTATGGAAGTTCCTGCTGACCCCTATAAGGTTGGTTATGAATTCCTCGGCTGGGCAGAAGCAGAAAACTCAACAACAGTTGTTGAAATTCCCGCAACAATGCCTGCAGATGATGTAAACTACTATGCAGTATTTGAAGCAATCGAATACACAATTTCGTTTGCTAACACAGGCGACGAGGAATACGAAGCTATTACTCTTCCCTACGGCACAGAAATTCCCGAAGTAGCTGATCCCGTTAAGGAAGGCTACACCTTCACAGGCTGGGATAAGGAAATTCCCGCAACAATGCCTGCAGAAGACATGACAATCACTGCATCATGGGAAATCAACACCTACACAGTAACATGGGTTGTTGACGGAACAGAAACTCCCGTTGATTATGAATACGGTGCACCCGTTGCCAAGGCTGATGATCCTGTCAAGACAGGCTACATCTTCGAAGGCTGGACTCCCGCATTCACAGACGGTCTTACAATGCCTGCTGAAGATCTTACCTTCACAGCAGCATTCACAGCAGATACCTTCGATGCAATCTTCAACACAGTAGCTGAAGGCGAAACCCACGACGGTAAGTTCGCAAGCGACGGCTCAACTTCAATCGCTGTTCCCACAGTATTCAATGAAGAAATCGTTGCTCCCGCAGAAGTTCCCGTAAGAACAGGTTACACCTTCGCAGGCTGGGATCCCATCGTTGGCGTTATGGATGAAGAGGGCAAGACATACACAGCAGTATGGACTCCCAACGCAAACACAGAGTATAAAGTTGAATTCTATTCAATGAATACAGAAGGCGGCTATGAGCTCACCGATACTCAGACTCTCACAGGCGAATCCGATTCAGTTATCAAGCTTGTTGTAAGTGCTCCCAAGAACTACACAATCAACAAGGATGAAAGCACATATGATGACGATGTAACAATCGCTCCCGACGGTTCAACAGTTGTTACCGTTTACTTTGACAGAGATCTCTTCACAGTAACATTTGATGGCAACAACGGCACAGCAAACGGCGAAGCAACCGTTTCAAACGAATACCGTTACGGTGCACTTGTGGCAGTTCCCGAGTTCGAAAGAGAAGGCTACACCTTCAACGGCTGGCTTGACGAAAACGGTGATCCCGTTGACGTTAACCTCACAGCAATCGAAACCGTAACTTACACAGCAGACTGGAAGATCAATCAGTACACAATCACCTTCGATACCGTTGGCGGTACTGAAATCGCTCCCATCACTCAGGATTATGCAACAGCAGTTACTGCTCCTGCAAATCCCACAAAGCTCGGCCACGAGTTTGTTGCATGGGATACAGAAGTTCCTGCAACAATGCCCGCTGAAGATATGACAATCACTGCAGAGTGGAATATCCTTGCATTTGATGCAATCTTCAACGCAGGCGAAGGCAAGTTCGCTGACGATTCAACAACTGCAACAGTTGAAGATGTAACATTCGGCGAAGCTGTCACAGCACCCGCAGAAGAACCCACCAGAGAAGGCTACACCTTCGACGGCTGGCTTGATGCAGACGGCAACCCCGTCGGCACAATGGATGCTGAAGGCAAAGAATACTTTGCACAGTGGGATATCAACGAATACACAATCACCTTCGAAAACACAGGTGACACAGTAATCGCTCCCATCACTCAGGATTACGCAACAGACGTAACCGCTCCCGCAGATCCCGTTAAGGAAGGCCACACCTTCGCAGGCTGGGATACAGAAGTTCCCGCAACAATGCCCGCCGGTGACCTTACCATCACCGCAAAGTGGAATGTTAATCCTTATGATGCAACATTCGATGCAGGTGAGGGCACATTCTCAACAGGCGATTCAACCGTAACCAATCCCGTTGATTACGGCACCGACATCATCACTCCCGACGAAGCACCTGAAAAGACAGGTTACTCCTTCGCAGGCTGGGAAGATGAAGACGGCAACGTTTATACCGAAGGCGTGCCCGCAGGCAAGATGGATGCAGACGGCGAAACCTTCACTGCAGTATGGGCACCCAACGAAGATACAGAATACAAGGTAGTTGTTAACTACACTGACGCTGCAGCAGGTGCTAAGGCTGATGAGTATCTGTATGTCGGCACAACCGATAACGCAATCGCTATCGTTGATGCTATCCCCGATCCCGAAGCTGAAAACACCGAATATGTTCTTATGAGCGATCTTGCAGTCAAGGGCTATGTTCTTGATACAGAGGCTGAAAATGAATTTACCGGCGTTGTTGCAGCAGACGGCTCAACAGTTCTCAATCTCTACTACATTGCAACAAAGGTTACCGCAACCTTCGATGCAAACGGCGGTAAGTACTATGATGCAACAACCGTCAAGACAGTAGAAATCGACTATAATTCACTCGTTGCTCCCGTTGCACCCGCAGGCTATGATGCTCCCGCTCAGGAAGGCTATACCTTCGGCGGCTGGCAGGGTCTCAATGATGCAACAAGACTCCAGGCTGACAGAACCTTCCAGGCAATCTGGAATGCAAATCAGTACACCATCACATGGGATACCAACGGTTCCGATGTTGACGGCGGAGAATTCGTACAGACCGATGATTACAAGGCTCTTGTCAACAAGCAGACTTACGCAGTAAGAGAAGGCTACACCTTCGTTGGCTGGGTAGACGAAAACGGCGCAGCTGTTGAAGTTCCCGACACTATCCCCGCTAAGAATCTTACTCTCATCGCTGATTATGATGTTATCAGCTATGATATCATCTGGAATGACGGCACAAAGACAACAACCGAAACCAAGGACTACGGCTCAGCTATTGTTGAACCCGCTTACGAACCCGCTAAGGAAGGCTACACCTTCACAGGCTGGGCAACCGCAGACGGCAAGACTCCCGCTGAAGTTGCAACAGTTCCCGTTGACGGCGTTGAATTTGAAGCACAGTGGACAAAGAACAATTACACAGTTAACTACTATGTAATTAATCCCGAAACAGGTGAGTTCGGTGCAGCAGTTGCAACAGCAACAGTTGCTTTTGAAGATCCCATCTCAACTGTATTCACAGGATATACAGCTCCTGAAGGCTACACACTTGTAGCTATCGCTTACACAGACACAGGCCTCACAGCTCCTCTTGAAGCTGATGCAAAGATGCCTGCAAACAATGTAAATCTTTATTATGATCTTGCTGCAAACGAATATGAAGCAAAATTCTATCTCGATGCAGAAAAGACAAACCTTTACGATACTGTAAAGGCAGATTACAATGCAGTAATCAATGCTCCTGCTGATCCCACCAAGGAAGGCTATGTATTCAAGGGCTGGACTCCCGCTGTTGAAACAATGGATGAGTTAGGCAAGACCTTCGTTGCAACATGGGAAGCAGATACATTCACCGTAACCTATAAGGCAAACGGCGGTGTATGGGGCGAAGGCGAAGCAATCGAAACATCAAAGGCATTTGATGTAACATTCGGTGCAGCTGTTCCCACAGTTGAGCAGCCTACAAGAACCGGCTACAACTTCAAGGGTTGGGATAAGACCGCTCCCGCAACAATGCCTGCTGAAGACCTCGTCTTCACAGCACAGTGGGAAATCAAGACTGCTAAGGTAGTCTTCATGGACGGCACAACAACCGTTAAGACTGTAAGCGGTAACTACGGCGACGCAGTTGAAGCTCCCGCAGATCCCACCAAGACAGGTTACACCTTCACAGGTTGGGATAAGACAGTTCCCGCAACCATCCCCGAAGCTGATGTAACAATCAATGCTACATGGGCAGTCAACAAGTATGATGTTATCTGGGATGTTGACGGCGTAAAGACAATCGTTAAGGATGTTCCTTACGGCGAAGCAATCAAGAAGGAAGCTGCTCCCGAAAAGACCGGCTATACCTTCACAGGCTGGAACGGCTACACAGACGGCATGACAATGCCTGCTGAGGACGTAACCTTCACAGCTGTATTCGAAGCAAAGACCTACACCGTAACATTCGATGCTAACGGTGGTGCATGGGATAACGGTGATACAACAAAGACTGTTACAGGTGCATACGGCTCAGCTCTTCAGGCTCCCGTAGCTCCCGCAAGAACAGGCTACACCTTCCAGACATGGTCACCCTCAGTTCCCACAACAATGCCTGCTGAAAATGCAACCTATAAGGCAATCTGGACAACTGCAGGTAAGGTTGACTACACAGTAGAAACCTACTACATGAACACTGAAGGCACATATGACGGTGTTGAGGCTGTCGTAACCGGCGGTACCGCAACAATCGATGCATATGTAAAGATTCCCGTAGACACAGCTCCCACAGGCTTCACTTATGATGCTGACGAAGCTAACTACATTGAAGGCGTTGTTGCCGGCGACGGTTCAACAATCTTCAAGGTATACTACGAGAGAAACACTTATAAGATGACCTTCACCGGTAACGGCGGTACAATCAACGGTAACCCCGATAAGGTTGATACCTACTATTACGGTGCACAGGTTGTTGCTCCCACAGCAGTAAGAACAGGCTACGACTTCGCAGGCTGGGATAATGCAGTTCCCGCAACAATGCCCGCAGAAGATGTAACTCTTAATGCACAGTGGACCGAAGCTGTTTACACAGCAACATTCAAGGCATATCCCGGTGCATTTGCAGACGGCGAAACAACTGTAACCGTTGAATATGCATTCGGTGCAGAAATCGCAAAGGCAGCAGATCCCGTTCGTGAAGGCTATGACTTCGCAGGCTGGGAAGGCTACACAGACGGTATGACAATGGGTTCAGAGGATGTAACCTTCACCGCAACATGGACTGAAGTTTACTACGATGCAGTATTCTATACCGACGAAGCTCTTGATGCTGCAACAGCAACAACAATCAATGCACAGTACACCAAGGAATACAACATTCCCATTGATCCCGCTAAGGAAGGCTACACCTTCACAGGCTGGAACAAGGTAGTTGACGGCGAAGCAACAAATCTTCCCGGTAACCTCGGCGTTGCAGGTTCGGCAAAGGCAATGCCTCTCGGCGGCGAAGAATACTACGCAACATGGGAAGTAAATGAGTATAACCTCGTTTACCGTGCAAACAACGGCACATACAACGGCGAAGCTAACCTCACCTATAAGGTTGCTTACGGCACAGCTAAGGCTGACATGCCCGTTCCTGCAGAGCCCACAAGAGAAGGCTACACCTTCACAGGCTATAATGCAGAGCTTCCCGCAACAATGCCCGCACAGCAGGTTAACCTCCTTGCTCAGTGGGAAATCAACACCTATGATGCAATCTTTGATGCAGGTGAAGGTGTATTTGAATCCACAGGCGAAACAACAGACAAGGCAGAAGTTACATTTGAAGATTCAATCTTTGCTCCCGATGAAGCTCCCGTTAAGGAAGGCTACGATTTCGGCGGTTGGGAAGATGCAGACGGCAACGTTTACTATCCCGGCGATGAAATCGGTCCCATGGGTGCAGACGATGTAACCTTTGAAGCTGTCTGGACAGCTAAGGAAGACACTGCATACACAGTTAACCACTACTACATGGATGCTGAAGGCACCTATGACAACGCAGAGGTTGTTACCGAAAACCTCGCAGCAGAAACAGATTCAACTGTAACTGCAGCTCAGAAAGATAAGGATAACTTCACATTTGATGCAGCAGCATCAACAGTTGAAGGTGTTGTTACAGCAGACGGTAATCTCGTTCTTGAGCTCTACTATGTAAGAGAAAAGAACACAGTAACCGTTTATGATGAAGAAGGCAATGTTCTTTCAACAGAAGACATTTACTTCGAAGCTCCTCTCAACATCGCAGAACCCACCAAGGAAGGCTATACCTTCGACGGTTGGAAGGATGCTGAAGGCGATGATGTAACAGTTCCCGCAACAATGCCCGGCGATAAGCTTGACATTTACGAGAGCTGGACACTCAACAGCTATGATGTAACATTCGATGCTAACACAGGCGCATGGGCAGACGGCGACACAATCAAGACCGTTGCAACAAGCTACGGTGCAGCAATTGTTGCTCCCGCTGACAAACCCGTTAAGGCAGGTCACACCTTCCTCGGCTGGTTCGATGCAAAGGAAAACGGTAACCCCGTTGCTTCCTACACATCAATGCCTGAGCTTGCAGACGGTGAAACTCTCACCTTCTATGCAAGATGGGATGCAAACAAGAATGATTACAAGATCGAGATTTATGAAATGAATCCCGACGGAACAATGCCTACAGAACCCACTTCAATGGTTATCAACAACGCTCTCGTAGGCGAATTCGTTGAAGCTAATGTAAAGGTTCCCGCAGGCTTCACTCTTGATGAAGCAAACAGCGTTCTCGACGGCACTGTTCCCGCAGAAGGCGAGCTTGTTCTTAAGGTTGTTCTCGTAAGAGCACCTCACAAGTTTACCGCAATCGTTGACGGCAATGTACTCGTTGACGCTAAGGAATACTACTTCGACCAGACAGTTGAGCAGATAGCTACTCCCGTTAAGGATGGCTACACCTTCGCAGGTTGGTCAACAACCGAAAACAGCACAACCGTTGATACAGTTTATCCCGCAAGAATGCCTAACAATGATGTTACCATCTACGGCGTATGGACAGTTAACGGCTACGATGCAATCTTCAACGCAGGCGAAGGTGCATTTGCAGACGGTTCAAAGACAGAAACCGTTAAGGCTGACTTCGGTCAGAATATCACAGCTCCCACAGAAGAACCTTCAAGAGAAGGCTTCGAGTTCGGCGGCTGGAAGGATTCACAGGGCAATGTTTATCAGCCCGGTGAGGTTGCAGGCGTAATGGGCAAGGACGGTGCAACATTTGATGCTGTTTGGAACAAGTCCAACTTCACAGTAACCTTCTACGGTTATGAAGCACTTGCAGAATCACCCTACAAGTCAGTTAATCCTTCAGTAGTTCTCGGTTCCGCAAACTATGATTTCGGCGAAGCAATCGCATTCCCCGCAGAGGAAAGCTTCCCCGCAAATGCACAGATTGACGGCGATTACTACACCTTCGTTGGTTGGGCAAAGACTGTAAACGGCACTGTACTTTCAAATACAGAGCTTTACACTCAGACAATGCCTGCTGAGGATACCGCATACTACGCAGTTTATGACCGTGTCAAGGTTATGCTTATCCCCAACGATGATGCTCAGTATTGGGCAGACAGCAACTCCAACTGCACAACAGTTATCGACAGAGCCGGCGGCACAGTTGATGATTACGATGCAAAGACCAGCACTTGGTATGTATACGGTCTCACCGATAAGATGCTTATTGAAACAAGCTTCGCAATGAAGCGTCTTGACACTTATGTTGACGTAAGCGGTGACGGTTACTACGAAGTTGTTGATTACAAGGCCAAGGAAGGCTCAGTAGGTACCGGTACAGTAATCAACGTTTATGATAACGTAACAGGCGAGCTTGTTGAAAGCTTCTGGATTATCATTTACGGCGACCTCAACGGTGACGGTGCTATCACCAACCTTGACTACACAATCGCTCTTGCAGAAGATGCAGGCGAAACAACCTGGAGCCGTAAGATTGATACCGAAAACTACGTTCACTATAAGGCAAAGGCTGCCAACGTAAACGGCGACTCAATCTTCAGCGTTACCGACGCTGCTCAGATTAACTACTACGTACTTGGTACCGTAAGAATTAATCAGGCAACAGGTATAGCTTACAACAAATAAGCAAAACCCATAAAAAACGCCCCTCGGTGCAAACCGGGGGGCGTTTTGACTGTTGATAAATCAACGAAGTGATTGCAGAGTCGGCGACCCGACGACCCTGCACACCGCAAGGTGCTGAAAGATTTTTCAATGAAAAATGAATAATGAATGATGAAAAAATTTCGGAAGGGCTCTGCCCTTACCCGAATGTTTTTAATAATAAATGTTTGTGTGTAGGGCGGGATGCCCACATCCCGCCGTTTAAAATAAAAAATGAAATTGCACAGTCCTTTTCAAAGGAGGTGGATTTTCGCAAAGCAAAAAGACGGGGGATTGTATTCAGCCTGCTTCCTCAGCGGATAATTGCCGAAAAAACCCATGCCGAAAATCCGGCATGGGTTTTGATGCTTTAATCTTCGAGCACGGCTCTTGAGTATTTTTCAATCATGTGACGTGCCGCTTCAACCGTGTTTTCTTCGCTCGGTGCATCGGGATTTACGGTTGAAAGCCATTTCTTTTCAAATTCGGCATAATTCTTATAGAATTGATTTCCTCTGTAAATATTTCTTTCGCAATGCTGTTTTCTTGTTGTGGTTGAGAATTTTCTTCTCTTCGGAAATTCATATGCAAGTCTTTCAAAGAAGCTTTGCCAGCGTTTGGAGTAGTATGTTTTGATAAGGCCGCCCCATTCCTTCCAGGCATAGTCATAGTTGACCGTGTTGTTGACGGGCCCCCATAAAGTAATCTGTGTGAGAAGGTTAAGCTCAAAATTCTGTTTGTCTTTTTCAGAAAATGCAAGCTCTCCCGCTTCTTTGAGATGTCTGTGAAGAGTGAGCTCGGGTCTTGTCTGAAGAAGAGCGTCAAGCTCATCGCAGATTTTGAGAAATGCATTCGACGAACGCTCAAAAATACTGACATCACGGTTGTTGAAGCCGTACATTACTTTATCATAAAGATTTGAAACATAGTTGCTCATGGTCTGCCGTGTAACATCGCAAACATCAAATGCATAGCCGTCCTTTGTTGCGTTTTCGGCGCTGAGAAGGAGCTGTGCTGCTTTGAAAAGTGATTTGTTATCATAACGAAGCTCTCGGAAATCGTTGGGTGCAGTGTGGTGAAGCTCGGTTGCAGGTCTTGCACATATAACCGAGCCGGTTTCTCTGCCCGTGCAGTTTTCGCCGTAGCAGGTTTCGCTGAGGAGCTTCATTGCATCAACAAGACATTTTTCTTTGCTGCCGTAGCGGCGGAATGCATAATCACGGAGCCAGTCGTCAAGGTTTACCGAAGAGTCTTCGGTGAGCATCTGAAAAGCGAGGTCATAGTAAAGCGGATTCTGGAATATGCCTTCCATGAAAAGGCCGGTACCAACGCAGTTATCGCAATTGAGAGAAGTGTAAGGATTGTCTGCCAGAGCTTTTATGCTGCCGTGAAGGGAGTTGCGGTCGCCGAAATTATGGATATTTCCGAGAATGAAATCATAGCCCCAGAAATTGTCGTTTTCTTTATATTTTGTTCCATCAAGGTCAAGAATAAGGAGTCTTTCCTTCGGAACGGCTTTGACTATCTGTTCACGGAGTGACCAGCTCTGCATAACCCAGACAGAATCCTTGTCAAATTCCTTATATAATGTGTCGATGGCTCTGCCGACCTTCCAGAGATAATCCTTTGTTTTAACGGCGGGAGCATTTTCATGGAAAGGATCGCATGCATAGTAGTGATATGCTCCGAAAAGCTGACGCTGTTTTTCAAGAAGAGCGGTGCCGAATTTCTTGAATACGGGGTCAGTCGGGTCAAGCTGATAGGTGATCGGGAAATTGCACCACGAGGGAACCATGCGAAGGCGAACCTTGTTGAAAAGCTTTGTGATTGTCGAGGGAACAGTGCCTGCAAAGCCCTGCTGAATGGGAGTCATGCCAAGCTCAACCTCACGCTCGATAATCTTTTTGCCGAGTTCAAGGCGGCTTTCAATATATTTAACATCGGTAAGGCTGAAATATCCCGTGATGTTTGTCATAAGCTGCCACGGCCAGAAGCCGGGACCTGAAAGAAACGAGAGTGCACCCGTTTCGCTGTAGGTGAAGTCACGCATGGTGTAATACCATACTGCTTCGCTGCCGACAACGGAAAGCGGCATGTTGATGCCGTTCATTGCCATGAAATCTATCTCTTTTTCCCATCTGTCCCATTTCCAGAAGGTGAATGAATAGCCGAGGGTGCAGTAATTCATGTATGCACGCTTTTTCTGAGGAATAACCCTGCTGATTTTTCCTTCAAAAAGGGGAGCGGATGAAACTGAAATTTCCGTGTTGCCGCAATGCGAAAGATTTACTCCGCAATATGCCTTGAGATAGGCATAGTAGCCCATGGCCTGACTGATTTTGCAGTCACCGCAAATAATGATTTTGCCGTTTTCACAAAACACCTCATAGGTGTTCTTTCCGTCAACGCTTTCGATATTGCGAAGCTCAAAAGCATCTGCAATTTCAGGTGTGTTTCTTAAAATAAGATTTTTCATTTTGTTCTCCGAAAAAAATATTTATACAAATTCATTATACTATAAAAATATTAAGCAGGCAAGTTTTTTTGCGAATTAACAGAATGTTAAATAATTTTTGACAGCGATATGTTAAAATTAAGGGCAAAATCATACCGGCAGCAAATAAAATGATAAAAATTTTCATAAATTATCAAATAATGCTTTACACTCAGCTCTAAATAAAGTAAAATATATATTAATTATAATATAAAAGGCGGTGCTTGAAATGCAACCTGTTTATAGGCGAATCCTTCTCAAGCTCAGCGGCGAGGTTCTTGCAGGCGGGAAGGGTCACGGCTTTGATTTTGACACTATCAACTCAATCTGCAAATCCGTCAGCGAGCTGACAAAGCTCGGCGTTGAGGTCGGTCTTGTTGTCGGCGGAGGAAATTTCTGGAGAGGACGCTCGGGCGGCAACATGGACAGAACCCGTGCAGACCATATCGGCATGCTTGCAACGGTTATGAATTCTCTTGCTCTTGCCGATGCTCTTGAGCAGTTCGGCGTTAATGTCAGAGTTCAGAGTGCAATCGAGATGCATCAGATTGCTGAAACCTATATCAGAAACAGAGCTGTCCGTCATCTTGAAAAGGGCAGACTCGTTATCTTTGCGAGCGGAACGGGCAATCCCTTCTTCTCAACCGATACCTGTGCGGCACTCAGAGCGGCTGAAATCAAGGCAGATATCATTTTCAAGGCAACAAATGTTGACGGCGTTTACGATAAGGACCCCAACAAATATCCCGATGCGGTCAAATATGATGTTGTGACACACAGCGAGGTGCTTGAAAAAGACCTCAAGGTAATGGATTCAACGGCAGCGTCACTCTGCCGTGACAATAATATTCCGATTCTTGTTTTCAATCTTGAAAATCCGGAAAACATAATCAAAGCAGTTCTCGGTGAAAACATCGGAACAATAGTCAAGGAGGGCTAATAATATGCAGACAGTATTCGCAATGGCAGAAGAAAAAATGGGCAAAACCCTTAACGCACTCAAAAATGAATATGCATCAATGAGAGCAGGAAGAGCAAACGCTTCCGTTCTTGACAAAATCAAGGTTGACTATTACGGCACACCAACACCCATCAATCAGATGGCTGCTGTGGCTGTTGCAGAGGCAAGAATTCTTACCATTCAGCCTTGGGACACCTCAACACTCCACACCATTGAAAAGGCGATTCAGGCATCGGATATCGGCATCAATCCCCAGAATGACGGCAGAATCATCCGTCTTGTTTTCCCCCAGATTACAGAGGAACGCCGTAAGGACCTCTGCAAGGATGTCAAGAAGCTTGCAGAAGAATCAAAGGTTTCTGTCCGTTCAACAAGACGCGACTGCATTGACAAGGTAAAGAAGATGGAAAAGGCTTCCGAAATTACCGAGGATGATCTTAAGATTGCAGAAAAGAAGCTTCAGGATATCACCGATAAATATGTCAAAGAAATCGAAAAGGCTGCAGACGAAAAAGAAAAGGATATCATGGAAATCTGATTTTATGTATGTTCTGAGAGGGCGGTTGCGGCTGCCCTCTCAGATCCCGCAAACGGAGGTTGAAAAAATGACTAAACAGGAGCTTTCGGAAATCACTTTGCCCCGTCATATCGGAATTATCATGGACGGCAACGGAAGATGGGCAAAGCAGAGAGGTCTCAGACGGAGTGAAGGTCATAAGGAAGGTGCAAAGGTTTTCAGAAAAATCTGTGACTATGCCGCCGAAATCGGAATAGAATGCCTGACCTTCTATGCTTTTTCAACCGAAAACTGGAAACGCCCCGCCGATGAGGTTGAGGCGATAATGAATCTTTTCAGAGACTATCTTTTTGAAGCACAAGAAAGAGAAGAAGAAAACAACGCAAAGGGAATGCGTATCCGCTATATAGGCGACAGAAAAGCATTGCCCGAGGATATTGTTAATCTTATCACACAGCTTGAAAATAATTCCGCAGATAAAAACACAATAACAATCAACCTTGCCGTTAACTACGGCGGAAGAGATGAAATTCTTCATTCCGTCAAAGAAATTGCAAAAAAGGTTGCGGCAGGTGAGCTTGACCCTGAAGAAATAACTTTGAAAAATATAGACGATAATCTCTACACGGCAGGTCTTCCCGACCCTGATCTGATTATCAGACCGAGCGGAGAATACCGTCTTTCCAATTTCCTTATCTGGCAGGCAGCATATTCTGAATTCTGGTTTTCGGATATTTTATGGCCTGATTTCACAGCCGGTGATCTGGATAAGGCAATTATAGATTACGGCAACAGAAACAGAAGATTCGGAGGTGTGTGAGCAAAACAAATAACTTCAAAAACAAAACGAATTGAGAGTGAAAAACAATGAAAGTAAGAATTATAACAGGTGTAATAAGTGCACTTATAGTAATAATGCTGCTTGTATTTACGGGCCTCGGCTATCAGGGTGTGATGAGCATTCCCATGGGTGCCATTGCAGCAATTGCAGCATATGAAATGATGCGTGTGTCAAAGTGTAAAAACAAGGTGCTGACGGTTGTTTCTATGATAGTTGCGGCAATCGGTCCGGCATATGTGGACTTCGGACTCCAGAAGTATATCCCCATTCCTCTTTCAACGCTTCTGATAATCTATGTTGTATTATTGCTGATAATAATGCTTAAATTTTATGAAAAAACAAAGTTTGAGCATGTTGCGCTCGCACTTTTCGGTTCGGTCGCAATTCCCGGAGCTCTCGGAACCTTTTTTAAGGTCAGAGACCTCTGCGTTGTTTATCCCGAGCTTTTCCAGCGTTCGCATTGCGTGTTCCTTATTCTCAGTGCAATGTATTGTGCATGGATGAGCGATACATGGGCATACTTTGTCGGAAGCAAGTTAGGCAAGCATAAGCTTGCACCCAAAATCAGCCCCAAAAAGTCGGTTGAAGGTGCAATTGGCGGCGTTTTCGGAACAACCCTTTTCTGCGTTGTAACATATTTTATCTGTGATTACACCTGCTTCCGCAATGATACGCTCAATGTATGGATGGTTCTTCTCGGTGCAATCATTCTTGCAATTCTCGGCATGTGCGGCGACCTTTCGGCTTCCGTTATCAAGAGAAACTTCGGCGAAAAGGATTTCGGAAATCTTTTCCCCGGTCACGGCGGTGTGCTTGACAGAATCGACAGCTTCCTTGTAACAATGCCTGCTATGTATGTTATGCTCGAGATCGGTCTTGCAATTGCAGGAAAATAAACCTATTAATTCTCTTTAAGGATTGATTTAAAATGACCAAAACCCTTGCCGTTCTCGGTTCAACAGGTTCAATAGGGGTTCAGGCTCTTGAAGTGGCAGAGCTTATGGGCTTTGAGGTTCAGGCTCTGACCGCAAATTCAAGAACGGATATAATTGAGGAACAAATCAGAAAATTCAGTCCCCGCATGGCGGCTGTTGCGGATGAAAAAGCAGCTGCGGATTTAAAAATCAGAGTTGCGGATACTTCAACAAAAATTCTTGCAGGCAAGCAGGGCGTTGAAGAATGTGCACGCTGCGGTTCCGATACCGTACTCAACAGTATTGTCGGCATTGCGGGTCTTGCTCCCACTCTTGCGGCGATTGATGAGGGCAGCAATATTGCTCTTGCAAACAAAGAAACTCTTGTTGCAGGCGGAAAAATAGTGCTTGATGCCGCTGAAAAAAAGGGAGTTTCGATTTTACCCGTTGACAGCGAGCATTCCGCAATTTTTCAGTCACTTCAGGGCTGTCAGAGCAAAAAACAGATAAAAAGGCTTATTCTCACCGCATCGGGTGGACCTTTTTTCGGCAAAAAGAAGGAAGAACTTGAAAATGTAACCCTTCAGCAGGCTCTTAATCATCCTAACTGGAGCATGGGTGCAAAAATAACCATCGACTCTGCTACAATGATGAACAAGGGATTGGAGCTTATCGAAGCTGCATGGCTTTTCGGAATGAGGGCAGCGGATATCAGCATCCTTGTTCACAGGCAGAGCATAATTCATTCGCTTGTTGAATATGTTGATAACTCCGTTATTGCACAGCTCGGCGTGCCTGATATGAGAATACCCATTCAGTATGCCCTGACTTATCCCGACAGATTTGAAAGTCCCGTAAAGCAGCTTGACCTTGCCAAGGCTGCAACACTTACTTTTGAAGAGCCGGATTATGATACCTTTGCCTGCATAAACTTATGCAGAAGGGCTTTTGAAAAGGGCGGACTTTATCCTGCGGCAGTCAATGCGGCAAACGAAAAGGCAAACGAGCTTTTCAGAAACGGAAAAATAAAATTCCTCGATATTCCCAAGGCTGTTGAGGCAGCATTTGATTACACGGCAGATGTTTCGGATTACACCCTTGAGCAGGTTTTTGAAACCGACAGTCTCATACGCACCGAAACGGAAAGGTTATTCATATGACTTCTATCCCGCTTATAACCGCAGCGGCGGTTTGGGGAAAAGTGTGGCCGGTTCTTCTTGCCATTCTTTTCTTCGGTTTAATCATAATGTTCCATGAACTCGGACATTTCATTTTCGCAAAGCTTTTCAGGGTTCAGGTAAATGAATTTTCCATGGGAATGGGACCCACTCTTCTGAAATTCAAAAAGGGTGAAACCAAATATTCGCTTCGTCTTTTGCCCATCGGCGGTTTCGTCAGCATGGAGGGCGAGGATGAGGACAGCGAAAACGAAAGAGCATTCTGCAACAAGCCCGTCTGGCAGAGATTCATTATAGTTGCCGCAGGCGGTGTTGTTAACCTCATTATGGGTGTTATCATCGTTGCAATCATGCTTTGTCAGTCAGAGCTTATCGGCACTCCCGAAATCCATTCCTTCCACGAAAACGCAGTCAGTGCACAGCACGGTCTGCAGGTTGATGATAAAATAAAGAAAATCAACGGCAGAGCCGTTTTTTCCGAATATGACATCAGCTTTCTCATGGTCAGGGATGATGACGGCGTTATTGATTTTGTTGTTGAAAGAAACGGCAAGGATGTTAAGCTTGACGGCGTTAAGTTTGAAACAAAAGACAACAACGGCACGATGACGATTATTTATGATTTCATCATAAAGGGAGTTGAGCCGGGATTTGTTCCCGTTGTCAAAAACGCAGTTCTCGAATCAGTTTCGATTGCGAGGGTGGTGTGGATAAGTCTTCTTGATCTCGTGACGGGAAGATACGGCATCAACGAGCTTTCAGGTCCTATCGGAACGGTAACCATCATTGCCGATGCGGCTTCAACCGCAACTCAGCAGATGGACTGGACCATGCTTCTGATGCTCATGGCACTCATTGCAATCAATATCGGTCTTTTCAATCTCCTTCCGCTTCCTGCACTTGACGGAGGCAGACTTTTCTTCATGGCGATTGAATTTATTTTCAGAAAGCCTGTTCCGAGAAAATACGAGGGCTGGGTTCATGCTATCGGACTTGTGCTTCTGATGCTTCTTATGGTTGTTATTTCTTTCAGCGATATTTTAAAGCTGATAAAAGGTTAGGTGAATTGTTTTGAAACGCAACAGCAAACGGGTTAAGGTCGGCAATATTTATATCGGCGGCGATGCTCCGATAACCGTTCAGTCAATGCTCAATAAGCCCGCATCCGATATTGAAGGAAGCGTAAAGCAGGCTCTTGAGCTTGAAAAAGCAGGCTGTGAAATAATCCGTGCCGCGGTGCCCGATATGGCAGCGGTGAAGCTTATCGAAAAGCTAAAGGAAAATCTTAAGGTGCCCGTTGTTGCGGATATTCATTTTGATTACCGTCTTGCTCTTGCAAGTCTTGATGCCGGAGTTGATAAAATCCGCATCAATCCCGGCAATATCGGCTCCATGGAAAGAGTAAAGGCTGTTGCCGATGCATGCAAAGCAAAGAATGTTCCAATTCGCATCGGAGTCAATTCGGGCTCACTCGAAAAGGAGCTTCTTGCAAAATACGGCTCGCCCTGCCCCGAAGCACTTGCAGAAAGTGCACTCAACCATGTTTCGCTCCTTGAGCAGTGCGATTTTGACGATATCGTCATATCAATCAAATCATCATCCGTTCCGACCATGATTGAATCCTACCGCCTTGTTGCAGGAAAATGCAATTATCCCCTGCATCTCGGCGTAACGGAAGCAGGCACCCACAACATGGCACTCATCAAATCCTCGGTCGGCATCGGTTCTCTTCTGCTTGAAGAAATCGGCGACACAATCCGTGTTTCCATGACGGATGACCCCGTCAATGAGGTGTCGGCGGCAAACGGAATTCTCAAAGCCTGCGGCCTTAAAAAAGACGGAGTTGATATCGTTGCATGTCCGACCTGCGGCAGAACTAAAATCGACCTTATAGGTCTTGCCAAAGAGGTTGAGTCAAGACTTTCGGGCTGCAAAAAGAATATTAAAGTAGCCGTTATGGGCTGTGCGGTCAACGGACCGGGAGAAGCCCGTGAGGCTGATATCGGAATTGCAGGCGGCGACGGCTGTGCCCTTATTTTCAAAAAGGGTGAAATCGTCTGCAAGGTTCCCGAAAACGAAGCCGTCGATATACTTATTTCGGAAATTGAAAAAATGTAAATATGATTACGGGGCAGAGCAATCTGCCCTATTTTAAACAACGAGGATAAAATGCAGGAAAACAGTATTTTAAATTTTATAGGTGAATACATAAATCCGGGGCTGCGTGAAATTTTTTCAGGCGGCACGGTTGAGCGTATCTCACTTGATGAAGAAACAATGAAGCTGAGCATAACCGCACGCTTTGATATGTATGTTGAAGACAGGTTTATAATTTCTGCTCAGAATGAAATAAAAAATGCTCTCGGAATAAATAAGGCGGTTATCATTCCGCTTTATCATCGCAATGCTTTTACTCAGGCTTGCGTGCCTCAGCTTGCAAGAGCGATGAAGGATAATATTGCCGCTGCAAACGGATTTCTTGAGAATGCACAGTTTACTCTCAGGGATGATGCAGTTGATATTTATGTTTTCAACGGTGCGGAAATCCTTATCGAATCAGGTGCAAAGGAGTTCCTTTCAAAATATATAAGAGATACCTTCGGCGTGCAGGTTACTGTTGAAATCAAGGGCGAGGGCGGTGCAAAGCTTGATTCTCCCGAATATGTTCAGATGCAGGCAGAGGGTATAAAAATCGAAGTGCCTGTTGAAGAGGATTTAAGCAAGCCGAAGGCTGCAAAGCAGGAGTTTGAGGATTTGCCGATTTCTCTTACAAACGCAAAGGTAATTTACGGCAACAAAATAAAATCAAAGCCTGTACCCCTTAAAGAGATTTCGATTGAAGACGGCAATGTTACCGTTTGGGGCAAAGTGTTTTCGCTTGATATGCGTGACACCAAAGACGGCAAAAGAAAAATCATCAATTTTAATATCACGGATAAAACCAACTCATACACCGTCAAGATTTTCGAAGCGGTTCAGAATTGCGAACAGCTTGTTGATAATCTTGCAGACGGAAAGGTTGTTATGCTCAGAGGTCATGTTGAATATGACGACTATATCAAGACCTACTGCATAAAAGCAAATTCCATAATGATAATTGAAGAAATTCCCGTTAAGGATACTGCGGAGGAAAAGCGTGTTGAGCTTCATATGCACACCAACATGTCCGCAATGGACGGTCTGACAAGTGCGAAGAAGCTTGTTGCAAGAGCCGCAAAATGGGGACACAAGGCTGTGGCGATAACCGACCACGGTGTTGTTCAGGCGTTCCCTGAGGCTGCCGCTGCTGCCAAGGATAACGGAATCAAGGTTATCTACGGCATGGAGGGCTATTTCGTTGACGATTCGGTAAAAATCGTTACGGGCGAAAAAAATATGCCTCTGAGCGGAACATTTATCGTTTTTGACGTTGAAACAACGGGTCTGCGTACCGACAGGGAACGCCTCACCGAAATCGGTGCGGTAAAATATGTTGACGGTGCGGAGAGGGCAAGATTCCAGACCTTTGTAAATCCCGAAAGACCCATTCCCTCAAAAATAACCGACCTTACTGGCATAACAAACGCAATGGTTGCCAATGCTCCGAAAGAAGGAGAGGCGGTCAGAAAATTCTTTGAATTCTGCGGTGACGGAGTTCTTGTTGCTCATAATGCAACCTTTGATACCGATGTCATAAAGCATGCCTGCCGCAGAAATTCGATTGAATATAACTTTACTCATATTGACACTCTTGTAATGGCACAGAGCCTTGTTGAGGGAATAAAGAATTATAAGCTTGATGCGTTGCAGAAGCATTTCAAGCTTCCTGCCTTTGACCACCACAGAGCGGATGAGGATGCAGGTGCACTTGCAGGCATTTTTGAAAAGCTGCTTGAGCTTTGCACCGAAAAAGGCGCTGAAAACATTGAGGATATAAATGAAAAAATCCCCGTTAACGTCAAACGCCTTCCGACCTACCATATAATTATTCTTGCGAAAAACAAGGTTGGTCTTAAGCATCTTTATCAGCTTATTTCAAAGTCAAATCTCGAATATTATTACCGTCATCCCAGAATTCCGAAAAGTGAGCTTCTTGCACACAGAGAAGGTCTTATCGTCGGCAGTGCCTGCGAAGCGGGTCAGCTTTATCAGGCGATATTCATGGGCAGACAAAAAGAAAAGCTGCTCGAAATGGCGGAAATTTACGATTATCTTGAAATCCAGCCCAACGGCAACAATGCTTTTATGGTCCGTGAGGGCATGGTTGACTCCGAAGAGGAGCTCAACGAAATCAACAGACGCATAATCCACCTTGCCGATGAGGTCGGAATTCCCGTTGTTGCAACGGGTGACGTTCATTTCATGGAAAAGGATGACAGCATCTTCCGTGAAATCCTTATGGCAGGTCAGGGCTTCAAGGATGCTTCCGAGCAGGCACCCCTTTACCTGCGAACAACTCAGGATATGCTCAGCGAGTTTGAATATCTCGGCGAGGATACCGCCTATGAGGTTGTTGTTAAAAATCCGAATCTCATTGCGGATATGTGTGAAGAAATAAAGCCCATTCCCGACGGCACCTATCCTCCCAAAATCGAAGGCTCCGATGAAGAGCTCAGAAAAATCTGCTACGAAAGAATGGAGGATTATTACGGCTCTCCGCTTCCGGAATACATCAAGGAAAGACTCGATAAGGAGCTTGAATCCATTATCAAAAACGGATTTGCCGTTCTTTATATCATCGCTCAGAAGCTTGTGTGGAACTCAATGGAAAACGGCTATTATGTCGGCTCCAGAGGCTCTGTCGGCTCATCGTTTGTTGCGTTTGCGGCAGGTATTTCTGAGGTTAACCCGCTTGTTCCGCATTACATCTGCGAAAGCTGTAAGCACAGTGAATTCTTCTATAAGGGCGAATACGGCTCGGGCTACGATATGCCTCCCAAGGATTGCCCCGTCTGCGGAAAGCCCATGCACCGCGACGGTCACGATATTCCGTTTGAAACCTTCCTCGGCTTCTACGGCGATAAGCAGCCCGATATCGACCTTAACTTCTCGGGCGAATATCAGTTCTATGCCCACAGATACACCGAAGAGCTTTTCGGAAAGACCCATGTTTTCAAGGCGGGTACCATCGGCACTCTTGCCGATAAAACCGCATTCGGTTTCGTTAAAAAATGGGCTGAGGAAAAAGGACTGTTCCTTTCGAGAGCAGAGGAGGAGCGTCTTGTTCAGGGCTGTGTCGGCGTTAAAAGAACAACCGGTCAGCATCCCGGCGGCATGGTTGTTGTGCCTGCGGATATGGATGCAGAGGATTTCACCCCCATTCAGCACCCTGCCGACGATGCAGACTCAATCCACAGAACAACTCATTTCGATTTCCATTCGCTTCACGATACCATCCTCAAGCTCGATAACCTCGGCCATGATGTTCCCACACTTTATAAGCATCTCGAGGATCTGACGGGCATCTGCGTTATGGATGTTGACATATGCGACCCGAAGCTCTATGAGCTTCTGACTACTCCCGAGCCTCTCGGCGTAACGGCGGAGGATATCGACTGCGAAACGGGAACTCTTTCTCTTCCCGAGCTCGGCACCCCCTTCGTGCGTCAGATGCTCATGGAATCGCAGCCCAAGAATTTCTCGGACATGCTCCAGATATCGGGTCTTTCTCACGGCACCGATGTTTGGATAGGCAATGCCCAGGAGCTTATCAAAAACGGCACCTGCACCATTTCTGAGGTTATCGGTACCCGTGACAATATCATGGTTTACCTTATCAACAAGGGCGTTGAAAAGGGCATGGCATTCAAAATTATGGAAATTGTGCGTAAGGGCAAGGCAACAAAGCTTCTTACCGATGAGCATAAGCAGGCGATGATGGATAACGGTGTTCCGCAGTGGTATCTTGATTCGTGCATGAAGATTAAATATATGTTCCCGAAGGCTCATGCGGCGGCATATGTAAGTGCGGCGATGCGTCTTGCGTGGTACAAGCTTTATAAGCCCGTTGAATATTATGCAACATTTATGACCGTTCGCGGTGAAGATATTGATACTGCTGCCGTTCTTGCAGGCAGAGGTGCGGTTAAAAAGAAAATGGACGAAATCAAGCAGAAAATGCAGATGAAAACCGCAACCGCTAAGGAAGAAGGCACATTCACATCGCTTCAGGTTATCAATGAAATGATGGCAAGAGGCGTTGAAATTCTTCCGATTGATATTTACAAATCAACAGCAAACCGCTATATTATCGAAGACGGAAAAATCAGGCTTCCCTTCTCTGCGATTGCAGGCTGCGGCGGCAGGGCTGCCGAAGGTCTTGAAGCCGCAAGAAATGACGGCGGCGGAGAGTTCCTTTCAATCGAGGATTTCCAGCTTCGTTCGGGTGCATCGAAAACAATCATTGCCGCACTCGAAGAAGGCGGTGCCTTCGCTTCTCTCCCGAAAACAACACAGCTCAGCTTCTTTTAAAAGGATGATGCTATGAATAAATCAAAAATCCCTCTCCGACAGAGAACATGGTATAAGCTTGATAATGCCGCAAAGGTTTTCCCGGGGCAGGACAGCTCATCGTGGTCAAATGTCTACAGGCTTTCGGCAACTCTTACCGAGGCTGTTGACCCTCAGCTTCTTGAAAAAGCCCTTGAAATAACCCTGCGACGCTTTCCAACCTTCGATGTAAGGATGAAAAACGGTTTTTTCTGGCATTATCTTGAAAAAAATCCTTACGGTATTCCTCCTGTTATGCAGGATATTGCAAATCCCTGCACACGCTTTAAAAGCAAAGAAAACAAGGGCTACCTTTTCAAGGTTTATTATTATGAAAACCGCATTTCTCTTGAATTTTATCATTCCCTGACCGACGGCTACGGTGCATCAAGATTTTTTATGACTCTGCTTGCAGTCTATCTCCGTCAGACGGGCAAGGAAATCCCGAGCGGAGAAAGTGTTTTTGATGTTGACGAGGAGCCCCGTCCCGAGGAGGCAGAGGATTCCTATTCAAAGGTCTGCAATTCAAAGGCAAAGGCAAAGCTTCTTCAGAAATTCACCTATCGCTTCAAAGGCGAAAGGCTTCCGAAGCATGTTGTCAATGTAACCACGGGATACATGCCCGTTTCCGTTATAAAAGAAAAGGCGGCGGAGCACGGAGTAACCGTTACCGAATATCTTTCTGCGGTTCTTCTCTGGGTTATGTATAACCTTCAGAAGCAGGAAGAAAAAAACAGAGAAAAGCATGTTGGAATTCAGATTCCCGTTAATGCAAGAGGCTTTTTCGGCAGTCAGACTCTGCGTAATTTCATGCTTTGCTATTCCTTCCAGTTTGACCCGAAAAAAGGTGAGTATACCTTTCCTGAAATCGTCAGGCAGCTGTCGCTCTATCTCCGTTATATCAACAACGAAAAAGAGCTTCAGGCAATGATGAACAGCAACATGGGAATAGAGAGAAATCCCGTTATGAGAATTATTCCCTCGTTTCTCAAGGATTTCGGCGTCAGCGTGGTTTATAAATTTGCAGGCGAAAAGGCAACAAGCTGTCTTATTTCAAATGTCGGAGTAGTTAAAACTCCGAAGGAAATGGAGCAATATATCGAAAAGCTTGTTCTTGTTATGGGACCCGCTATGAGAAACGGTGCAAGATGCGGTGCTCTGTCCTACAAAAACACTCTCGCTTTTACCATATCCAATATTTATGTGAGCACAAAAATTCAGAAAGAATTTTTTACAACGCTCGTCAGATTCGGTATTCCCGTTAAAATCGAAAGCAACAAAAATTCCATTATGGGAGGTGACCGCTGATGTCATACTGCGTAAACTGCGGTGTTGAGCTCGAAAAAGGCTGCCCTTCGTGTCCTTTGTGCGATACGCCGGTCATAAATCCCCGTGAAAAAAGTGCAGGCGAAAAACCCGTTTATCCCGAAAATCTTATTATTCCGAAATCGCTGAGCAAAAAATACTGGGTGTTCATACTTTCTCTTGTAATACTCATCCCGAATCTCGTTCTCATAATTCTGAATGCGATTCTTTTTGAAAGCGGAGTTGTCAAATATATTGTCGGCGGCTTCATTGTTGCGTGGATATGGTTTCTTTTTCCTCTTTTATGGAAAAAACCGCTTCCCGTCATCCTGCTTGCGATTGATGCCATTGCACTTCTGACATATCTTGATATGTTCAAAATATACGGCGATGATAACGGCTGGTTCAGTGCGGTTGCAATGCCGGTCGTCATTGCTCTGTGGGCGATATGCAATCTGTTTATCTTCTGGCTGAAAAAGCGGAGAAACAAATCGCTTATCGCAATCGCCGTGCTTGGTGCAATAACCGTTATGACTGTTGTGATTGAAGTCTGCATGAGCATGTATTATTTAGGCAGACTTGAAATAGTTGTTTCGTTTGTCACTGCTGCATGCAGTGCTTCGCTGATGATTTTCTTTGCTTTTCTTTACAAAAGCAAACGCCTCAAGGCTTGGGCGAAGCGAAAATTCTTTATGTAAATTATTTTTCCGTCGAAAGGAAGGTCTGTTATGAATAAAAAGAAAGTAATCCGCAATACCGTTCTCGGTGCACTCGGCGTTGCTGCAGGTGCAACCGCAATCAAGGCTGCAAAATATGTTCCCGAAAAGAAGGATTACGGTCAGCCTACGGAAGAAAATGTTGACGCAAAAAGATGTCAGGAGCATCTTTCAAAGGCAATTTCAATTCCCACAATAAGCTATCCCGACAAAGCAAACATTGATTTTACTCAGTTTGATAAGTTCCATGCTTTTCTTGAAGAAGCATTCCCTCTTATTCATAAAACTCTCGAAAAAGAGATTGTTCAGGAAGCAAGCCTGATTTATCGCTGGAAGGGAACAAGAGATGACCTTGACCCCATTGCTCTTCTTGCACATCAGGATGTTGTTCCCATTTCAGAGGGAACAGAGCAGGATTGGGAGCATGAGCCCTTCAGCGGATATAATGACGGCGAATTCATCTGGGGCAGAGGTGCTCTTGATATGAAGAACCACCTTATCGGTGTTATGGATGCCGTTGAAACTCTTCTTGAGGAAGGCTTTCAGCCCGAAAGAGACGTTTATCTTCTTTTCGGTCAGGATGAAGAGGTTGTTGCTTCAGAAGACGGCGGTGCAAAGAACATTATGAGAACCCTCAAGGAAAGAGGAATTCATCTTGACTGTGTTCTCGATGAGGGCGGTGCTATCATTCCCGTAAATGTAAAGGGAATTCTCAACAATAAGGAGCTTATCGGCGTAGGTATTGCCGAAAAGGGCTATACCGATATCGAAATCACCGTTACCGCAAAGGGCGGCCATTCATCGCAGCCTCCCGTTCATTCAGGTCTCGGCGAGCTTGCAAATGTCATAAAGGACCTTGAAAATCATCAGTTCAAGGCAGAGCTCATGCCTTTTGTAAAGAATCTTTTCTCGGGTGTCGGCAGAAGCTGCACATATCCCGCAAGACTTATCACCTGCAATCTCGATTATCTTCAGCCGCTTCTGAAATACGGCATGACAAAAATTCCCTTTGCCGCATGTCTTGTCAGAACAACAACTGCTGTTACCATGGCTCAGGGCAGCCCTGCAGCAAACGTTCTTCCCCAGAAAGCAAGCGTTGTTGTCAACTTCAGACAGATGCCCGGCGTGACTGTTCAGGATGTTGTTGACCACATCCGCAAGGTTTGCAGAAACAAGGATATCGAAATAAATGTGCTCAAGGCAAAGGAAGCATCGAAATTCTCACCCACAGATTCAAGAGCGTTCAGAATTATAGAGAAGCTTTGCATGCAGGATAACCCCAACAGCATTGTTGCTCCTTATCTTGTTATGGGCGGAACGGATGCCTGCTATTATGAGCCCATCTGTGAAAACATATACCGTTATGCACCTTATAAGGTGAGCGTTCCTCTGCTCAGAAATACCCACGGCACCAACGAAAGAATTCCCGTTGAAGCGGTTGCACCTGCAGTTGCCTTCTTCAAGAAATATATCAGAAATGCATCGGCAGAATAATATGAATATTCTTATTGCACCAGACAGCTTCAAGGGCACGCTGACCGCAGATGAGGTCTGCGGCATTATTGCAAAAGCCTTTGAGGATACATTGAATGATATAAAAATAACAAAGCTCCCCGCTGCCGACGGCGGCGAGGGGCTTTGCTCTTGTCTGCATAAAATCTGCGGCGGCGAGATGATAAAAGCAGAGGTCAGCGGTGTTTTCTTTGAAAAAATGACTGCAGAATACCTGATGCTCGATGATAAAACTGCGGTAATCGAAATGGCAGCCTGTGCGGGGCTTCCGCTTGCAGGCGACAGCAAAAATCCCGAAAAAGCAACAACCTTCGGAGTGGGTGAGCTTATAAACGACGCAATATCAAACGGTGCACGCAGGATTCTTCTCGGTCTGGGCGGAAGTGCAACCAACGATTGCGGCTTCGGCATGGCATCGGCACTCGGATTTTGTTTCTTTGACAAAAACGGCAAGAAATTTATTCCGACGGGTGAAACCTTATCCGATGTAGCAAGAATAGAAAAGCCTGCAGATGAAGTTAAAATTCCCGTTGTTGCCGCATGTGATGTTGAAAACCCTCTTTACGGCGAAAACGGAGCGGCTTATGTTTTTGCACCGCAGAAGGGTGCACACGAAGAAATGGTGAAACGCCTTGATGCAGGGCTGCGCCATGCTTCGGAGCTTATAAAGCGTGATTTGCAGCTCGACACAGCAGAAATAAAAGGTGCGGGTGCCGCAGGCGGAATGGGAGCAGGTGCGGTTGCGTTTCTTAATGCAGAGCTCAGAAAAGGCATTGATATTCTGCTTGATAAAGCGGATTTTGATAAAAAGGCATCCGAAGCAGATCTGATAATAACAGGCGAAGGCAGACTCGATTTTCAAAGCGTCAACGGCAAGGTTATTTCGGGTATTGCGGAAAGAGCGGCAAAGCACGGCAAAAAGCTTATCGCAATCTGCGGCAGCAAGGGCAGGGGAGCGGAAGAAATCAAAAAGCTCGGTGTATCGGAGCTTTATTTCTCCTGCGAAACCGAAAAGCCGTTTGATGAAATAATAAAAACCTGCCGGGAGGATTTATACAAAATATCGCTCGCAGCGGCAAAAAATTACCAATAATCATGTAGGGGCGATTTTTTTCGGGCGGATGATATCCGCCCCTACCCGCACGAGTGATATACGCAATGCGTGTGATATATTGCTGACGCAATGTGATATTTTTGCCGATGGCAAAAGTGATATTCGCCTGACGGCGAGTTTCGTCCATATCAGCACAAGCCGTAGGGGTCGGCGACCCGACGACCCGTCCGTACCGTCAGGTACGGAAAGATTTTTCAATGAAAAATGAATAATGAATAATGAAAAATTTCGGAAGGGCTCCGCCCTTACCCGAATGTTTTAATAATAAATTTTTGTGTGTAGGGCGGGATGCCCTCATCCCGCCGTCGATAAAACGAAAAACCAATTGAAACACCTATCGCTGTTAAAGCGGCGGAAAGTTTTACAAACTTATTACAGATTATATAAAATCTTGATTTCTTCTTTTTGCAATGATAGAATAAAGAAAAAGGGGATTTTTGCCATGAAGAAAATAATAAGTGTAATTTTATCTGCGGTCATTCTTGTTATGTCTGCTTTTTCCGTAAATGCATTTGCACAGGAACAAACAAGAGTGGAAAAATGGTATGAAAACTTAACTGATATCACCGAATATGAACTCATTATGAAAACAAAAATCGGTAATATGGAAGCTGATGCTCGCTGTTATTGCGAGAACGGGGATATTGCAATAGTAACAGATATGCCTTTAAGCGATGAAAAAGATATCAGAATAAAAGCGATAGCTAAAGACGGATATTTTTATCTGACTTTTCCTTCCTTACCTTTTCTCTATTTGAAATATGATTTAGAAGAAACTCCGATTTCAGATGTTTTTTCGGAAACGGTTTCTTATGAAGACCTGACATTGATTAATGCGGGCGAAACAAATGAATATGGTACAACATATTATCTGGAAGAATATTCTGTTGATGAAAATGTTTCTGTAAAATATTATTTCGAGGGAGAAAATTTGTGCTTTTCAGTAGCAAGCGAAGTAGATGAAGAAGGAAATGAATTTGAATACATATCTAAGTTTGTTTCGTTTGAAGTTGACGACAGTGTGTTTGAAATTCCCTGGTATTCGATAAATATAACACCGATAGTTATTTTGTTATCAGAATTATTGGTAGGATAAGAATAACGGCAGAGAGCTTTTGCTCCCTGCCGCCTTTTTGTTTACACGGTTTTCATCTGCAGCTTGAGATTATCACTTATCATTGCGATGAATTCGCTGTTGGTCGGCTTGCCTCTTTCATTCTGGATAGTATAGCCGAAATAGGAGCTGAGCACATCAACATCACCTCTGTCCCACGCAACCTCAATTGCGTGTCTGATTGCTCTTTCAACTCTCGAAGGAGTTGTTTTGAAGGTTTTTGCAACCGTGGGATAGAGTATCTTCGTTACCGAGCTTATCATTTCGCTGTTGTTTACCGAAAGAATAATCGCTTCACGAAGATACTGATATCCTCTTATATGAGCGGGAACACCTATCTGATGCATTATCTGAGAAACAACAACCTCCAGATCCTTCACTCCGTTTTGTCCGACGCAGGAGTTATGGATGCTCGAAAACTGAATTATCCGTTCCGCAAGCATCTTGGGATTATATGGTTTGAGAAAATAATAATCTGCTCCGCTTCTGAGAATTTCGCTCTCAAAACGCTGGTTATCCGTGCTTGAAAGAACCATCACCATCGGTCTTTTTTCAAGACGCATGGAGCTGAGTTCACGAAGAACGCCGAGTGCATCGAGCTTCGGCATAAAGCCGTCCATCAGAAGCACATCGGGGCGTTCGCCCTCGTTGAATTTCTCAATAATCTGTGTTCCGTCCTTGATTACGGTTGAAACCTCAAAGCCGTTTGAGCGCAGAATTCCTGCAAGCTCATGCATGGTTTCGCTTCCGTCTTCGGTTATAATTGCTTTCAACATTTTTCTCATGGTTTTACCTCCGCTTGATTTAGTTCACGGAGATATTACCATATACTGTCAAAATTGTCAATAAATAACTGGGATAAATTTACAGTTTTTATCGCAAAATGTGACGGAGTATCACGCAGAATTTACGATACTTTTGCAAATTCGTCATTTTTCAGCGAATCCATTGTTTCAAGCATCCTCCCGGCAAATACCGCATATCCCTGGTCAGGGGAGTTCACGAACACATGGGTTACTGCACCCACGAGCATGGAGTTCTGAACAATGGGACTTCCGCTCATTCCCTGAATGATTCCTCCGGTTTTTTCAAGAAGCACGGGATCGGTAACCCTGATTATCATATTTCTTGCCGATAAATCCGATGAAGGATAGATTTTCGTTATTTCAATATCATAATACTGAGGACCGCTACCGTCGATGGTTGTTATCATCTGTGCCTTACCGGGTTTGACTTCGTTTTCAAGAGCAACGGGAATCACCTTTGCACCGGAGGGCTGAAGAAGCTCGCCGTAAACACCCATTTCATGGTTAACACGAAGGCTGCCGAGTGCAATATCGGTAAAAACTCCGCAAAGCTCACCCGGATTGCCCGCATTGCTTTTATAGAAGCCGTTGACCTTTGCTCTCACAGCCTCGCCGTTGCTCAGAGGCATTATTTTTCCCGTGTCAACATCGCACACACCGTGACCGAGACCTGCAAACATTCCCGATGCATCATCATAAAACGTTACCGTGCCTATGCCGGCAGAGCTGTCTCTGACCCATATTCCTGCCTTGTATTTCCCGTTTACCGACATAACGGGCGTCAGATAAAGCTCCGAGGCTTCGCCGTTTCTGTCAATTCTGAGGCGGAGAGGGGAACCTCCCGAGCCTTCAATCGCTTCTGTCATCTGCTGGGAGCTTGTTGCAGGCTCATCATTTATATGAGTAATGATGTCGCCGCATTTAATTCCCGCGGAAACGGCAGGGTCGGCGTTTCCCTGAGAGGTTGTGACCGAATCAATGCTCACAACGATAACACCTTTTGTATAGAGCTTGATTCCGAAGGTATCGCCGCCGGGTGCAACAAATCTCCGCTTGGTCATATTGATTTTAATATCCTTTACGGGAATAATTTTCAATGCCGTTATCTGAGATTTGTATTCCGTTCTGTTCATTCCTGCCGAAGCAGCTTTTACGGGCTCACGGTTTTTGCAAAAATAAAAATTTCCGAAATCCGCTTCTTCTCCCTCGTTTACGGTTATCTCATCGGGCAATGACGAATATCCGTAGCAAACCGCAGAAAAAACACATATACATATTAAGAATATAACGATGCAGAGAGCTTTGAAAAAACGCTTCATTATTCACCTCCGTGTTTGTTTTTTGCTCCGCATTCTTTGCGAAGCACTAATAATTTGTCACAAAGAGCGGGTTTTAAACGGCGGATAATTAAGCCGTAAAATATTTGCTTATCTGACTGTTTTTGCGGCGGAAAAAATTTTTTAAAAATTTCTTAAAAAAACTAATGACAAATCAAAAACTATGTGTTATAATAAGCATGCATTAAAATGTTCTCCAGTATTCGTTCGGATATAAAGCTAAGAAAAGAGTTCTGCGGATTCGGTCTGCGGAACTCTTTTCTATGTCTTGACATATACCCCCATAGGGTATATAATTCAATCAGGGACGGTGATAATAATGAATAGTGAATGCTGCTGCAAAAAAACAAAGGAGCGTTCCGAAGAAGAATACAAAAGTCTTATCAACAGACTCAGCAGAATAGAAGGTCAGATAAGAGGAATAAAAGGCATGGTTGAAAAAAATGCCTATTGCACCGATATCCTTATTCAGTCCTCGGCAGTTTCGGCAGCGATAAATGCCTTCAATAAAGAGCTTCTTGCAAATCATATCAAAACCTGCGTTGCTCAGGATATCCGTGACGGCAAGGATGAAACCGTTGATGAGCTTGTGGCAACGCTTCAGAAGCTTATGAAGTAGGTGAGATTATGGAACAGTATAATGTAACAGGTATGAGTTGTGCCGCATGCAGCACAAGGGTTGAAAAGGCGGTTGCCGCTGTTGAAGGTGTCAGCTCATGTTCGGTCAGCCTTTTAACGAATTCAATGGGCGTTGAGGGCACGGCGAAGCCTGCGGATGTGATTGCCGCAGTTGAAAATGCAGGCTACGGTGCAGCTTTGAAATCCGATAAAAATGAAAATAATAAAATAAATAATAATGAAGAATTTCTGAAAGATAAGGAAACTCCCGCACTGAAAAAAAGACTGACAGCTTCCGTCGGCTTTCTTGCGGTGCTGATGTATTTTTCGATGGGACACATGATGTGGAATTTCCCCGTACCCGGATTTTTTGAAAAAAATCCCGTTGCAAACGGAATTCTTCAGCTTTTGCTCACCGCTGTTATAATGGTGATTAACCAGAAATTTTTTGTGAGCGGATTTAAAAGTGCTCTTCACGGTGCACCTAATATGGATACTCTTGTTGCTCTCGGGTCGGGTGCATCGTTTTTATGGAGCGTTTATGCCTTGTTTGGGATGACGGCTGCGGAAAATCATGCGGATGCAATGGCGTGGATGCATGAATTCTATTTTGAGTCAGCGGCAATGATATTAACCCTGATAACCGTCGGAAAAATGCTTGAAGCCCGTTCAAAGGGAAAAACCACCGATGCACTCAAGGGTCTTATGAAGCTTGCACCAAAAACGGCAACGGTTATAAAAGACGGAATAGAAATAACCGTTTCGGTGTCTGAGGTTAAAAAGGGTGATGTTTTTGCCGTCAGACCGGGAGAAAGCATTCCCGTAGACGGAACTGTTATTGACGGAATAAGTGCGGTTGATGAATCCGCATTAACGGGAGAAAGCATTCCCGTTGATAAAAACAAGGGCGATTCCGTATCGGCAGCAACTATAAATCAATCGGGCTATTTGAAGTGTGAAGCTGTCAGAGTAGGCGAGGATACCGCACTTTCGCAGATTATAAAAATGGTCGGCGATGCAGCAGCAACCAAAGCTCCGATTGCAAAGGCGGCAGATAAGGTTGCAGGAATATTTGTGCCTGCGGTTATTGCCGTTTCTGTTCTTACATTAATAATATGGCTTTTTGCGGGCGAAGCATTCGGCTTTGCTCTTGCACGAGGAATTTCCGTGCTTGTCATAAGCTGCCCGTGTGCACTCGGACTCGCAACTCCCGTTGCGATTATGGTCGGCAGCGGTGTCGGTGCAAAAAACGGAATTCTTTTCAAAAATGCAGTGTCGCTTGAAACGGCAGGCAGGGTGAATACGGTTGTTCTCGATAAAACGGGCACGATCACAAACGGAGCCCCGAAGGTGACGGATATCATACCCTGCGGAATAAGCGAGGATGAGCTTCTCGGAATTGCTTATTCGCTTGAAAAAAAGAGCGAGCATCCGCTTGCAAGTGCGATAACGGAAAAGGCAGAAGAAAGAAACATTTCTTTCGGCGAAACCGAAAAATTTGAGGCTGTTCCCGGAAACGGACTTGCTGCAATTCTTGAGGATTCCCGCATTATCGGCGGAAATCTGAAATTTATTGAAAAAGAAACAACGGTTGATACCGAAACAAAAAATAAAATATCCGCCCTTTCGCAGGAGGGAAAAACTCCTCTTATCTTTGCGAAGGACGGAAAGCTGATCGGCATAATTGCCGTTGCGGATACGATAAAAGACGACAGCCCCGAAGCAATAAGACAGCTCAGAAATATGGGCATAAGGGTTGTTATGCTCACGGGCGATAACGAAAAGACCGCAAACGCAATCGGCAAAATTGCAGGTGTTGATGAGGTTATAGCAGGCGTTCTGCCCGACGGAAAGGAAAGCGTTATCCGTAATCTTATGAAGCAGGGCAAGGTTGCAATGGTCGGTGACGGCATCAATGATGCTCCCGCACTCACGAGGGCGGATGTCGGAATCGCAATCGGAGCAGGAACGGATATTGCGGTTGATGCGGCGGATGTTGTGCTGATGAAAAGCCGTCTGAGCGATGTGCCTGCAGCAATAAGGCTCGGCAGAGCAACGCTCCGCAACATTCATCAGAATCTTTTCTGGGCTTTTCTGTATAACACAATCGGAATACCTCTTGCGGCAGGCTTGTTTATTCCGATTTTCGGATGGGAGCTTAATCCTATGTTCGGTGCGGCGGCAATGAGCCTTTCAAGCTTCTGCGTCGTTTCAAACGCACTCAGACTCAACCTGCTGAAAATTCACAGCGATAAAAATGACAGAAAAATTAAAGCTAAAATAAAGGAGAAGAAGACCATGACAAAAACAATGAAAATCGAAGGCATGATGTGCGGACACTGCGAGGCAAGAGTGAAGAAAACTCTTGAAGCAATTCCCGGGGTTGAATTTGCGGAGGTAAGCCACGAAAACGATACCGCAGTTGTAACTCTCAATGCTCCTGTTGCAGACGAGGTTCTCAAAAACGCCGTTGAAGCACAGGATTACAAGGTTATTGAGATAAAATAAGAAAAAATAACTGCCTCGCATCGGAAGCTTTTTCCGTGTGAGGCAGTCTTTTTTTGTTTTTTTAATCTATCTTCTCAGCGTAAGCAAGAGCTTCGTCGATGTTTGCAAGGAAATGATCTTCGCCGACCTTATCAATGAATCCTGCCTTTTTCATAACGGAAAGAGGCTGTTCGTTTGTGTGAGAGAGGAGGAGGGTTCTGCCTGAATGCTTGCAGATAGAGTATATTTCGTTTAATGAACGCATTGCGGTTGCATCAAGTGCAGGCACATTTCTCATCCTTAAAATGATAACCCTGATATCTTCGCCCATGGGAATTCTGCTGAATTTTTCAGCCGATGCAAAAAACATGGGTCCTTCAAATTCAACAACCTCTGTGTGAGGAGGAATTTCCTTGAGTCTTTCGCTGTCGTTTTCGTGCGGCTTTTCGCTCCATGTTCTGATGTGTGCAACATCAGCCATACGCTTCATAAACAGAATAACCGCAATAAGCATGCCGACCTCGATTGCAACAACAAGGTCAAAAACAACAGTGAGCACAAATGTTACAACAAGCACAAGGATATCGCTTTTCGGTGCTGTTTTGCATATTTTAACAAACTGACGCCATTCGCACATGTTATATGCAACCATAAAGAGAATTGCAGCAATTATCGGCATGGGAATCCATGCTGCATAGGGCATAAGAACAACAAGAATAAGAAGAAGAACAACTGCATGAACAATGCCTGCAACGGGAGTTCTGCCGCCGTTTTTAACATTTGCCGCCGTTCTTGCGATTGCACCCGTTGCGGGAATTCCGCCGAAAAGACCGGAGCAGATGTTGCCGACGCCCTGTGCGATAAGCTCTGTGTTTGAATTGTGGCGGTCGTTGATCATGCCGTCGGAAACAACGCAGGAAAGCAGAGACTCTATGCCTGCAAGAATCGCAATTGTGAATGCACTCGGAACAAGCTGTTTGACTGTTTCAAAGCTGAATTCCGGCAATGAAAATGAAGGAAGATCTCTTGAAATTGTGTAAAGGTCGCCCACGGTGTTGACATCCATGTTGAAAGCCTTTACTATAACAACACCAACCACAACCGCAATAAGCGAGCCTGGAATTTTTTTGCTGATTTTCGGCCATACAATAAGAATTGCCATGCCGATTGCACCGACAAGGAGAGCCTGAGGATTGAAGGTTGTCAGGGATTTTGCTATTGCTTCAACCTTTTCTGCGGTTTCAACTGTGGGCATGCCTTCGGGGAAGGTAAGACCGAGAAAATCCTTGATCTGACCGATAACAATGGTCAGAGCGATACCCGAGGTGAAGCCTGTTGTGATTGTGTGGGGGATATACTTGATAAGCGAGCCGAATTTCAGAACGCCCATTATAATCAGGATAAGACCTGCCATGATTGTTGCGATAACAAGACCGCTTGTGCCGAATTGGGCAACTATGCCGGCAACGATTGTTGCAAATGCGGCGGTGGGGCCTGAAATGTTAACATTGCTGCCGCCGAGGAATGCAATAACAAAGCCTGCAACAATGGCGGTGTAAAGACCCTTTTCGGGGGAAACGCCCGATGCGATTGCAAGAGCGATTGAAAGCGGAAGGGCGATGATTGCAACGATTACACCTGCAATCAGGTCGTTGACAAGCTGATTTTTGCTGTAGCTTTTAAAAGCTGTAAAAAGCTTCGGTTGAAAAAGTTTCATAGCAATTCTCCGTATTTCTTTATTATTACCGAAAAGATATTATACACCTTTTTTCTGCCTTTTCAATAAAAAAACGGCAGCTTTTTTATTTTCGGAAATTCGCACCATCAAGTGGCGGTTTTTTTAAAAAATTGTAGGTGATTTTTACATTACAAAACAAAAAGCAGCACCGGTTTGGTGCTGCAGCCTGTCGAAAAAGTTTTATTTTTGCAGGTTCTTAATCGCCTCCCTCAGTCACTTTGTGACAGCTCCCTAAAGAGGGAGCCGAAAATTGAAAAATTCAACCTTAAGTGAATACGGTTCAAGAAAGGCTTGTATGACAAAAATCATACAAGCCTTAATCTTTGTTATTTAACTATGCCGAGAAGAACGAAGAATCTGTAAATCGGAGTAGCGTTTATTGCGAGGAAAGGAATATTAAATTCTTTGTCATCAACCTCATATGATGTGATTATGAATTCAATTTCTTCCAAACCGGTTTCAGTGAGGAGAAATCTTTCAAGCTTCCCGTTTTTGAAAGCCATACCTACATATAAGCTTTCATTCGGAGTTGCAAAAAGTTCAACATAATAACCTTCATCTGTCGTTTCGGCTTCAATAAATGAGAGATCATCTATGTTGAATGATGAAAGGTTTATTGGTTTATTGATATAAAAGAAAGGAAGGTCGGTATAGAAAGTAGTAACGGTTTCTCCGCCTGCATAAATGAGCTTTTGGCTTACAGCAGTCGGTACTATACTGTCTGTAACCCTGAAAGCAAATTTGCCGTTTTTAAACCAGAATTTTCCTTCTATAACGGAGGTTCCTAAAAACGAAAAGGATGCTTCGGCAGAAAATTCGCTGCCGTGTTCTTTAAACCATTTTTGTGAAAGGAGCTCTGCTTCGGGAACGGGGTCGGTTTCGGTTGCGGGGAGTGCAAATGCATTGAAAGAAAATGCCGAAAGTGTAATAATGAGCACGGCTAAAAACAGCGATGTGATTTTTTCATGGTTTTATCTCTTTTAGTATTGCTTGATAATGATTTTGTGAACAGTACCTTTGTTTGCTGTAAATTCAAATCAATCTTCCGTCACGGCATGACGCCGTGCCACCTCCTTTTCAAAGGAGGCTATGCAACTTTTATTCTCTGTATGGGCTCCTTTGGCAAAGGAGCTGTCCGCAGGACTGAGGATTGGCATAAATTTTATGCCATTACAAGCGAAAGAAAGAATGATTTAAGCAAGGGAGAAAGGTCAAATGCCATTGCGGGAGCTGTAAACATGCTGTCGTCTACCTTGAAGGAAATATCGTCAAAATATGTATACTGCACCGAGCCCGTCGATGAATCGCTTACAACGAGCATTTTAAGGTCGTCGCCGACATAATAGAACTTGCTTGTGACAAACTCTCTGTCGTCATATTCCTCAACATAATAGTTTGTGCCGTTGATGGTTTCCTCGTAGCTTCTGAGATATCTCGTGAGTGCCTGAGTGAGGTCAGCCGCGCCGAGCACCATTGACCATACATCCGCACCCTTTATGGGATTATAGTCCATTTTTACATAGAAAAACGGAAGAATGGGCATATAGCCGAAAATGCCTTCATCATTGGCAACTATTCTTGCGTTGAGGAAGCCTGCATCATACTGATAGCAGATGTTGTTGCCCTTGACGGCAATTGTGTTTGAAATCTGTGCAGGGATAATGCCGAAAAGTCTTGTTTCACCTGCTCTGAGGGTTACCGAAACCTCGGTTGCTGTTTCAAGCTTGTTGAGAAGTGCATCGGTTTTTGGAGTGTCAGCTGCAAAAGCATTGACCGAAAGCACCGACATGATAAGAATGATTGATGCGATTAAAACGCTGATTGTCTTTTTCATGGAAATTCCTCCTTTTTTCATATTTTACCATATATATGATGTTTTTTCAATATCCGAGCAAATTACATATCACCGAATTTGACACAAGAAATCCGTCAACCGTCAAAGAAATGTTATTATCCGTAACTCTTACAAGCCCGTGTTTTTCAAGCTCCCTTGATTTTTCGATAATATCTTTATCAATCCGTTTTCCGAAACGCTTTTGATATTCATCAAAAATCAAGCCTTCCGAAAGCCGCAGGGCAAGCATGATAAATTCTTCTTCATCGCCGCCTTCACCGTCATCAACGGGAGCTGTTCCGCCGATGAAATCATCAATGCTGCGTTCGTAATAAAACCTTTTTCCGTCAACGAATGAATGAGCCGCCGCACCGATGCCGAGATACTCTTCACATCGCCAGTATTTAAGATTATGGCGGCTTTCGTATCCTTTGAGTGAAAAATTTGATATTTCATACTGAGAAAATCCTGCTTTTTCAAGCTCGTTGACTGCATATAAATATAAATCACAGGTTTCATCCTCGTCTGGCAGGGCGAGGGTGTTTTTTATTCTGTAAAACGGTGTTGATTCTTCAATTTTGAGGATATATGCACTGATGTGCTTCGCACCCGAATTTTTGCAGAATTCAATTGAACCTTTCAGGCTTTCCTTTGTCTGAGCGGGAATGCCGAGCATCAGGTCGAGCGAAATATTATCAATTCCTGCCGCTCTTGCCTTTACAATTGCCCTTTCAACATCATCACAGCCGCCTCTTCTGCCGAGCGATTTTCTTTCGCAGTCGTTTGCACTCTGCAGACCCATTGAAATGCGGTTTATTCCGCTTTTTGCAACAATGCCGAAATCAAAATCCGAGTTCAACGCACCCGTATCCGACGGATTGCATTCAAGCGTTGCTTCGCAGTCGGGAGTGCGGTTTATATGTGACATGATTTCCGAAATCCGTTTCGCTCCGATAAGAGAGGGCGTGCCGCCGCCGAAATAAACCGTGTCATAAATTCTGTCTGCAGCATCAATTCTTTTGCAGACGGCAGAAACATATGCATCAATTTTTTCTTCGCTTGGCATCACCGAGTAAAAATCGCAATAGGGACATTTGCCGTTGCAGAACGGAATGTGGATATATAATCCGATAGGTTTCATTATTATCACCTGAAAAACACAGGGGCGACCTGAGGCCGCCCGCAATAATTTAATCGTTATCATCAAGCTTGAGGACTGCCATGAATGCCTCCTGCGGAACCTCAACGGTACCGAAGTGACGCATTCTCTTCTTGCCTTCCTTCTGCTTTTCAAGAAGCTTTTTCTTTCTTGTGATGTCGCCGCCGTAGCACTTTGCAAGAACATCCTTACGCATTGCCTTGACTGTTTCACGGGCGATGATTTTTCCGCCGATGCCGATCTGAATGGGTATTTCAAACATCTGACGGGGGATGTGCTCCTTGAGCCTTTCGGCAATCTTTCGTGCCTTTGAATATGCTTTTTCGGAGTGAATTATAAATGAAAGGGCATCAACGATATCTCCGTTGAGAAGAACATCGAGCTTAACGAGATTTGACTTACGGTAATCCGAGATTTCATAGTCAAAGGAAGCGTAGCCCCTTGTTCTTGATTTGAGCGAATCGAAGAAATCATAGATGATTTCATTCAGCGGAAGCTCATAATGGATGTCAACTCTTTCGGGAGTGATGTAGTCCATGTTTTTGAATATGCCTCGTCTGTCCTGACACAAATCCATGATAGCACCCACATAATCCGCAGGGGCGTAGATATGTGCATCCGTGAAGGGCTCTTCGCAGGAGGCGATTGTTGCAGGGTCGGGATAGTGCGTGGGGTTGTCTATCTCAACCATTGACCCGTCGGTAAGGTTGATTTTATAAACAACGCTGGGAATTGTGGTTACAAGATCGAGGTCATATTCTCTTTCAAGTCTTTCCTGAATGATTTCAAGGTGAAGCAGACCGAGGAAGCCGCAGCGGAAACCGAAACCGAGTGCACCCGAGGTTTCGGGCTCGTAGGTAAGAGCGGCATCGTTGAGCTGAAGCTTTTCAAGAGCATCGCGAAGATTTTCATAGTCTGCACCGTCAGCGGGATAAACGCCGCAGTAAACCATGGGATTAACCTTTCTGTAGCCGGGGAGAGGCTCTGAAGCGGGATTTTCAACCGTTGTGACCGTGTCACCGACTCTTGCATCACCGACCGTTTTGATAGAAGCCGTGATATAGCCAACCTCGCCTGCCGTGAGCTCCTTGCAGGGCTCGGGAAGGGTTGCTCTCATATAGCCCGTTTCAACAACGGTGAATTCCGCTCCGGTTGCCATCATTCTCATGGTGTCGCCGGGCTTTATCTTGCCTTCCTTGACTCTTACATAAACGATAACGCCCTTGTAGCTGTCATAAACCGAGTCAAAAATAAGTGCACGCAGCGGCAAATCGTCATTTGCTTCGGGGGCAGGAACATCCTTTACTATGCGTTCAAGCACCTGCTCAATGTTAACGCCCGTTTTTGCCGAAACTCTCGGAGCCTCCGAGCAGTCAAGACCGATAACATCCTCAACCTCTGCAGCAACTCTGTCGGGGTCTGCCGAAGGAAGGTCGATTTTGTTTATAACGGGAACAAGCTCAAGATCGTGGTCAAGAGCAAGATAGGTGTTTGCAAGTGTCTGTGCTTCAACGCCCTGAGATGCGTCAATAATAAGAACTGCACCCTCGCATGCCGCAAGTGAACGGGAAACCTCATAGTTGAAGTCAACATGACCCGGAGTGTCGATGAGGTTAAGAACATATTCTTCGCCGTCTTCTGCAACGTAGTTGAGCTTAACGGCATGAGCTTTGATTGTGATTCCTCTTTCTCTTTCGAGGTCCATCTTGTCAAGAAGCTGTGCCGTCATGTCACGCAGAGCAACAGACTTCGTTTTTTCAAGAAGTCTGTCGGCAAGTGTTGATTTGCCGTGGTCTATGTGAGCGATAATACAAAAATTCCTGATTTTATCTTTTGAAACTGCCAATGTGTTTTTCTCCTTAAATGTTTGCTATTTCTTCAAGTTTGCGGTCAACGCCGGTCTGACCTATCCACATATTTTCCCATCTCTGACCTGCAATCTGCTCAAGTCTCTTTTTATCGCTGCCTGAAAGTGTGCAGGTGCCTGTTTCATGTTTCTCTTTAATTGCTGCCTGAATGAGCTCGTGGTCTCTTTTCTTCATCTTATAGCAGAAGATGAGGATAAGTGAAATAACGGTAAAGATTGCGGGAAGCCAGCTTACAGCAAGGCGGATGCCGACTTCAGCCGTGCCCGAAAGCATGTCATAGCTGGGATTTTTAACATCATAGCCCATATAATAGAGCATGTATCCGAGTGCACCCGAAGAAATGCTCATGCTGGTTTTCTTGAGGAAGGAGTTGAAGGTTGCAATAACGCCCTCTCGTCTTCTGCCCGTGATGAGCTCGTCAACATCGGTAACGTCGGGCTGGATGTTGTTGACAACAAAGCCGGGACCGGAGAATCCGAAGTTATAAAGGATTGATGCAAGATAGATAAAGAATACGGGGGTGGTGGGGGTTGCAAATCCGTTGATTAAAAGACCTGCAATCATAAACGGGGTGAGAAGAAGTCCGCAGAAGCGTTTATCCATATAGCGTGAAAGGAAATAGTTGAACGGACCGCCTGCAACCTCTGCAACGCCTGCAATGGTCTGAAGGTTGGCAAAATGGCTGTATTTATCCGCAACGCTTCTTATGAAAATCTGATCGGCATCGCCGTAGAAGTTTTTGGCAAAGCTGTAGAAAAGACCGATAAAGAAATACTGTCTGAATGCCTTGTTCCTGAAAACCTGAATATATTCTCTGAAGAAAAATTTAAGATTGAGCGGAGGATTGACCATATCTGCCGAGCTTTTTTCTTTTGTGGAGAAGAAGGTGACGATGGGAGACCAACAGAAGAAAAGAATAAAGCAGATACCGCAGAAAAGGTATTTCGGTCTGTCCGCAGCGGAAGGGTTATCAAGGCTTGTGCCGCCGAGAATAAGACTCATAAAAATGAATGACGGAAACATACCGAACATATTGAATATGTATTCCATTATTTTGTATTGAGTTCTCTCAAAATATTTCGGTGCAATTGTCGGGAGCATTGCGGCATGCGGAATGTTCATCATCGTGTAGCCTGTGCTGTAAATAAACGAAGCCATGAGATAATAAACGAAAAGAGCGTTTTCGTTGCCCGTGCCGGAAATTCCGAAGGAATACCATTTCATAAAATAACCGATAAGCAGAACGGGCAGAGCGGCAATAATCCATACACGGTGCTTGCCGAGCTTTGATTTTGTTCTGTCGGTTATAAAGCCCATTGCAAGGTCGGTTATCGCATCAAAAACACCTGCAATCGTGCTTATTGTGCCGGTCATACGGGTATCAAGACCTTCAACATAGTTGAGGAACTGCTGATGATATTTGCTCAGAGGATTCGTAACGCCGCCGATGGTGATGTTGGCAACATTGTAGCCGACAATCGGTCTGAGATATTCCCATGTGTTGCCTTCGATACCCACGGCATTTTTTATTTTATTACCGAGTCCCAAGGATACTCCTCCTTATAATAAATATACCATTTTATAATATCAAATTTTTGCCGTAAGGTCAAGCATAAAAAATCCCGGAAGCAGCAGTGCCTCCGGGTGATAATTATTCGACTTCTTCGCCATTCTTCAGATGTTCTTTAAGAATATAGACAGGACGGTTTTTGACCTGAACATACATTTTTGAGAGATATTCGCCGATTATGCCGAGACAGAAAAGAAGAAGTCCGCCGATAAGAAGCAGAAGCACAACGATTGTTGCATAGCCCGGCACGTCAATTCCGAATGCAAGCTTCTGGATAACAACAACTATCAGATAAAGAATCGAGCATACGGAGGAAAGAAGACCGATGAAGGTTGCAAATTTGAGCGGCATTGTTGAAAATGCAAAAATACCTTCGAGAGCATATTTGAAAAGCTTTCTGAAGCCCCATTTTGTTTCTCCGCTTTCTCTTTCGCAAACTTCATAGGGAATGTATTTTGTGTTGAAGCCCACATAGCTGAAAAGACCCTTTGAAAAACGGTGGAATTCGGTCATCTGCAGAATGGCATCAACCATAACTCTCTTCATCAGTCTGAAATCCGATGCACCGTTGACAAAATCAACATCCGATATTTTATTGATGAGCTTGTAAAAAACGGATTTGAAGCCCGAAATAAGCTTGTTTTCTTTTCTGCTTTCCTGATAGGCGGTAACGCAGTCGGTATCCTCATCCGATGCCATAACCTCAAGCATTTCGAGCACAACCTCGGGTCTTTGCTGAAGGTCGGCATCAATAAGGCAGACAAGGTCGCCTACAGCCTTTGAAAGACCAGCATATATTGCCGCTTCCTTGCCGAAATTGCGGCTGAAGGTTAAAACCTGAATGTTGTATTTATCATTGAAAGAATTATAAATATGCTTTAATCTCTGATAGGTTTTGTCTTTGCTGCCGTCATTGACAAAAACAAATTCATAATCGCTGACCTTGCCTTCAAAAACCCTGTTTACTTCGCTGAAGAATTTTTCAACATTGCCCTCTTCGTTGTAGCAGGGGACTATTAACGATAATTTCATATGAGCTTCACCTCTTAGTGGCTATTATAACATATTTTAATTAATAAAAAGTGAATTAAAAAATAATATTCTTAATAAAATTCTATCATCCATATATCATAAAGTCAACACTAATTTGAAACACGATTTTACAAAGTGTTAACAATTAAATTATTGACAAATTCTTCTTGTTGGGGTATAGTAATATCAGTGATTAGCACTCGCAACTTTTGAGTGCTAAAATTAGCACTCGGCGAAAGAAGGTGTGGAGATGTCCGGACTGAGCGAAAGAAAAAAGCTGATTCTTGCAGCTGTGGTTGAGCAATATATAAAATCGGGAGAGCCCGTCGGTTCAAAGGAGCTTCTTGCTTTAACGGGTATGTCAGTATCTTCCGCAACCGTTCGTAATGAAATGAGCGAGCTTTCCGCTATGGGTTATCTCGAGCAGCCGCACACCTCTGCAGGCAGAGTCCCTTCGCAGAAGGGCTACAGATATTATGTTGATAATCTCATGCGTTCAAGAGAAATTGATGAGCTCAACAAAAGAATGATAGAGGCGGGCATTTCTTCGGCTGCAGGTGACCCCGAAAGGCTGATTGCCCAGGCGGGCGAGGTTCTTGCCGATTTAACAAAATGTGCGTGTGTTTCAACTGCACCGGGCGGAGATGCCGTTATCATCCGTAAAATTGAGCTTGTTCCCGTCGGAATTCATTCGGCGATGCTCGTTCTTTTAACCTCAAACGGAATTCTCAAAAGCAGGCTTTGCAGGCTCGACTGTGAGCTTACCGCAAAAATCTGCGAAGAGTTCTATAATATAATTGATTCATGCATAATCGGAAAGCCCGCATCGGAAATCAGCGTTGTTTCGATGCAGACGGCTGCAGCATCGGTTGACAGCGACCCGTTTGCAATGCTGCCTCTTATGGCTGCGGTCTGTGAGCTTGCAAGAAGCATGGAGGATTCAAGAATTATCCTCGGCGGCAGCTCAAATCTGTTTTCTCATAAGGATTACGGTGTCGGTGCGATCGAGCTTTTTGAATTTCTTAATAAGCGTGAACCTCTTTCGGCGGTAATGAACGGAATAAAGGAACCGCTTGATATCATAATCGGAAAAGAAAATCTTTACCGTCAGCTTGAAAATTCGAGCGTTATCGTTGCCAAATATTCCGTCGGCGGCAGAGAGTCGGGAACAATCGGTCTCATCGGTCCCACCCGTATGGATTATGAAAGCATTATCCCCAGCGTTAAATATCTGACAGATATCGTCGGCAGAATGATTACTCAGGCGATTGAAGAATAGAAAGGATGCAGTCAGCAGTAATGAAAAAAGAAAAAAAGACTCCCGAAGCAACCGAAGAGGTCAAGGAGACCGCGGAGGAAGTAAAGGAAGAAACAGCGGAAGAAAAGCTCAGAAAAGAGCTTGACGAAAAAAATGATCAGTTTCTGAGGCTTTATGCGGAATACGATAATTTCCGCAAGCGTTCGCAGAAGGAAAAGCAGGATATTTATTCATCCTCCAAAGCGGATGTAATCAAGGAGCTGCTTCCCGTTCTGGATAATTTTGACAGAGCGGCAAACAATACCGAGTGCAGCTTTGAGGATTATAAAAAGGGAATTGACCTTATTTTCAATCAGTTCGGCGAAATTCTTAAAAAGACAGGCGTTGAAAGCTACGGCGAAAGAGGAGATGCTTTTGACCCCAACATCCACAATGCGGTTATGACCGTTGAGGATGACGAGCTCGGCGAAAATACAATTGCCGAGGTGTTCACAAAAGGCTATAAGCTTGGCGACAGAATCATAAGAGATGCGGTTGTCAAGGTTGCAAATTCATAAATAAATCCATTCATATATTATAGGAGGAAAAATTATTATGGCAAAGATTATCGGTATCGACTTAGGTACAACAAACTCATGTGTGGCAGTTATCGAAGGCGGCGAGCCCGTTGTTATCGCAAACGCTGAGGGTGCAAGAACAACTCCCTCTGTTGTTGCTTTCGGTAAAACAGGCGAAAGAATGGTCGGTCAGGTTGCAAAGAGACAGGCTGTTACCAATTCCGACAGAACAGTTGCTTCAATCAAAAGACAGATGGGCTCCGATTACAAGGTAGCTATCGACGACAAAAAGTATACTCCGCAGGAAATCTCTGCAATGATTCTTCAGAAGCTCAAGACAGATGCAGAAGCATATCTCGGCGATAAGGTAACAGAAGCTGTTATCACCGTTCCCGCATATTTCACCGATGCACAGCGTCAGGCAACAAAGGATGCAGGTAAGATTGCAGGTCTCGAAGTAAAGAGAATCATCAACGAGCCCACAGCAGCAGCTCTTGCATACGGTATTGACAAGGAAACCGACCAGAAGGTTATGGTTTATGACCTCGGCGGCGGTACCTTCGACGTTTCAATCATTGAAATGGGCGACGGTGTTCAGGAAGTTCTTGCAACAGCAGGTAACAACAAGCTCGGCGGCGACGACTTTGACCAGAGAGTTATCAACTGGCTTGCAGACGGCTTCAAGGCAGAGCAGGGAATCGACCTTCGCGGCGATAAAATGGCTATGCAGAGACTCAAGGAAGCTGCAGAAAAGGCAAAGATTGAGCTTTCAGGCGTAACAACCTCAAACATCAGCCTTCCCTTCATCACAGCAGACGCAACAGGCCCCAAGCACCTTGAAATGACTCTCACAAGAGCAAAGTTCAACGAGCTTACAGCAGACCTTGTTGATGCAACAATGGGTCCCGTCCGTCAGGCAATGAATGACTCGGGTCTCAAGACAAGCGAAATTGATAAGGTTCTCATGGTCGGCGGTTCATCAAGAATTCCCGCTGTTCAGGAAGCAATCAAGCAGTTCATGGGTGCAGAACCCTTCAAGGGCATCAACCCCGACGAATGCGTTGCTATCGGTGCAGCTCTTCAGGCAGGTGTTCTCGGCGGCGAGGTAACAGGTCTTCTTCTTCTTGACGTTACTCCGCTTTCACTCGGCATCGAAACCATGGGCGGTATCAGCACAAAGATTATCGACAGAAACACAACAATCCCCGTAAAGAAGAGCCAGATTTTCTCAACTGCAGCAGATAATCAGCCTTCTGTTGAGGTTCATGTTCTTCAGGGTGAAAGAGAATTTGCAAGAGATAACAAAACTCTCGGCGTGTTCCACCTTGACGGCATCATGCCCGCACCCAGAGGCATTCCTCAGATTGAAGTTACATTTGATATAGACGCAAACGGCATCGTTCATGTTTCCGCAAAGGATCTCGGCACTCAGAAGGAGCAGTCAATCAATATCACTTCCTCAACAAACATGTCAAAGGAAGATATCGAAAAGGCTGTTGCCGATGCAGAGAGATTTGCTCAGGAGGATAAGGAACGCCGTGAAAATGTTGACACACGCAACGCTGCAGACCAGATGGTTTATCAGTGCGAAAAGCTTATGAGCGAAAACGGCGATAAGTTCAGCGATGATGAAAAAGCAGGTGTAAACGAAAAGATTGATGCTCTTAAGGAAGCTCTTAAGGGCGAGGATATCAACCTTATCAAGACCCGTCAGGATGAGCTTACCGCAAAGTTCCATGAAGTTTCCGAGAAGCTTTATAAGGCTGCCGCAGAAGCAGCTCAGGCTCAGCAGGGCGGTGCAGCTCCCGGCGGTGAGGGCTATACAGAAGCAAATTATACGGATGTTGATGACAACAACTAATGTGAGGAGTTAATCCCCTTGGCAGATAAAAGAGATTATTATGAGGTTCTCGGCGTTTCAAAAAGTGCGAGCGAGGACGAGATAAAAAAAGCATACAGAAAAAAAGCCAAAGAATTTCACCCGGATCTTCATCCGGGTGATGCTGAGGCTGAAGCAAAATTCAAGGAAGCCAACGAAGCCTATGAGGTGCTTTCCGACAGCCAGAAAAAGGCACGCTATGACCAGTTCGGTCATGCAGGCGTAGATCCGAATTACGGTGCAGGCGGAGGCGGTGCATACGGCGGAGGCTTCGGCGGCTTTGATTTCGGCGACCTCGGCGATATTTTCGGTTCATTCTTCGGCGGAGGCTTCGGAGGCGGCAGACAGTCAAATCCCAATGCACCGAGAAGGGGCGAGGATGTTCAGGCGAGAGTAACAATTTCGTTTGAAGAGGCGGCAAAGGGCTGCAAGAGAACGGTTGATATCAACCGTGTGGATACTTGCTCCGAATGCCACGGCTCGGGTGCAAAGGCAGGCACTTCACCCAAAACCTGCCCCGATTGCGGCGGCAGAGGCTATGTCAATGTTCAGCAGAGAACCGCTTTCGGCGTTATCCAGACACAGAAGGCATGCCCCAAGTGTCAGGGTCAGGGAAAGGTTATTGAAAATCCGTGTGCAAAGTGCCGCGGAACGGGCAGAACATCAACCAAGACCTCAGTTGAGGTCAATATCCCCGCAGGTATTGATGACCGTCAGGTGTTCAACGTAAGCGGTGCAGGCAATGCAGGCATCAACGGCGGACCGAAGGGTGACCTGAGAGTTGCCGTGTTTGTAAGACCGCATCCCTATTTTGAGCGTGACGGCTATAATGTATGGCTTGAGCAGAGAGTCAGCTATTCTCAGGCTGTTCTCGGTGATAACCTTCGTATCAGCACTCTTGACGGCGATGTGAAGTTTGACCTTCCTGCAGGAACTCAGTCGGGAACAGTTTTCAGCCTTAAGGGCAAGGGAATTCAGATTCTCAACGGCAGGGGCAGGGGAGATCAGCTTGTACGCATTATTGTTGATGTTCCCAAGAATCTCACCCAGCGTCAGAAGGAGCTTCTTATTGAGTTTGAAAAGGAAATGGGTGTCAAAAGAGGTGCACCCGTCGGAAACGGCAAGGAAGGCTTCTTTGATAAGTTTAAAAATAAGAAATAACGGTAGGGCGGGGGCTTGCTCCCGCCGTTTTACTTGTAAGGTGAAATTATGAAATACGAAGCAGTGATATTTGACCTTGACGGCACTCTGACCGACACGCTTGCCGATTTACGGAACAGCGTTAATTACGCTCTTTCGGAATACGGATTCCCTGAAAGAACAACCGAAGAAATCCGCTCGTTCGTCGGCAACGGAGTCAGAAGGCTCGTTTATCTGAGCGTTCCCGAAAATACGCCCGAAGAAATAACAGAAGAATGCCTTCTGAAATTCAAAGAGCATTATGCGGCAAATTCTCTTGTTGAAACAGAGCCGTATGACGGCATAACCGGAATGCTTTCGGAACTGAAAAAAGAAAAAATAAAAACCGCCGTTGTCACCAACAAGATGCATCAGGCGGCAGAGAATATAGTGAAGCATTTTTTCGGGGAGCTGATTGATGTGACCGTCGGTCAGCTTGACGGCGTTGCACAGAAGCCTCAGCCCGACGGAGTGCTTAAAGTGCTCGGAATGCTCGGAGTGTCAAAAGATAAATCCGTTTATGTCGGCGATTCCGAGGTTGACTGCATAACAGCAAAAAACGCAGGCGTGCCGTGCATCGGAGTAACATGGGGATTCCGTGACCGTGATGCTCTTATTTCAAACGGAGCGGATATAATTGCGGATTCGGTTGATGAGCTTAAGAATAAACTGCAAAAAGAATAACCGTCGGGTTGCCCCAACGGTTATTCTTTTATTTTATAACTCCTCTGTCCCTACAAGGCACGGAATAATCAGATATAGTAATTGATGAATGAAGAAATTTCTCCGAAGAAATATCCGAGATAAGGTGAGTTGAAAAGTCTTTCGAGCTGATACATGAAGTATTCAAAATCGCCGTATGCAAGAGCATCTGCCATGTATTCAAGGCGATATACGATGAAATCAAGACCATTTTCTATAATAGAAATAAGGTTTTCTGAGAAGCGGTCAAAGTTTTCGTTGAATGAAGCTGCTTCGATAGAGCAGGGCTCTTCAATGAAGCGGTGGTCAGCCATGCCTGCAACAAAACAGATTTCGCCTTCGTCGTTATAGTCAAGGTATGCGTAAACATAAACTTCCTTGCCGTTGGGAAGAGTAATTGTGTTGTTGGTATATGAAGGACCGTAATAGAATTCAAATGCCTGAGATGTGCCGTCTGTGAAGTTTACAATAACATATTCGGGTTCATCGCCAAGGTCAAAATATTCGATGTTGCCATCGTAATAGTATTTTGCATCGAGGTGTCTGTCGTTCTTCTGAAGCTCAATGCTGTCAACGAAATATGTGATTTCATAGAAGTTGGCATAAACCTCTGTTTCATTGCCGAGGAAGTCGTAGATAATTACATTTTCGCCTTCGGCAAGAGTGCCGTTTGTGCTGAAGACTGTATATTCATAAGTGTAATTGAAGATTTTGCCGTTTGTGAATTCTGCGGTGTATCTTGCAGGGATTTCAACAAAATTTCCTTCTTCGCTATAATAAATCTCGTCACCGAAGATAAGGCATGAAAGGTCTTCTTCATTAAACTTGAGCTCGCTGAGCTCGCCGAGATATTCAATGCTGATATTTGTATCCAAATCAAAATACAGATCGGAAGCGATAAGAGCTGTGCCTGCGGGAAGATAATAAATCTCACCGTAGATATAATCTTCTTCTTCTGTTACATAATACATGCATTCGTAGTCGGCAGAATTGGTTGCTTCACCATTTTTATATTCGTCTGCAACCATAAACCACTCGTCGGATGTAATGAAATAGTAGCCTGCCTGAGCAGCTTCAAATTCATAAACCTTTTCGATATAGGCGTCGCTGTTGCCGTTGATTGCGTTTTCGCCTTCTTTGAGTGTGCCGCCGAACTCATAGAAGTTGACATACTCTTCGCCGTCTTCGTAGATGGTTGACCACTTGATTTCATCGCCGATGTCGGCTGCAAATGCGTTTGTTGCACCCATGCCGAGAAGCATTGCGATGCTGAGGATGATTGCGAGAACTTTTTTTGCTGTTTTCATTTTGAGTAACCTCCGTTTTATTTTTTACCTGCATAGCGCATACAGGTTATTTACATTTTAATTCAAAAAAGTAAAAAAGTAAACATAAAACATGAATTTTTTTGCAATTTTGGTAAAATTTTCTATATTTTACATTATAGCACTGACAAATCGGTTAGTCAACCTTTAAGTAGACTACCTTAAGGTTAATTTTATGGTAAAATACATTTTGATATAATTATGTTGGTGATTTATATGATTAAAACTAATGTCCAAAAGCTCCTCAATGAAAGGGGAAAGACAAGATACTGGCTTGTAAAGCAGATGCAGACCACATACAAGACGGTCAACAAGCTCTGCGACAACACTCTGACCGGAATCCAGCTTGAAACAATCGAGAAACTTTGCAACCTCCTCGATTGCACACCCGGCGATTTGTTTACCGTAGAAAAGTAATCCTGCCTTTCCGTAATATCTAAGACAACACTTTTCTTCAGAAGGTTCACTTTTTCAGGAATTTTTTTCGGATTTTTTTGAAAGAAAAATTTGTTGACAAACATCGAAGCGTGATATATAATAAAGTGTCAATAGAATATGTCCTTATTAAGAGAGGCTGAGGGACAGGCCCTTTGAAGCCCGGCAACCTGTGTTATGCAAGGTGCTAATTCCTGCGGCGTAAAGCCGGAAAATAAGGTGTTTTCAACCACTGAAGACTCCTTCAGTGGTTATTTTTCAGGACTGAATCCATTGATAATACTATTCTGAATGAGGTAATAATATGGCAAACTATTTATTTACTTCCGAATCCGTAACGGGCGGCCATCCCGACAAAATCTGTGACCAGATTTCCGATGCCGTTCTTGATGCGATTCTTGCAAAAGACCCCATGGGCAGAGTTGCCTGCGAAACCTGCTGCACAACCGGTATGGTTCTTGTTATGGGTGAAATTACCACCACAGCGGAAATTGATATTCCCAAAATCGTAAGAGAGGTTGTTGACGATATCGGCTACAACAATGCCGAATACGGCTTTGACTGCAACACCTGTGCTGTTATGACTGCTCTTGACAAGCAGTCGGGCGATATTGCAATGGGTGTTGACAGACTCGGTGCAGGCGACCAGGGTATGATGTTCGGCTTCGCTTGTGACGAAACTCCCGAGCTTATGCCTCTTCCCATTTCTCTTGCACACAAGCTTTGTGCAAAGCTTACCGAAGTCCGTAAGGACGGTACTCTCGGCTATCTCCGCCCCGACGGCAAGAGCCAGGTTACCGTTGAATATGATGAAAACAACGTTCCCGTCAGAGTTGATACAGTTGTTATTTCTTCTCAGCATGCAGCCGATGTTACTCTTGAACAGATAAGAGCGGATATCGTTGAAAAGGTTATCAAGCCCGTTATTCCTGCGGAAATGCTTGACGAAAACACAAAGTATCACATCAATCCCACCGGCAGATTCGTAACCGGCGGCCCTCAGGGTGACAGCGGTCTTACCGGCAGAAAGATTATTGTTGATACATACGGCGGATATGCACGCCACGGCGGCGGTGCATTCAGCGGAAAGGACCCCACAAAGGTTGACCGCTCGGCAGCATATGCCGCACGCTATGTTGCAAAGAATATTGTTGCTGCAGGCCTTGCAAAGAAATGTGAGGTTGAGCTTGCATATGCAATCGGTGTTGAGCAGCCCGTTTCCGTTTTTGTTGATACCTTCGGCACAGGCAAAATTACCGACAGCGAAATTTCTGCAATTGTAAACAAGCTTTTCGACCTCAGCCCTGCAGGTATCATCAAGACCCTTGACCTGAGAAGACCTATATACAGACAGGTTGCAGCCCTCGGTCACATCGGCAGAACGGATATCGACCTTCCCTGGGAGAAAACCGACAGAGTTGACGATATCAGAAATGCCGCAAACATTTAAAAATGCTTATTATTGACGGATGTCCTTCGGGGCATCCGTTTTTTGTGTTCCGACAACTGAACTATATCACAAAAATCCGAGATTTATCTTATTTGTAATTTTTGAAGCTTTTTTTGTAATTTTTGATGCAGAGAAACAGAAACCGCCGCTGCCCTTTCGGGCAACGGCGGTTGTTAATCTGAAATCGTATCAGTGATTTATTTGTTTTTCTTTGCTGCTTTTTCAGCCTTGATTTTTTCTGCATGAGCCTTTTCTTCGGCTGCAAGACGCTTTGCTTCGGCAATCGCATCTGCCTGAGCCTTTTCGTGGCGTGCCTTTGCTTCTTCATACAATGCTGATATTTCATCAAACTTTGTATAGTTTTCGTTCTGCACAAGAAGTTTCTGTGCATTAATATAGGGCTTCGCTGCACGGTTATAAACCGAGTTTTCCGTGGTCGCATTTTTAAGCTCGTTTTCAACAGCCTTCTGCTCAGCCTTGATGCTTTTTACTGCCTTCATATATTTGTCAATATCGGGCTTGCATTTGCGGTCTCTTGCATCATAAAGCTTTTTATAAGTTGCTTCAAGCTCTTCCGCAAGCTTGTCTTCTTTATCAAAGAGTACCTCAAAAACGCTTGCATCAAATTCCTTGATTCCGCCGGGGAAATGCTTGTCTGCCGATTTTTTTGCATAAGCAAAATCTCTTGCCTTTGCGATTGCATCTTTTCTGAATTCTTTTTCTTCCTTTGTTTCCTTGGGAAGAGCCTTTGCTTCGGCAATGGCGGATTTATCAAAGCTGTAGATTGCTTCGTAGCCGGCACTGACGGTTTTGCGAGCTTCTTCAAGCTGTACTTTGCCGTAAGGTGTGTTGAAGCGGTTCATTTCATCATTGACAAATTTTGAAATTTCAATGTTCTGGTTGAAGAGAACGGCATCCTTATAAGCCTTCTTTGCAGCCTTCTTTTCTTCTTTTGATGAAGCCTGCTTCTTTGCTGCCTTGAGCTCCTTGAGATTCTTGGGCTGAGCATTTCTGAAGCCGTCAGCCTCTCTGATGATTTCGATTGTTTCAACAAGATCTCTGTCTTTGAGAACACCGTTTCCGTAGTCCTCGAAAAGTGCACGGATTTTGAGAACCTTTATCATGCCCTGCTGCTTGATTTCGGAAAGATCATAGAAGAAATAAGGAAGAACGTTCATAAACGCACCGAGAACGGATACAGAAATAAGAACGCCGAAAATGCTTATGAAGGTTTCTTTATGGTAAAGAACATTATATACATTTGTCGGGTCAAGAAGCTCACCCTCCTGAGCAATAATTTCGGGGAGAAGCTCCTTGAGCTTTGTTTCGTTGAAGCCTACTTCCTTATAGATAGCGGGAAGAACGGAGCTTGTTACCATTGTAACAATGCTTCCTATAAGACCTACTGCGGCAAACATGCCGTCGATTCTTTCGCCGGTGATATACTGCTGATAGTCACGGATATCGCCGTTGAGGCTGGGAGTAAGAATGTGACCGAAGGAGCCTACAAGAGCGTTGAACCAGAGACAGATCATAACAAGCCAAATCATTATATCCATGTTGGCGTGCTTGACAACGGGATAGATAAGCGCAATGAAAATAATGTTGAGGAAATTGGTGAAAATAAGAGTGTTCTTTTTGCCCAGCTTCTTGATTGAAAGAGGAGCAAGAAGCATGCCCCAGAAGGATGCATTACCGTAAATGGTGAATAAGAGTGAATATTCGCCGCTTGAGCATGCATGCTGATAAGAATAAAGCCAGTTAAGAATGCTGCCGTATGCTCCTTCAAGGAAGCCGAGCCAGCCTGCAAGAGAAATAATCCAGAAATATTTGTTTCTTGCTACCGCACGGAGAGCATCAATAAACTTCATCTGAACAACATGGGTCTTTGCCTGAACGATTTTTTCCTCTGTGTTGACATAAACGATAACACTCAGAAGGAAACCGATAATAAGAATGGGGGGCCAGATGTATCTGTAAAGTCTGATGTCATTGAGGTTGTTTGTGCCGATAATTGAGGTTGCGAGAAGAGGAATTATAGCGTTTGTTATTGTGGGAGCGAGTGAATCGGTAACCGATTTGATTGAGGAAACATTTGCTCTTTCCTGAGTATTGGGTGAAAGAACAACAATGTAGTTGTCGTAAGCGTCATAAAGGAAATTATAGAAGAACTGGAAGCCGATATTGAAAAGAAGAACAACAGCACATTTCATTGCCTGACTGCCCATTTTTTCATAAGGCATCCAGAAATAACCGAATGCAAGAATGATGGTGGGAAGACCCATAGTGAGAAGATAAGGTCTGTATTTGCCCTTTCTGTTGCGGGCGTTGTCGATTATGTATGCTCTGAGCATCGTCAGCGGGAAGCTGATGATAACTGCAAGAATATATATGAAATACATATTCATCGGTTCAATGCCGATTGTGTTACCGACGAAAACGTTTGTTGCCGAAAGCAATACGCCGGAAATACAGGTGATAATAAATTTAACACCTATGCCGCCGCCTGCGAGCGAAACGATTTCTTTGAAGTTCATGTAGTTGCCGAGCGGCGGGGTTTTCCAATAGGTTCTGACTTTTGAAAAACCGTTTTTGACTGTGGTGACTAAATTCATGGTCTTCCTCCTAATTGCAATATATAAAATAATTATAGCAAAAGAAATAAGGAAAAGCAACACAAAAACATGTTTTTACACAAAAAAACGCTGCTTACTTGACGGCTTCATGTTGTTTTGATATTATAATATGGTGGAAATTTGATTTTACATTAAAAACGGAGTGTGATATCTATGGAAAAAATCAAGCTTGCAATCGAAGCGGGTCAGACCGCTCTCGGAATTGAATTCGGTTCAACAAGAATCAAAGCTGTTCTCATCGGCAAAAATCACGAGCCTCTTGCATCGGGCAGCTTTGACTGGGAAAATACATATGACAACGGCGTATGGACCTATCCTCTTGAGCAGGTGTGGGAAGGTCTCAGAGGTGCGTTCGGTGCACTCAAAAAGAATGTAGCCGAAAAATACGGCGTTAAGCTCACAACCGTCGGTGCTCTCGGTATCAGCGGCATGATGCACGGCTATCTTGCATTCGATAAGGAAGGCAATCAGCTTGCACAGTTCAGAACATGGAGAAACACAATCACCGCAAAGGCAGCCGAAGAGCTCAGTGCACTTTTTGATTTCAACATTCCTCAGAGATGGAGCATTGCTCATCTTTATCAGGCAATCCTTAACGGTGAGGAGCATGTGAAGGATGTTGATTTCATTGCAACCCTCGCGGCATATGTTCACTGGAAGCTGACGGGCAACAAGGTTATCGGTGTGGGCGAAGCCTCGGGCATGTTCCCCATTGACAGCAATACCAATGATTACGATAAAAAAATGCTTGCTCAGTTTGATGAAAGAATTGCAGATAAAAACTTCCCCTGGAATATTGAGGCAATTCTCCCCAAGGTGCTCGTTGCGGGTGAAAATGCAGGCGTTCTGACCGAAGAGGGAGCTCTTCTTCTTGACCCCACGGGCGAGTTCAAGGCAGGCGTTATGCTTTGTCCTCCCGAAGGCGATGCAGGCACGGGCATGGTTGCAACAAATTCCGTTGCAGTCAGAACGGGCAATGTTTCCGCAGGCACATCAATCTTCCTTATGGTTGTTCTCGAAAAGGCACTCTCAAAGCTTTATCCCGAAATTGATATGGTAACAACTCCCGCAGGAAAGCCCGTTGCTATGGTTCATTGCAATAACTGCTCGGGCGAAATTGATGCATGGGCAGGACTTTTCACTTCAATGTGCAAGGCTCTCGGTATGGATATCAGCATTTATAAGGTGCTCGATAAGATGTTTGAATCTGCACTTTCGGGCGATAAGGATTGCGGCGGACTTGTTGCATACAACTATCTTTCGGGTGAGGTTATCACCGGTCTTGACAGCGGTAAGCCCATGTTCTTCAGGGGACCCGACAGCAAATTCAATCTCGAAAACTTCTCAAGAGTACAGCTCTGCTCTGCAGCTGCAACTCTCAGCATCGGCATGGAAATCCTTGAGGATGAAGATGTTAAGGTTGACAGAATTCTCGGTCACGGCGGCTATTTCAAGGCTCCCGTTGCAGGTCAGAAAATCATGGGTGCAGCTCTTAATGCTCCCGTATCCGTTATGAAAACCGCAGGCGAGGGCGGCCCCTGGGGCGTTGCAATCCTTGCTGAATACATGGTAAGCAAATCAGAAGGCGAAACTCTTGACGCATATCTTGAAAACAAGGTCTTTGCAGGTCAGGAGTCAACCGAGGTTACTCCCGATGCGGAAGATATTGCAGGCTTCAGGGCTTTCCTTGAAAATTATAAGAAGGGTCTTGCGGCAGAAAAGGCTGCGGTTGAGGCTTTCTGATAATCTGAATTATTTGTTTTGCTTTGATTTACGGGGCTGTTTTTTACAGCCCCTTTCTTTTGATTTTTAACCGGAAAGGATGATAATTATGAAATTAAGAGCACCGTGCGTTCCTCTTATAACAATTGACCCTTATTTTTCCGTATGGTCAAAGGACAGCGTGCTGAATTACTCGTCTGCGGTACATTGGACGGGCAAGGATAACCATATCATGGGAACCGTAACCGTTGACGGAAAAGAATATACATTTTTCGGCTACAACAGAGATCTGTATAAGCTCAATCAGGTTTCGCTTGATATTGATGCACTTTCAACAACCGCTGTTATGGAGAATGACGAAATCACACTGAAGGCGGTGTTTACTTCTCCCGTCATTGCCGACGATTACAAGCTTCTGACAAGACCCGTTTCCTATCTTTCCGTTTCATATTCATCAAAAGACGGAAGACCCCACGATGTTAAAATCGGCATCAGAGCAAGTGAGGAGCTTTGCCTCAACGAAACAAGCGGACATGATGTTACAACAGAGGTTGTTTCCTTCGGCAGCGTCAAAGGTATGAAAATCGGCAATGTTGAGCAGAAGCCGCTCAACAAATGCGGCGACGACCTGAGAATTGACTGGGGATATTTTTATCTGATGTCTGCAGGTAAGGACACGCAGGCATGCGAGGGCAGCGAATGGGGTCAGACAACAATAAATATCTGCAACAATGCCGAAGAAAATGAAGCTCTTCTCTATCTTTTTGCTTATGACGATATCGAAAGCATCGAATATTTCGGTAAGCATCTTAAATCATGGTGGAATAAGGACGGACAGACAATTCTTGAAGCGATTGATGAAGCGGCTGCAGAATATGATGCCGTAAAGAAAAAATGCGATGAATTTTCGCAAAAGCTTTTTGCCGACGCCGAAAAAGCGGGCGGAGAAAAATATGCCGAGCTGCTTTCGCTTGCATACCGTCAGGTTATCGCAGGTCATAAGCTTGTGCTTGATGAAAACGGAGAAATTCTCTATATTTCAAAGGAATGCTTCTCAAACGGCTGTGCAGCAACGGTCGATGTTTCTTATCCCTCAATCCCGATGTTCCTTATTTATAATCCCGAGCTTGTAAAGGGAATGATGCGTCCCGTTTTCCGCTATGCGAAAAGCGATGCATGGATATTTGATTTTGCTCCCCATGACGTGGGATGCTATCCGCTTGTCAACGGTCAGGTTTACGGTGACAATGCACTCAAGTGGCAGATGCCCGTTGAAGAATGCGGCAACATGCTCGTTATGGCTGCGAATGTTGCAATTGCCGAGGGTAATGCCGATTTTGCAAAGAAGAATATTGAACTTCTCAAAAAATGGTGTTCTTATCTTATTGAATACGGTGCAGACCCGGGTCATCAGCTTTGCACCGATGATTTTGCGGGTCATCTTGCCCATAACTGCAACCTTTCGCTGAAGGCTGTAATGGGTCTGAGAGGCATGTCGATAATTCAGGAAATGCTCGGCGAAAAAGAGCAGGCGGATTTTTACCGTGCCGAGGCTGAAAAAATGGCGGAAAACTGGATGAATACCGCACTTAATCCCGACGGTACATCAAATCTTGCCTTTGACCGTCCGAATACCTATTCCATGAAATATAACATGGTATGGGATAAGGTGTGGGGCACAAAGCTTTTCACTCAGGAATTCATGGATGCGGAAATTGCCGACAATATGAAGCATTTCAATAAATACGGAATGCCGCTTGACATCCGTGCGGACTACACAAAGAGCGACTGGCTTGTGTGGGTTGCTTCAATGGCATCCTCAAAGGAAGTCTTTGAACGGTATGTTGCACCCTTGTGGGATGCGTATAACGAGAGCGACAGCCGTGTGCCCATGACAGACTGGTATGACACAAAGAGCGGAAAAACCGTTTCGTTCCAGCACAGAACCGTTCAGGGCGGACTGTTTATGAGAATGCTGATGGATAAATAAAAGATGCGGGCTGATTCAAAACGAATCAGCCCGTCAGCTTGTCGAAAAACTTGTTTTTCGGCAAGGTGGTGACTGTTGAGAAAGGAAGCTGAATGGCATTTTCTTCGACCGAAGGCGTACAAAGGTACTCCGATGGGAGAAAAAATGTCAAATAAACGAAAAAAATATGCGGCGGGATGAAGGCATCCCGCCCTACTCCTGCAGAGTTCTTGATGCGGGTCGTCGGGTCGCCGACCCCTACA